>DASZXK010000167.1:0-26193 GCA_035545855.1 Polyangiaceae bacterium
TCTCGTCTCCGCCGCGAACCGCGCCGTTCGCGAAGGCCGGGCAGACTCGGTGAGCGGCTGGGTGAGCGGCGCGCTCGCCGAGCGCGCCGAGCGGGAACGGCGTCTCGCGGCGATGGCCGACGCCGTCCGGGCCTACGAGGCGGAGTTCGGCGTCATTTCCGAGGCAGAGATCGCGGCGCAGGAGCTCGCGGACCGTCGGGGAGCCCGGCGTCCGGCGCGTTCCGCGCTCCGAAGGAAGAGTGGATGACCCTCGTTCTGGACGCGGGCGCGTTCATCGCGCTCGAGCGCAACGACCGAGCGATGTGGCGGCGTTTCAAGGGTGCGCTCCTCGCCGGAGAGGTGCCCGTGTCGCACGGGGGCGTCGTCGGGCAGGTGTGGCGTGCGGGTGGGCCGCGTCAGACCGTGCTCGCGCGCGTGCTCGCGTCCGTCGACGTTCGTTCGCTGGACGAGGCGGCGGGACGAGCCGCGGGGCAGCTCCTCGCCCGTTCGGGTCGGAAAGACGTCGTCGACGCCGCGGTCGTCGGCCTCGCTGGCGACGGGGATCGGATCCTGACGTCGGACCCGGGTGACCTCGAGCCCCTCCTCCGCGGCGCGGGCGTAGAAGCGGTCGTCGTCCGCGTCTGAAGTCACCCGCGCTTCTTCTTCATCGCTTCCGACAGCGCCTTCGCGACGTCCTCGGCGCTCGGCGCCTCCGTCTTTCCGGTCTCGGCGAGCTGCGTGAGGACCTGGACGTAGCTCTCGCCGAGGGTCGTCGTGACCGTCGCGGCCGTCGCGGCGGCGATGGCGCCGCCCGCGGCGCTTCCGAGGCCGGGGACGAGCTTCAGGAGCCCACCGACGATCGCGCGCCCGGTGAGCGTCGCGCCGAGAGTGCCGGTCACCGAGGAGAGGAGCGTCGCGAAGAAGGCGTCGTTCAGCTCGAGCCCGAAGGCGGCGCTCGTGCCGGCGAGCATGCTGATCTGGATGGGGACGAGGAGCGCCGCGTCCGCGAACGGAATCGGTGCGGCGCCGACGAGCGCGGCGGACGCCGCGGCGCCTGCGACGATGGCCCGCGCCCGCTTCTGCTTCAGCGCGAGGCTCACCTGCTGGGCGGCGACGAAGGCCGTCTTCTGGCCCTCGGGGATGAGCGTCATCGTGATGTCGACGAGCTCCGGGAGACCCTTCGGCGGAAGCTCCACGCCCTCGTCCAGCACCTCGTGGATCGCGCGGACGGACACCACGTTCTTCGCGCGCGGGAGGAGCCGTTGCACCTCCGCCCGGAAGCCCTGATCGGCGCGCGCCTTGGTGATGACGACCACGACGGGGACGTCGTTGTCTTCGAGGAGATCCACCAGGGCCGTCTCGCCGGGGCCGACGCGGCGCGAATCCTCGCTGATGCAGACCCAGCCGCAGTGAACGTGGCGGTTCGGATCGCGCTCCTTCTGGCGCGCCGAGACGAGCGTGCGCAGTTGAGAGAGCGTCTCGGAATATTTTTCCAGCTCGAGTCCGCGCGTGTCGATCAGCGAGATCGGCATGCCCGGCTTCTCGTATTCGCGGATCTCTTGCGTGACCGGCCGGCCGTGGCCCGTCTCCGCCAGCCGACCCTGGAAGACCGCGTTGATGAGAGTGCTCTTCCCGACGCCGCTCCGCCCCGCGATGAGCACCGTGGCGTGGCCGCGGTCGCGCATCGCTTCCTCCACCTTCTGTTTGATGAGGGGACCGAGCGCGATTTCCGACATGCGAGAAGTAGTGTACGCATGTCGGACCGAGGCAAGGTGTACGACTTCGTCATCGTGGGTGCGGGTTCGGCGGGCGCCACGCTCGCCGCGAGGCTCAGTGAAGATCCGAGGACGCGGGTGCTCCTGCTCGAAGCGGGCGGGGAGGGCGGGGACGTGCGCATCCGCGCGCCCGGGCTCTATTCGCTCCTCTGGCGCACGAAGTACGACTGGGAGCTCTACACGGAGCCCCAGGAGCACGTGGACGGCCGCCGGATGTTCTGGCCGCGCGGCAAGGTCCTCGGCGGGACGAGCGCCCTGAACGCGATGGTGTACATCCGCGGGCATCGCTCGAACTACGACGAGTGGCGGGACCTCGGGAACCCCGGCTGGGGGTACGAGGACGTCCTTCCGTACTTCAAGCGCTCCGAGGACTATCGCGGGACACCGTCGCCTTTCCACGGAACGAACGGGCCGCTCGTCGTGTCACGCGCGCCCTCGCTGCCGAAGACGTCCGCGGCGTTCATCGACGCGCTGGCGAACCTCCGCGGGCTGCCGAAGACGGACGATTTCAACGGCGCCGAGCAGGAGGGCGTGGGCGCGTTCCACCACACGATTTCCGGGAGCGAGCGCTGCTGCACGCGCGTCGCGTTCCTCGCGCCGGCGAGGAAGCGGCCGAATCTCACCGTCCAGTCTGGTTGTCATGTCCTCGGGGTCGTCTTCGACGGCACGCGAGCGCGCGGCGTCCGGTTCGAGCACGCGGGCAAGGTCTCCGTCGCGATCGCGGAACGAGAGGTGGTCCTCGCGGCGGGCGCGATCGGGTCGCCGCACCTCCTCCTGCTCTCCGGCGTCGGGCCGGGGGACGCGCTCCGGCACCACGGCATCCCCGTCGTCGCGGACGTTTCCGGCGTCGGCGAGAACCTCCAGGACCACCTGCTCACGGCCGTGCAGTACGAGACCCTGAAGAACGGCTCGGAGCGGCTCAGCGTCCCCGCGCTCGGGGTCTGGCTCGCGCGGTGGCTCCTCAATCGGTCCGGGCCCCTCGCGGCGTCACCGGTGGACGCCGGCGCGTTCCTGAAGCTCTCGGCGAGCTCGCCGCGGCCCGACCTCCAGTTCCACTTCGCGTCCTTCGGCGTGGATTCGCCGAACACCGACGTGAAGCGGGACGTGCCCGTCGGCCGGTATTTCGGCCTCTTCCCGAGCCTCATCTACCCGAAGAGCCGCGGGCACATCCGGCTCCGCTCGAACGATCCGATGCAGCCGCCGCTCATCGATCCGAGATACTTCTCCGAGCCCGCGGATCTGGAGACGCTGGTCCAGGGCGTCCACCTCGCGCGGGACGTCGCGCGGACGGACCCGCTCGCGCAATACCGGGGGCCCGAGTTCTTCCCCGGGCCAGGCGTGACGACGGACGACCAGATCCGCGCGAGCATCCGCGTTCGCGCGAACACGATCTTCCACCCCGTCGGCACCTGCAAGATGGGCGTAGACGAGAAGGCCGTGGTGGATGCGGAGCTCCGCGTCCGTGGCGTCTCGGGGCTTCGCGTCGTGGACGCGTCCATCATGCCGACCATCGTCGGCGGGAACACGAACGCGCCGACCATCATGATCGCGGAGAAGGCGGCGGACCTGATCCGCGCCACGCCCTGAGCGGCGTCAGGCGGAGGTCGTCGGCCCGCTCTTCGGGCGGAACGCGCGTCGAATCACGAACAGGACGAGCGCGAGGCCGAGCGCGCCGACGAGCGCGGAGCCGAGCTGCATCTTCACGAACTCGCCGAGCGCCATCCGGACGCTGCCCGCACAGGAGAACGCATCCTTGCTCGGCGGCTCGTACCACCAGCTGATGACCGTGGGTCCCGCGAAGCTCCAGCCGGAAAATCCGAGCAAGGCCCCGACCGAGAGCTCGAGCGCGAGCCGCTTTCCCGGCGAGATCCCGGCGCGAGGGGCCGATGCAGAGGCCCCGGCGGATTCGGAAAGGTCGGTCGGCATGTGGGTGGAGGTACTTTTGGCGTTCGTTTCTTCGAGGAAGTCCGAAAATCACGAGGCGCCGCGCAGGCGCGGCGCTTCCCGGAGGGCAGTCTACGCCGCCTTTCGATCGGGGGTCATCACTGTTAGATTGGGAGGTCGTGTCCCCCGATAGAGTCGCTCTGCCGCTCGAGGTCGTATCGGCCGGAGAAACGGATCGCGGTATCCGCCGGAGTTCCAACGAGGATTCGCTGCTGGTCCGTTCGGACCTCGGCCTGTACGTCGTCGCGGACGGCGCGGGCGGCCACAGCGCCGGCAACGTCGCGAGCGCCATCGCGACGAGCGCCGTCGCGAAATGGTTCGACGGCTCGGAGGCCGAGTACCGGGACAAGCCTGAGATGGACGCCTTCGGGCTCTGGACGGCGGCGCGGCGGCTCTCCATCGCCGTCCAGAACGCGAACACCGCCGTCATCGACATCGCGCGAACGTCGAACCGCTACCGGGGCATGGGCACGACGATCGTCTGCGCGCTCCTCTCCCCCGAGACGGGTCGTCTCCACATCGCCCACGTCGGGGACAGCCGCTGCTACCGCCTCAGGGACGGCACGCTCGAGCTCCTGACCCACGATCACTCCATCCTGAACGACGTGATGGAGCTCTACGCCGATCTCGACGACCAGGCCCTCGGCCGTCTGCCCCGGAAGGTCATCACGCGGGCGCTCGGGCTGGACGAACGCGTCCGCGTCGCGCTCCGGACCTACCGGGCTCTGGTCGGCGACCGGTACCTGCTCTGCTCGGACGGACTCACCGGCGAGCTCGGCGAGTCCGTCCTGGAGACGCTCGTCGGCGTGAGCGCGCCGATCCCGGACGTCGTGCGCGATCTGGTGCGTGCCGCGAAGGAAGCGGGGGGCCGGGACAACATCACGGCGCTCGTCGTGGACTGCAAGCAAGGGACGGCCTCCTCCACCAGGCAGAGCCCGCCCCGGTTCACCACGACGGCGCGATTCGGCGGGTCTCAGCCCGAGATCATCGCGAGCGAGCTCTCCGGGTCCGCGGCGGAGATCGTGTTCTTCAATCCGCCCGGCAAGGACGACAAGGCCGAGCCGCACATCAGCGTCGTCCCCGTGAACAGCGTGGACGCGCAGACGATCCGGGCGCTCGACAAGGTGGCCGGGGCCCTCCAGAACGAGGAGCGGAAGTGCGTTCGGTGCTCCGCGCTCATGAGCGGCGCCCTGGCGTGCCCCCGCTGCGGGTACACGGAGTCGGAGCCGCTGTCGCGTTCCTGAGTCGATCCGGGGCGAGGCGACCGGGCACGTCGCGGCCGTTCCGCGCGCCTCCGGCTTGCGTTCGGCGCGATCCCCTGGGAAAACACCCGTCCCCATGGCCACGACGTTCACCGGCACGTACACGGCGCTCGTGACGCCGTTCGTCGCGGACGGCTCCGCCGTCGACTGGGGCGCGTTCGATCGCCTCGTGGAAGCGCAGATAGAGGGCGGCGTGAGCGGTCTCGTGCCGTGCGGGAGCACCGGGGAGACTCCGACCCTGAGGCAGGAGGAGCAGCGCGAGGTCGTCCGCCGCACGGTCGCCGTCGCACGCGGCCGGGTCCCCGTGATTGCCGGCACCGGAACGTACGACACGACGACGACGATCGAGGAATCCCGCGCCGCGCTCGAGGCGGGAGCGACGGCCGTGATGATCGTCATGCCGTACTACAACCGCCCGAACCAGGAGGGGCTCTTCAGGCACGTGGAGCGCGTCGCGAAGGCCGTGCGCGGTCCGGTGGTCCTCTACAACATCCCGGTTCGCACGGGGGTGAACCTGGAGGTGGAGACGCTCCTCCGCATCCTGGACGCTTGCGAGAACGTCGTCGGGCTGAAAGACGCTTCCGGCAACGTGCTCTATTGCCAGGCGCTCGCCGCCGCGGGAAGCCGCTGCACGGTGCTCTCCGGTGACGACGCGCTGACGGTTCCGATGATGAGCGTTGGCGCGATGGGCGTCATCTCGGTCACGTCCAACCTGTACCCGGGGGAGACGAGCGCCGTGACCGGCGCGATGCTCTCGGGAAAGCTCCGGGAAGCGCGAGCGATGCACCTCCGGCTCCTCCCGGTCCACAGCGTGCTCTTCCTCGAGCCGAACCCCGCGCCGATCAAGGCGGCGCTGTACGCGAAGGGCCGGATGACCGCCGCGGTCCGTTTGCCGCTGGTTCCGCCGAGCGAGGGGACGCTCCGGCGGATTCTCTCCACCATCGACGCCTTCGAGGGCAAATGAAGATCGCATTGCACGGCGCCACGGGGCGCATGGGACTCGCCATTGCTCGTCTCGCGCACGCGGCAGGGGACACCATCGTCGGCGCCGCCGCGGCCCCGAACGACCCCGGGCAGGGCAAGGACCTCGGCGAGCTCGCCGGCCTCGGGAGCATCGGCGTCGCGGTGACGGCCGACACGGCCTCCGCGCTCCTCGGCGCCGACGTCGTCATCGATTTCTCGAACGCCTCCGCCGTCCGCACCCTGCTCGCGCTCGCGAAGCGGGCCAAGGTGCCCGTCGTGGTCGGCACGACGAACATCGACGACGCGACGCGGGCCGCTCTGGAGGACACGGCGGCGGTCGTTCCGGTCCTGTTCGCGCCGAACATGAGCCTCGGCGTCCAGGTCCTGGCGGAGCTGGTCGAGACGGCCGCCAGGAGACTCGCGGACTTCGACGCCGAGATCGTGGAGATCCATCACCGGAAGAAGGTGGATTCGCCGAGCGGCACCGCGAAACGGCTCGCGGAGGCCGTCCGCGCGGCGCGTCCGAATTCCCGTGAGATCCATACTCGCGCGGGCGACGTCGGGGCCCGGACGGACGACGAAATCGCCGTGTTCGGCGTCCGCGGCGGTGACGTCGTCGGCGACCACACGGTGTACCTCTTCGGCGCCGGAGAGCGCATCGAGCTCACCCATCGCGCGTCGAACCGGGACCTCTTCGCCCACGGCGCGCTCCGCGCAGCGCGCTACGTCGTCGGCAAGAAGCCCGGTCGCTACACGATCAAAGACGTGCTCGCCGAGTGACCGGACCCCACCCCTCCCGCGGTCTCGACTCGCCGTCACGGCGCGGCAGCGGCGAGGACGCAGGTGGGGGGACGTCGCCGATCGGATAGTTTGTATACAAACTGTCCGGCGCGGAGAGAGTCCGGCGCGGAGAGAGTCCGGGGGGAGCAGCGAGGGGGCGTCGCGATCGGATGGTTTGTATACAAACTGTCCGGCGCGGAGAGAGTCCGCGGGAGCAGAGAGTTGGGGCGTCGCGTTCGGATGGCTTGCGTGCAAGCTGTCCGGGGCGGAGAGAGCGAGGGAGCACACGAGCTCGGAGCGCGGGCCGGATGCCGAGCCCGGGCTCGCCGATCTCCGCTCAGTGGCCGAACTCTTCGTCGACGTCTTTGTCGCGCTTCGGGGCGTCCGCGGAGCCCTCGGTGGACTCTTCCGCGCTCGCCTTCTCTTCCGTCTCGGCTTCGGTTGCGGCGGCTTCGTCGTCTGCGTCCGTGTACCAGTGCGCGGGCACCTTCTTCTTCAGGCTCACGTAGAGGCCGATGTAGCCCGCTGCCGCGGGGATGATGGAATAGATCTGGCCCTCCGTGAGGGGGAGCCCGACGGCCCAGGCCTGATATTCCTTCACGTATTCGACGAGGAAACGCCCGGTGAAGTAGATGGCGAAGAAGAGCGAGATCATCGCTCCTCGCGGCCGCTTCTCCTCGCCGAGTTTCTTGTCGAACAGGTAGAGGGAGAGGAGCACGAGGAGCCCGAGCGCCACTTCGTAGAGCTGGCTCGGGTGCCGGTAGACGATCTGCCCGCGGTCTTCGGGGTTTCGCGGGAAATAGACGCCCCAGGTCTGATCCGTCTTCCGGCCGACGATCTCCGAGTTGAACCAGTTGCCGATGCGGATCAGCGTGGACCCGAGCCCCGCCGAATACGAGAAGCGGTCGCACCCCTCGATGAAGGACTGCCGTTTGTGGCGCGTGAACAGCCACATCGCGGCGAGCAGCCCGACGGTGCCGCCATGGCTCGCGAGGCCGCCTTTGTGGATCATGAAGATGAACCACGGGTCCTCCAGGAAGTGCTTCCACTCGTAGAGGAAGACGTGGCCCACGCGCGAGCCGACGAGCGTGCCGATGACTCCGTAGACGACGAAGTCGCTGCCGTCCTCCTCGGAGCCTCCCGCGCGCCGGATCTGCCAGTCGAGGAGCTTGTAGCCCCCGAGGAAGACCCCCACGTAGAGGAGGCTGTAGTAGCGGATCCCGTCACCCGGGAGCGGCAGCCACTTCGGGTAGTAGAGGAGGATGGGGTCGATGTCCCAGGTGAACTTGGGAAGCCAGTGCATCCGAGCTCCAGAGCCCCGGGGAAATGCCCCACGGCGGCCGAGGTTCTAGACCGATTCGGATGCCAGGTCGACGGGGAAGGACACCCGGCGGAAACGCGCGTTCGTCGCCGGGGCGTCCGTGCGCTTTTCGGTGATCACGGGGAAGCGGGAGGCGTTCCCGTCTGTTCCCGCGTGAACGCGGACTTTCCCGTCAGGTACTGGAGCAGCGCGAGGGACATGAGGGGGTTCTGATCGGCGCCGCCGCCACCCCCGCCTCCGACGTACACGTCGGGGATGAGCTTCAGGTGGCTCGCGGCGATCTTCTCCACCACCTGGATCTGGCCGAAGACGTCGTTCCCCATGGCGTTCACCTGGAGCTTGTAGCTCTCGGCCGTGCTCTTGCCCTGCTCCATGATGACACGGGCCTCGGCGAGACCCTTCTTCTCGATGGCCTCCGCGTCCGCGATCGCGTTGACGCGCGTGGCCTCGGCCGTCGCGCCGGCGGCGAGCTTCGTGGCCTTGGACGAGCCCTCCGCGCGGATCTCGTTCGCGCGCGCGTCGCCGGTCGATTTCTCGATCTCCGCGTTCGCGAGGTTCTTGGCGATTTCCACGCCTCGCTCGGACTCCACGACCTTCGGCTGCATGTTCGCCTGCGCCTTCGCGTTCTCGAGGAGCTTCCGCTCCTCCTGCGCCTGCTTCTGCGTCGCGAACGTCATGCGCTCCTGCTCGGCGATCTGACGATCCGTCACCGTGCGCGTGAGCTCCGGCGGGAGCACGACGTCGGCGATCATCGTGTCCTTGCTCTCGATGTGGTGAATGCGGAGGACCGCCTGGATGTGCTCCTTCGCCCGGCTCTGGAGCTCCGCTCGCTTCGTGTAGAGGTCGAGCGCCTTCACGGACTGGGCGGCGTTCCGGAAGTGCGACGAGATCGCCGGTTCGAGGACCTGGGAGATCAGGTTGTCGACCGACCCCAGGTTCGCCACGACCTTCGGCGCGTCCGCCATCGCGATGTGGATGATGACGGACACGTCCATGCTGACGTTGAAGGCGTCCGCGGTGCGGAGGGTGATCGTCTTCAGGTTCGAATCCAGCTTGTGCGCGCTGGACTCGTTGTCCGCCCAGTTCAGGAGAATCTGGGTCGTGAGAACCTTGTCTACCTTGCACACCTTGGTGTTGATGGGGTGCTTGCCGGGGCCGAGCGGTTCGGCCCAGATGCCGCGCTTGCCGTTCCGGACGATCTTCGCGTTCACGTCCGCGGACGTGGTGTCCTCCCCCTCCTCGCCGACGAAGCTCGTCACCACGGCGCACTCGCCGATCTTCACCTCCACCATGGGGACCTGGTCGATGGACGCGAACCACGGGTTGATCGCGTAGTTGCCCGAGCGGAGCACCGGGATCTGCAGGCCCTTCTGCCCGCCCGCGGCGAGGAACGCCGCCGGGTTCTGGAAGTTGTTGTGGATCTCGAGCGAGATCTCGTCCGCGGCGATCTTGGCCGCGTCGCTGATCGGCCGGCCCTCGAGCACCGTGACGATGCCGACGGAGTCCGCCCCGATGTGCGTCCACGGGACGACCGCGCTGATCACGAAGAGAGACGTGTTGATGCGGTACGTGCCCGGCATCAAGACGTCGAGCTGGTGTCCCTTCTGCCCCCCGTTCCGGAGGAACCCGTTCCCGTCCTCGAAGTTCGAGTGGCCCTCGATCTTCCGACCGAGGAGGTTCCCTTCCGCGATGCGCGCCCCGTCCATCGCCGTCACGAGGCCGACGTGGCCGTTCGGGATGACCGTCTGCTCGCGCTTGTCGACCCGGAAGAGCGCCGTGTTGATGCGATAGCTCCCGGGCGGGAGCACCTTCACCTGCGGTCCCTTCTGCCCGCCGTTGTGGAGGAACGCGTCCGCGTCCTGATAGGCGTCGCACTCGACGGGGTCCGCGAAGATGCGTCCGACGGGGCACGGCTGTCCCGCGACGGCTTCCACGACGCCGATCTCCGTCTCGTCGATGAGGACGGCGTTCGTGATCTCCGTCGCGAAGAGCTCCGGATTGATCTGGTACTCGCCCGGCGGCAGGATCGCGAGCTGCGGACCCTTCTCGCCGCCGTTCTTCAGGAACGCCTCGCCGTCCTGGAAGAGGTTGCACGGCACCGTCTTCGCGAAGAACTGCCCGGCGGGCATCGGCATGCCGGTGATGGCCCTGACGATTCCGATCTGGTTCGTCCCGATGGAGATGAACTTGTGCTTGCTCACCTTGTAGATGAACGGAATGAGGAAATGCACGCCGGGTCCGAGCGTCCGCGCCTGGACGCCCACCTCGTGACGGAGCGCGACGGTCCTGCCGTCCGCCATCTGGGCGCCGAACCAGCGCCGCTCGAGCGTGATGAACTGGTCGCCGCGCGCGATCGCGATGCTCGAGAACAGGAAGACCAGCCCGCAGAGCCCGCCGAGCACGATGGCCACGTTTTCCAGCGTGAGCATTCCCTCCAACATGATTCCTCCGAGTAAAAGGGACGGACGCGCGCCAAGGACGAGGGCACGCGAGAACCGAGGAGCGTCCGTCACCCCCGGGCGGGGTTCAAGAGGGTTTCCGTGGAACGGGACGTTTCAAGGGACGAGCGCCGAAAGGATCGGAGCGGGATCCTTTCCGAGCCCGTCGCTTCGCACCAGGACGCGCCCCTGGGCGTCCAGGAGGACGATCGCCGTCGAGTGGTAGAATTCGCCGTTGTCGAGCTTCCTGTAGCGGATGCCGAGCACGGCGGCGAGCTGTCGCGCGTCGTCTTCGGCGGCGCTCGCGAACGTCCATCGCGAAGGGTCGAGCGAGCGGCGCGCCATGAGCCGCGTGAGCACCTCGGGTGTGTCCCTCGCGGCGTCGAAGCTCACCATCAAGATCCTGAGGTTCTCGCGCTCGGGCTCCGGGACCAGGCGATCGATCTTCTCCAGGTCGCTCGTGAGCATCGGGCACACGTTCGGGCAGCCCGCGTAGAACATGGAGATCAACACGGGGTGGCCACGGAACTCGTCGAGCGGCTGCCGTTTCCCGTGCTCGTCCGAGATCTGGATCTGGAGGTCGTAGACGGAGACGCCGTTCGCCGCGTCCTCCGCCGGAGGCCGTACCGGCGGCGTCGGGGCGGCGCTCGGGGACGGAGCTTCGGTCGCGGCGTCCGTCGAGGGGGCTCGTCCGCAGGCGACGAGGCCGGAGAGCAGGGCGGCGAGGGTAGCGGTACGGAACGGGTTCACGGTTTCCTCTCGATCTCTTTCACGCACCGGAAACCGAGCCGGGACGTCGTGTAGCGGGCTTCGAGCGAACTCCGGAATGCGATGCGCATGAACGCCGCGTAGTCGCTGGGGTTCTGGGCGTCGGCACCGGCGCCGCCGCAGAAGCGCGTCTGGTCGACGACCCCTTTCTCGCGGGAGTCCATCGTGACCAGGCTCGCGCCGAAATCGTAGACCCACTCCCACACGAGGCCGTGGAGGTCCCGGATGCCCCAGAAGTTCGGCTTCGAACCGCCCACGTCGGCGAGCGGCCTGGCGGACGTCGGTTCGGCGTACCAGGCGAGCACGCGTTCGGTCCACGCCGGGTCATCGGCTCCCCGCGCGGACGAGTCACTCGCCGCGGCGGCGAGCTCCCACTGCCGTTCGGTGGGAAGCTCGGCCCCGCGCGCCTTGCAGTACGCCTTCGCCGAAAACCAGCTCACGTTCGTCACGGGAGCCGCCGGACGAACGGACGCGCCGAGGCGTTCGGCGTCTTCCCAGTGCGCGAGGTAGCCGAAATCCGCGAAGAGAGGCTTCACCCGATCGCGCCGCCACTCGGGCCGCTCGTGCACGAACGCGAGGAAGGCCTGGTTCGTGACGGGCGTGACGTCCATGTAGAACGCGGGCACCTTCACCGTGCGCTCCGTCGGCGAGGCGGGGTAGAGCGGCTCGTACACCCCGGGGCCGACGCGCGCCATGCCCCGCGGCGCCCGCTCGCCGAGCGCGGGAGCCGCGAGGAGCACGCCGAGGAGCGCGATCCGCCAGGGGATCAAATGCCTGCTCCGCTCGAGCCCGAAGCCCGGACGCGCGCGACCTCGGCGGGCGAGACCACACCGTGGTCGTTCCCCCACGAGTTCAGGACGTACGTGATGACGTTCGCGATGTCGTCGTCGCCGAGGTGGCTCCATGGCGGCATCGTCGAGTTGAACGTCGCTCCGTTCACGCGGATCGGACCCGTGAAGCCGTTCAGGACCGTCGAGATGATCTTCGTCTTCTCGTTCTTCACGAGGTAGTCCGAGCCTGCGAGCGGGGGGAACGTGTTCGGCATCCCGAGGCCGGTCGCCTGGTGGCAGGTGATGCACGTCGTCGCGAACACGGATTTGCCGGCCGCGATCTGCTGCTCCTTGGTGAGAGGCCCCGAGGTGGGCTGCGTCGCGGCGAGGATCTGCGCCGGAGCCGCGGACTTTTCTGCCACGTAGGCCGAGTCCGCCTCCTTGCCCGAATAGACCACCGCGTCTTCGGGCCCGGAGACCTTGAGCGTTCCGACGGCGCCCTTGTTGAACGCGCGGAAGAGGGAATGGTCGACGATCGCGTACGAGCCGGGAACCTGGAGCTTGAACTCGGCCATCGTCGTGCCCCCGGCGGGCACCATCGTCGTCTGGACGTTCTCCTGGACCTTCGAGCCGCCCTCCGGATAGATGCGGTCGAAGATCTCCCCGATCACGTGGAAGCTCGACGTGAGGTTCGGTCCACCGACGCCGAAGTAGATCCGCACGGTGTCGCCGACGTAGGCCTTCAGCGCCTTGTCGCCGAGGAGCGAGCCCTCGGCTCCGTTGAAGACGACGTACGTGGGTCGTTCGTCGATGCCCTTCTGCATGTCGAACGCTTGAAGACCCTTCTCGTGGTACTTCCCCGTGGTGTAGACGTCGCCCTGCATGACGTAGAACTCGCGGTCCACCGGGGGGAGGCCCTCCGGCGGCTCGACGAGGATCATCCCGTACATTCCGTTCGCCACGTGCATCGGCACCGGCGCCGTCGCGCAGTGGTAGACGAACAGGCCCGCGTTCAGCGCGCGGAACGTGAACTTCGATTCGTGTCCCGGCGCCGTGAAGCTCGACGCCGCGCCTCCGCCGGGGCCGGTCACGGCGTGGAGGTCGATGTTGTGCGGCATCTTGCTCGAGGCGTCGTTCTGGAGGTGGAACTCGACGACGTCCCCCTGGCGCACGCGGATGAAGCTTCCGGGCACCGTGCCTCCGAACGTCCAGAAGTCGTACTGGACGCCGTCCGCCACCGGCAACGTGACCTCCTTCACGGCGAGCTTCACCACGACGTGCGCGGGCTTCGTGCGGTTCGTCGCAGGCGGCACGTTCGGAGGCGAGGTGAGCTGCGCGAGGATCGGTTCACCCGTCGGAAGACTCGTGACGTCGAGCTCCGGCTTCGCGGGCGTCGTCGCCGACGGTTTCGGGCGTACGGTATGTTCGGAAGGAGTCTCGCTGCATCCGAGCGACAGCAGAGCGAGGGAGGAGAGCGCGGTTCCAAATCGTCCGACGTGTTTCATCACGGGCGAGCAAAAGCACCCGCCGTGCCACGGGCGATTTTCCTGCGTCTCGCGATGGAGCCGATGTGCGCGGGGCGCAGATCCTTCGCGCTCGCGCAGCGGGGTCGTGCGCAGAACGTGGTCACGTGCCCTACGGGGCGCACCCGGTGCGCCTGCCCCGTCGATCCTCTTCGAACGCCGAGAGCAGATTCTGCGCGTTCGCACGAAATGAGATCCGTCGCCCGTCGAGCCGCGAGGACCGGATCCGGAGCTCTACTCGCCCGTGGGACGCGGTGGGTCCGGCGGAGCGCCCGCGTCGCCGCTCGCCGGCTCGGTTCCGGGCCGCTTCAGCCCGGCGCCGAACGAAAGGGGTTCGTGCTCCGGCTTCGGTGGCGATGGCTTCGCGGACGACCCCGAAGGCTTCGGCGCGGATCGCGGAATGAGCCCGGCCTTCCACGCCGAGCCGGTCGACGGAGGACCCTGCCGGAAGAGCGCCGCGTCCCCCGGACGCGTTCCACGGCTACCCGGCGGATCGAGCTGACTCGACCCGTAGCACTGCGTGCCGTACTTCGGCCCCGACTGACAGTACGTGTCCACGCAGGCGGCGACGAGCGCGGACGAGACGCAGAGAGACAGGACGCCCGTCAGCGAAGCGGCTCTCACGGACGATCGGATAGCACGCTCCGCGAGCGATCCGGGCTGGCCGGGGCGTCTCTCGCCGGGGAACTGCACCGAAGAGGGCCCCGCGACTCGCCCCCAGGGAGAAACCGGAGCCGGCGCCACACGCCGCGTGCCTGCCCGGCCCCTGGTCCGGTGACTATCGGCTGGTCCACGCCCAGGAGAAATACCCAAAAATGCTCGCTTTTCGCCCCCGTGCCGCCGTCTTCGCCGTTCTCGGCTCCGCGCTTCTGGCCGTCGCCTGCGGAGACGACGCTTCCACCGCCGCCGCTCACCGGCCCGGCGGGTCGCTCGACGGAACGGGAAGTGGCGCTTCCGTGACGCCCGGCGCTGGCGGCTCGGTGAGCCCGGGTGCGGGCGGAGCGATCTCCACCGGCGCGGGCGGCACGACGTCCGGGAGCGGGGGTGAGACGTCCGCCGGCACGGGCGGCTGGCAGGAGCTCACGTTCACGAGCGACACGTTCACGGTAGCCGCCGGGGACGAGGTGTACCGCGCGCAGAACTTCGCGAACCCCATCGGTCACGACGTCGACATCATCGAGAGCGAGTCGACGATGGCGAAGGGCTCGCACCACATGTTCGCGTTCCACGGCGCTAGCTACAATCAGGACGGCGCCATCGGGGACTCCACGGGCATCGAGTTCGCTCCGTACATCCACACCGCGCAGACGCCGGAGCAGCTCACTCGTTACCCCGCCGGCATCGGCCGCTACCTCCCGGGGGCAGACGGCATCCGGCTCCAGGTCCACTACATCAACACGTCGGATCAGGACATCCAGGCGTCCGTCTCGCTCCGCATCCGCTACGTGAACACCGATCAGGTGACGTTCCATGCCGCGGAGATCTTCCTGAACGACGTCGGCGTCCGCGTCCCGCCGGGCACGAGCACCGCGACGACGACCGTGAGCATGCCTTACGACGTGAAGCTCCTCGGCGCGGGGAGCCACATGCACCGGCGCGCCGTCGGCTTCGACTCCACGACGAACGACGGCCGCGAGATCTACACGACGACGGACTGGAACGAGCCCGTCGCGGCCGCGTTCGACCCGACGATCGACATCGCCCAGGGCGGCAGCATCACGTGGTCCTGCACGTACGACAACCAGACTGGCCAGACGCTCACCTTCGGCGAGTCCGCGGCCACGAACGAGATGTGCATCTTCAGCGGCGTCTACTACCCCGCGCCGAACGGCGCCGGCATCACGCGGCAGTGCCTCGGCCGCGGGTCGTGCTTCTGAGAGATCGCCGGTAGGCGAAGGGCCCCGCACGTTGGCCCGCGGGGCGGGGGCTTCGCTCTACGGCCCGCTTCCGCCCGCGCCCTTGGAAACCCCCTGAGCTTCCGAGATCAGCGTCTGGATCGTCTCGCACTCGGGGACCTTGCCCGTCTGGACGTTGCCGCACGCCATCTTCGGCACGTCCCGAAGGCAGTTCGCGAGCGCCTTTTTCTCGGCGTCGTCGAGCTCGGCCTTCGGGGCCTTGTCCTTGAACGTGCGCGTGTTCTTGTAGCAGGCCTCCTGCGTCGGGATCTGCATGGAGAGCATCATCTTCTGCTGCGGGGGAAGAGCGGAGAGCATCTTCTCCCGGCACGTCGCGACACGCTTGCAGAGCGCCTCGGCGTAGTCGGCCACCCACTTCGGGACCTCGATCTTCGCGGGCTCCGCGGAGGGCGTGGGTGTCGGCGTGGGCGCGGGCGTCGGCATGGGAGCCGCCGTCGGGACGAGCGCGGAGAGCGCGCCTTCGACGGAACTCGCGGTCGGTTTCTTCTCGTCCTTCGAGTCGCATCCCACGCTTGCGGCGAGTGCGACGAGGGTCACGATCAGCTGCCGGGTCGTGTTCGAAGCCATGCTGCCTCCCTGCAAAATCGCCGCTGAGCGGCGTGGGCGGCTCATACTACGGACGGCCGTCCACCGGACCCACCGATCGACGGGCCAGCCCGATCGATCCCGGTCCTTCACGGCGGGCTCGATGAGCTCGACGGGCGGGTTGGTCAGGAAGCGGAGGAACGCCTACCCGGCCCCCCGACTCTGAGCTAGGCTCGCTCTCGTCGCTCGGGGCGCGTTTCCCGAAAGGAAAACGCTGAGATGGACCCGTCGAACCTGATCCGGCTCGTACCGGCGTAGGGAAGGCGATCCGAGGGTCGTCTTTTCGCGCCGGGTGAGCCCCCAAGGAGCCGAAAGATGACCGACCGCACGTTGCCTCTCCGCGGAGCCGAAAACCCCACGAGCCGGAAGCTCGGCACGAACCCCGGATCCTTCGCGAACCGCGCCGACGTCGGCGGACCGCTCTCCTACTCGTCGCCGGACACGCCCGGGATGCCCGCGCCGAGCGAGAAGACGGCGTGGGACTTTCTGCCGGACGGCTGGGTGAAGCTCCCGGGCGAGGACCGGGCGACCGCGCCCGCCGGCTTCGTCCCGGTGACGCAGCTCGAGCACGCGCGGCTCGGCGTCGTCACTCCGGAGATGAAGCGTGTCGCCGAGCGAGAGCCGCACCTCACGGCGGAGCAGATCCGGCGCGAGGTCGCGAGCGGGCGCATGATCATTCCGGCGAATCGCGTTCACCTTCGTCATTCGCTCGACCCGATGGGCATTGGTCGCGCCACGAAGACGAAGATCAACGCCAACATGGGCGCGTCTCCCGTCTCGAGCGACACGGAATCCGAAGTGGAGAAGCTCCGCTGGGCCGAGCGCTGGGGCTCGGACACGGTGATGGACCTTTCCACGGGGGGCGACATCGACGCCTGTCGCGAGGCCATCGTCCGGAACTCCCGCGTGCCGATCGGCACCGTGCCCATCTACTCGATGATCCTCGGCCGGAAGATCGAGGACCTGACGGAAGAGGTGATCCTCGAGGGGATTCGCCATCAGGCGGAGCAAGGCGTGGACTACTTCACCGTGCACGCCGGGGTCCTCCGCGCGCACCTCCCGTTCGTGAAGGACCGTCTCATCGGCATCGTGAGCCGCGGCGGATCCCTCCTCGCGAAGTGGATGCTCGTGCACGGGAAGGAGAACCCGATGTACGCGCGCTTCGAGGACATCTGCGACATCATGCGACAGTACGACGTCTCCTTCTCGCTCGGGGACGGCCTCCGTCCGGGCGGGCTCGGGGACGCCTCCGACGTCGCGCAGCTCTCCGAGCTCGAGACGCTCGGCGAGCTCACGGAGCGCGCCTGGCGCCGCGGGTGCCAGGTGATGGTGGAAGGGCCGGGGCACGTGCCGTTCGATCAGATCGAGTACAACATGAAGCTCCAGCGCCGCGTGTGTCACGGCGCGCCGTTCTACGTCCTCGGGCCGCTCGTGACGGACGTGTTCCCCGGGTACGACCACATCACTTCTTGCATCGGCGCGACCGCCGCGGCGTATCACGGCGCGAGCCTCCTCTGCTACGTGACGCCGAAGGAGCACGTCGGCCTCCCGAAGAAGGACGACGTGAAGCAGGGCGCCGTCGCGTACAAGATCGCGGCGCACGCGGCGGACGTCGCGCTCGGCATCCCCGGTTCCCGCGACTGGGACGACGAGCTCACGCAGGCCCGCGCGGCCCTCAACTGGGAGAAGCACTTCGAGCTCGCGTTCGACGGCGAGTACGCGAGGGCGCTCCACGACGAGGACCTCGACGTGGACACGGACTTCTGCGGCATGTGCGGCCACGACTGGTGCTCGGTCCGCATCTCGAAGGAGATCGCGGAGTTCGGGAGCGGCAAGGCGGCCGGGTTCTCGCGCGCGGAGGTCACGAAGAGCGCCGCGCTCACGCCGGAGCAGCAGGCGGTCCTCGAGAAGCGCGGGGTGCTCTCGCCGGAAGAGATCCACCGCCTTGCGTCCAAGACGCGGAAGGCCGTCGGTGCCGACAAGGGCGCGAAGGCCGCGTGTCACAGCGACTTCGCGGAGCCGGAGGACGCCCAGCGCGTCCAGGAGAAGCGGCTCGTTCGCCTCCGGATCGCGCCGCCGGCACCGGACGCGGAGTGAAACCCGAGTTCGACTCGGCGACGCCATCCTCGCGTGCAGAGGCTTCGTCGCCACGCACCTGGTCGGCGTGGTGGGGCTGACGAGGGGTATCTCGTCCGCACCCCTGAAGAACCCGAATCGGGGTCCCCAAGTCGGGTCTTTCGGCGCTTCGCGCCCGCGGGGGCAGGTCCTGCCGTCCGGGGACGGGAGCCGAAGAGGCGTTTGTCAACTCGCGTCGAGCAAGCCCCGGAGCTCGGCCGGCGCGACGCGGTATTCCGTCGTGCAGTAGTCGCAGCGGATCTCGAGCACTTCCCCGATGGAGATGAGCGATTCGATCTCACCGCGCGGGAGCGTGGAGAGCGCGGACATGACCGAGAGCCTGCTGCACCAGCACTCGAAATGCACGTCCGTCTCCCCGAGGGGCGTGAACGGCATCGCGTAGAGGAGCTCCTCCATGAGCGACGCGGGCGAGAAATCGCGCTTCGCGAGCCGGTCGTCGATGGAGCGGAATTCTTCCAGGCGCTCGGTCATGACCATGAGGGGCCCGCGCTTCGCGCCGGGGAGGAGCTGCACGAGGTAACCGCCGGCGGAGACCACCTCGTCTCCGTCGAAGATCGTGCCGACGGCGATCATCGTCGTCACCTGCTCGGACACCTGCATGTACTCCATCAGCGCTTCGTTGATCCCGCCGTCGGGAACCTCCACGACGCCCTGCTGCAGGCGTCCGTCGTGGAGCGTCCGCATGAGTCGGAGGAGGCTTCCCGGGCCGAGCTCGAGCGGGCCCTGGCTTTCGCTCACCAGGCCGCGCGTCTTGCCGGTCGGGTGGGAGTCCGCGACGAGCGTGCCGGTGCTCCCCTTGCCGCGCAGGATCCCCTGGACCCGGAGCTGCGGCGCCATCGTGAGCCGGAGCAGGACCACGCCGGTGATGAGATCCCCGAAGTGCCGGGCCGTCGCCCCCTTGACCCCCTGCGCGGCCAGGGCACCCCGGACGGTGCGCGTCGTGTCCGCCGTGACGACCCGGAAGGTGCCGTCGTCCGTCATGGCGCGGAAGACCGAATCCGTGGCTTCGCCCATCAGAGACGAAGAGCGTACCGCCGGCGGTCCCGGTTCGCCATGCGGGATGCCGGACGCGGCCCGTTTGCCTGCCTAGTTCGAGTTGGCGGTCTCGTCGTCTTCGGGAGTCTCTTCCCGAGGAGACGAGAACCGGTAGCGCTCGTTCAACCAGTTGTCGAGGTCCGCGAGCTTGCACCGCGGCGAGCAGAAGGGGCGCGGCGGGAAGTCTTCCGGGGCGTCTTCCAGGACCTTCCGGCACATGGGGCATACGATCCGCATGGCACCGAAAGGCTACCACGGCGGCCTTGCAGTGCGGCCGCTCCTGACGAAAGCTCCTCGCCCTCATGGCTTCGGACCTCTTCCTCGAGATCGGCGTCGAGGAGCTCCCCGCATCCTTCGTGAAATCGGCGCTGGACGCGCTCCCGGCGCTCGTCACGGCGCGGCTCTCGGAGCTCCGTCTGACGCACGGTTCGGTACGCGCGCTCGGCACTCCCCGGCGCCTCGCCGTCGTCGTCGAGGGCGTCCTGGAGACGCAGCCCGATCTCGCCGAGGAAGTGCTGGGTCCGCCGGCGCGCGTCGCGTTCGACGCCGAAAAGAAGCCGACCCGCGCGGCCGAGGCGTTCGCGACGAAGAACGGCGTTCCGCTCGACGCGCTGTTCGTGAAGGAGACGCCGAAGGGCGACTACGTCGCCGCGCGCCGCACGGAGATGGGCGCGCCCGCCGTCGAACTCCTCGGCAAGGCGCTCGAGCGCGTCTGCGGCGAGATCCCGTTCCGGAAGTCGATGCGCTGGGGCACGGGGGACGTCGCGTTCGGCCGTCCGGTGCGCTGGCTCGTGGGCCTCTTCGGGGACAGAGAGCTGTCGTTCGAGTTCGCGGGGCTCCGGTCCGGTCGGACGACGGAGGGTCACCGGTTCCTCGGAGGTGGGCCCCTCCGCATCGAGCGGGCGAAGGACTACGTCGGCGCGCTCCGCGCGAAGCACGTCCTCGTGGATCCCGCGGAGCGAGCGAAGGTCATGATGGACCGCCTTCGCGCCGAGGCGAAGGCGATCGGCGGCGTGCTCATCGAGGACGACTTCCTCGTGGAGGAGAACCTCTCGCTCGTGGAAGAGCCGCACGTCGTCGCGGGCGGGTTCGATCCGGCGTTCCTGGCGCTTCCCGAGCGGGTCATCCTGGACGTCGCGAAGGGTCACCAGCGCTACTTCGGCGTCCGCGCCGCGGACGGGTCGCTCATGCCGCGGTACCTCGCCGTCGTGAACACCGCGGAAAAGCCGGACAACGTCCGCCGCGGGAACGACCGTGTGATGCGCGCGCGCCTCTCGGACGCGAAATTCTTCTACGACGAGGACCGGAAGACGAAGCTCTCCGCCCGCGCGGAAAAACTCGACGGCATCGTCTTCCACAAGCGCCTCGGGACGGTGGGAGACAAGGTCCGGCGGCTCTCGCGTCTCGTCCGGGAGCTCGGCGCCGCGCTCGGGCTCTCGAAGGACGTCATCGAGACGGCCGAGGCCGGCGTCCTCCTCGCGAAGTGCGATCTCGTGACGCTCATGGTCGGAGAGCTCCCCGAGCTCCAGGGCGAGATGGGCCGGGCCTACGCGCTCGCCGAGGGCGTCCGGAAGGAAATCGCGGACGTCGTCAGCGAGCACTACTTGCCGCGCGGCGCCGACGATGCGTGCGCCCCGAGCGACGCCGGCGCGCTCGTCGCGATAGCCGACAGGCTCGACACGCTCACCGGCGCGTGTGCGATCAACGCGATGCCGACGGGCTCGGCGGATCCGCTCGCGCTTCGTCGCGCGGCGATCGGCGTGCTCCGGACGCTCCTCGAGCGCGCCTGGGACCTGGACGTTCCGGCTGCGGTGCGCGCCGCGTACGGCGGCTTCTCCGGCGTGAAGCTCGACCTCGACGGCGCCGCGACCGCGGAGCGGCTCGCCGCGTTCCTCGCCCAGCGCCTCCGCGGCATCCTCGGCGCGGAGCTCGCGGGGGACGTCGTGGACGCCTGCATCGCCGTGAACCACGACCGCCCGGTGGACGTCGCTCGCCGCGCCCGCGCGGTCTCCACCCTGGACCCTGCCGTCCGTCAGTCGGTCGGGGAGGTCTTCAAGCGCGCGAACAACATCGCGAAGGACGCGAAGGAGGGGAGCCCCGTCCCCCCCGAGACGCTCGGGGGCGAGACGAACCCGTCCGAGAAGGCGCTCTTCGAGGCGTTCGGGAAGCTCCGGGTGACGCTCGCTCCGGGCGCGGACCCGGCGAAGAGCCTCGCCGCCATCGCGGATTTCGCGCCGGTGCTGGCGAAGTTCTTCACGGACGTCTTCGTCATGGTGGACGACGAGAAGGTCCGCGAAAACCGCCTCCGCCTCATGCGGGACATCCAGCGCACGGCCGGAACGCTCGCCGCGTTCAACCTGCTCGCGAAGGAACCCTGAACGGGCCGCGGCGAGCGCCGCGATTCAGCTCTCGGCGAGCGCCTGCGTCGCGGCGTCGATCGTCCGGTCGATGTCGGCTTCGGTGTGAGCGGCGGAGAGAAACGCCGCCTCGAACTGCGACGGCGGCCAGTACACGCCGCGCGAGGTGAGCCCCTGGTGGAACCTGCCGAAGCGCTTCGTGTCGCTCTTCTCGGCGTCCTTCCAGGAGCGGACGGGGCCGTCGTGGAAAAACAGCGTGAGCATCGAGCCGACCCGCTGCACGACGCCCGTCCCCTTCGTCTTCCCGAGCCCTTCGCGGAGGCCCGCCTCGAGTCGCGCGCCGAGGCGTTCCAGCGTCTCGTAGACGGAAGCATCGAGCCGTTCGAGCGTCGCGATTCCGGCCGTGACGGCGAGCGGATTGCCGCTGAGCGTCCCCGCTTGGTACACGGGGCCGATGGGCGCGACGTTCTTCATGATGTCGCGACGTCCACCGTAGACCGCGAGGGGCATTCCCCCGCCGACGACCTTGCCGAGGCACGTCATCTGCGGCCGGAGGCCGAAGCGTTCCTGGGCGCCGCCGCGGGCGAGACGCGATCCGGTCATGACCTCGTCGAAGATGGAGACCGCGCCGTGCTTCTCGCAGAGGTCGATGATCGCCTCGAGGAAGCCGGGGACCGGCGGCACGCACCCCATGTTCCCCGCCACCGGCTCGACGATGACCGCCGCGATGCGCGAGCCTTCTCGCTCGAAGAGCTCCGTCAGCGCTCCCACGTCGTTGTACGGCGCGGTCACGGTGCTGGAGACCGTCGCGGCCGGAACTCCGGCGGAGTCCGGCGCGCCGAACGTCGCCGCTCCGCTCCCGGCCTTCACGAGGAGCGCGTCCGCGTGCCCGTGGTAGGCGCCGTCGAACTTCACGATGACGTCCCGCTTCGTCGCGCCGCGCGCGACGCGGAGCGCGCTCATGGTCGCTTCCGTCCCGCTCGAGACGCACCGGAGCATCTCCATGGAGGGGTAGATCTTCGTGACGAGCTCGGCGAAGCGCACCTCGAGCTCCGTCGGAGCGCCGAACGAGAGCCCCCCCTCCGCGGCCTGCTGCACCGCGCGGACGACGTCCGGGTGCGCGTGTCCGAGGATCGCCGGCCCCCAGCTCCCGACGTAGTCGATGTACTCGCGGTCGTCCGCGCCGACGATGCGCGCGCCCTTCGCCCGCTTCACGAACACCGGGTGTCCGCCCACGGCACGAAACGCGCGGACCGGGCTGTTCACCCCGCCGGGTAGGAGCTTCTCGGCGCGCTCGAGGAGGGACTGGGAGACGGCGTCGGACATGCGAGCGACGCTAGCACCGGTCCGGCGCGGCGCGCGCAGGCCCATCGCCGGAGCTTCCCGTCCGGCGCGAGCGAGGGGGGGGCTTGCGAGCGATATTCCAAACTGGAATACAGACACGCGGCCCCCGACGGCCCGGTGACGCGTTCAGTCGGCGCCGCAGACGGCCAGCGCCCGCTTCGCTTGACGCGACGGTGTTGGCCCCGGCGGTCAAACACGGGCGCGCCGTCTGCTGCGTAGCAGCAGGGCCGCGACGAGCCCCCACGCCGCGGTGGCCGACGAAGTCTTCGACTGTACTGTGCGGCACCCGCACCCACCGGGATCGACCGGGAGATGGCTCTGATCGCCCGGCAGCCCGCTAGAATCTGGTGCCGCGCTCGCGTCGTGGCGGTGTCCAGCATCGGGTCGTGAAGGGAGCCCGCCCGCTTCGCGCGGCATGGATGAATCGAGCCTACTCACGGAGGAGTCGCGGCTCGCCACGACGGCGTCGCGGACTCCGGAGTCCGTTGGCTTCTTGCCGGCGTCTCCGTCGGCACTCGCGTCTTCCGGGACGGCGCTGTCCGCGATTGCCGCATCGTGCGTGCCGGTCGAGACTGCTCCATCACGGCAACAGTCATCCCCCGTGTCGCCTGGCCGAGCGTCGCCGGGACTCGCATCGACAGTCGACTCGAGTCCGCCATCAGGAGCGAGGCCGAACAAGCGCAGACCGATCCGTGGTGTCGGACCCGCCACGGATGAGAATGCGAACAGCGCTTCCCCTTGAATTCGGCTCGCTCCAGATGTCCACGGGAAAAAGGGCGATGAATCGAAGGTCGCGGGGGGGCCGAATTCTTCGGCGCTTTCGCTCGCGATGGTCACGCGGCCGCGAGCCGCGCGTCCGTCCCCACCCACGACGAACAACCGTCGACCGTCCGCGATGACGATGGAGCTGGAGGGCAAGGAATCGCTGAAAACGGGCGTTCCGAAAGTCCAGGATCCCGCTGTCTTCGTCAGAGTCGCGAGTCCGGTGCTGCAGGACAGCACGAAGCCGGCCCCGACCGGGGCGATTCCGCTGGCCGAAGAGCTGCACGGGGAGCCCAGCGCCTCGGCCGAAGCCCCGCCGGATTCCAGGACGTAGAGCGCACCGTTGTCGCTGAATGCTTCAGCGGAGCCGTTTTCCGAGAAGGCCGTGATCTGATATGGCGTTCCCGGAATCCCGCGCTCCGGTGCCGCGCCGCCATCCGAAGAAAGGTCAGTGCGTGCGAGGAAGCCGCCGGAGAAGCTCTTGCATCCATCGCCGCCCTCCCAGTACTCGTGCAGGCCGCCCAAAGTCCCGATCTGGTGTGCGCCGATGCCATCGAACGGCCCTGCGACGAGCAATGGTCGTGCATCGAGCAAACTCCCATTCGCGGCCATGCGAAGCGCGACGACGGCATCCTTCAGCAGACCCCGTTCGATCCAGGTGATCCAGTAGGTCGATCCATCGAACGCGACCTGCGGCTCGACCTGGTCCATGAACGGTTCAGCCGTCCGGCGGGGGAGAACGAGGGGCGGCGAATCCAGGAAGACGCCCGACGGGGTGACGCGTGTTGCAACGATTTCCGAGCGGCGCCCGCGCAGGCTTTCCCACGCAACGAGGTAGGTCGAGCCGTCTGTCGCGACGACGGGGGCTGTCTGGCTATCCTCCGCCGTGCGACCGCCGATTTCGACCTCCCGGATGGGAGTTCCGTCCTTCGCGATCCGCACCGCGATCGAGTCGTGTGGGCCACGCCAGGTCGCGAGATGGGTGAATCCGTCGAACGCGATCATCGATTCCGTGCCCGTCGCCCAGGGCGACGACGAAACCGGCGTGACCCCGGAAACCGCACCGTTCGCGATCCGCACGGCAACGACGGTGGAGTCATCACGCGCGAGCACGACGAAGGTTGATCCGTCCGAGTCAGCGGCGCCGACTCGTTGATCGGGCGCGAGCGTCAGCATCGGCGAGATCGGGGTCCCGTCTTTTGGATCTAGGAACACCGCGCGCACGGCGGTGACCGGTCCGGCCTTGCACCACACGGATCCATCTGGGTCGGGCGTCGGCGCGGTTGCCGTCCAGGCGTATAGGCATTCGGCGTTCGTGCACGCGAGCGCGGCGGGTTCATAGAACGCCGTCTCGCCCAGCGGAATGTCCTGCTCGATCTCCGCGCCGTCGGTCTCGCGGACACCCCGAAGTCGCAACTCCTGGCTCGAACAGGCGGTGTCCGCGCAGGCACGCGCCGCATACCAGTAGTTGCCGCCGCTGAACGCACGACCGTCGATGCGTAGAGTAAAGAGCCCGATGGCCGTGCTTCCGAGGTACGTTCCGAACGAGTCGAAACGGTTGACGGAACCGTCCCACAAGGCGAATCCGTCAGCCCCGGCAACCGGTAGAGAACCCTGGACGATGGCAACCGGCGTCGTGCTACCGGATTGATCGAGCCAAAAGGGCTTCGTCGACATCGCAAGGAACCGGGAACCAATGAAGGCGACTCCGCTTCCACCTCCCGGAATGCCTACGACGTCCAGGTTCGTGCCGTTTGCATCGATTCGATGGAGGCGGATCCCGGAATCGGTCTGGAGTTCCACGAGCGTCACGCCGCCGCCGGCTGCGATTCCGATCGGCCAGCTACGGGGTGCGGTGGGCACGGATGCGCCCGGCGTACGCCACTCCTTTGACACGACCGGCACCTCCAAGAGGGGCGCTCTCGTGGTTCCTGTTTCCACGGACGATCGCGGCAAGGGATCGGCGCAGCCCGAGAGTATCAGGGCGCCGGTCAGTGCCCAGATCCCTTGCAATCGAACCTCCTCGGGCATGGGAATGCCTTATCCGAAACCCAAACCCGCTGCCACGTCTTGCCCAGGTCGCGAGGGATATTCCAGTTTGGAATATCGCCCCTGGAATACCCCCCCCTGCATCTTGCTGCGTGCCGCTCGCGCCGTCAGGCTCGCTCGCGCCATCAGGCTTGCTCGCGCCGGCCCTTGTCGTTCACGAGCGATCGCCAGGACTCGATGCGGGTCTGGATGTCCGGCGGGAAGTGGAATCTCGAGAGGCGACCGAGGAGGTGCGGCGTGTGGTCGCCGACGCGGGACTGGTCGTTGAAGACGCTCGCCGCGGCGTCGATGGCCGCTTCGGCGCTCTCGGCGTCGCCGGCCTCGGCGGCGAGCCAGGCTTCGGTCAGGAGCGAGTGCTGCTTCGGCTCGGGCTCCTTCACGCCGGCGCGATGGATCTCCGCGAGGAGCGTGCGCGCGGCCTCGATGTGGCCACGGCCGAGCGCGATCTGGCAGAGCAGGAGCTTTGCCTCCACGACGCCCCAGGGG
>DASZXK010000168.1:0-84372 GCA_035545855.1 Polyangiaceae bacterium
ACGGGGGGCCTTGGCCCCCCGAAGCTTTTGCTTCGCAAAACTTCTCCCCCCGCCGCGCTAGCGCGCGAGCGCGCTTCGCGCGCTAGCCGTGAATCGGCTGGATGAATCGATTGGTCCAGTCGATTCACGGCCCCGCGAGCACGGCGAGCGCGCGCCGCTAGGCGCGGCAGGGGGAGAGGTTCCCGAGGACCGCAGGGCGAAGCCCGAGGACCGCAAGGGAAGCCTCGGGGGACCAGGTCCCCCGCAAACCAGTCCCACGACGCTCTCCGCCGTTGGTCCCGAAAATCGCCGCCCGAACACCGCCCCCCGATCTTTCTTTGGAACTTTTCCTCCGTCGCGATGTCGGACCTTTCCGTGGCTGGAGGCCCGGTTTCGGTGTTGACGGGACGTGCCGCTGCTGAGTACAATATTACTGTAATTTCGCGGAAAATTCCGTGGAGGTTGCAATGAAACGATCGATTCAAATCGGGCTGGCTGCGGTGGCAATGGGTGCGTTCGTGCTCGCGACGACGGGCGCCGCGCACGCGCAGGCGAAGGACGCCGCGGGCGACAAGGGCGAGGGCTACGGGTACGAGTTCGACGACGATCCGCTGAGCGCCGGCGGCTTCGGTCCGAACGACGCGACGATCCGCGTTCGCCCGCGCGCCGCGCGAACGACGCTCATTCGTCCGCGCACGTCGTTCGTTCCCGAGATGCTGAAGTCCGTCGAGAACCTCTGAGAGCGTTCTCTGCCGCGCGCTGCCCGCGCGCCGCCTGATGTTTGTTTTCCAAGAGAATTCGAGGAAGCCGAGAGCATGGCCAAAGCCGTTCTAAATTTCGCGATCTACCGCGGTGACGCGCTCGAGCGTCGAGAGAGCATCGCGCAGGACATCGTCAAGGTCGGGAAGGATCCGAAGAGCCATCTCCGGATCGACGACGACGCTGCCTCGCGCATGCACGCGGTGATCGAGGTCGGGAGCCCCGAGGACATCACGCTCATCGACCTCGGGAACGACCCGGGCACGCTCGTCAACGGCGCGCGCGTGAACAAGTGCAAGCTGCACGTCGGGGACAAGATCGAGATCGGCGGGACGCAGATCCTCCTCGAGTCGGCGCAGGCCGCGGGGGAGGCGCAGCCCGTCCAGGCGCAGCAGCCACCGGCGATGCCGAAGGCCGCCTCGAACCCGTTCGCGGCGGCAGCGGCCGGCGGCGGAGCGTCGAACCCCTTCGCCGCTTCCTCGAATCCGTTCGCAGCGGGGGCGTCGAATCCCTTCGCGGCCCCGTCGAATCCCTTCCAGGCCGCGCCGGCGAATCCGTTCGCGGCCCAGGCTGCCCGGCACGACCCGCGATACGACGTGCCGGACGACGCGCCTCCCGGAACCTACACGTACACGCTCGTCAAGAGCGGCCCCGACGTCCCGAGCGACGAGGTCGAACTTCCGCACGTCCAGGCCGTGGAAGTGATGGTGCTCTGGGGCTCGAACGTCCTCCACGTCTCGCACCTCACGCCGCCGCGGAACTTCTACGTCGGTGAGGAGCAAGGGAAGAATTTCTCCACGGACTTCTTCATCCCGTCGGAGAAGCTCGGCACGACGCGCATGCCGGTCGTCCTCGGGGACGCGGGCAGCATCTCCGTCGTCATCCCGGCCGGCGCCCGCGGGTCGATCGAGATCCCGGGGCAGGGGAAGATGTCGCTCGACGACGTCCGCCAGCGGGCGCAGCCGTGCGCCGAGCTGAGCGGCGCGCAGCAGTTCCCGATCGGTGGCGGCGCGAAGGCCCGCATCGAGCTGAACGACTTCGTGTTCCAGGTCGCGGCCGTCAACGCCGGCAAGCCCATCAAGCACGGCGTCGGCGCCGGGATGGACTGGAACGTCCTCATGTACTTCGGGGCGTCGTTCCTCGGGGTCGGCGGCTTCATCGCCGCGATGGCGTTCTTCGTTCCGCCGCTCGGTCTCACGGACGACGACGATCTCGACAAGAACGCGCTGTACCTCATGCAGCAGTTCCTCGATGCCGCCGCCGAGCGCGAGCTCGAGGAGAAGGAGACCGAGCAGGTCACCGAGCAGGACGCGGACAACAAGGAAGGCGGAACGGGCACTCGCGCGAAGGGCGAGGAAGGCTCGATGGGCAAGCAGGACAGCAAGGCGACGAACAAGCGCTACGCCGTCCAGGGCCCTGCGGACAACGCCGATCCCCACATCGCTCGCCAGGCCGCTCTCCGCGAGGCGATGGAGTTCGGCATGATCGGCCTGCTCAACACCGGCGCCGCGGGCGACCCGAACGCGCCGACGGCGCCTTGGGGACGGGACACGTCGCTCGGAACCGACTCCGTGAGCGCGATGGGCAACATGTTCGGCGACGAGATCGGCGACGCGTATGGCGCCGGCGGTCTCGGTCTCTCCGGCATCGGTGAAGGCGGTGGTGGTCGCGGCGAGGGCATCGGCCTCGGCTCCATCGGCACCCTCGGCCACGGCGCGGGCACCGGCACGGGTCAGGGCTTCGGCTCCGGCCACGGACGCCTCGGCGGTTCGCACAGCACGAAGGCTCCCCAGGTCCGCATGGGCGCGACCACGGTGAGCGGCCGTCTGCCGCCGGAGGTCATCCAGCGCATCGTGCGCCAGAACTACGGCCGTTTCCGTCTCTGCTACGAGCAGGGTCTCGCTCGGAACCCGAACCTCGAGGGTCGCGTGCAGGTCCGCTTCGTCATCGGTCGCGACGGCTCCGTGTCCAACGTGTCGAACGGTGGCTCGGACATCCCGGACTCGGCCGTCGTGCAGTGCGTGATCCGGAATTACTACGGTTTGAGCTTCCCTCAACCCGAGGGCGGCATCGTGACCGTCGTGTATCCGATCATGTTCTCGCCGGGCTGATCGCGGAGAGCGGCGGCGGGGTGGGCGCTGCTCCCACCCTGTGACCCTGTCGTCGGAAGGGCCCCTCCGGGGGCCCTCGACGTTTGGTGCGCGCGGCTGCGCCAGGAGCCTTCCGGTTGTCGCCGGGGGCCGTGGCGGGGCGTCCGCTCCTTCCGGATCCCAGGAAATACCTACGAGATCCGGCTCGGGTCTCGGGCCGGTTCAGAGAGCGGAGACGTCGCCCGGCGTCCGACGGGGCTCCGGGGGCCTTCATGGCTCTCCGTGTTTCGGTTCGGAGCCGGGCGTCGCCCATCGAGTGCGCGAGCGACGGTCAAGGGTGCGGCGCCGTCACCGTCGTCGGTTCGCGTCGCCGCGGCGAGCTTCGCCGACCTCGGTACCTGAAGGACGACGCACGACTGCTCCGACGTCGGACCGGGCCTTTGGAAGCGACCGCGAAGACGCTTCGGAGCGCCGATCGCGCGTGTCGCGTGCCGCACGCGACACGCGCGTACTTGCCCGAAAACTCGCCGGAAATGCCGCGACGAACGGCTTTACTTCGGTGGAAGCGCTCTCTATGCTCGTGTTCCTTGTCTCGGGCTTTGTCGTCGAAATCGAAACGAGCAGGAAGGGTTAGCTCGCCATGAAGTACGAGAGCGTGAAGCGGGTCGCTGGAGCGGTCCTCGGTCTGTCCGTCATTTTCAGTCAGAGCGGCTGCAGCCGTAACAACATCGAGGCGATCAACCTCGCGAACCTCGGCGACAAGTCCCTCAAGGTGAACGTCGAAGGCGCGATCGAGAAGTACGAGGAAGCGACGCGTCTCGATCCGACGAACCACCTCATCTTCTGGAAGCTCGCGGGCGCGTACCAGAAGAAGGAAGACTGGGACAAGATGGCCTCCACGCTCGCGCGTGCGGTCCAGATCGCGCCAGACTTCGCCAACTATCAGTACAAGCGCGGCGTCGCGCTGCTCCAGAAGGCCGCCGCAGGCAACCCGGATGCCTACGAGGAGGCGAAGCAGCCTCTCCAGAAGTGCATCGAGACGGACCCGAACTACGCCGAGTGTTACCACGAGCTCGGAAACGCGATGCTCTGGACGGACAACGAGCAGGCCGCGCTCGACAACTGGACGAAGGCCATCGAGCACGACCCGACGGTCGCCTACTTCTATCCGCCGCTGGCGGAGACGCTCATTGCGCTGAAGCTGTACGACCAGGCCGAGGCGGTGCTGAAGGAAGGCACTCGCATCGTCCAGCCCGTCGACGAGCAAGCGAAGGAGCACCTCTACGGAAGCTACTCGCTCCTCGCGATGGTCGCGCAGGCGAAGGGCGACCGGACCGGGCAGCTCGCTGCGCTCGAGAAGGCGAACGAGATCGCCGGGGACAAGCACCCGGAGATTTCCTACAACCTCGGCAGCACCTACGCCGTCGAGAAGCCTCCCCAGAAGGAGAAGGCGGTACGGCTGCTGAACTCTTTCATCAAGCGCACCTGCAAGGGCGGTCAGGCCGCCGAGAAGTTCAAGGATCAGTGCGCTGCTGCGAACGACCTGGTGCAGAAGCTCGGCGGATCTCAGTGATCCGCGAGCCCTCGCACACGGTCCTGTCTGTCGTCACCCAGGCGTGCGTTGTTCGCGCGGGCTCCCGCCCGTAGCGCGGTTTCTCAATCGTTCGAGGAAGCATGATTCTTGAGGAGCGTCTCAATCTGCTGGAACGGAACCACGACTGGCTCGGGCTCTCGGAAGCGCTCGAGCAGGGGCTCGCTGGTTCCACCGACCCCGCGCAGCAGGCGGGCTTGCATCTTCGCCTGGGTCGCCTGCTGAACGGGCGGTTCCTCCAGGGCGTGAAGGCGCTCAAGCACTTCCAGGACGCGTTCAAGCTGAATACGGCGCTCGTCGAGGCACTCGCGGAAGCGCGTGCCATCTACTGGCAGCTCGGGAAGCTGAACATGGTTCAGAAGCTCCTCGAGCTTCAGATCAAGAACACGAACGGCGCCGCCGCGGGGCCGCTGCTCGTGCAGCTCGGGGACGTGCTCTCGGACGCGGGCGAAGCCGATCGCGCGACGGAGGCCTACGCGAAAGCGCTCCAGACGGGTGGCGCGCCGAACGCAGCGGACCTGCTGCACGACGTCCAGGTCGGGGATTCGGATTGGCAGGAGCGCGTCGCGCTCCTGCTCCGCGCGGGCCGCGAAGCGGGGACGGCCGAGGAGCGGGCGAACGCGCTGCTCCGCGCCGCGCGCATCACGCGTCGGTTCGCTCCGGACGAGATCGAAGGGATGCTCGCGCAGGCGTACACCGCCTCGCCGACGGACGTCGTCGCGGCTTCTCTCTTCGAGGACCTCCTCGCTCGCGCGGGGCGGACGGAGGAGATCCTCTCGCTCCAGCGGAAGATCCTCTCCACCATCAAGGATCCGGCGGAGCTCGGTCGCACCGCGTTCGTGTTCGGCACTCGCTGGGCGCTCCGCCACCAGAACCACGAGCTCGGCGCCGAGTTCATCTCTCAGGCGCTCGAAGCCGACGTGCGGAACGAAGCCGCGTTCGCCTACCTCCGCGAGATCTACGGGACCATGGGCGGAGACTGGGCGAAGGTGGTTTCCCTCGGGGACCGCATCGCGACCTCGGTCGGCGATTCCCCCGCCTCGGCCTTCTATCTCTCGAGCGCCGGCGGCGCTGCGTGGCGCCAGATGGGAGACCTCATCCGCGCGCGAACGTTCTTCGAGAAGCTCGCAGCCGTCGCACCGGAGCACACCGCGCTCGCCGCGTTCGAGCTCCAGATCGGGCAGAAGCTCGCGGCGTCCAAGCCGGACGGCGCGGGCAAGGCCGAGTCTCCGGCTCCGCCGCCCGTCGCCGCGTCGCCCGCGCCTCCGCCCGTCGCGGAAGAGCCCGCAGCGGCCGCCGCCGAAGAAGCGCCCGCGCCCGCCGCGGCGCCTGCCCCCGCCGTTCCCGCGAAGGCCGCTCCCGCTGCGTCCCAGGGCGGGGGAGACGCCGGCAAGATCGCCGAGCTCCGTCAGCTCCTTGCTCAGCAGGAGGCCGCCAATCGTCATCACGAGTTCGTGAAGACGCTCGTCGCCCTCGGGGACGAAGTCACGGATCCCGCCGAGCGCGTCGGCTTCTACGAGAAGGCCGCCGAGCTCTACGTCTCGAAGTTCATGAATCAGGCGGAGGCCGTGAAGGTCTTCGAGAAGATCATCGACATCGAGCCAGGTCACTCGGCTGCGGTCGAATACCTGATCCAGATGTACGAGAAGCGTCGCGACTGGGAGAAGCTCATCTCCCTCCGACGCGGCCAGGCCGAGCAGCTCTCCTCCCCGCAGGCTCGTGTGCAGGCCCTGAAAGAGCTCGCGAACCTCGCGACGGAGAAGGTCCGGAAGCCGGAAATCTGCATCGACCTGTGGGCGGTCGTCGTCGACAACGATCCGGAAGATCTCGACGCGCTGAACGCGCTCTCTCAGCTCTACGAACGCGCTCGCGAGTACGAAAAACTCGCCGACGTCCTCTGGAAGCTCTCCGAGGCGACCGCGGACACGGCGAAGAAGATCGAGCTCCTGAACAAGCTCGGTCAGATCGCCGGCGATCGCTTGAAGGACGAGGAGCGCGCGGTGGAAGCGTACCGCATGCTGCTCACGCTGCAGCCCGACGACCGTCGCGCGCAGGAGCAGCTCAAGAAGCGCTACGTGACGCTCGGGCGATGGGACGACCTCGAGGTCTTCTACGCCGAGAGCGGCAAGTGGGACGAGTTCATCCGCGTTCTCGAGAGCAACGAGAGCCGCGCCGAGAACGATCAGCAGCGCATCGGCATGCTGATGAAGATCGCCGAGCTCTGGATGACCCAGAAGGGCAAGCCGGACCGTGCGGCGCGCGCGTACGAGAAGGTGCTCTCCTTCGACGCGAACCACCTCGACGCCGCCGAGCGCCTCATCCCGATCTACGGGAACATGAACAACCCGAAGGGCCTCGCCTCGGCCATCGAGGTGAAGCTGAATCACGTGTCGGATCCGTCCGACCGGCTCGAGCTCCTCCGGGAAGTCGCGTCTCTCTACGAGACGCGCATCAAGGACACCGCGAAGGCGTTCGATCGCTACGCGTCCGCCTTCGAGATCGCTCCGAACGACGCCCAGTGCCAGACGGACGTCGAGCGGGTCGCCGAGCTCACGGGGCGCTGGGACGATCTCATCGCGGCCTACCGCGCCGCCGTGAAGAAGGCCGAGGACGACGGCGACCGCGAGGCGGTTTCCGCGCTCCGCCTCAGGCTCGGCCGCGTGCTCGTCGAGGAAGTGAAGCGCGTCGACGACGCCCTCACGGAGTACCGCGCCGTCTACGAGGCGGAGCCGGAGAACGCCGTCGCGCTCGAAGCGCTCGAGAAGCTCTACCGCCAGACCGAGCGCTGGAAGGACCTCCTCGAGGTCTACGAGAAGCGCCGGGAGCTCGCCTACAGCCCCGAGGACCGGAAGCCGATCCTCTTCGAGATCGCGAAGCTGTACGAAGTGCAGATCGGGGACGCCGCGAAGGCGATCGAGACGTACCGCGCCGTCCTCGAGGACGACGCGGCGGACGCTCCCGCGCTCGCCGCGCTCGACACCCTGTATCAGAAGACGGGGGAGTGGGAGCCTTACGCGGAGGTCCTCCGCCGCCGCATCGAGCTCGACGTGAACGAGGGGGAGCTCATCGACCTCAAGTTCCGTCTCGCCCAGGCCGAGGAGAAGCACCTCGCCCGTCCGGCGGTCGCGCTGGAGAACTACCGGGAGATCCTGTTCCTCGACGCCGATCACGAGGGCGCGCGCACCGCCCTCGAAGGCATGCTCGAGAACGTGGAGCTCCGCGGCGAAGCCGCGAGCATCCTCGAGAACATCTACGAGGTCCGGGAGGACTGGGAGAAGCTCATCAAGGCCCTCGAGATCCTCGTGCTCTCGAGCGAGGAGACGCCCCGCCGCGTCGAGCTGCTCCGGAAGATCGCCTCCGTGGCCGCCGGCCAGCTCGGTGACCGCTCCCGCGCGTTCGACGCGCAGGCGCGCGCCGTGCGCGAAGATCCGTCCCTCGCCGAGTCCCGCCAGGAGCTCGAAGAGGTGGCTCAGGCGGCAGACGCCTGGGACCAGCTCATCGCCCTCTACAACGAAGTGGCGGACGGCCTGTCCGACGCGACGCTCGCTCGTGACTACTGGCTTCGTCTCGCCGGCATCGAGGAGCGCCTCGGTCGCGTCGCCGAGGCGGCGCAGAGCTACACGAAGATCCTCGGCCTCGATCCCGCGGACGGAGAGGCCCTCCTCGCGATGGACGCGCTCTACACGCGGACGGAGCGCTGGGAAGATCTCATCTCCGTCTATCGCCGCCGCATCGAGCTCGCGGAGGAAGGCGCGGATCGTGAGGCGCTCTACGCGCACATGGCGAGCGTCTACGTGGAGAAGCTCGGGAAGCCGGACGAAGCCATCGCGGCGTACCGCGAGGTGCTCTCGCTCGACCCCACGAGCCAGGTCGCGCTCGCGGCTCTCGAGTCGCTCTTCACGCGGCAGCGCATGTGGGCCGAGCTCGCCGAGAACCTCGAGACTCGCCTCGGCCTCGCCGAGACGGAAGAAGAGCAGATCGGGCTCATGCTCCGCCTCGCTTCGCTCCGCGAACGCGAGATGAACTCGCCGGAGGCGGCGATCGAGGGCTACCGGCAGGTCCTCGAGCGGGACGCCGCCAACGCGGACGCGCTCGCCGCTCTCGAACGGCTCGGCACCGCAGAAGCGCACGAGCTCGCCATCAGCGAGATCCTCGAGCCGCTCTACCGCCAGCAGGGCGACTACCAGAAGCTCATCTCCGTCTACGAAGTGCAGGTCCGCCGCGCGGACGACGCGAACCGCAAGGTGGAGCTCCTCCACGGCATCGCGCAGCTCTACGAAGACGCGGCCTCCGACCCCTCCGCGGCGTTCGACACGCACGCTCGCGCGCTCGCGGTGGACCCGGGCAACGAGACGACGCAGGAGGCGCTCGACCGCCTGGCGCGCGCGTCGAACCGGTTCACGGATCTCGCCAAGGTCTTCGAGGATCTGGCGGAGAAGCAGACGGATCCCGAGCTCGGGAGCCGCCTGTACACGTTCGCGGCCCGGGTCGTGGAAAACGACGTCGGGGACGTGAACCGCGCCATCGAGCTCTACCGCAAGGTCCTCGGCATCGATCCGACGAACCTCGCCGCGGCGGAGTCCTTGCAGACGCTCTTCCAGTCCACGGAACGCTTCGCGGACATGTCGCTCATCCTCCAGCGCAAGGCGGAGATGCTCTCCGACGCGGAAGAGCAGAAGGCGGCTCTCTACCAGGCCGCGACGCTCGAAGAAGAGGTCCTCGAGCGTCCCGACGACGCGATCGCCGTCTACAAGAAGGTCCTCGAGCTCGACTCGGAAGACCTCCGCAGCGTGGACGCGCTCATCGGGCTCTACCTGAAGGCCCAGAAGTGGGCCGAGCTCCTCGAGGTCTACTCCCGCAAGGCGGACCTCGTCATGGACGCCGAGGAGAAGAAGCTCATCTACTACGAGGTCGGCGCCGTCTACGAGCGCGAGCTCGGCAACGTCCAGAGCGCGATCGACACGTACCAGAAGGTCCTCGAGCTCGATCCGGACGACCTCACGGCGCTCGGTCGCCTCGACGTGCTCTACCAGACCGCCCAGAACTGGTCGGAGCTGCTCACGGTACTCATGCACGAGGCGGAGCTCACCTCCGACCCGGCGGAGGCCATCGGCTACCAGTACCGGATCGCCGAGCTCTACGAGAAGCACCTCGGGGACGTCGCCCGCGCGGTCGAGCTCTACCGGGACATCCTCGGCGTTCAGCCCGATCACGCGCCGACGCTCGCGGCCCTCGAGGGCATCAAGAGCGGGGACAAGGAAGCGCTCGGCGCTGCGGCGGTCCTCGAGCCGGTCTACGAGGCGATGGGCGAGTGGCAGAAGCTCGTCAGCGTGCTCGAGGTGCAGGTGAAGGCCGCGCAGGATCCCTTCGCGCGCGTGGACCTTCTCCACCGGATCGCGGCCCTCCAGGAAGAGAGCCTCGGGGACGCGACGAAGGCGTTCGAGACGTACTCCCGGGCCGTCGGCGAGGACAGCCAGAACGAGCAGTCGCTCGGCGCGCTCGAACGGCTCGCGATGCAGATCGAGCGGTGGCCGGCCGTCGCCTCCCTGTACGACACCGAGCTCGACAAGCTCCAGAACGAGCCCGAGCGTCTCGTCGAACTGGGGCTCCGCGTCGCGCAGGTGTACGAAGTCCAGCTCGAGAGCCTCGACAACGCCGTCGCGCGGTACCGCCGCGTGCTCGAGGCAGATCCGGAGAACCAGAGCGCCGTTCGTTCGCTGGATCGCCTCTTCTCGCAGGCGGAGCGGTGGACGGAGCTCGCGGAAATCCTCTCGCGCGAGGCCGAGCTCGGCCAGAGCCCCGAGGAGATCCTCGAGTTCAAGTTCCGCCTCGGTAGCGTCTATCAGCTCCGCCTGAACGACATCGACAAGGCGATCGCCGCCTACAGCGAGGTCATCAACGCGGCGCCCGAGCACGAGGAGACGCTCCGCGCTCTCGAAGGGCTCTTCGAGTCCGGTCAGAAACAGCTGGAAATTGGCCAGATCCTCGAGCCGCTCTATCAGTCGGCGGGCGAGTGGGAAAAGCTCATCCGCGTCCACGAGGCGCAGCTCGCGGCCATCTCGGAGCCCGAAGAGCGCATCCAGATGTACTACCGGATCGCCGAGGACGCGGAAGAGCGCCTCATGGATCCGGTCCAGGCGTTCCGCGTCTACGTACGCGCGCTCCGAGAGAAGCCTCTGGACGAAAAATCGGGCGAAGAGATCGAGCGGCTCGCCGGGATGATCGAGGGCGGCTGGGAAGAGCTCGCGAACGCCTACGCGGACGTCATGAGCATCGAGGGCCTCGAGCCCGGGACGCTCGCGTCGATCGGTCGGAAGCTCGCCCGCGTCTTCGAGGAGGAGCTCGCCGACGTCCAGAAGGCGGAGGAGTCGTACCGCTTCGTGCTGTCCGTCGCTCCGAAGGAGCCGGAAGCGCTCGCGAACCTCGACCGCATCTACTCCGCCACGGAGCAGTACGCCGAGCTCGCCGGGATCCTCGAGCAGCGCGCCGAGATCGCGAGCGACGAGCGCGAGAAGGTGGAGCTCTACGGCCGCCTCGGCCAGGTCTACGAGGAGCAGCTCCAGAAGGTGGAAGAGGCGATCGTCGCCTACCGGAAGATCTTCGACCAGCTCGAGCCGAACAACGAGGACGCCGTCAACGCGCTCGCGCGCATCTACGAGACGAAGGAGTCCTGGAACGACCTCAAGGTCGTCTACGGCCGGAAGCTCGACAACGCCGTGGGAGACGTGGAAGAGGCGGAGATCCGCGCTCGCCTCGCGAACCTCGCATCCGAACGTCTCGGGAACATCGACGAGGCCATCGAAGGGTGGAAGCGAGTCCTCGACCTCCGCGGTGAGGACCCGGAAGCGCTCCTCGCGCTTTCGAACCTGTACGAGCGTCAGGAACGCTGGGCGGAGCTCTCGGACGTCCTGGAGCGTCACTTCGACATCGCCGAGTCGGACGAGGACCGGGTGAACGCCCTCACCCGGCGCGCCCGCCTGTTCACGGAGCGGCTCGGTCGCGACGACGAGGCGCTCGACACCTGGCAACGAGTGCTCGACATCGACTTCGCGAACGTCGCGGCGCTCCGCTCGGTCGCGGACATCTGGCGCCGCCGGAAGGACGCGAACGAGCTCGTCACCGCTCTCCACGCAACGGTGGATCGAGCCGGATCTCTGCTGGATCCCGAAGAGCTGAAGGCCGTCTTCCGCGAGCTCGGCAAGACCTACGGCACCGTTCTCGAACAGTCCTTCGACGCCGCGGAAGCGTGGCGGAAGCTCCTCGAGGTCGATCCCTCGGACTTCGAGGCGATGGACGAGCTCGAGAAGATCTACCGCGCCGAGGAGCGCTGGCCCGACGTGGTCGGCGTGAAGATGCAGCGCGCCGAGGCGCTCCAGGAGCCGGCGGAGAAGATCCGCGAGCTCACGGAGGTCACTCAGATCTGGCAGAAGGTCGAGGACTACGACCAGGCGACGCCGGCGTTCGAGAAGATCCTCCAGATCGAGCCGACGCACCACGAGGCGTTCATCGAGCTCGAGAAGCTCCACCGCGCCGCGGGCCGCTGGGAGCAGCTCGTGGAGATGTACCTGAACCGCCTCGAGACGCTCGAAGAGGTCTCGGCGCGGAGCGAGCTGCTGCGCCGCATCGCCACCGTCTTCGAAGAGCACCTCGGGGACAACAACCAGGCGTTCGACGCCCTCGTGAACGCGTTCAGCGAGGACTACGGGGACGACGCGACGTCCGCGTACCTCGAGAGGATGGCGCAGGCGACGGGTCGCTGGGGCGAGCTCATCAACACCGCGAACGCCTGGCTCCAGGAGCAGGAAGAAGTCCGGACGAAGATCCAGCTCTGCCTGCGCCTCGGCAAGTGGTACGGCGAGGACCTCGGGCACCCCGAGTACGCGCAGCCGTACTACGCGCAGGTCATGCAGCTCGACCCGAACAACGTGAAGGTCGTGCGGCAGATGGCGAACATCCACCGTAGCGGCGCGAACTGGCAGAAGATGGGCGAGACGCTGACGCGCGCCCTCGACATCGCCGTCGCGAACGAGGATCGCCGGGCGATTCTCTTCGACCTCGGCGAGCTGCTCGAGAAGCAGATGTCGCAGGTCGACCAGGGCATCGCCTACTACAAGCGCTCCCTCGAGGTGGATCCGCTCTACCTTCCGGCGCTCGAGGCGCTCGAGCGCCTCCACGCGGAGCGCGGTCAGACGACCGAGCTCATCCAGATCCTCACCAGCAAGGTGAAGGCCCTCACGGACTCGGAGCAGATCGTGCAGACGAGCCTCCGGATGGGCGAGCTGTACGAGAAGCAGCTCCGCGATCTGGACAAGGCCGGCCAGGTCTACCGCGACGTGCTCAACATCGACGCCTCGAACCTGCCGGCCCTCCGCGGCCTCGAGCGCGTCAGCGAGACGCTCCAGCGGTGGAGCGACCTCGTCGACGTCCTCGAGAAGCAGCTCGACGTCGTGGAGAGCGAGAGGGACCGCGTGGAGGTCCTCCTCAAGCTCGCCGGCATCCAGGAGGAGCAGTTCCTCAAGGCCGACGTCGCGGCCCAGCGGTACGAGCAGGCCCTCGAGATCAACCACGCCGAGAAGCGGGCGTACGTCGGCCTCGAGCGGGCCTACCGGCGCCTGAAGCAGTGGCTGGATCTCATCAACGCCTACGAGCGCCACATCGGCGAGACGATCGAGCCGACGGAGAAGGTGGAACTCTTCCGCAACATCGCCCAGGTGTACGCGGACGAGGTGGGCGACGCCGACCAGGCGATCAGCGCCTACCAGAACATCGTCGACCTCGACGAGACGAACATCGAGGCGCTCGAGCAGCTCGCGAAGCTGTACGAGAAGCAGGGCGACACGCAGGCGTCGATCGACGCGATGATCAAGGTCGCGGATCTCACGAGCGACGGCACTCAGCGCGTCGAGATGTACTTCCGCATCGGCAAGACCCTCGACGAAAAGCTCGGGGATCGCGTCCAGGCTCAGGAGCGCTTCGAGATGGCGCTCGATCTGAACCCGGCTCACTTGCCGTCCCTCGGTGCGCTCCGGACGATCGCCATCGACGAGCAGGACTGGGATCGGGCGGCGAACTACCTCGACCAGGAGCAGCAGAACACCGAGCAGCCCCGGGCCCGCGCGAAGCTCCTCGTGGAGCTCGGCCGCGTCCGTCACGACATGCTCTCGGAGCAGGAGCTCGCGATCCAGGCATACGAGCTCGCCATCCAGGCGGACCCGGACTGCGAGGAAGCCGCGCTCCCGCTCGTGGAAGAGTACGCGAAGCAGGAGCGCTGGAAGGACGCGGAGCCGCTCGCGGAGATGCTCGTCAAGAAGAGCAAGGGCCGCGAGCGCCAGGAACAGCACATGCTGAACCGGCTCCTCGGCAAGGTCCACTCCGCGCTCGGCAACGACGAGAAGGCGATCAAGGCGTACACCGCCGCGCACCAGCTCGACGTGACCGATCAGGAGACGATCCGCGGCATCGCGGAGGTTTCCTACCGCCTGAAGGACTGGGCGAGCGCGCTCACGAACTACCAGAAGGTGCTCACGTCCCTCGGCGAGGAAGAGGTCGAGCAGCGGACGGACGTCTACTATCGCCTCGGCTGCATCAAGCGCGAGCAGGCGCAGGCGAAGCAGGCGATCAACAACTTCGAGAAGGCGCTCGCCCTGAACAGCGAGCACCGGCCGACCCTCGAGGCTCTCGTCGAGCTCTACGCCAAGAACAACGACTGGAAGCAGGTCGCCGCGTACAAGCGCCAGATCCTGGACAGCGTGTTCGACGAGGAAGAGCGCTTCAAGCTCCTCATCGAGATCGGAGACGTCTGGGCGGAGAAGGAGAAGGCTCCGCCGAAGGCCATCGAGGCCCTCGAGGAAGCGCTCCAGTACAAGCCGCAGGACCACGTCCTCCTCCACAAGCTCCTCCAGCTCTACCAGACGGCCGCCGACTGGCAGAAGATGGTGGACACCGTCCAGTCCATCGCCGACCTGGAGAAGGCTCCCGAGCGCAAGGCCCGGTACTTCTACACGATGGCGCAGCTCTACCGGGACAAGCTGGAGGACGCGGACCGCGCCGTCGAGCTGTTCAACGAAGCGCTGGATCTCAATCCTTCGCTCCTCGAGGGCTTCGAGCGCATCAACAAGATCCTCACGCAGGACAAGAACTGGAAGCAGCTCGAGCGCAACTACCGGAAGATGCTCCACCGCATCGCCGGCAAGGGAAACACGGACCTCGAGTACACCCTCTGGCACCAGCTCGGTCTCATCTACCGTGACCGCATCGGCGAGATCCCGACGGCCATCGAAGCGTTCAAGATGGCCTCGACGATCCGGCCCGAGGATCTCACGGAGCGTCAGATCCTCTCCGAGCTCTACGAGAGCACCGAGAAGTTCGACGAGGCCATCAAGGAGCAGCGCGCCATCCTCGAGCAGGACGCTCTTCGCGTGGACCCGTACCGGTCCTTGTACCGTCTGTACCTCCACAAGCAGACGTACGACGAAGCGTGGTGCGTCGCTTCGGCGATGGCGTTCATGCACAAGGCGGACGCCGAGGAGCAGCGCTTCTTCGACGACTACCGACCGCAGGGCATGCTCGCCGTGAAGGGGCGGCTCACGAACGACCACTGGGTCCGCCACCTCTTCCACGCGGACGAGAACCTCTACGTCTCGAAGATCTTCGAGATGATCGCCGCTGCCGCGCTCCAGGCGAAGATCGCGCAGCTCAAGATGCAGAACAAGCTCCCCGTCCTGAACGCGAAGTTCAAGCAGGACCCGGCGAGCTCCACCGTGACGTTCGCGAAGACTTTCGGCTGGGCCGCGCAGGTGCTCGGCATCGCGAGCCCCGAGCTCTACGTCCGGAACGACGTCCCCGGTTCCGTCGTCGCGGTTCCGGCGATCCCGCCGGCGTCCGTCGCGGGCCAGACGGTGCTCAGCGGCTTCACGCCGCAGGAGCTCGCGTTCCTCTGCGGCAAGCACCTCGCCTTCTACCGGGGTGAGCACTACATCCGCACGCTCTTCCCGACTCAGGCGGAGCTCACCATCATGCTCTTCGCGGGCGTGATGATCGCGGCGCCGAACACGCCGATGCCGGCGGACATCGCGCGTCAGGTGCAGACGACGGCGCAGGAGCTCGCGAAGTACATGGAGCCCGTCCAGATGGAAGGTCTCCGTACCGTCGTGAAGCGCTTCATCGAGGAGGGCGCGAAGGCCAACATTCGCCGGTGGAGCCAGGCCGTGGAGCTCACGGCGTGCCGCGCCGGTCTCCTGGTGTCGGGGGATCTCGAGATCGCGAAGAAGATCCTCGCGGCCGAGCCGACGGTGCCGGGCGACCTCAGCGCAGCCGACAAGATGAAGGAGCTCCTCGTCTTCAGCGTGAGCGAACAGTACACGGCGCTCCGCAAAGCCCTCGGCGTCGCCATCGCCACCGAAGGCTGAGCAACCGCGCCGAAAAGGACCGGAGCGGGACCATCGTGCCCTCACGACGAACGGCGCCGTGGGGGTATTCTCCTCACCGGACAGTTTGTATACAAACTATTCGCCCCCGATTGGTCCAGCCGTTCCACGACCCCGCGAGCGCGCGCCGCTAGGCGCGGCGGGTCACTTCCCCGGGCTGTCGAACACGAGACGGCCGCCCACGACGAACACCGCGTTCACCGACTTCGACTCGAGGGTGCCGGGGCTCGCGGACAGGAACGTCCCGAGCGAGAGGTCCAGCACCGGACCGAAGCCGATGTTGGAGGAGGCGTACCAGTCGCCGCCGAGCTGGATCCGCGCCCAGTCGAGCCCGGTGACGGAGTCGGTCGCCACCTTCTGACGGCGGAAGCCGATTCCGTAGGCCATCCACGGGTCGAAGCGGAGCCCCTGCACGAGGTGGTATCGGAGCATCGCGCCCGCGGCGATCGACGAAGCGTCCTTCTCCGCATGGATGCCTTCGCCCGAGAGAAGGGAGACCTCGCCGTACGCGCCGATCATCACCGTGCGGCTCACCCCGTAGGTGATGTCGCCGCCTAGAAAGAGCCCGGGCCCCACGACGTCCGTCTGCGCGACCCGGGAATCGAGGGAGCCGAACGGCATCGCGTAACCTGCGATCGCCCCGACCGCGACGTGGCCGCCGACGGTGTCGTGGGCGGGCGGGACGTCTTCGTCCTCCTCTGCCACCTGGGCGCTCCGCGCCGGAGCCATGCCGGGTGCGGCCGCTGCTGCCGGCGCGGTCGGCTCACCCGCGGCAGGGCCGCCTGGGGCAGGGCCGGGGGCCGGTTCCGGCGAGTCCGAGCCGCCGCCCTCGAGCGGGTCACGCTCGACCGTGGGGACCAGGGACTGATCGGAGCTCTGCGGTGCTTTTTCCGCCGGGCTCGGCGCCGCCGGAGCGGCCGGGGCGGGCGCCGTGCCTCCCGGGGTCGCGTCCAGAGCGAGCGCCGGAGGGGCCGTCGCGAGGGCCGCGCCGAGGAGACCGAGAGCCGTCGTCGTTCGCATGCGGCCGCTTCTACCACACGGGTCGCAACTCCGGGCCACGGGCGTCCGAAGACCAGGAAGCATGGACGGAGACGACCACTTCGGGGCCGAAGAAGGGCAAACGCTGGAGATCCGGACAGAGCCGGACGCCGGACCGTGGGCGGTGGAGATCGGGTCCGAGTCGCGGTGCCACGTGCTGTCCTTGGAAGACGACGCGCCGCTCGTCGTGGGGAGCGGCTTCGGCGCCGACGTCCGGGTGGAAGATCGGACGGTGAGCGCGCGTCACGCGCGGCTCCGCGCCACGGCCGGCGGCGTCTACGTGGAGGACCTCGCGTCGCGAAATGGCGTCTGGGTGGGCGGCGCGCGCGTCTCCCAGGCGCACCTCTCACCAGGCGCCGCGAGCCTGGTCGTCGGTCGGACGACGCTCACGGTGCGGTCACTCCAGGAGGCGCGTGCGCTTCCCGAGCGGTTCGACCCGATCCCCGGCCTCGTCGGCGGATCGGTGCCGATGAGACGGCTCACGGCGGAGCTCCGGCGCTGCGCCTCCCTCCGCGCTCCCGTGCTCCTCCAGGGGGAGTCCGGCGCGGGTAAAGATCTCGCCGCGCGCGCGCTCCACCACCTGAGCCGCCGCTCGGGCGCTTTCGTCCCCTTGAACGTCGCGACGATCCCGAGCGCGCTCGCCGACGCGGAGCTGTTCGGCCACCGGCGGGGCGCGTTCACCGGCGCGATCGCCGCGCGCGCGGGCGCCTTCGAGGAGGCCGATCAGGGGACGCTCTTCCTGGACGAGGTCGCCGACCTGGATCCCGCGATCCAGGCGAAGCTCCTTCGCGTCGTGGAGGAGCAGCTCGTTCGTCCCGTCGGCGGCGGAAAGCCGCTTCCCGTCGACGTGCGGATCGTGTCCGCCACCTGGGCAGCCCTCGACGAGCGCGTCGGGAGCGGCCTCTTCCGAGAGGACCTGTACCACCGGATCTCCACGTTCGTGATCCGGGTCCCGCCGCTCCGGACGCGGAAGAGCGACATCCCGGTGCTCGCGCGCACGCTCCTCCATCGGATCCGGGACGAGGTCGGGGAGCGTTCGCTCACGAGCAGCGCGCTCGCGCGGCTCGTCGCGCACGCCTGGCCCGGGAACGTGCGGGAGCTCTCCAGCGTCCTTTATCGCGCGGCCGTCGCGGCACGCGGCGAGCACGTCACCGGGGACGACGTGGACGGCGCGCTCAGCCCGCCGAAAGGCCGTGCGCGCTCTCTCAGCCGAACCGAAGCCGCCGCGCTTCTCTCCGAGTGCGGAGGGAACGCCAGCGCGGCGTCTCGCGCGGCCGGCGTGCCGCGGAGCACGTTTCGTTCCTGGCTCGAGCGGTGACCAGGCAGTCCCGGGACGGACGCGCGGGCGCGCGGGGCGATCAGAAGGAGCCGCTGACGGCGAGCCCCGAGACCCCGCCGCCGAGCCACGGAGAGACGTCCGCCCGGAACGTCCGGGGCTTCGCCGTGGCGGACTCCTTCGCGCCCCGGTCCACGAAGTAATAGACGACGGTTCCGACGAGGCCCACGCCGCCCACGATGCTGCTCACGATGGCGACGGTCTTCTTCGTCTCACCGGAGTTCTTCGTGTCGTCGAACTTCTTGCAAGCGTCGGCGTATTCGCGCTGTTTGCCCGGTTCGTTGTGGGTCGCGAAGATCGTCGCGGCCGAGTCCGGAAGCGCGCAGGGGACGGTCCCCTGGGGGAAGAGGCTCGCGTCCGGCCTCGCCCCGCCGGCCCACTGGGCCAGGATGTCGGCCTTGTAGGAGTCCGCGTTCGCGAAGTCCTGGTGCGACATCGCCGCGAACGTGATGCCGAGCCCGACGCCGACCACGCCGACGCCCGTCGCGACGATCGCCGCCGGCGTGTGCGTCCACCAGTCGATGAAGTTCTTTCGACTGCCGGTCGAGACCTCCGCGGACGCCGTGTTGTCGGATTCGGGCGGCGCGGAGGACGGCTCGGCCGCTTCTTCCTCGGGCTCCTTCGCTTCGGGCTCCGCTTCGTCCTTGTGGGCGGGGGCGGCCACCGGCGCCATCGTCCCGGCGCTCTTCAGCGTGAGGTTCACCGCGGTCGCCTGGCCCGCGCTCGCGTTCACCGTCTTCGACGCGCGCTTGTCCCCGGACTTCGCCTCCACGGTGTGTGCGCCGGGGGCGAGATAGAGCGGGCCGGGGAGGGGGATCGTCCCCTTCTCGTCCCCGTCTACCGTGACCTGGGCGCCCGCGGTGTCCGAGTTCACGGTCACCTCGCCGACCTTGGACTTCGCAGCGGCGAGCCCGAGCTCCGCTTCCTGCTTCTCCGACTCGCTCGCCTCGGTGTTCGCCTTCAGAAATTCCGTGAAGTGGGTGACGGCGTCCCCGGGCCGGTTTCCGCGCAGCTCGCTCTGGGCGAGGTTCAGGAGAATCGACGGGTGTGCCTTCAGCGCGTACGCCTGGAGGAACGCGAGGCGCGCCTTCTCGTACTGGCGCTGGTCGTAATATCCGACGCCTTCACGGAAACGCTGGCGGGCCATCTCGGTCGTCGCGTCGTCCTCCGCGTGGGCCGCCCTGGGGGCGAAGAGCGCACAGGCAAGACCGAGAGCGGCGAGGAGGCGGACGGCGGAGCGGAGCTTCATGCAAGGCCTCGTGTCGGAAAGGAAAAGGAGCGGTCGGCTCGACCTCGTCCGACTAGAATGGACTCTCGCGCACTATAGTCCCACCCCCGTGCGGAGTGGGAGAAGACGGGGTCGACGTAGCGCGGTGCGGCTTTTCCTTCTCCTTCACCGGCGCCGGCTTCGGCGCACGGACCGGAGCGGCCGCGACGGGTCGGGCTCGTTCCGCCGACTTCACGACCTTCGGCGCCTCTGCCTTGGGCTCCGGAGCCGGCTCGGGCTCGGGGGCAGCAGCCGCGGGCTCGGGTTCGGCGGGCGGCGGGGGCGGAGCGGGTTCGGCTGCTTTCGGAGGCTCCGCGGACCTCGGGGGCTCCGGCGCCGGTGTCGGAGCCGCGGTGACCGCCTCGGCTCGCGACGCGGACTCGGTCGGTTTCTGCTCCTCCTTCGAGCCGAGGAGCTGCTTCGCGCCGACGGCGAGCATGAGGACCGCGGCGGCGCCCATCACGCCGATGACGATGCTCCGGCCCTTGGCCGCGACCGTCCGGCTCTTCGGCGGGACGGTGTCGACACGAGCCACGTCCGCCGCCTGGGCGATGTCCGGCGAGGAGCCGTCGCGAACGACCTCGAGCGCCGGGCGTGCGGGCGGCGCCGCTGGAACGCCGAGGGGCGTCGACGTCGCGGACGCCTGAACTCCACCGGCGACGTCCACCGTCGCGGAGGGCCCGGAATCGGACGTCTTCTGCGCGTGGGGCAGGGGGCGCGGCGGTGCGTACTCGATCTTGGTGTTCGGGAGCTGCGGTTCCTCCGCCGGCGCGTCGGGTGGGGCGGCCGGAGGCGCGGGGGACGCGGGAGCGCCGACCGGGATGGGGGCCGCCAGGGCGACGACGGGGACCGCCGCGACCGGCGCCGCCGGGGGATTCGGCGCGGGTGCAGAGGGAGCCGGCGCAGGCGCGACCCGGGCGGGTGCAGCCGGCGCGGCTGCCGCGGGGGTCGGTGCCGGGGGCGCCGGCGCAGCCGCCGCGGGTGCAGCCGGCGCCGGCGCAGCGGGCCCGGCGTCGAACGCCGGCTCTTCCCAGAGGGGCGTGAACTGGCTCGCGAGGCGCTCGGCTTCCTCGACCGACAGGGGACCCTGGCTCTGGGGTTTGTCGTTTCCCGTCTGGTCGGCCATCAAAAACCTCGGTCCGCGCGCGGAATTGCCGAGTGTCTGCTCAGGGTGACAGTAGCATCCGAAAAGGAGCCCACGCAAACGCTCCCGACCCGGCACCTCCTCGACACCCGATGCGGCTCCCCGGCCCCGTCTCGAGAACCACCGCATTCTGCTCGTGACCGCATTTTCGGCTCTGCCCCTCCGTCCGCCCCTCCGTGGCCTCGCGCGTCTGGCGACGGCCGTGTGCGTCTTGGTGGGCGCCTGCTCCGCGCCGCCACACGAGCACGTCTCGAGCGCTCCGTCGGCGTCCGCGTCGCCGACGCTGCCGAGCCGGGCCGAGGCAGTCGCGCGCGCCGATGCGCTCTCCGTGGAGGCCGAGAAGGTCGGTGGCGCGGTCGGAGCCGAGAAGCTCGTCGAGGCGGCTCGACTCCGGACGCGTCTCTACCGGACGGAGAGCGTCTCCGCGGACGCGCTCGAAGCGACGGAGCTCTACCGTCGCGCCGCGAAGACGCCATTCTCCGGTCAGTGCGACGCGGAGGTGGACCTCGCGCTCCTGGAGGGCGAGCTCGCCGGAGATCCCTCGGCGCAGTATCGAGCGCTCTACCGCGCTCGTGCGCACCACCGGGGCGAGCCTTGCCGTGAACGCATCGAGCGCGTGCTCGGAACGCTCTCGGCGTTCGAACCGACCCCGGAGGCACGCGCCGAGCTCGATCGCGAGCTCGGTGGAGCCGCCGCACCGTCCGCGAGCCCGCCGACCTCGATCGTTCCGCCCGATCTCGTGGAGCCTCCGAACGCCGAACCGGCCCGGATCACGGGCGTGGAGCACTACGGCGGCAAGGACGCGGCGCGCGTCGTCGTCCGGGTCACGCGCCCGACGCGCTTCTCCGTCGGCGAGCTTCCGCCGGACGCGACCCACGGCCCGCGCCTCTTCGTCGACATCGAGCACGCGGTTCCGAAAGCGCGCCACGCCGTCCCTGCGGACGGGCTCGTCGAACGCGTGCGGCTCGGAGCGCAGGGGGCGGCCACGCGCGTCGTCCTCGATCTCTCCCGCGCCGTCTCGCACCGGGTCTTCTATTTGCCGGAGCCGTTCCGGCTGGTCGTCGACGTGGCCCCGGCGAACGCCGAGAGCGACCCTGCGACGCGCGCCATCCGGCGTGTCGTGCTCGATCCCGGGCACGGGGGAAACGATCCGGGAGCGACGGGCGCCGGCGGCCTCCGCGAGAAGGACGTCGTGCTCGACATCGCGCACCGCGCGGCGCCGCTCATCGCGCGAGAGCTCGGCATCTCGACGCTCCTCACGCGGGACGCCGACGTGTACGTCCCGCTGGACGAACGGGTCGCGCGCGCGAACGCGTTCTCCGCGGACCTGTTCGTCTCCATCCACTGCAACGCGAGCGACGCCCCGGGGAGCCGCGGCGTGATGACGTTCGTGCTCGACTCGTCGCGCGACGACCTCGCCGCTCGCGTGGCGGCGCGCGAGAATGCGTCGACGGCGGCCGCTTCGGCCGAGCTCGCGAACATCATGAGCCAGGTGCTGGATCGCGGGAACGTCGCGCGGTCCCACCACTTCGCCGAACTCCTCCAGCGATCGGCGATCGCGTCGCTCTCTCCTCACTACGGGGAGGTCTCGGACCAGGGCGTGAAGAGCGCCGGGTTCTACGTGCTCGCCGGCGCGCGCATGCCCGCCGCCCTGTTCGAGACGTCGTTCATCTCGAACCCCGGCGAGGAGCGCCGCCTCGACACGGCCGACTATCGCCAGAAGATGGCGGACGCCGTGGTGAACGCCGTGCGCGCGCTCCGAGACGGCCTCTGAATCGGCGCCGGCTCAGCCGACGCGCTTCGGGAGGAATCGTCCGCCCTCGAGCACGAAGCGCGTCGGGCCGCCGGGCTCGAGCGGGCTCTCTCCCGCGCCCTCGTGCAGCGGATCTCCGGGGAGCGTGAGCACCATGCCGCCGTCGTCGGTGACGAACCTCGGCTCGACCGGGTCGAGCCGGGTCGTTCGCGCGGCGCGGAACGCCGCCTCGACGTCGGCGCAATTCGAGAACAGGCCGAGCGCCCACGCCGTGGGCGGCGCGAGCATCACCTCGCCGCGGCTCCAGCGTTCGAGGACGTCCGGGGGCGTCGCCCAGAAGCTCTTCGTCGTCTCGTGGTCGTCGTGCAGGCCCTCCTGCCCGAGCGGCGCAGCGAGCAGATAGAACCGCGTGTCGAATCGCTTCGGCTCCGCCGTCGGCGTGATCCAGCGAGAGAACGCGGTGAGGCGAGAGGCGTCCAGGACGAGCCCACGCTCGGCGAGGAGCACGTCGAGCGGCGCCGCGGCGCAAGCGTCCCGCAGGGCTCGCGCGCCCGCATCGTCGAGCGAGCCCCCGACGACGGGGATCAACGCCGCTTCTTCGAGGGCCTCGCGGAGGGCCGCGACCGCGTACGAGCGAGCCGTCGCGAGATCCGAGGCGAGCGAGCGCGCTCGCGGGTCGAGCTCGGTGATTCGCGTCTCCCACTCGGGCAAAGCGTCTCGCGCGTCGACCTTGCCGCCCGGGAACACGAGCGCGCCTCCCATGAAGCCGCTCTTCGAGTGCCGCTCCACGCAGAAGACCTCGAGCCCGCCCGCGCCGTCCCGGGCGACGACTACCGTCGCGGCGTCGCGAGGCGTCGTGGCGCTCTCGCGCTCGGGGCCGCCAGGGCTCACGGAGGTCACGAAGAGCGAGGGTAGCCTGCCGGCCCCCCGCCGCGCCGCGGCAACCCGCAAAAAGGGCCGGGTGGGAGGGGAGCGGAAGGAAAAAGAGCGGAGGCGTCCCGGGTCGGACCGAGGTTCCAACGTGATTGACGCGGGGGGAGACGATTCTTATGTTGGGGGGCTCCCGCGGGGCTGGCCTCGCGGGTCTTTCGCACCATGAACAAAACGCAGCTCAAGAAGTTCAAGAAACTGCTCGAGACGAAGCGAGAAGAGATCGTCAAGAAGGCACAGCAGACGCTCGAGCAAGACATGGCGCTCGACGCGGACGACCTTCCCGACGAGATGGACCTCGCGTCGAGTGAGTATCTGCAGGCGTTCACGTTCCGTCTTCGCGGTCGCGAGAAGACGTTCCTGGACAAGATCCAGAAAGCGCTCGAGCGGATCGAAGACGGCTCTTTCGGCGTGTGCGAGGAGTGCGGGGAGGAGATCTCCGTGAAGCGCCTCGAGGCCCGCCCGGAGACGACGCTCTGCATCCGGTGCAAGGAAGATCAGGAGCGCGTCGAGCGCGACTTCGGCTGATTGCCGAGCCGCCGAGAGAGGCGGTTCAGCGCTTGCGAGAGGGTTTCTTTCCGCCGCCGTTCGCCTGAGCCCTGGGGGCTCCTGCGGAGGCGGCGTTCTCGCGCGTACGCTCGATGACGGCGGCGAGGTGATGCCCCGTGTGGCTCTCCTTGCAGGCCGCGACCGCCTCCGGGGGACCCACGACGACGACCTGCCCGCCGCGCTCGCCTCCCTCGGGACCCATGTCGATGACCCAGTCGGCGCACGCGACGAGCTCGAGGTTGTGCTCGATGAGGAGGATCGAATTGCCCGCGTCCCGGAGCCCGAAGAGCGCCGTCGTGAGCATCTCGATGTCCGAGAAATGGAGGCCTGTCGTCGGCTCGTCGAGGACGTACAGGGTCCGCCCGGTGGCCTTCCGCGCGAGCTCCGTCGCGAGCTTCACGCGCTGCGCCTCGCCGCCGGAGAGCGTCGTCGCGGGCTGCCCGAGCTGGACGTACCCGAGGCCGACCTGGTGGAGCGCGTGGAGCCGCTGCGCGATGCGAGGAATGGACTCGAACGCCGCGAGCGCCTCCTCGACCGTCTGATCGAGGGCGTCCGCGATCGAGAGTCCGCGGTACCGGATCTCGAGCGTCTCGCGGTTGTACCGGCGGCCGCCGCACGTCTCGCACTGGACGTAAACGTCGGGGAGGAAGTGCATCTCCACGCGGAGCACGCCGTCGCCCTGACAGGCCTCGCAGCGGCCGCCCTTCACGTTGAAGGAGAAGCGCCCCGGCTTGTAGCCGCGCGCGCGCGCCTCGGGGAGCCCGGCGTAGAGCTCGCGGAGGTACGTGAAGATGCCCGTGTACGTCGCGGGGTTCGACCGCGGCGTCCGCCCGATCGGCGCCTGGTCGATGCTGATCACCTTGTCGATGTTCTGCAGGCCCTCGATGCCGTCGCAGGGACCGACCCAGCCCGTCGCGCCGTAGAGCGCAGCGCGCGTCGCGCTGAGGAGCGTGTCGACGATGAGGCTGCTCTTGCCGGAGCCGGAGACGCCGGTCACCGCCGTGATGAGCCCGAGCGGGACCTCCACGGTGACGTCCTTCAGGTTGTGGGCGCGGGCCCGGACGACCTTCAGGGCGTCCTTTCCGGGCTTTCGCCGCTCGGAGGGCATGCGGAGCTGTTTTTCTCCGGACAGGTACGGCCCCGTCACCGACGTCGGCGAGCGGATGATCTCCGCGGGCGAGCCCTCCGCCACGATCCGTCCGCCGAGCGCGCCGGCGCCCGGGCCCATGTCCACGACGTGGTCGGCGGCCAGGATGGCGTCCCGGTCGTGCTCGACGACGAGGACGCTGTTTCCCTTGTCGACGAGCCGCCGGAGGGCGACGAGCAGTCGCTCGTTGTCGCGAGCGTGGAGGCCGACGCTCGGCTCGTCGAGGACGTAGAGCACGCCGACCAGCGCGGCGCCGATCTGCGTGGCGAGCCGGATGCGCTGCCCTTCGCCGCCGGAGAGCGTCTGGGCGGCACGATCCAGAGACAGGTAGTCGAGCCCGACGTCGATGAGGAACCCGAGCCGCTCCGAGACGGCCTTGAGGAGGGGCTCCGCGACGGTTCGGTTCCGTTGCGCGATCGCGTCCCCGGAGAGGATCTGGTCGAGGAACGTCCGGAGCTTCGTGAGCGGGAGCCGCGAGGTCTCGGCGATGTCCTTCCCCGCGATCTTCACGGCGAGCGCCTCGAGGCGGAGGCGCCCGCCGCCGCACGTTTCGCACGTCTGGGTGACGGCGAAGCGCCCGAGATCCTCGGGGCCGATGGCGCCCTCCGCGGCCTCGCCGTCGTCGTCCCCGCCTTCCTCTGCCTCGCCCGTCTCGAGCATGCGCTCGAGTCGCGGGATGATTCCCTCGTAGGGGGCCGTGCCCTTCTTCTTCTTCCTGTCCCCGGCGGCCGAGCCGTGGAGGAGCGCCTGACGGAGCTCTTCGGGGATGTCGCTCCAGGGGACGTCTGCCGGGATGCCGAGCGTCTTCACGGCTCGATCCACTTCCGTTGCCGTCGCGACGGAGCCGCGACGCCCGAACGCCGCGATCGCGCCCTCGCGCAGGGTGCGTCGCGCGTCCGGCACGACGCGCTCCGGGTCGATGCGGGACCGGGTGCCGAGACCGTCGCAGGTCGGGCATGCGCCGTGCGGGCTGTTGAACGAGAAGAGCCGCGGCTCGAGGGGCGGCAGCGTGATCCCGTACTCCCACGAGACCAGGCGTTCGCTCATGACGACCGGTTCGCTGCCGTCCTGGTAGTCGACGAGGACGGTCCCGTCGCCGAGCTTCAGCGCGAGCTCCACGGAATCCGTGACCCGGCCCTTCACGCCGTCCCGGACCACGATGCGGTCGACGACGACGTCGAGGTCGTGCGACTTCGTGCGTTCGAGCTCGATCTCCTCCCCGAGGTCGATCATCTTCCCGTCCACCCGGACGCGGACGAAGCCCTCGCGGCGGAGCCTCTCGAGCTCGCCCTTGAGCTCGCCCTTCCGGGCGCGGGCGACCGGCGCGAGGATGGCGAGGCGTGCGTCCGGCCCCCGGTCCAGGATCGCGTCGACGATCTCCTGCACGGTGTAGGCGCGAAGGACCTTGCCGGACTTCGGACAGTGCGGGGTCCCCGCGCGGGCGTAGAGCAGCCGCAGATAGTCGGCGATCTCCGTCACGGTTCCGACGGTCGAGCGCGGGCTCTTGCCGAGCGCCCGTTGCTCGATCGCGATGGCGGGCGACAGTCCCTCGATGCTCTCGACCCTCGGTTTCGGGAGCTGGTCCAGGAACTGCCGCGCGTACGCGGAGAGCGACTCGACGTATCTTCGCTGTCCCTCCGCGTAGATGGTGTCGAACGCAAGGGACGACTTCCCCGAGCCGCTCGGGCCGGTGATGACGACGAGCTGATTGCGAGGCAGCTCGCAGCTCACCTCCTTCAGGTTGTGCTGGCTTGCCCCTCGGACGACGAGCCGGTGCTGCATTCGGAGCCGATCAACTTAGCCCGACCTCCGCCAATCCACCAAGCGCGGTTTCGGCCCGATGGTCGCGGGGGCCGGCGATGCGGAGCGGGTGCGGGAGGGACGCTCGGAACGCGGAAAGACTCGACTTCGGGACCCCAGACGCGGTCTCTCCTCGATCCGGTGCGGGACCCCGAGACCACGCTCATGCCGGCCTCCTCTGCATTCCGCGACCGGTTGCGCCACGGAGCGCCGTCGGTTAGCCCCCGGAGCCCATGACCGTCGGGCGGGCCGCTGCGTTCGTCGTCATCCTCGCCGTTTCGCTCGCGGCCTCCCGCGAGGTGATTCGGAGGAAGCACGCGGGACTTCCCCTCGCTTCCGCTTCCGCGCCGATCCCGCGCTCCAGGGCCCCATCGGTTCGCCCGCGGGAATCCATCGGCGGCCCCTCCGCCGGGTCCACGCCCGCCGCGTCGTCCGCCGCCGCGGTGCCCGCATCCACGCCTCACCTCGAGGCGCCGCCCACGCCGAACCCGCTCGGCGAAGCGCTCTGCCCCGAGGGAATGGTCCTCGCCGCGGGCACGACGTGCGCCGAGACCGGTCACACCTGCAAGAGGAAGGACCCATCGCTCCCCGGCGGCTGCGCGGAATACGAGCCGGCGCACTGCAGGACGGGCCTCGAGCTTCGCTTCTGCATCGACCGGGACGAGTACCCGAACCGCGAAGGAATGCTCCCCGCGGCGATGGTCACCTTCGAAGAAGCGGAGAGCGCCTGCGATACGGAGGGGAAGCGCCTCTGCACGGAGATGGAGTGGCAGTTTTCCTGCGAAGGGGAATCCGGGCTCGCCTTCGGCTACGGGGACGTCCGGGACGCTTCGGCCTGCAACGTCGGCAAGCGCGTTCCCTCCGTCCGGCCAGAGGAGCTCTGGGAGAGTCGCGATGTCGCCTCCGTGCTCGAGCGGGTCGACGCCCGCGTCCCGAGCGGGTCGATGCCCCGGTGTACGAGTCCGGTCGGTGCGCGCGATCTCGTCGGCAACGTCGAGGAGTGGGTGCGGAGCGACACGTCCTCCGACGCACGGGCGCTCCGCGGCGGGGAGTACACGGGCGACCCGAGCTGTTCGGCGGTCCGCAAGCTCAAAGTGGCTGGTTACCGCCAATTCCACACGGGTTTTCGGTGCTGCCGGGACCCACTCGTCCGCGTTCGGTAGCTCCGCCGTCGGACCGGCTCGCCCCGTTGCCCCCACCCCCCGGTTCGACTAGGTTTTCGCCCGTGGAGATCGCACGTTACGCCCCCGTGGTCCACGCGGGCCCATAGCTCAATCGGTCAGAGCCCCCGGCTCATAACCGGGTTGTTCCTGGTTCGAACCCAGGTGGGCCCACTGGCCGTCCTTAGACCGAGACTTCCCGACCTAGCTTGTGGCAAGGAGCCGTACCCACCCGTGAAGATAGCACCGCAGATCGAGGCCCTAGAACGACTCGCCGCACTGGACGCGGAACTCCTCGCCCTGGATGGCGTGATCGGTCAGGAGCGAGAGGCCCTGGAGAAGCAGAAGGGCCAGCTCCAGAAGCTCGACGAGAAGATAGCCGGTGCGAACGCGAGCATCGCGGAGATGGAGAAGACCCGGAACGAGCTCCACGCCGAGGCTCGTCAGATGAGCGCGCAGATGGAGCGTTCCCGAGAGAAGCTCGCCCGCTGCCGGACGGAACGGGAAGTGAATGCGGCGCAGCGTGAAGTGGAGGAGCTCCGGAAGCTCTACCGGGATCGCGAGGTGGAGGTGGAGAAGCTGTCGGCGCTGGTGGATCAGGCCCGCGCCGAGGCGGACGTCACGCAGAAGGAGCGGGACGGAATCGCCTCCCAGCTCGGCTCCACGGAAGGGGACGTGACGACCAAGCTCGGTCAGCTCGAGGCGGAGGCCACGGGAAAGCGGAAGACGCGGGGGGCGCTCATCGAGAAGGTCCAGCCCGTCCTCTTCCGTCGGTACGAGACGGTCCGGAAGCGTCGCGGCTCCGCGATCGCCCACACGGACGCGGATGGAACGTGCAGCGAATGCCACATGCGCATTCCGCCCATGCAGTTCCAGAAGATGATGCGCGGGGACGACTTCGACCAGTGCCCGAGCTGCGCCCGCATCATCTACCATCGGCCCCCCGAGCTCGGTTCGGCCGAGTCTCCCACGGGCGGGCCCTGAGCTGCTCAGGTTGATGCAGAGTCCCAAGGAGAGGCGGGAAGACGGATGAAAGCGTGCCGCGTCTGCGGACGGCTCTACCCGGACGACGCAGGGTTCTGTCCGGCGGACGGTCAGGAGCTCTACAGCGCGACGCAGGTCCCCGTCGCATCCGACGATCAGGATCCGCGCATCGGGCAGATGCTCTGCGAGCGGTACGAAGTGCGGCGCGTGGTCGCCGACGGCGGCATGGGCCGCGTCTACGAAGCGCTCGACATGGTCGCGCAGCGGAACGTCGCGCTGAAGGTCCTCCACCCGGAGATCGCGCGGGACGGCGTGTCGGTCGAGCGTTTCAAGCGCGAGTTCGAGGTCTCGAAGCAGCTCCCGCACACGCACATCGTGGAGGTGACGGACTTCCAGTCGACGCCGGACGGCTCGTACGTCCTCGTCATGGAATTCCTGTACGGAGAAGAGCTTCGGTCCACCCTGAAGCGCTCGCAGGTGATTCGCCCCGCGCGCCTCGTCCGCATGGTGAGCCAGGTCGCCATCGGGCTGGATGCCGCGCACGAGCGGAAGCTCGTCCACCGGGATCTGAAGCCGGACAACATCTTCCTCTGCCAGACGACGATCGGGGACATGGTGAAGATCCTCGATTTCGGCTCCGTGAAGGACAAGACCTCCGGAGCGAAGAAGCTCACCGTGATGGGAACGACGATCGGATCGCCGTTCTACATGTCGCCGGAGCAAGCTCAGGGGCTGGACACGCTCGATCAGCGAGCGGACGTCTGGGCGCTCGGTGCCATCGCGTACGAATGCGTCGCCGGGACGGTGCCCTTCAAGGGCGTGAACGGCCCGAGCATCCTCCTCGAGATCCTCACGAAGGAGCCGATCCCGCCGGCGACGGCGGGCAAGGACCAGAAGTACAAGATCCCTCCGGGGATGGATCGCGTGATCCTCGCCGCGCTGAAGAAGACGGCGAGCCTCCGGACCCCGTCGGTCGGCGCGTTCGCCGATCAGGTGGGGCAGGCGTACGGCCTCGAGGGCACGCACGCCCAGTGGGCGACCACTCCCGAGGCCGAACTCGACGCCGCCATCAACGCGAAGATGGACGCGCTCATGGCCGCTCCCGTCCCCGAGAAGAAGAAGGGGGACGCCGCCGACTCCTTCTTCGGCGAGGACGACAGCCTCGGCGCCGGGATGGACGGCGCGTTCGCCGGAGCCGGGCACGGCGGAAACGCCCCCACCGCGCCGATGAGCGCGCGCGCCGAATTGGACGACCCGGGGGCGCCCGCGGGCGTTCCGACGGGCCCGGCTCGGGTCGGCTGGTGGATCGTCCCCGTCGTGGTCGTCGTGGCCGTGCTCCTCGGCGTCCTCATCGCGAAGATGATGTGACGCCGATGGCGCGCTTGCTCGCCGTGCTCGTCGCCGTCGCCCTGCTTCCGGCGTGCCACAGGGAAGAAGCGAAGCCCGGAGCCGAGACCGCACCATCCGCCGCGGTGCCCGCCGTCGCGGCGCCCGCGTCGAGCGCTGCCCGCGCCGAGTACCACGAAGCGCAGTTCGACCTCGCGCTCGTTCCGGCGGGTCCGCTCACGGAGGGGAAGCCCGGCGTGATGGAAGTGCGCCTCTCCGCCAAGGGCGGCTACCACGTGAACGACAAGTACCCCTACAAGTTCAAGGTGGACCCGGCGCCCGGGCTCAAGTGGGGCTCGGACGTCTTCACGAAGGATGCGCTCACTCTCGAGGAGAAGCAGGCGACGATGAAGGTCGACGTCGTCCCGGAAGAACAGGGCACTCGCGCGGTGTCCGGCACGTTCTCCTTCTCGGTCTGCAGTCCCGAGCGCTGCCTCGTGGAGAAGCGCGCGCTCGCCGCGAACGTGCTCGTGCTCGGGCGCACGGGCAAGCGCAACGACTGAGGAGTGGAAGACCGCGTCCCGCGGGGCCGTGGTACGATTCCGGGATGGCGGAGCGAGGCATCCTCTCGAGGCTCGACGACATCTCGCGCCAGGTTCAGAAGGAGTTCCACGAGGGCCAGCGCGTCCTCTCCTTCCAGGAGTACCTCGCGCTCGTCGCGGCCCACCCCGCCCGCCACACGAGGGACGCCGCCCGTTACCTCCGGGACGCCTTCGATCACTTCGGGCGGGTCGTCCTGAAGCGTCCGGCCGGTGAGGTGACGCGCTTCAAGCTGTTCGACCTGCCGTGGCTTCCGGAGGCCGATGCGCAGCGGCACGCCCTCGTCGGTCAGGAGCGGGTGCAGGAGGAGATCTACCGAACGCTGTCGAATTTCGTCCAGGAAGGACGTCCGAACCGGCTCCCGCTCCTCCACGGGCCGAACGGTTCGGCGAAGAGCACGGCCGCGCAGTGCATGATGGCCGCGCTCGAGCACTACTCCACGCTCGAGGAGGGCGCGCTCTACCGGTTCCACTGGGTGTTCCCGTCGAAGAACACGGTGAAGGGGGCGATCGGGTTCGCGGAGCGCGCCCAGGGACGCTCCACGCCGGGCGAGGGCTACGCGCATCTCCCCGACGACGCGGTCGACGCGCGGCTCTTCGTGGAAGTGCGGGATCATCCGCTCTTCCTCCTGCCCGAGATCCAGCGAGAGCGGCTCGTGGAGGCGCTGTTCCAGGAGCACGAGCTCGAGGCCGCGCCCTCGGAGTGGGTGTTCCGCGGGCGGCTCTCGCACAAGAACCGTCAGGTATTCGACGCGCTCCTCGCGAGCTACGACGGCAACCTCGACGAAGTGCTCCGGCACGTCCAGGTCGAGCGCTACTTCATCTCGAAGCGCTATCGGACGGGCGCGGTGACCGTCGGCCCGCAGCTCTCCGTGGACGCCGGCGAAAGGCAGCTCACGGCCGACCGGAACCTCGCGTCCCTCCCGCCGATGCTGCAGTCGATCACGCTCTTCGAGGCGTTCGGGGAGCTCATCGACGCATCCGGCGGCATCCTCGAGTTCTCGGACCTGCTGAAGCGTCCGCTGGATGCCTTCAAGTACCTCCAGCTCACGGTGGAGACGGGCGAGGTGCCGCTGCGTTCGCAGACCGTCCAGGTCAACACGGTCATGGTCGGGAGCGCGAACGAGGCGCAGCTCGCGGCGTTCCGGGAGCACCCCGAGTTCGAGAGCTTCCGCGGGCGCCTCGAGCTCATCCGGATGCCGTATCTCCTCAGGTACTCGGACGAGCAACGCATCTACGACTCGCAGATCGTTCCGCAGGCGCGCGTCCACGTCGCTCCGCACGCGACGAAGATCGCCGCGATGTTCGCCGTGCTCTCCCGGCTCCGCCGCCCGAATCCGGACCGGTACGAGAAGCCGCTCTCGGACGTCGTGCGCGAGGTCAGCGTGCTGGACAAGCTGGACCTGTACGATAGCGCTCGCGTCCCCGACCGCTTCGACGACGAGAGCGCGAAGCGGCTCCGCAACTGCATCGAGCAGATGTTCGAGGAGAGCGCCTCTTACCCCATCTACGAGGGGAGCATCGGCGCGAGCCCGCGTGAAATGCGGACGGTGCTCCTCGATGCCGCGCAGGACGAGCGCTACGATTGTCTCTCGCCGTTCGCCGTCCTCGACGAGCTGGACGAGCTCTGCAAGAAGGACTCGGAGTACATCTGGCTCCAGCAGGACGCGCAGCCGGGCGGCTATCACGATCACGCGAGCTTCCGGAAGGCGCTCCGCGTGCGTCTTCTGGACATGATAGAGGACGAGTTCCGCGTCGCGAGCGGCCTGGTGGACGATCGCCGCTACAAGGAGCTCTTCGACCGGTACATCGTCCACGTCGGGAACTGGGTGAAGGGAGAGAAGGTGAGAAACCCCGTGACGGGCGCGGCGGAAGATCCGGACATTCGCCTCATGGAAGAGGTGGAAGCACGGCTCGCGTACCCCGATCCGCCGGAGGAAGTCCGGCGCGCGCTCGTGAGCCAGATCGCGGGCTACGTCATTTCCCACCCCGACGAGCCGCTCGACAACGACCGCGTGTTTTCGGCCCAGGTGAAGCGCCTCCGGGACGCGGTCTTCACCGAGAAGCGCCCGGCCGTCGCGAAGCTCTGCCGGGACGTCGTCGTGCTGGTCCGGGGGGAGGGGACGGGGCTCGCCGAATCCCGCCGCGCGGAGGTGCGCGCGATGCTCGATCGACTCGTGGCCGCCGCCGGCTACAACGAGAGCTCGGCCGCGGACGCGGCCGCCGCGCTCGCCCGGGAGCGCTTCTCCGACGTCCTCCGCTGAGTGCATGCCATGGCGAACGACGACGGCGCCCGCCCCCTCGGGCAGGTCTCGCTCTTCGCGCTCGGAGTGAACGGCGTCGTCGGCGTCGGCATCTTCTTCGCACCCGCGGCCGTCGCGTCCGAGCTCCCCGGCCCCTTCGGCGCGCTCGCTTACGCGACGACGGCGCTCGCGCTCCTCCCCATCGCGCTCGGCTACTCCGCGCTCGGCGGGCGCTACCCCGTGGACGGAGGCCCGACGGTCTGGGCGAGGGAGGCGTTCGGTCCCGCGCTCGCGTTCTTCGTCGGCTGGCTCACCTTCGTGTCCTCGCTGTTCAGCCTCGCGGCCGTCGCTTCCGGCCTCGCGCGGTACTCGGGCCCGGTTTTCGGCGTCACGAGCGACGGCGGAATCCGAGCGCTCGCGGCCTTCTGCGTCGTCACGCTGTCCGCGGTCGCGGCCTCGGGGCTCCGGCCGAGCGCCGTCGTCTGGACCTGGGTCACGACGATGAAGCTCCTTCCGCTGGCGCTCCTCGTCGGCCTCGGCGTCGCTTTCTTCTCGTCGGTGCCCGCAGCCCCGGTCCCGGAGGGGGCCCTGTCCGCGCGCGCTTTCGGCCATGCCGTGCTCGTCGTCGTGTTCGCGTGCCAGGGGTTCGAGATCGTCCCGCTCCTCTCCGGCAGCGCGGCGCGGCCGGAGAGGAGCATCCCCGTCGCGACGGTCGGCGCCCTGGTGTTCGCCGCCGCGCTCTACGTCGTGCTCCACTACCTCGCGGCGCACGCCGTTCCGGGCCTCGGGAAGAGCCGCGCGCCGCTCGCGGACGCGGCGTACGCCTACGGCGGCACGCTCGCGCGGTCCGTCGTCCTCGCGGGCGCGAACGTATCGGCGCTCGGGATCTGCTTCGGCATGCTGAACACCACGCCGCGCTACCTCGCTGCTCTCGCGACGGACCGTGGTTTCGGCCCCTGGATTGGCGAGCTGGACGTCCGGCTCGTCCCTCGACGCGCGCTCCTCGCTACGACGCTCGCGACGCTGCCGCTCCTCGTCCTCGTCAAGAATCCGGACGACCTCTTCGTCCTCTCGAGCCTCGCCGTGCTCGCGCAGTTCGCGTCCACGGTCACGTCGCTCGCCGCGCTCGCTCGCCGCGGCGAACGGGGGCTCTCCAGCCGACACGTCGCGCTCGCCGTCCTCTCGCTCGCCGGGATCGCGCTCGTTTCCCGCGGAGCCGAGCTTCGTCCGGTGCTCATCGCTGCGGGTGTGCTCGCGCTCGGCGAGGTGCTACGCATCGGCGCCCGGCGACGCCCGGCCTGAAGGACGGCTCATGCTGGTCGACACGCACTGCCACCTGGACTCCGAGAACTGCAAGGAAGGCCCGGACGCGGCGCTCGCCCGCGCCCGCGCCGAAGGCGTGTCGGCGTTCGTCGCCATCGGCGTGGGCTCCGTGGCGGCGGCGAAGGAGGTCCGGGAGCTCGCCATCCGTCGCGCGGACGTCGTCTGTACGGTCGGGGTCCACCCGCACGAAGCGGCCGAGCTCGGAGACGCGGCGTTCGAGGAGCTCGAGGCGCTGGCTCGCGCGCCGGAGGTCGTCGCCGTCGGCGAGATCGGGCTCGACTATCACTACGACCATTCTCCGCGGGACGTCCAGGCGGCGATCTTCGCGCGCTTCATCGCGCTCGCGCGCGCGGTCCGGAAGCCGATCGTGGTTCACACCCGCGAGGCGCCCGAGGACACGCTGTCGATCCTCGCGCGGGAAGGGGCGCGGGACGTCGGCGGCGTCATCCATTGCTTCAGCGAAGACAGAGCGTTCGCCGCCCGCGCGTTCGATCTCGGCTTCGACGTCTCCTTCTCGGGCATCCTGACGTTCAAGAGCGCGCTCTCCGTGCAGGAGGTCGCGCGCTACGCGCCCGAGGATCGGATCCTCGTCGAGACGGACAGTCCGTATCTCGCTCCGGTCCCGAAGCGAGGGCGCCCGAACGAGCCCGCGTACGTCGTCCACACGGCCGCGAAGCTCGCGGAGCTCCGCGGTACGACCCGCGCGCACATCGAACGAATCACCACGGAAAACGCGGTCCGGAGGTTCGGGCCGGCCCTCGACGCGGCCGTCCGATCGGGTCAGAATTGACGGCGGATGCCGCTGATTCCGCCGCCTCGGGGCCGCCCCCGAACCGCGACGACCGTCGCGGTGCTCTCGTCCGTGGTGTTCCACGTCGCGGTCATCGGCGTCGCGGCGCGCACGATCGTCCGTGAATCGGCGCGGGCGGCGCCGCGGCCCCGTCTGATCTCCCTGGACGTCTCGTTCGCCGCGCCCGCGGCTCCCCCCGACGCGCCGCTCCCGGCGCTCCCCGGTCATGCGGACGCGCCGCGCGTCGAACGCGCGCCGGAGGAAGCCCTCGCGCCGGGTCTCGTGCGGACGGCGCGCCCCGACACGAGGCAAGCGGGAAACGGCGGCGAGCGGACGGCGAGGGAGGCGGCGCTCCACCTCTCCGACAGCGTGGACGGGCTCACGCTGTCCCCGGATCCGACGTACTTCACCGAGCTGACGCAGGTCTCCCGCATCGACACGGCAAGCGAGCGTCTCTCTCGCGAAGATCGTCGCGCGACTCCGAACCCCATGGAGCTCACGTTCGTCTCCGAGGGACGAGGGACCAGGCACGCGCGGCTCACGCCTGCGCCCTCGGATCCCGCGGAGGGCGCGCACGGCGGCGTCCCGGTTCCGCTCGGCGCGCGCTCCGAAGTCCGCGAGCCGTCGGACGACGGCCAGGCTCCGCCCATGCCCGTCGCGGTCCGCCCCGGCGCCGGCCTCGTCGCGCCCCTCGGCGTGCAGAGCGGCACGACGAGAGCCGACTACCGTCGCTCGGCGGCCGTGGCCCTCGCGCGCCCGTCCGTGAAGCAGGCGCGGGCGTCCGTCTCCACCACCGCGAAGGGTCGTCCGAACGACGACACGGACAGCTCGGAAGAGGTCGCGCTCGCCGTGCGCTCGCTCATCACGGCGAGCACCGCCGGCGGCCCGAAGGGCATCGGCGTCGGGGGCGCCGAAGGCCCTCGCGGCGCGGGTGAGGGCGGCATCGACGGTACGGGAAGCCGCGCACGTCCTTCGGGTGAAGGAGGGCGAGACGGCGCGGAGCTCCTCGGCATCGAGAGCTACGCCGCGGCGCTGACCCGCAAGGTGTATCCGTACTGGGAGGACGCGTTTCCCATCTGGGCCCGCATCGAAGGGCGTGGCGGCGTCGCCGTCATCGGCGTCACTCTCGGCGACGGTGGGACGATCCGGGAGCTCCACGTCGTGCGGGGCAGCGGCATCCCGGAATTCGACGAAAAGGTCGCAGTGGCGCTCGCGAAGGCGTCTCCGTACGGGCCGCTCCCGCGAGCGCTCCGCGGCTCCGGCCTGGAGCTCCACATCGCGTTCGACGCGATGAACCCCGCCGTCGGTCGCTCCGGCCCCGGCCCCGGCGGACGCTGAATTTCCCGTCGAACCGCGCGGAGATCGGCTTGACACCGATCGTCCTGGTCGTCATAGTCGCGCGCCCCGCCGAGGTAGCTCAGGTGGTTAGAGCAGGCGTTTCATAAGCGCCGGGTCGGGGGTTCAAGTCCCTCCCTCGGCACAAGACGCAGCAATCGAAAGGACGGCGTCGCCGTCGCGCGCAGGGGGGCGTCGTCGCGATCCGACGGCTCGGGTGGACGACGGTGTGCGTCGTGGGGTTTGTTTGTGGGGGACCTAGTGAGCCGTGGAACGGCTGGACCAATCGTGGGGCGACTCGCCGCCCTTCGGGCGAGCTCGACGCGACGACGGTGTGCGTCGTGGGGTTTTGTTTGTGGGGGACCTGGTCCCCCGAGGCTTCCCTTGCGGTCCTCGGCTTCGCCTGCGGTCCTCGGGAACCTCTCCCCCTGCGCGCCTAGCGGCGCGCGCTCGCCGTGCTCGCGGGGCCGTGGAACGGCTGGACCAATCGGGGGGTTTGCTGCGGGGGTCTCGCGGCTCTTTTGGTTTGTATACAAACTGTCCGGTGAGGAGATACCCCCCACGCCGCCGTTCGCCGCGCGGCGCCTGCGGTCCTCGGACCGCTCCCCGTACCGCGCCCAATCGGGCTCTTCAGTCCTTCCCGAACAGGTCCTGGATGCGCGAGTCGAGGGCGACGGAGATCTTGTAGAGGCTCGAGATCGAGGGGCTCGATTCGGCGCGTTCGATCTGGGAGAGGAGGGAGATGCTGAGGCCCGTCCGGCGGCTCATCTGCTTCAGCGTGAGCTCCTTCTCCTTCCGGAGCGTGCGGATCGTGTCCCCGATGATCTTGTGGAGCTGCTCCTCGGGCGTCCGCGCGAGGCCCTTCTTCCGCATCACGCGGGAGAGCACTTCGCGGAACTCGTCCACGTTGAACGGCTTCTTGATGTAGTCGACGGCGTCGAGCTTCATGGACGCGATCGCCGAATCCAGGTTCGGATGCGCCGTGAAGATGACGACCGCGATGTCCTTGTCGATCCCGCGGATCCGCTTCAGAACCTCGATGCCGTCGAGCTTCGGCATCATCAAGTCCAGGATGATGACGTGGTACTCGCCCGTCCGAACTTCTTCTTCCACGAGCGTCGGATCGCTCAGCGCTTTGACGTGGAAACCGTCGTTCTCGAGAAGGGTCTGCATGTAGTCGCAGATCTGCTTGTCGTCGTCGACGATCAGGATGCGCACGGCAGGCAGTTCGATCGGCACGGGCGTCCTCGCTTCCGAAACGGGTTCTTCGTCGCCGGCGGCCCTCCGGAAACCGGGGAGACACCAGCACCCAAATTGCGCTGGGACTATAAGCGCGCCGTCATTACAGTGCTACCAAAAACTGCTCCGGCCACCGGACCGGGCATGATTCCAGGGGTATCTCGCGTGTTCCCCGGGGCCTTTCCGGGCGGGTGGCGTCCTTGCCGCGCGCTGCGCCGCTCGGGGGCGTCGGGTGGCGGCCCCGCTTGCGGCCCGCCGGGCGGCGCTCGCCGATCCCGAGAGCACCGGGCCGGGCCGGGTCGAGCGCCGCCTGGCCACCGACGGCAACGCCGGGGGCCGGTCGACGCGGGGCGTCGATCCGGAACGCTTACGGGCTCCGCGGCGCGGACTCGGACCCTCGCGCATCGACGAGCGCTCTCCGTACGCGAGCGCGCTCGCGCGCCCGTGTCGGGTGCGTCGAGCATCGAGTGCGCGGGGACCTAACGCGAGAACGCGCGCGACCCGAGTCTCGCCTCGCGTGGTCTCGTCGCGTCATCGAGACCACGTCGCCCGAGCCATCTTTCGCGACTCCGTCGGCGTGTCGGAGGCGACGGTGTCGGCGGCCTTTCGAGCCGGTATTGGGGACGCTTCCTGTTGACTCTCGGAACCCCTCCGGGGTACTCGTCACGGGCGTTTGCACCGAGGGATCAAGGGGATAACCCGCATGCCCCGGTGCGGAGAATCGTTCCGCCCGAGACAGCGTCCATGAGAATCCAGAAGGCGTTTGCGGGCATCGCGATGGTCTCGGCGCTCGTCTCCTTCGGGAGCGTCGCGAGTGCGCATCCGCCCGCCGACGACTTCCTGAACCCGCAGAAGCCGGGTCCGCATCTCACCCTGATGCCGTTCATCGGCCCCGGGTTCCGCGCCACCTACGACCACCGCTTCGAGGTGGAGGAGGACATGAGCGAGATCCGGACGCAGGTCATCGGGACCGTCGCGCTCCCGTTCTCGGAGATCAGCGCGAACGTGGACGCGCGCTTCTTCCTCATGACCTTCGGCGGCGGCGTCGGCTACCACGACGAGTGGCACACGCTGCAGTTCAACCCGGATTCGCAGACGGGGCGGGATCGCGGCGGTGTGCCGCGGTTCGAGACGGATCCGACGATCCCGACCATCGCGACGGATCCCACGCCCGGCTATTCGGATCTCCACCGGGACGCGCGGGTCATCAAGGATCAGAACGCGGACTACACCGTGAAGCGCTGGGCGTTCGAGGAGCTCCGCTGGGGTTTCCTCGTCCCCGGCTACAGCTTCATGGGCGTGTCCCAGTTCGCCTTCCACCACAACGCGCGGCCCGACGTCTCTTACGACTGGGAGCAGGGCACCGTGATGAACGGTGGCTGGAACATCCGCTGGGAGGGCTACGCGCTCTTCCGCGGCCGGAACTTCGGGTTCATCGGGCCCGCGTTCCGCGCGCTCGTGGTTCCGCGAAACCGCACGCGCGGTTCGCATGACGGCACCGTGACGCCGAGCGGCCTCTTGCTCCCGTATGACAGCGCGTGTCAGCCGGGCGTCGTGCAGGGCGTGGTCTGCGCCGGCACGCACGAGTTCGAGTTCCACTACGGCATCCTCGCCGGGCTCCGCCCGAACTGGATCAACGCGAACGACACGTTCCTCTTCCGCGCGTACACGACGTACGGGCTCAACAACATCCTGTTCGGGACGCACACGTTCCGGCAGCCCATCCAGCTGCTCTTCGCCTACATGGCGGACTTCGACCTGTGAGCCCTCGGATGACGAACGTGCAAGGTCACCGCCTCATGTCTCCCCGCTTCGTCGCCGCAGTAGCGGCGAGTGCGGCGTTCGTCGTCTCTTCACCGGCGCACGCCTCGAACCCCCTCGAGTACCCTGACAACGGCTCCGCGTCCTTCTCGCGCGGCGGGGCCTGGCTCGCGACGGCGAACGAGCCCATCGCGACGCACTACAACCCCGCGGCGCTCGCCATCCAGGGGAGCGGCGTCAGCATCGAGCAGAACCTCGCGTTCGACAAGGTTTGCTACGACCGGCGTGGCCCGGATGGTCAGGAGGAGACGGCGAGTGACGGCCTCCAGTACCTGCCCGCATGCAACACACGCAGCGGCTTCCCGAGCGCCGTCCCGTCGATGTCGATCGCGTTCCGGGTGTCGGACAAGCTCGGCATCGGGCTGGCGGTCGTTCCCCCGTCCACCTACGTGATCGCGGAGAACTCTTTCCCGTCGACCAAGCTCGGGTACAACACCGTCACCAAGCAGTACCAGCAGGTCCCCGCGCCGTACCGGTACCAACTGCTCGAGCAGCAATCGACGATTCTCTTCCCGACGGTGAGCGTCGGGTACGAGTTGCTCAAGAACTTCCGCGTGGGCGTCGGGTTCATCTCCGGCATCGCGTCGATCAACACGACGGTCGGCGGCGTCGCGACCGAGAACTCCGACGTCACCGCCGACCACGCGTATGAAGACGGTTTCACGCAGCTGAAGACGAAAGACCTCTTCATGCCCGGCGTGGTGGTCGGGATCCATTGGTCGCCCGCTTCCGTGATCGACGTCGCGGCCTGGGGTCGCTACATCTCCCCGATCGATTCCACACAGGGCGAGTTCACGCTGTCCAAGAACGCGTACGCTTCGTCCGCGGATCCGGCGTTCTCGGTGCCGAACCCGATTTGCCGCCAGGGCCAAGCGTGTCAGTCCAATTCGAACGTGCAGGTCCCCTACCGATTCGGGAACGATACATTCAGGCACTTCGTGTTTCCGATCCCCCCCGAGGTTCGCCTCGGCCTCCGCTATCACCAACCGCGCCACGGCCAGGCGAAAGCCAAAGCGCCGGCCCTGACCGTCGGTACCGACGCGCCGAAGCGGGACCCGCTCCACGAAGACGTCTTCGACGTCGAGGTCGACGGCAGCTACACGTTCAACGAAGCGGCCAACACCATCGAGATCCGCTTCGACGAGAGGAACGGGCAGGGAACCCAGCCCGTGTTTCCAGGCTACGTCCCGCCGAACGCGGACCGATGGAACGGGTTCAAGAACTCGATCGGCGTCCGCCTCGGCGGTCAGTACAACGTGATCCAGGACAAGTTCGCGGTCCGGGCCGGAACCTGGCTCGAAACGCAGGCGCAGCAGCCGGAATGGCTTCAGATCAGCTACGTGGCCGCACTTCGCGGCGGCTTCGGCGGTGGCGTCGTCTTCCGGCAAGACTTCATCGACATCTCGTTCGGCTTCCAGCACCAGTGGTCGGCCGGGCTCGACAACCACGGCCACGGCTTGATGAGGGGGACCACGACCGCCGGAACGAATCCGGACGGCACTGATCCCAACATCAACAAGGAGCCGCCCGGCGTCACGGCGGCCACGCGGCAACAGTACCGCACGTATCACACCGTGAACGACGGTCGGATCACGCAGTCCGCGAACGTCTTCACGCTCGGCGGGACGATCCACTTCTGAATCGAGCGGGCTGCGACGCGCAGTGGCCGTGGCTGACGAGCCTGCTGCGCTCCCGCCCGGCCGCGAACGGGCAGCGCTTCCGGCTGATCGGGTGACGACGAGCGGACGTAGTCCGCGCCGGTCAGGGAACCGGGTCGAACGGGCACGTCTGCGGGCGCGAGCCGTCGGCAGGGACCTGGATCTTGCCGGCGGAGAACACGTGGATGGACTCGCTGTTCCAGGCGTCGTGGCAGTTGTCATGCGCCGGGCTGTTCGTCGCGGCGCACCAGTCGCCCTTCGGGATCCCGCTTCCGTCGGCTTTCGTCGGGTCCCATTTGGCGCTCCGGCAGCCTTTGAGATCGGCATTGTAGAAGCCCTCCACCTCCGCCTCCTGCTTCCCCGACTGCGTGTCCGAGGGGCCCGGGTAGCTGACGCACAGGGTCTTCAGGAGGTCGGGGCTGTAGATCTGCTCGAGCTCCGAGATGAGGAAGTAGCCCTTGATGGATGCGGGCGCTTCCGGCGGCGTCGCGCCCGGGTTGCACACGTGGTCGCCGCAGACGCCGCCGCCCCATTTCGGGTTCTTCGGGTCGTTGGAGGAGCACGGCGGACTCGAGCTCGGCTTCATCACGTCCCCACGGAACTCGCCGACGCAGTTCGGGTGCGCGGGATCGTTGAACGTGCTCTTCGTCTCGATTTCCCGGATCGGGATCGCCATGTGCGTCTTCCCGTCCTTTGCGTAGACGACCGTCCAGCCGAGTCGGCCGTACCCGTGAGCGTAGCCCCGGACGGGATCGTAGAAGAACACACCGCCGTAGCCCCGTGATCCGTACTCGCCGCCGTCGTCCAGCTTCGCGAGCAGGTCGCGACGGACCGTGTCGTCGTGGGGATCGAAATCCTCGGCGAGTCGCTTCGCAGTCGTCGGTCCGACGTGCCAGGGGCCGTCCGCGAGGCCCATCGGCTTCGGGAGCCCGGGCGGATAGTCGGCGGAAGGCGTCATTCCGCTCGTCGGGAGCCAGTACTTCTGGTCGCCCACGTACTGCTCCTCGCCGAAGCAGAATCCCGTCGCGAGCGTCGTCTGGAGTTTGTCCGCGCTGACGAAGGTCGAATAGCCGAGCATCGCGTAGTGCTTCTCGATGTCGCTCCCGCCGAGGAAGAAGTCGATGATCTGGATGTAGCCGCCGGAGCCGAGCGCGGTCCCCGTCTCGTAGCAATCCGGGTACGGGAGCTCGCTCCGTCCGGCGAGTGTCCCGTAAATGAGCGAGTCCGTATTGCCCTTCGGCGTCGTGGTTCGAATCCACGCCTGCCGCATCTGGATGTGATCCTGTCCCGTGTTGTCCCGCTTCGCGAGGCACTCGCCGCCCTTGTCCTTGCCGTTGTCGGGGCCCGCGTAGCACTCGGCCTTCGTCGGGCAGCACTGGCCCTCGCAAGCGTTCGGGATCACGGGACGGCCGGCGTCGGGGTGGTTTCCGGAGCCTCCCTCGCCGCCTTCACCGCCGGCGGACGTCCCATTGGCGGACACTGCCGAATCCGAGATGTCCTCGTCACACGATGCGAGGGCGAAGGCGAGGCCGGTCGCCAGAACTACTCCCGTTGCGCGTCGAGTCATCTTGAACATCCTCCGGGGCGGCGGCTCTCTCCCAACCAGGTGAACCGCGGGACAAAAAGCAGAACGCCGACGAGGGTAGCTCGCCGGCGTTCTCCCGTGCTTGAACGAATTGCTCGGGCGTCTCAGAACGCGCAGGTCTTGATCGGGTTTGCCGGATCCGTGTTGTTCTGGATGTTCGCGGCCGAGAACACGTGGATCGAGTGGCTCCGCCAGGCGTCGTGGCACTTGTCGTCCGCGGGCTGGTTCGTGCGGGCGCACCAGTCGCCGTGCGGGATCCCGGCGTTGTCCGCGAGGGTCGGGTTCCACTTGGCGCTCCGGCAGCTCTTGTTGTTCGGGTCGTAGAACCCTTCCGTTTCGACGGCTTGCTTGCTCGTGTCCGTCGCGTCCGCCCCCGGGTAGCTGACGCACAGCGTCTTCAGGAGGTCCGGACTGTAGAGCTGCTCGAGCTCCGTGATGAGGAAGTACCCGTCGGTGGTGGCGGACGCTTCGTCCTTCGAGGGATCACAGGCGTGATCCCCGCAGTTGCCGCCGCCCCATGCCGGGTTCTTCGCATCGTTGGAGCCACACGCCGGGCTCGCCGAAGCCTTCATCACGTCCCCGCGGAACGTGCCCACGCAGTTCGGCTTCGTCGGATCGTTGAACGTGCTCTTCGTCTCGACCTCGCGGATCGGGATCGAGAGGTGCGTCTTGCCGTCGGACGAGTAGACCACGGTCCAGCCGATGGATCCGTAGCCGTGGGCGTACCCGGTCTTCTCGTTGAAGTAGAAGACGCCGCCGAAGCCGTCCTTCTTGATGTTGTCCGGGTTGGCCTCGTCGAACATCTTGAGGAGCTCTTCACGCTTACCCGGCGCGCTGAGGTCGAAGTCCTCCGCGATGCGCTTGGCCTTCGTGGGACCGACGACCCACGGCGTGTCCTTCGCGCCCATGGGGAGCGGGAGGCCGGGCGGGAAGTTCAGATCCGCGGGCCGGATGTCGGCCGTCGCGAGCTGGTACTTCGGGTCGATCTGCGTTGCGTAATTGTCGTCGGTTCCGTTGCAAAACCCGTCACTGACGGTCGTCGCCAGGTCCGCGGTCGGCACGTACTTCGCGTATCCGACGGTCGACCAATCGCCGGAGATGTCTGGGGGATTCATGCCCGCCGCCGCGCTCGCCCGGCTTCCGCCGAGGAAGAAGTCGATGATCTGGATGTAGCCGCCGGCGCCGAGCGGGCTCCGGCCCTGGTAGCAGTTCTTCATCGGCAGCTCGCTGCGTCCCGCGAGCACGCCGTAGACGAGCGAGTCCGTGTTGCCCTTCGGTCGCGTCGCGCGAATCCAGTCCTGCCTCATCTGGATGTGGTCCTTGTTCGTGTTGTCGCGGAGAGCCATGCACTCCGCGCCGGGGCCCGTCTGCCCGCTCACGTAGCAGGTCGCGTCCGTCGGACAGCACGCCGATTCGCAAGTGGTCGGCAGGTTCACGCCCCCACTGGAGCCTCCCTGGGCACCGCCACCGGATCCCGCGCCGCCCACGCCGGCTCCGCCGCTGCCCGTCTGCTGGGCGCCACCGGCGTCCTTGATGTCGTCCCCGCACGCCACGAGCCCGACCGTCGCAACCGCCGCCGTCGCGGCAAGAATCCCGAGTCCGTATCGAATCATGATGAGTAGCCTCCGTGAGAGAAGTGCCGCCGCAGCGGGGCCGCGGTCGGTAAGGATGTCCGGCCAGTGGCAGGACTCGGCAGTGTACCGCCGGGGCGACGAGCCGCCCGTCCCTCGCGCTTCGCAGCGTACCGCTTGGTACCAGCAGAAAAAAGGCTTCGTCAACGCGAGGAATCGAACACTCGCCGGTGTCATCCGCCTCGCGTTCGACCGACCGCGTCAGCGGGGTTCACGCGGCGACCTGAAGCGGATTCGCCGAGCGCCGGCGACCTCGGTGTGCACCGGCGCTCGGGACCGGGCCGCCCCCTTTACAGAGGCCAGCGCCCGACTAGAGTGACGCCCGCGTCAAGTTTGGACGCGCGGCCCGAATGTCGACGAGAGCAAGCCGGGGCGCCCCCGGTCGGAAAGCGGGGCGGACTGGGATTTCCCCGGAGGGGAAAGCTTCGGTGCGTCCAGGGCGCGCGTCGGTCGGCGGCCGCGACACCGAGCCCCCCGACTCGAACGGCAAGCGCGAGCGGAACAAGGCCCAGAACCGCGCCGAGATCCTCTCCGCGGCGCGCGAGGTGTTCACCGAGCTCGGCTACGACGGCGCGACCGTCCGGGACATCATCCGGCGGACGAAGCTCGCCTCGGGCACCTTCTACAATTACTTCCCCGACAAGGAGTCCGTGTTCCGGGCGCTCTTCCGGGAGAGCGAGGAGCGGCGGCACGACTGGCTCCGCAAGGTGGAGCGGACGAGCGGCTCGTACGAGGACTACCTCCGGGACACGTTCCGCGCGTACTTCGAGTTCGTCGTCTCGGATCGAACGACCTTCGAGCTCCTCCGTCGGAACTCCCAGACCATCCGCGCGTTCTCGCGAGACCCCGTCATCGTGGACGAGGGGCAGCGGCTCGCGCGTGCGCTCGCGTCCGCGATGGATTCGGATCTCATCCCGCGCACGGACACGCTCTTCCTCGCGAGCGCGATCCTCGGCGTCGCGTTCGAGGTCGCCGTCATCATGGTCGAGCGGGACCCGATCGACGTGGAGGGCGCGACCACGTTCGTGACGGATCTCTTCCTCGGGTTCTTCGCGCGCGTCCGTCGCGAGAAATCCGCGCCGAAACGAGCGGTACTGCGCGCATGACGTCTCGGTGCGTCACGCGGAGACGGCCGCCCGGGATACGGCGATTGGCCCCGGGAGCGCGCCCGGTGAAGCTGACACAGGCGTCACGGTTTGCTAACGATTTCAGCGCTCGAGACCGGGCGAAAGCGGTGATCCCACGGGAAGCCGACCTCTCGCCGTAGCCTCAGGAAGAAAAGGGAAACGAAAGCATGTACTCGTTCGAGCCCACAGAAGAGCAGCAGTCGATCGCCGATACGGTGCGCGATTTCGCGAAGAGCGAGATGCGCCCGAAGAGCATGGAAGCAGACGAGAAGGACGCCCTTCCGGAAGGCTTCCTCCAGAAGTCGTGGGACCTCGGGCTCGCCGTCGCGGCGATTCCGGAGGCCTACGGCGGGAGCGGCGTCGAGCGCTCCGCGGTGACGGGCGCCCTCCTCGCGGAGGAGCTCGGCTACGGGGACGTCGCGATGGGCATCGCGACGCTCGTCCCGGCGCTCGTGGCATACCCGCTCGTGGACTACGGCACGGAGGAGCAGAAGAAGAAGTACCTCCCGCTGTTCACGGGGAGCTCCTTCCCGAAGACGACGGCGGCGGTGGTGGAGCCGAACCCGGACTTCGATCCGACGGAGCTCGAGACGACGGCGACGAAGAAGGGGTCTTCGTACGTCCTGTCCGGGAAGAAATGTCTCGTTCCCCTCGGGAGCTCGGCGGAGCTCTTCCTCGTCTACGCGCGAGAGGGCGGCCCGGGATTCGGCAACGTACAGGCGTTCCTCGTGCCGCGCGGCGCGAAGGGTCTCACGGTCTCCGAGAAAGAGAAGAACATGGGCGTGAAGGCGCTCGATACCGTGAAGCTCACGCTCGAGAACGTCGAAGTCCCGGCCGACGCGAAGATCGGCGGGGACAAGGGCGTGAACTTCGAGAAGATCATGAGCTACTCGCGCATCGCACTCTCGTCGCTCGCGATCGGAGTTTCCCGGGCGGCGTTCGAGCACTCGGTGACGTACGCGAAGGAGCGCACGGCGTTCGGCGAGCCGATCGGGCAGCGCCAGGCCGTCGCGTTCATGGTGGCGGACATGGCGCTCGAGATCGACGCGATGCGCGTCCTCGTGTGGGAAGCGGCGTGGCACCTCGACAAGGGCGGCCCCGCCACGCAGGAGACCGTGCTCGCGAAGATGTACAGCGACAAGAACTCGCTCAAGGTGACGGACAACGCCGTCCAGGTGATGGGCGGCCACGGCTACATCCGGGAAAACCCGGTCGAGGGGTGGCTGCGCCACGCGCGCGGCTTCTACACGTTCGACGGAATGGCTCTGGTCTGAGAAACGACGGGAAAACAGGAGAACAGAACGATGGCAATCGACTTCGAACACCACCCCGTCGTCGCCCAGACGGCCATGATGATCCAGCAGATGGCGCAGAGCATGATGCGCCCGGCCGCTCGCGAAGTGGACGAGCACGAGCACACGGACCCGACCGCCTACATCAACTTCATGTGGGACGTCATGAAGAGCGGCGCGGGCGGCGCGGCCGCGACGCAGTTCACCGGCGGCGGCAAGAAGAACAAGGAGCCGAAGGATCCGAACGCCCCGAAGAAGCCGGGCTTCGGCAACGTCCTCGGCGCCGTCTCCATCGAGATGATGTCCTGGGGCGACGCGGGCATCTACCTGGCGACGCCGGTCGCGGGTCTCGGCGGCGCGGCCGTCGCGGCCGCCGGCACGGACGAGCAGAAGGAGAAGTTCCTTGCCCGCTTCCAGGAGGGCGACAAGCCCATCTGGGGCGCGATGGCGATCACGGAGCCGGGCTGCGGCTCGGACTCCGCCGCCATCACGACGACGGCCACGAAGGACGGCGATTTCTACGTCCTGAACGGCCACAAGATCTTCGTCACCAGCGGCAAGCGCGCCATCAAGGACAGCAACGGCTTCGTCGTCGTGTGGGCCACGGTGGACAAGAGCGCCGGTCGCGCCGGCATCAAGTCCTTCGTCGTCGAAGCGGGGACGCCGGGCATGACGCTCCTCGGCTGCGAGAAGAAGCACGGCATCCGCGCGTCGGACACGGCGCAGATCGTGTTCGAGAACTGCCGCGTGCCGAAGGAGAACCTCCTCGGTAGCCCGGAAGTGGACCTCAACAAGGGCTTCAAGGGCGTCATGGCGACGTTCGACGCGACGCGCCCCGCGGTCGCCGCGAGCGCCATCGGCATCGGCCGCGCCGCCCTCGAGTTCGTCAAGGAGGAGCTCGACAAGGCGGGCGTGAAGATCCGCTACGGCATCAACCCGCACAAGCTCACCTCCCGCGAGAGGGACGTGATGGAGATGGAGGCGAACCTCAAGGCCGCCTGGCTCCTCACGCTCAAGGCCGCGTGGATGAGCGACAACAAGAAGCACAACAACCTCGAAGCGAGCATCTGCAAGGCGAAGGCCGGTCTCGCCGTCACGCAGATCACGCAGAAGGCGGTGGAGCTCATGGGCCCGCTCGGCTACTCGCGGGACATCCTCCTCGAGAAGTGGATGCGGGACGCGAAGATCAACGACATCTTCGAGGGCACGCAGCAGATCAACATGCTGATCATCGCGCGCCGCGTGCTCGGCTACGGCCGCGACCAGCTCAAGTGATGGGTTGACGGGGGGCGCCCTCGGCCCCCCGAAGCTTGCTTCGCCGCAGAACGGCGGGGGACACGTGGGGTTTGGCTACGGGGGCCCTTGGCAGCCCTTGGCCCCCCCGAGGCTCCTGCGGTCCTCGGCTTCGTCTGCGGTCCTCGGCTTCGTCCGCGGTCCTCAGAGCGCTCCCCGCCGCCCTGACGTAGCGGTGAATCGGCGGGATGAAGCTGCTTCTCGCAGAGGCGCCACGGCGCGGGCTTGCGCTGTTTCTGCGTGTGTCAGCGGGGTTGCGCGTCGCGTCGGAGACCGGGCACACTGCCCGGCCGGAGGACCCAATGAAAGACGCGAAAGTTCCCGGTTCGAAGTCCGCTCTGTTCGTGATCGCGCTCGCAGCGCTCATGCCGGCCTGTGGCGGTAGTCAGGCCGAGCCCGCGGCGGCGCCTCCTCCGCCCGCGCCGGCGGCGCCCATGCCGCCGCCAGCCGCCGCTCCCGCTCCTGCTCCTGCGCCCGCGCCCGCCCCGGCCGCAGCGGCGCCCGCTCCCGCTCCCGAACCCGAGAAGAAGCCGGAGATGCATCACGGGATGCACGGGGTCGTGAAGAGCGCGCTCGCCGAGCTCACGCTCACGCCGGAGCAGAAGACGCAGGTCGACGCCATCGTCGCCGACATGGACAAGATGGAGGAGAGCCATCACGGCATCGGCAAGCAGCTCATGGGCGACGTCGCCGACGGTGTCGCGGCCGGCAAGGTCGACCACAAGAAGACGGACGCCGACATCCAGGCCATGGTGAAGACGCTGAAGGACGGCGCCGCGCAGGCTCAGGAGAGCATGAACAAGCTCCACAAGATCCTGACGCCCGAGCAGCGGAAGGCGCTCGTCGACAAGATCCTCGCAAAGGCCGGCGAGATGAAGGAGCACATGGCGCACATGATGGCCATGCACGGCGACGGCGAGGGCATGCACGAGCACGGCCCCGGCGGTGAGCACGAGCACGGCGGCCCCGGCGGCGAACACGAGCACGGCGGCCCCGGTGGCCCCGGCCATGAGCACGAACATGGCGGTCCCGGCGGTCCGGGTGCCGGTCCCGGCGGCCCGGGTGGCCCCGGCGGTCCGGGTGCCGGTCCCGGCGGCCCCGGCGGTCCCGGCGGCATGGGCATGCACGGCGACATGCACGGGGGGATGATGATGAAGTTCGGCGACGATCTCGGTCTCACTCCCGAGCAGCGGGAGAAGCTCAAGACGAAGATGGAAGCGGAGATGAAGGCGCGGAAGGCCGCGATGGAAGAGAAGATGACTACGATGGAAAAGCAGAACAAGGCCATCGGAGACGCCTTCGTCACGGACAAGTTCGACGCGAAGAAGGTCGGCGTCGGCACCCACGCGCCGGACATGATGAAGAAGATGGCGACGATGAAGGTGAAGTTCGCCGAGGACGTCCTCTCCATCCTGACGCCCGAGCAGCGTGCGAAGTTCGCCGAGCACATCCGCGCGCACGCCGAAGACATGGACTGACGACCGGGGAGGGGAGGACGTCGTGAGACGCTCGTCTTCGGATGAGCGATCTCTTCGACGTCCTCGCTCTCGACGCTCGCGCAGGCCGCGCTTCGAGCGGCCTGTGCCGGATTCCTCCGTGACTACGATTTTCTGTTCTCGCCGACGCTCGCCGAACGACCGGTGCCGTCGATGCGCCTCCCGCTCCGCGTGAGCAGCGCGGGGCCTCCATCCGCGTGCCGGTCACCGGGCGCCATGGGGTCAGCAGCGTTCTGTTTCGGCTCGCGGCCGAGACCGAGGCGAGGCGTCCGGAGGCGTGGTTACGCAGTGCGCCGAAAGACGCGAGCGCTGCGCGCCGCGAGCGCTGGCGACCGGGTGGATCCCGTCGCTTGACGTGGGCCGGGTGTGCCCGTAATCGTCGCGATTCATGGCCAGAATCGTCGTTCGACGCGGGAGGCACATCCCGTTCGGAGGGCGCGGCGTTTCGGGCGTCGACGGACAGCACGAAAGGAACCACGGAAATGGCTGATTTTCAGGCGAGCTCTCCCGAGGAGCTGCGAGCGCTGATCGACGGCAGGAGCGACGACGAGATCAACGCGGGCCTCAAGGCCTCCGGCGTGGAGAAGTCCCTCGACGCGGTGTTCGACGGCATGGTCCAGGCCTTCCTCCCCGAGAAGGCGGGCCAGAACTCCGCCGTCGTCCAGTACGACGTGAACTCCCAGGAGGGGAAGCACTCCTACCAGCTCAAGGTCGCCGGCGGAAAGTGCACGCTCTCCAAGGGCGCTCCCGACAGCGCCCGGGTGACGCTCACCCTGAGCGCGCCCGACTTTCTCCGCCTCGTCACCGGCAAGCTCAACGGTCAGACCGCGTTCTTCCAGGGCAAGCTGAAGCTCAGCGGCGACATGATGTTCGCCCAGACGATGCAGAGCTGGTTCAAGATGACGTGAGACTCGGGCTCCGACGTCACTCGGGCCGGGTGGGGGGACCGCGTCGAGCGGGATGGTTTGTATACAAACTGTCCGGTTTGCGCCGAATCCCCCCTCGCGCATGGCCGTCGGTTTGCGCCGAATCCCCCCTTGCGCACGGCCGTCGCGCCCGAGACGAGGTCACTCGACCGTTTCGAATCCGCGGATCTTGAGGACCTTGTTCACGAGGGCCTTGTCGAAGGTGCCGCGGGCGAGGGACCGGGTGGCCTTCCTCAGGAGCTTCTCCCACTCGTCCCGCTCGGCCTGGGACATCTTCACGAGCGTCATCTTCTGCAGGAGCCGATCGTAGGCTTCCGCGTCGAGCTTCCGGATGCGGTCGAGCTGCGTTTCGCTCGCGCGCTTCTGGATGTCCTCGAACGTCTTCATGAGGTCCGCCGGCAGCGCGTCGAGCGCGGCCGTCCGGAACACCATGCCGCCCACGGCGCAGACGGAGACCTGGTCGCTCACGTGATCCAGGTACGGGGTCCACTGGAGCTGCTCGGCCGCGAGCGCGGGCGCGTTGATCGAGTCCACGCTTCCCGAGCGGAGCGCCGGGAGCACTTCCATCGGGTCCACCACGACCGGGACGACGTTGCCGATGGAGGCGTAGATCGTCGGGCCCATCGGCTCGTTCCGCCACGTCGCGGGGCGGTGGTTCTTGAGGTCGTCGGGGCGGTGGATCTCGAACCCCTTGCTGAACTGGCGGACGAGGCCGATGTCGCCCCAGCCGACGACGCGGAACCCCGCGCCCTTCAGGCCGGCTTCCAGGTCCGGTTGAAGCGCGGAGCGGACCTGGTCGAGCTCGGACCACTTCGTCATCACGCCCGGGAGCTGGAGCACCAGCACGTTCTTGTAGATGTAGGAGAGACCGACCGAAGTGAGCGCGGCGCCGTCCAGCTGGCCCGTCTTCATCTTGCTCACCATGCCGTCCTCGTTGCCCTGGACGCCGTTGAAGAACATCTGGACCTCGAGACGGCCCTCCGACTTCTTCGAGAGCGCCTTCTCCCAGACGCCGTACACCTTGCCCCACGAAGAGTTCTTCGGGGCGAGGCTCGCGACGCGGAGCGTGTGCTCGGCGGCAGAGGCCTGCTTCGGAGCGGCGGCGAGAAGACCGAAACCGAGTGCGGTGAGTGCGGCGAGATGGGTGAGTCGTTTCATGGCGGGGGAAATCTGCCCGGTCTCGATGTGGGTGTCGAGCGCTCAATGGGCGGGCAGCCTCGAGTAAGACGTAGCAGAAGCCGCCCTATTCACGTCTTGCACGAATGTGTCATTCGTCGCGCGAAACGCACGGCGCGGTGCGGCGAATCGCGGCCGGAAAAGCCGATTCGTGGCCGCCAGAGCCGTCTGCCACCCGTGAAGAGGTGGTCTACGAGGACATCCGCGGCAGATCCGGAAACGCGTCCGCCACGTCGCTGCTGACGACGCGTCCGCCCCGGATGTTCTCCGCTGCGGCTGAACCCGCGTCCTGGGCCAGGAACGCCTCCGTCCCGAGCCGCGCGAGCTTCCGGACGTAGGGGAGCGTGGCGTTGCAGAGGGCCTGCGTGCTCGTGCGCCCCACGGCGCCGGGCATGTTCGTCACACAGTAGTGGACGACGTCGTCCACGACGTACGTCGGCTCGTGGTGCGTCGTGGGGCGCGCGGTCTCCACGCATCCGCCCTGGTCGATGGAGACGTCCACGATGACGGCTCCGGGTTTCATCCGCCGAACCAGGTCCGCCGTCACGATCCGCGGGGCGCGCCGTCCGCGAACGAGCACCGCGCCGATGACGAGATCGGCGTTCTGCACGTAGTGGTCCACGGAGTGCGGGTCCGAGTACACGGTCGTGACGTTGGCGGGCATGTGCTCGGAGAGCTCTCTCAGCCGGTCCAGGTTCACGTCCATCAGCGTCACGTTTGCGCCGAGGCCCGCCGCGACGCGAGCGGCGTTCGCGCCGACCACCCCGCCGCCCAGGACGACGACGTCCGCCGGCTCCACGCCGGGGACGCCGCCGAGCAGGATGCCGCGGCCGCGCATCGGCTTCTCCAGGTGCTTCGCGCCCTCCTGGATCGACATGCGCCCCGCGACCTCGCTCATCGGCGTGAGGAGGGGGAGCCGTCCCGCGGCGTCCGTGAGCGTCTCGTACGCGATCGCGGTGTAGCCGCGAGCGAGGGAACGTTCCGTGAGGTCTCGGGACCCCGCGAAGTGGAAGTAGCCGAACACCGTGTGCTGCGGACCGAGCCGCTCGAGCTCCACGGGAAGGGGCTCCTTGACCTTCACGATCAGCGACGCCTTGTCGAACAGCTCCGCCGGATCGTCGACGAGGGTCGCGCCGGCGCGCTCGTACTCGTCGTCCGTGAAGCCGCTGCCCCGGCCCGCTCCGCGCTCGATGAGCACGGTGTGTCCGTCCCGCTTCAGGAGGTCCGCGCCGACGGGGCGGAGCGCGACTCGATACTCGTCGTCTTTGATCTCGCGAGGGATGCCGACAATCATGCGCGTCCTTCTACGATGACCCGGATCGGGGCCGGATGCTCGCCGCTCGTCGAACGGGCTCTTTCGACCTTCGTTCGAGCTGCCGCGTCAGGCTCTCGCTCGAGAGCTCTGACGCGGCCCCGCTGTCTTTTCTTCTCCGGTCGGGGCGGGGAGATTCGAACTCCCGACCTCACGGACCCGAACCGTGCGCGCTACCAAACTGCGCTACGCCCCGGAGGCATCCAAAGTCGCGATGGGCGCGGGAGAATGGTGCCCCGAGGGGGGGTGTGTCAAGCGCGCGCTCGAGGGTCGGGGCGGCTTGGTTTTTTCACGGCCGCGCCGGGCTTCCGGGCGGGAAATGCGTGGTATGGCTACACCCTCCCTCGGCTCCACCCAGATGGCGCTCGTCACGGACTATCTCGTGCTCGGGGGCGGCGTGGCCGGCCTCTCGTTCGCGCTGACGGCCGCCCGTCACGGCGAGGTCACGCTCGTCACCAAGCGCGGCCGGGACGACACCGCGACCCAGTGGGCCCAGGGCGGCGTCTCCGCCGTGCTCTCGCCGGAGGACTCCTTCGAGCGGCACGCGCAGGACACGAGAGAGGCCGGCGCCGGCCTCTGCCACGACGTGGTCGTGGACCTCTGCGTCCGGGACGCGCCGGACGGGATCCGCTGGCTCATGGACCTCGGCGCCGAGTTCTCGCGTGCGGAGGACGGCTCGCTCGACCTCGGTCGCGAGGGCGGTCACACGGCGCGCCGGGTCGTCCACGCGGGGGACATCACGGGGCGGGAGATCCAGCGCGTCCTGTCGCGCGCCGTCGCGGACACGCCGAACATCCGCGTCATCGACTGGCACATGGCGGTCGACCTCATCACGCTGAGCAAGTTCGGCGGCCCCGACTACTGCGTCGGCGCGTACCTCCTGGACGAGCAGGGCGGCAAGGTGGAGACGGTCCTCGCGCGGGCGACCGTCCTCGCGACGGGCGGGGCCGGAAAGGCCTACGTCTACACGACGAACCCCGACGTCGCGACGGGCGACGGCGTCGCGATGGCGTACCGGGCGGGCGCCGAGATCGCGAACATGGAATTCTACCAGTTCCACCCGACGTGCCTCTACCACCCGCAGGCGAAGAACTTCCTCATCAGCGAGGCGCTCCGGGGCGAGGGCGCGGTCCTCCGCCTGCCCTCCGGCGAACCGTTCATGAAGCGCCACCACGAGATGGCGGATCTCGCGCCGCGAGACGTCGTCGCGCGCGCGATCGACTACGAGATGAAGCGAACGGGCAGCGACAACGTCCTCCTCGACATCACGGGGAAGAGCCCGGACTTCGTGCGCGAGCGCTTCCCCACGATCTACGCCGAATGCCTCCGGCTCGGCATCGACATCACGCGGGAGCCGATGCCCGTCGTGCCCGCGGCCCACTACATGTGCGGCGGCGTCACCTCGGACCTCCACGGCCGCACGTCCATCCCCGGCCTCTGGGCGATCGGCGAGACGGCCTGCACGGGGCTCCACGGCGCGAACCGCCTCGCGTCGAACTCGCTCCTCGAGGGGCTCGTCTTCGGACGACGGGCCGCGAAGAAGCTCGAGGAGGACGCGGGGCAGGGGAAATGGACCGCCCCGGAGGTCCCCGACTGGGAGACGGGGTCGGCCGTCCCGAGCCACGAGGCCGTCGTCGTCGCCCACAACTGGGACGAGATCCGGCGCCTCATGTGGAACTACGTCGGGATCGTCCGGAGCAACAGCCGGCTCCGGCGCGCCGCGCGGCGCGTGGCGCTCCTGGAAGAGGAGATTCGCGAGTACTACTGGAAGCACCTCGTCACGAGGGATCTCCTCGAGCTCCGGAACATCGCGACCGTCGCGGAGCTCGTGATCGCGTGTGCGGCGAGCCGGCGCGAGAGCCGGGGCCTCCACTACACCGTCGACTACCCGAACCTGGACGACTCGTTGCTCTCGGACACGGTGACGAAGCGCGGCGTCCCCCCGCACCTCAGACGCTCGTGACCCGCGGGCTGCCACTCACGGTCCTCCTGGCGTTCGGCTGGTCGCTCACGTCGGCGGCTGCTCTTTCCTGGCTGATCACGGCGAGCGTCGCGCTCCGGCCGTCGGCAGCGACGGACATCGTGCACCTCGGCGGCATCGAGGCCCTCGTGTTCGTCACGGGCGTGCTCGTCATTCACAAGCTCCACCTCGGGGACACGGAGCTCCGGCCGTCCCTCGGGCTCCGGGCGACCCATCCGCTGCTCCACCTCCTCGCGCTGCTCCTCGGCTTCTCGGTGCATTTCCCGGCGGAAGCCGTCGATGCGCTCCTTCGTCGATTCTCGCCGGAGACGTCTCGAGAGCTCGCCGAAGAAGCGGCGCTCCTGACCGCCTCTTCTCCCGCTCGGCTCGTCCTCGTGCTCCTCGTCATCTCGTGCATCGGGCCGCTCGTCGAGGAGCTCTTCTTCCGCGGCGCGCTGTTCGGCGCGCTCCGCCGCCGGTATTCGGCCCTGGTGACGACGCTGGTCACGTCGTTCTGCTTCGTGATCGCGCACCTCGCGGTCCGACACTGGCCCGCGCTCCTCGTCGTGTCTCTCGCGCTCACGTACGTCCGGGCGTCGTCGGGGTCTCTCTTGCCGTCGATCGGAATGCACGTGGCGTTCAACGCCCTCACCGTGATCTCCTTCGCGACGGGCCAGACGCCGCTCGACGGGTCGACGAAGCTCGACGTCGTCGCGACGCTCGCCGGGACGGCCGCGACGCTCGTGCTGCTGCTCGCGGTCCGCTGGATCGCCGCTCATGCGCCGCTCGCTCGTCGCGGCCGCGCGGAGGACGCCGAATGAAGAAGATCGCTCTCTGTCTGCCGGGTGGCGGCGTGACCGGCGCCATGTATCAGATCGGCGCGCTCGCGGCGCTGGAGGACACCGTGCTCGGCTTCGACGCGAACGCGCTCGAGCTCTACGTGGGGACGTCGAGCGGCGCGAGCGTCGCGGCCGCGCTCGCCGGCGGCGTCTCCGTCCAGCGGATGTACCGCGCGCTCCTCGACCCGGCCGACAACTTCTTCCCGCTCGAGCGCCGTCACGTGCTCAAGGTCGACCTCGGGGAGTGGCGGCGCGCCCTCGGCACGATCCTCGGCGCGGCTCGCCACGGCGGTCGCTCGATCCTCTCTCGCGCGCCCGCGCCCTCTCCGGAGGTCCTCTGGGGCGAGCTCGATCGACTGTACGACTCGCTCCCGACCGGCGTGTTCACGCTGGAGGGCTACGAGCGATTCCTGGAGGACTTCTTCGCCCGTCGCGGCGTCGCGAACAATTTCCGGGCGTCGCCTCGCCCCCTCCGCATCCTCGCCTACGATCTGGACAGCGGGCTCCCCGTCTTCTTCGGGGACCCGGACATGGACCACGTGCCAGTCTCGCGCGCGTGCATCGCGTCCACCGCGCTTCCTCCGTTCTTCTCGCCCGTGCGCATTCGCGATCGCTTCTACGTCGACGCCGGCGCCGCGCAGGTGGCGCAGCTGGAGGCCGCCGCGCGGTCGGCTGCCGACGTGATCCTGGTCGTGAACCCCATGGTCCCCGTGGTGGCCCAGAGCGTGCCGACCGGGCACGGACATCGTCCGAGCGTGCGGGACAAGGGCTACCTCTGGGTCGCGAACCAGGCGATCCGCATCGGGATGCATGCCTTCCTGAAGGAGACGGTCACGCGCCTCCGGGAGACGCAGTCGCGGCCGGTTCTTCTCATCGAGCCCGAGCCGACGGACGGCGTGCTGTTCATGTTCAGTCCGACGAGCTTCACCGGTCGACGCACGATGCTGGAGCACGCCTACCGCACGACGCGCGCGCAGCTCGGGGCGTGGCTCGACGGGGGAGAGGCCACGGTCACGCGGTCGGGATTCGAACGCCGCACGAGCGACGCCCCGTGACGGCCCGGTTCGCCCTGGCCGCGGTGGGCCTGTTCGCGCTCGCTTGCCGGGAGAACTACCGGATCGGCGAGTACGTCTGGGTCGAATGGGAGGGGCGCGACTATCCCGCGTACATCGTCGAGCAGAAGAGCAAGGGGAAGCTCCGGGTGCACTTCGACGGCTACGACACGCGCTGGGATCAGGACGTCACGCTCGAACGGGTGAAGGGCCGCGTCGTGGGGCAGACGACGCCGCCTCCGCCGCCGGAGAAGGTGGCGCGGGCGATGGGGCGGGAGCCGGAGCCGAGCGCGTCCGCGGGCGTTCCGAGCGTGTACAACGTCGGCGATCGCGTGCGGGTTCGCTGGCGGGGTTCGGTGTACGCGGGCGTCGTCGTGTCCCGGCCCTCGCCCGGCAAGCTCCTCGTGCACTACGACGGCTACGGCAGCGAATGGGACGAGGCGGTCTCGGAGGATCGTCTCGTCGGAAAACGCTGACGCTTACCGAAACCCTTCCACACTTCTCGGAAGTCTTGGCCCGGCGGGCCGGCGCTCGGTAAGGGGGAGGCTCGTCGATCCGTCGGCTTCGTCACGCGGGGCGTCGGATCGATCGAGGAAGGAGCTCGGTATGCGCGGACGACGGCGTGCGCGATTCGGTCTGACTCTCGCTCTTCTCTCGGCGGCGGCGCTGATCGCTCCCCGCCTTTCGGCGCGGCCCCCGACGGTCGCCGTCGGCGAGGTGAGCGTGAAGAGCGCCGGAGCGGATGCGGCGACGGAGCTCGTGCTCCGGGAGCTCGTTCAGCGCGAGATCGGCCGCCTCCGCCTCGACGAGGGGCGAAGGGACGCGGCCTTCGTCTTCTCGGCGTCCCTGGTCCGTCTCGAGGCGCGCGACGACGCGAACGGCGCGGAGGCGACCTGCGTCGTCTCCGGGACGCTCCGCCGCGCGGGGAGCGGCGTGCTCGTCGCGCTGCTCCAGGGTCGCGGCGCGGCGGAGGACGAGCGCGGCGCCCGCGACAGCGCCCGCGTCCACGCGATGGAAGCAGCGGTCGCCGGCGCGGTGCGCCGCCTTCCGGAAGCGCTCTGAGTGCGCTTCCGAGCTCGGCGCATCACATCGCCGACTCGGCCTCTTCGTTCCGCGCGTCCTCGCTCGTCTCCTCGGGGACGCGCGCGGAGCGGCTGAGCACGAACGCGACGCGGTCCACGAGGCGTTTCACCGAGTCCCGGTCGAGGGCGCTCACGAGGATCGAGTTCGGCTCCGTCTCGAGGGCGGTGCGTTCTTCTTCGGTGATGGAGTCCGCCTTGTTGTAGACGCGGAGGCGCGGAATTCGATCGAGGGAGAGCTCGTCCAGGAGCTTCGCCGTCGTCTTCTCGTGCTCCTCCCGCTCGACGCTCCCCGCGTCGACCACCTCGAGGAGGAGGTCCGCGTCGGCGATCTCCTCGAACGTCGCCCGGAACGCCGTGAAGAGGTCCTTCGGCATGTTCCGGATGAACCCCACGGTGTCCGTCACCACGGCGTACGAGCCGTCCGGCAGGTGGAGGCGCCGGGCGCGCGTGTCGAGCGTCGCGAAGAGCTTGTTCTCGGCGAGGACGTCCGCGCCGGTGAGCGCGTTCAGGAGCGTGCTCTTCCCGGCGTTCGTGTACCCGACGATGGCGACGATGGGGAGCGAGCTCGAGTTACGCTTCCTCCGCTGCTGGTCCCGCTTCTTCGCGACGTGCTTCAGCTCCTTCTCGAGCCGCGTGACTCGCTCTCGAGCCCGGCGCCGGCCGATCTCGAGCTTCGTCTCGCCGGGGCCGCGCCCGCCGATGCCGCCGGTGAGACGGCTCAGGGAGTCGTCCTTCTGTCCGAGCCGGGGGAGCGAGTACTTGAGCTGCGCGAGCTCCACCTGGAGCTTGCCGTCCACGCTCTCGGCGCGCTGGGCGAAGATGTCGAGGATGAGCTGCGTGCGGTCGAGGACTTTCAGGTCCGTCTGGGCGGCGATGCCGCTCGCCTGGGACGGCGAGAGCTCCTGGTCGAAGATGAGCGTCTCGGCGTCCACGTCGATCGCCTTCAGGATGATCTCCTCGAGCTTGCCCTTGCCGACGACGAATTTCGGGTCGATCTGATCGCGGAGCTGGATCACCTGCTCCACCACCTCCACCCCGGCGGTCTCGGCGAGGGCGGCGAGCTCGGCGAGGCTCGCGCGCGCGGAATCGGCGGAGCGGGAGTTCTTCTTCAGACCGACGTGAACGAGGATCGCCCGACCGTCTTTGGCGACGGCGCGCGTCTTTCCGTGCTTCGCGAACTCTCCCTCTAGGGACGCGATGAGCTCGCCGAAGTTCGGCTGCGGGTGCCCGTAGGGGACCGGCCCGACGATGTCGTATGGCTTGCCGTCGTCCCGGGACGGAACGTTGTAGGCCCACGACATCGACCGGGGCTCGCCCTCCGCGTCCAGGATGACGGCGGAGACGAGGTCCAGGCGGAGGCGCGTGAGGTCCGTGAGGTCGTCACGGGTGAGTGGCTCGCCGTAGAGATGCGTGTGCACGAGCCGGAGGGCCCGGAAACGCCCCTCGGCCGCGCGGAGACGGCCGATGTCCGGCAACATGAGCCCCGTGGCCGTGCCGACCACGACGTAGTCCACGACGCCGGACCGGTGGACCAGCGCACCCACCTGACGCTTCGTCTCCCGGGATGCCTCGACGAGAGATCTGACCAGCTCGGGTGTCGCAATCCGGTCCAGCGGTACGCGGCGCCGATAGATGCGCTCGAGGGCCTTGTGGGCCTGTGGGCCGAGGCCCGTGACGTTCCCGTAGATCTCCGGCATTCCGCTGTTTGACCCCGGAAACATAGCACACGGCGCTCGCGCGACGCGCCGGGATGGTGTAGTCCGCCGCCCATGGGTTTGTTCACCGAGCTCCCGCTCGATGAGGCGCAGCGCCTCGGCCGCGCCTACGCCGTGGAGGTCACCGAGGTGACGCCCCTCGGCGCGGGCTCCGTGAACTCCAATTTCCGGCTGGCGGCCGCGGACGGCCGCACCTTCTTCGCCCGGGTCTACGAGGAGCAGGACGTGGACGGCGCGGACGGCGAGCTCCGGCTGCTCACCGAGCTCGCGTCCCTCGGCCTCCCCGTCGCGGCGCCTCTCCGTCGCGGGGACGGGTCCCTGGTCTCCATCCACCGCGGGAAGCCCTTCTCGATGTACCCCTGGGTCACCGGGGAGATCCTCTGCCAGAAGCGAGTGACGCCCGCGCACGCGACGGCCATCGGAGAGGCGCTCGCTCGTCTTCATCTGTCGACCCCCCGGGTCACGCGGCTCGCCGGCGGGCGGTTTCGGGTCGAGGACCTGCGGGGCCGTCTGGATCGCATCGAGCAGGAGAGCCCGGCGCACCGGGACGCCGCGCTCCACATCCGCCGACGTCTGGAACGCTACACGTCGCTCCGGAACGCCGAGATTCCGGAGGGCGTCATCCACGGCGATCTGTTCCGTGACAACGCCCTGTTCTCGGGCGCCCGCGTGGTCGCGCTCCTCGACTTCGAGAGCGCGTCCCACGGCGCGTTCGCGTTCGACCTCATGGTGACGGTGCTCGCCTGGTGCTACGGGGACGCCTTCGACCCGGTCCTGGTCCACTCGCTCCTCGCGGGCTACGCGGCGCACCGTCCGCTCGAGCGCGCGGAGAAGGCCGCGCTCGCGGTCGAGGGAGGCCTCGCGTGCCTTCGTTTCGCGACGACCCGGATCACGGACTTTTCGATGCGGACGCCCCCCGGGGAGACGCCCTCGCGGGACTTCCGGCGGTTTCTGGCGCGCCTCGAGGCCCTGGAGCAAGGGATGCTCGACGTCCACGTCGCGGCGCTATGATGCGCCTCCCATGACCGTTGCTCGAGGCGGGCGCCTGTCGCCCGAGGTCAGCGCCTCCATGCAGGCGCTGAATACCAGCGTGGAGACCGACAAGGAGCTCTGGCGCGAGGACATCCGGGGCTCGCTCGCCCACGTGGCCGGGCTCCGCGGCGCCGGCGTGCTCACCGCCGAGGAGGCCGCGGAGCTCGTCCGGGGCCTCCGCGCGGTCGAGGACGAGATCCAGCGCGGGGTCATGAAGTGGGACCCGGTCCGGGAAGACGTCCACATGAACATCGAGGCGCGCCTCGCGGAGATCGTCGGAGACGTCGGCGGGAAGCTCCACACCGGCCGCTCCCGGAACGACCAGGTCGCGACGGACCTCCGCCTCTACACGCGGACGAAGCTCGACGAGACGCTCGCGGCGCTCACAGGCCTCCGCAGGGCGATCCTCGACCGTGCGGAGTCGGAGATCGACGTGCTCATGCCGGCGTACACGCACCTGCAACGCGCGCAGCCGAGCCGGCTCTCGCATCATCTGCTCGCGTGGCAGGAGATGCTCGAGCGCGATCAGGGGCGGCTTTCCGACGCCCGCGCGCGCGTGAACGAATCCCCGCTCGGGGCGGGCGCCGTCGCCGGGACGGGCTTCTCCGTCGACCGGGAGGCCGTCGCGAAGGAGCTCGGCTTCGCCCGCGCGATGCGGAACTCGATCGACGCGACGGGGAGCCGGGATTTCCTGATGGAGGTGGCGGGCGCCCTCGCCATCGTGGGCGTGCACCTCTCTCGGATCGGGGAGGAGATCGTGATCTGGTCCACCACCGAGTTCGGCTTCCTGCAGCTCTCGGACCAGTTCTCCACGAGCTCTTCGATGATGCCACAGAAGAAGAACCCGGACGTCGCGGAGCTCGTGCGAGGCAAGTGCGCGCGGCTCATCGGCTGCGTCACGGCGCTCTACGCGCTCGAGAAGAGCCTCGCCTTCGGGTACGGCCGGGACCTCCAGGAGGACAAGCGCCCGATCTTCGACGCGTTCGACGCCGCCCTCGTGAGCGTCCACGCTCTCACGGGTGCCATCGCGACGTGCACGTTCGACGCGAAGCGGCTTCACGCTGCGCTCGAGCGCGGCCACCTCTGCGCGACGGACCTCGCGGACTACCTCGTCACTCAGGGGATGCCGTTCCGGAAGGCGCACCACGTCGTCGGCGCGCTGGTCTCCGAGGCGGAGAAGCGAGGAGTGCAGCTCGGAGAGCTTCCGATGGACGTCCTCGTCGCGGCGCACCCGAGCCTCGGCGCGGATGCCGTGCGCGCGGCCCTGGATCCGGCGCAGGCCGTCGAGCGGAGGACGGTCGTGGGAGGCCCGGCGAGGCCGCGCGTCGTGGAAGCGATTCGTGGCGCGCGAAGTCGCCTCGGGACCTGAAGGTCAGCGCGCGCCCGGCCCGGAAAAAGTGACCGTGTCCCTCGGGGCGCCTTCGCGATCGAACGCCCCGGACCGGACGAGGAGGATCCCCGCGGCCGTCGCGGCGACCACGGAGACGACCGTCCACGAGATCCAGGCGTGGCTCGGCGGCGGCTCGCCCGGCGGCTGCATCGGTCCCTCGAGCTCCTTGCCCCAGGCGCGGCTCCAAGGAAGGAGCGTCCCGCAGCTCGAGCGCTCGCAGCGCGCGATCTCGATCCGCGTTTCCCCCGCGTCGCGCGCGACGGCCCAGTTCGGGCAGAGTATGCGGTGCGGTATCTCGACGCGGGAGCCCACGAAGCGCACGCCGTCGAAGTCCGTCTCGCTGCACGGCACGACGGGCGGAAGTGCAATCTCCACCGGCTCCGACTCGGCGGAGACCCAGCCCGCCCACGCGAGGCGTCCTCGGCGGAGCACGCGGACGTGATGTTCGCCGGCGGCGAGCATTCGCGGCTCTGTCGACGACGCACCGTCGATCTCCACATCGTCCCCGGCGAGCGGGCCTCGGAGCGGAACGGGGGGCGACGGCGCAGAATCCGCGCCGGTGTTGCCCGCGCGAACGGACGGGGCGGGCCCCGCGGATCGCGGCACGAGCCCCTCTTCGCCGAACGCGGTCGCGCGGGTCCCCTCGAGGATCTCGGCGCGCCGATCGAGGATCGCGGCGAGCTCCGGATCCTCCTTTTTCACGAGGGCGGCGTGGGCGCGGCAGGTCTCCGCCATGAGCCACGCCGCCTGGGGGAGCGCGGGGTTGCCTTTGAGCAGGAGCTCGGCGCTCGAGAGCGCGGTCTCCGCGGCACGAGGATCGGCGTAGCTCGCGGTCCGTGCGTTCTCGAGCAGCGATTCGACCTCGGTCGCGATCTCGTCTCCTGCGGCGGCTGGTTCCAGACGCGCCTCCGGAGCCGGCTCCTCGAGGGTCGCGATCCGCGACTCGGCCCAGCCCGACAGGTCCGCCTCGTGGCCCGGGTAGGTGGCGGTCGCACCGAGCCAAACCAGCACGATTTTCGCGCTCACGGCGCCCGCCCTGAGGGCCGGGGGAACGGCCCGAGAGGAGACGCCCCTGGCAATCGACCCGCCGCGAACCGACTTCGGAAGGCGAAGGCGCAAGTGTTCGAGAGGGTTGTCCGTAGGGTAGACTGGCGATTTGGTACGGCTCTCCCCGGACTTCGGGGGCCCCGAGCCCAACCCAGGCCTACGGAGACATACCCGGTGCAGCTTGATTTTGCCGCGCGCGAACTCACCGTAAAACTCGTCTACTACGGGCCGGCGCTCAGCGGAAAGACCTCGAACCTCCAGGCCCTCCACGACGCGACGGATCCCGGCTCCACCGGGCGTCTGATGACGCTCGAGACGAAGGACGACCGCACCCTCTTCTTCGATCTCCTCCCCCTGACGTTCAAGGGGAAGGGCGACCTCTCGGTTCGTCTGAAGGTCTTCACCGTACCGGGGCAGGTGATCCACGCCTCCACCCGGAGGCTCGTCGTCCAGGGCGCGGACGGCGTCGCGTTCATCGCGGACTCCCAGATCGCCGAGACGCAGCACAACGCGGACGCCTTCATGGATCTCAAGCAGAACCTGAAGGCGAACGGCCTGTCTTTGAAGCAGATGCCGCTCATCATCCAGTTCAACAAGCGGGATCTGAAGAACGTCCGGAGCGACGAGGAGATCGCCGGGCTCGCTGCCCAGGGGCGGGAGCCCGTCTACCTCGCCGTCGCGACGCGAGGGGAGGGCGTGGTCGAGAGCTTCATCGGGCTCCTCCACCTGACGTGGAGCGCTCTCGAGGCGGAGCACGAGCTCAGCCGGAAGTTCGGGTTCGACTCGAAGGCGTTCCTCCAGGAGGTCGCGACGAAGCTCGGCGACCAGCGACCGGTCTCCGAGATCCTCGCGACGTGCGTGGGCGGGGCGCTCGAGGTCCTGCGGCCGGAGGCGGCTCCGTGACCGTCGCGGCGAAGGAAGAGCGGTCCCTCGACGAGCTCACGCTCGGGAGCGCGCTGCTCCTCGAGGAGCTCGTCGACCGGAGCGCGCTCTCGGAGATGGCCCAGAGCTTCCACGAGCTCTTCGGCATGCCGCTCCGCATCTTCAGCGAGGCGGGGCTCCTGCTGGCGGACGCGAGCGCTCAGCCTGCGATCTACGAGTACCTCGCGGAGAAGCACCGCCGCGCCAAGGCCGCCCTCCAGGAAGTCGTGACGGCGGTGAAGCGGGTCGACCCCGGCGCTCGGGGCGAGGCGTCCTACACGTGCTTCACGGGCGGCGTGTATCACGTCGTCGCCATCCGCTACGACGGGCGTCAGCTCGGACGCATGGTCCTCGGGCCGTTCCTCCCGCCCGCGACGAAAGACATCCCGCAGTCGCTCCTCGCCGTGGAGCCCGACGTGGACGTGGTCGCGGCGAAAGAGCTCCTGCTCAAGATGCCCCGCGCTCGCGAGGAGACGGTCCGGCAGATCGCACGCCATCTCCGGGTGACGCTCGACCTCATCCTGTTCAGCGGACACAAGGCGCTCCTCACGAGCAGCATGCACCTCGCCTCCGTGAGGGAGAGCTTTCGGGACCTCCAGGAGAAGAACGGCAAGCTCCAGGAGGCCTACGATCGCCTGAAGGAGCTCGACCGGCTGAAGAGCAACTTCCTCGCGACCGTCTCCCACGAGCTCCGGACGCCGCTCACGTCCATCATCGGGTACAGCGAGATGCTCGCCGAGGGCATCGCGGGCGACATGACGGTCGAGCAGAAGGACTTCGTACGTACGATCCACGAGAAGGGCGAGCAGCTCCTCGAGCTCATCAGCGGCCTCCTCGACCTCTCGAAGCTCGAGAGCGGCACTCTCGCGGTGAAGAAGATCGACGTCGTGGTCGGCGATCTCGTCGCGGACGTCGTGAACACCGTCTCGCCGACGGCGCGGAAGCGCGGCGTCACCGTGACGAGCGACGTCGCGGCGGGCCTCCCGAAGCTCTGGGGCGACCCGACGCGCCTCCGCCAGGTGCTCCTGAACCTCACGGACAACGCCCTGAAGTTCACGCCCCAGGGCGGGACGGTGGCGCTCTCCGCGCGGCTCATCTCCGTGGATCTCTCGCCGGAGGACGACGACGGAGGGCTCGTGCTCCTTCGATCGAAGCAGCCGGCGATCGAGATCCGCGTGGCGGACGACGGCATCGGCATCCCGGACGCCGAGAAGACGAAGGTCTTCGACGCGTTCTACCAGGTGGATTCGAGCTCGACGCGTCAGGTCGGCGGCACGGGGCTCGGACTGTCGATCGTGAAGCGGCTCGTCGAAGGCCACGACGGCCGCGTCACCATCGAGGACAACGAGCCGAAGGGCGCCATCTTCGTCGTCACGCTGCCGTTGAAGCGCGCGACGCTGTCCTAGCCGCCGGGACGATCGAGCCGCTCGGCTACGAGAGCGGCCCCCGGTGCTGCCGAGCGACCCTGAGGAGCGCGATGTCCGTCCCGTGCCGGAGGATCAGCTCCTCCACGGCATCGTGAACGTCTTCGTCCACCTCGCCCGTGTAGTCGTCCACGTGGAACCCACCGTCCGAGACGTCCAGCCGACCTTCGCCGACGATGACGCCGTTCGGGCGGCGGATCTCCAGGATGGAGCCGTCCGTCAGGGCTTCGTACTTCGCGGTGCGCGTGACGATGGGTTGAATCACCGCGTCAAGGTGGGGCTTCCCGGCGGGAAAGCAAGGGGCGCGCCGGCCGGGGGGCGCGGCGACTTGAGTCCGTGTTCGCCTCGTGAAAACCATGCCGAATCGCATGGAGACCACGGAGTTTGCCCTGATCGCGGCGCTCGCTCGGTCGTTCGAGACCGCTTCGGCGCGCCGGGTCGCGAGGGTCGGCATCGGGGACGACGCCGCGGTGCTCTCGGTTCCCCGCGGAGCGCTCGTGTGGACGGTGGACGCGAGCGTGGAGGCGGTGCACTTCGACCGTCGATGGCTGTCGCTCGAGGCCGTGGGCCGGCGCGCCTTTCACGCCGCGGTGAGCGACGTCGCTGCCATGGGGGCCCGCCCGCTCGCGGCGCTCTCGGCGCTCGTGGTGCCGAGCTCGCTCCGAGAGCGGGACGTGCTCGCGCTCGCGAGGGGGCAAGCGCGAGCCGCGGCGGAGCTCGCGTGTCCGATCGTCGGCGGAAACGTCGCACGCGGTGGGGAGCTCTCCATCACGACCACCGTCGTCGGGACGGCGACGCGGCCGCTCACCCGTCGGGGAGCGCGGCCGGGCGACGAACTCTGGCTCCTCGGGGACGTCGGCCTGGCGGGTGCGGGGTTCCGGTGGCTCTCGTCGCGAAAGCGTCCGAGACGCCCCTCTCCGGAGCTCAAACGCGCCGTCGACGCCGCGGTTCGCGCCTGGAGCGAGCCGCGGGCCCTCGTACGGGAGGGACGCTCCCTCGTGGGCCGGGCGAGAGCCCTCATCGACGTCTCGGATGGCCTCGCCGGCGACGCGGGACACCTGGCCGAAGCGGGCGCGATTCGCGTCGTGCTCGAGGAGGGCGCGTTACGTCGAGCCCTGCGCCGCGAAACGGTCCTCGTCGCGGCCGCACTCGGCGCCGACGCGCTCGATGTCGCGCTCCGGGGCGGGGAAGACTACTGCCTCGTCGCCGCCGGACCTGCGGCGAAGCGTCCCCGCGGCGCTCGTCGCATCGGCCGCGTGGAGCGGGGAAGGGGGGTCTTCCTCGCGACGCAGGACGGCGAGATCGCGCCGGTGAGCGGGAGCTTCGATCACTTCCGCGGACCGCGTCGCCGCGGGGGCTGACCCCGCGCACCGGCGGAGCTCCTTCCCTTCTCTCGGGTCACTTGCAGGCGGCCGGCAAACCGGCGCCGCGGAGCATTCCGAGGAGCTGTCCGATGGCTGCTCTGCCCATGCCCTGCGCGTTCATCGCCTGACAGGCCGCAGCCGCCTGGAGCATGTACCCGTTCGTGGGCGGAGGCGCGCTCGCGGCATTCTGCTGGAGGGCGGCGCAGCACGGGCCGAGGCCTCCTCCGCCACCACCGCCGTGCGCCACCTTCTTCTTGGCGCCGGCATCCTGCGGCGGTCGCACGCCCGCGTCTTCCGGACGGAGCTGGAGCGGCGCCGGCGCCGCCTGCACGGGCGCTGCGGACGGCAGCGGCGGCGGCGGCTCTTCCTTCTTGCAGCCCGCGCTGAGGGCGGATGCCGCGACGACGGACAGCGAGGCGAAGAGACCGAGGGTGGTGCGCGTCATGTTCGGCAAAGCCTGTCTCGGTCGCCTAGCGTTTGACAAGCACATTTCCGCCGTAGGCCGCGGCAGGGCGCTCAGCAGCCGTTCGGGACGGGAATGCCCGCGAGCTGGGCCTTCATGGTCACCTTGGCGGACGCGAGCGTGGCCTTGCCGTTCCGGACGGCGTTGTTCAGCCCGGTGCACACGGCCGCGGCGGCCATGTAACGATTTTTCGTCGTACCGCCCTTCGCGGCGGCGGCGCCGAGCGCCGCGCAGCACGCGGTGAGTGCGGGACCCGCGGGCGCCTTCTTCGCGTCGGCGGCAGCAGAGCCAGCAGGCGCCGGCTGCGTCGTGGCATGCGCCGCGGCGCTCGCGGCAGGTGCGTCCGCGGAGGCCGCGGGCGCCGGCGCACTCGCTGCCGGCGGGGCAGCGGACGCGACCTCGGCTGCGCTCGGCGCTGGAGCCGGAGTCGGTGCCGGAACGGCGCTCGGCGCGGCCGGCGCGGCGCTCGGCGCCGGCGCAGCCTCCTCTTTCTTCCCACACGCGACGAGAGCGACCACAGCGACGTACGGCCAGACCTTCATGGAATTCTCCGAGCGGGGCGCAGAAAGGAAAACGCCCCACTCACGCAGGGTAGAGGCGGACCTCCACCGGGCGCAAGCAGGGCAACTCTCCTCGAGTATCCGAGTCGCTGGACGACGAACCGTGGTCCGTCCGATCAGCGAGCGAAGCGAGCCCGCGCGGAAGCGCGTCGGGGGCCCGGGGGCGGTGCGCCCCCGGGGGCGGGCGGTTCGGGGCGGGTGGTGGGAATCAACTGCAGCCCATCGAGCTGCCGCAGTTCAGGCACTTGTAGCAGGCGCCATTTCGCACCGTGATGTGCCCGCAGCTGTCACAGACGGGGGCGTCGCCCATCATCTCCTCGAGCTGCGCGTCGAGCGCGCCGTGCTGCTCTCCGCCCGCCTTCGCGGCGTGGTGGGCCTCCGGGAGCTGGGCGGGGGGCGGGAGCGCGACGGCCTCCTCGAACTGCGGCGTCGTGGGGTCGTCGATCGCCGGAGTCTCCACCGGCTGCACCTGGGCGAAGTCGTAACGCTTCAGGTACTCCACGCCGAGGACGCGGAAGATGTAGTCCACGATCGAGGTCGCGAACTTGAGGTTCGGGTGACCTTCGACGGGGCCGTGCGGCTCGAAGCGCGTGAACGTGTACTGCTCCACGTACGTCTCCAGCGGCACGCCGTACTGGAGGCCGATGGACACGGACATCGCAAAGCAGTTCATCAGAGACCGGAAGGCGGCGCCTTCCTTGTGCATGTCGATGAAGATCTCGCCCAGCGTGCCGTCGTCGTACTCGCCCGTGCGCAGGAACACCTTGTGTCCACCGACGCGCGCTTCCTGGGTGAAGCCTCGGCGCTTGGTGGGCAGCCGCACGCGTTCGCCTTCGGGGCGGGTCGCGCCACGTGGATGACGCGCCTTCGGAGCGACCTTCACCTCGATGCGCTCCTCTTCTTCCGGCGGAATGCTGTCCCCCGCGGAAGACTGGCTCGAGAGCGGCTGGGACGCCTTGCACCCGTCCCGGTAGAGCGCGACGGCCTTGAGCCCGAGGCGCCAGCCCTCTTCATAGATCTGGCGGACGTCCTCGACCGTGGCCTCGTTCGGGAGGTTCACCGTCTTGCTGATGGCGCCCGAGAGGAACGGCTGGGTCGCCGCCATCATCCGGACGTGGGCCATCGGCGCGAGGAAGCGCTTGCCGCTCTTTCCGCAGCGGTTCGCGCAGTCGAACACGGCGTAGTGCTCCTCCTTGAGGTACGGCGCGCCCTCGACCGTCATCCGGCCGACGATGACGTCGTTCGCCTCGTCGATCTGGGCCGCGTTGAAGCCGAGGTGCTTCAGGAGCGAGAAGCCGGGCTTCGACATCGTGTTCGCGTCGATGCCCAGGCGTTCGTACGTCTCCTTGCCGACGACCCACGGCGCGAACGCGAGCTGGAGGTCGAACACGCCGGGGATCGCTTCCTCGATCTTGTCGAGGTCGTCCTCCGTGAGGCCGACGACCTTGAGCGACGAGCGGTTCACGTGCGGCGCGCCGAGGAGCGTGTTCGTGCCGGAGGCGTACGCGACGATCTCCTGCACCTCCGCTTCCGGGTAGCCGAGCCTCCGGAGCGCGTTCGGCACGGACTGGTTCACGATCTTGAAGTAGCCGCCGCCGGCGAGCTTCTTGAACTTCACGAGGGAGAAGTCCGGCTCGATGCCCGTCGTGTCGCAGTCCATGAGGAGGCCGATGGTCCCGGTCGGCGCGAGCACCGTGGCCTGCGCGTTCCGGAACCCGTGCGCCTCACCGAGGTGCACGACGTCGTTCCAGTCCTCCACCGCGGCGCGCCACAGCGAGTCCGGGCAGGCGTCGCGGTTGATGGCGTACGCCGCTTCCCGGTGCATCCGCATCACGCGGAGCATCGGCTCGCGGTTCTTCGCGAAGCCCTCGAACGGGCCCTTGGAGGACGCCATGAGCGCGCTCGTGCGGTAAGCGTGCCCGCAGAGGATCGCCGTGAGCGCCGCCGCGACGGCGCGGCCCTTCTCCGAGTCGTACGGAACGCCGAGGAGCATGAGGAGCGTCCCGAGGTTCGCGTAGCCGAGGCCGAGGGGGCGGTAATCGTGCGAGTTCCGGCCGATCTGCTCCGTCGGGTAGCTCGAGAGGTCCACGAGGATCTCCTGGGCGACGAAGAACACGGCGACCGCGTGGCGGTAGCCGTCGACGTCGAAGTTCCCCTCCTGGTCCAGGAACTTGGTGAGGTTCAGGGACGCGAGATTGCACGCGGACCCATCGAGGAACATGTACTCGGAGCACGGGTTCGACGCGTTGATTCGCGCCGTGTTCGGGCACGTGTGCCACTTGTTGATCGTGGTGTCGTACTGGACGCCCGGATCCGCGCAGCCCCAGGCGGCTTGCGCGATCATGTTCCAGAGGTCCGTCGCTTCGTACGTGTCGATGACCTCGCCCGTCGTGCGCGCGCGGGTCTGCCACTGACCGCCCGCGAGCGCGGCCTTCATGAAATCGTCCGTGATGCGGATGCTGTTGTTCGAGTTCTGTCCGCTGACGGTCTTGTACGCCTCGCCGTTGAAATCCGCGTCCATCCCCGCTGCGATGAGGATCTGCGCCTTCTTCTCCTCGCGGACCTTCCACTGGATGAAGTCCACGATTTCCGGATGATCCATGTCGAGGCAGACCATCTTCGCGGCGCGCCGCGTGGTCCCTCCGCTCTTCGTGGAACCCGCGGCCTTGTCGAAGACCTCGAGGAAGCTCATGAGGCCGCTCGACGTCCCTCCGCCGGAGAGCTTCTCCTGCTTGCCGCGGATGCAGGAGAAGTTCGTCCCGGTGCCGGACCCGTACTTGAAGAGGCGCGCTTCCGCCTTCATCAGGTCGTAGATCGACATGAGGTCGTCCTTGGCTTCCTGGATGAAGCAAGCCGAGCACTGCGGACGCGAATAGGCGTTGGCCGTCTCGACCGTCCTGTCCGTCTGCGGATCCCAGGCCCAGTTGCCGCCCGAGCCCTCGATCCCGTACTCGTGGAAGAGGCCGCAGTTGAACCACACCGGCGAGTTGAACGCGCCGTACTGGTTCACGAGGAGCCAGGTGAGCTCGGCCTCGAAGGTGTCCGCGTCCTTCTTCGTCGCGAAGTATCCGCCGAACTCTTCGCCCGCGGTGCGGATGGTGTGCGCGATGCGGTGGACGACCTGGCGGACGCTCGTCTCGCCCTTCGTGGAATCCCCGTGGATGCCCGCCTTGCGGAAGTACTTGGAGACGACGATGTCCGTCGCGAGCTGGGACCACTCCGCCGGGATCTCCGCGCCTTCCATCTTGAAGACCACGGAGCCGTCCGGGTTCGTGATGGCGCTGCGGCGGCGCTCCCAGACCACGCGCTCGAGCGGGTCCTGCCCGGCCGTCGTGTAGCGGCGCTCGAGGGCGACGCCCTTCTTCTTCTTGTTGCCCAAGGCGCGTTTACTCGGCGGTGCGGACGAGCGGTCCTGCTCGGTGGAAGCGCCCTTCATCGACCTTACCTGACCCACGACCTCTGACTGCGCCATCTGAACCTCCGTGCCGTTACGTGGGGAACACGACTCCCCGCGAGCCGAGGAGCGCACCGAACGCTCCCGGACCGAACTCTCGAATCACCGAAATACCCGCCCCCACGGGCTCACCCGTGGGACGTCGGCCGACCTGCTCTACCGGGGTGCCGGAGCAGGGCCATATCCATTCCCCCGCTCTCACGAGCCCGCCGGCTAGGTGCTCTGACTACTCGACCGACCGCCTCTGACCTTACCGAACTACCTGCTGCTTCGTTCCGCCCCACCGGATGTTCCCTGAAAACGCGGCCAGGGAGTTCCAGAGGGAGCGACATACCTACCCCAATCCCTGGGGCAGTCGCAACTAAAAAACCACGATGAGTTGGGCAGTAGGCTCAAGTCATCGAGATGCCACGGAAAACACTGAACCTTCGCACCGCTCTCCGGACGTTTCCCAGAACGGCCCGACAGGCTGCTCGCAGGTTCTCCACAAGGGCGGGGCGGGTGCCGTGGACGTGCCTCGCGACGTTCCGGGCCGGATCAATGCGGTCCGGGCGGTCCCCGGTGGAAGAAACGCTCTTCCTGGCGCCGGGAGAGGGCGTCGAACTTCGTCTGCTGGGCCGGCGTGAGGACGGCGCGGATGTCGGCGTCGAGGGCCGCCTTCTGCTTCCGGAGCGAGTCTCCACAGTGCTCCACCATGTCGTCCCAGACCGCGCGCCGATCGCCCTGGTGCGCCTCGAGGATGGTGCGGATCTTCGTCTGCTGTTCGCTCGTGAGGTCGAGGGCGCGCGTGAGGCCACGCATGCGCGCCTTCGCGGGACGGAGACCGGGCGGGAACGCGAATTCGGCCATCTCGTGCCGCGTCTTCGCGAACACGGCGCCGCCGCCCGCGACCGCGCCGAGGAAGAAGACTCCGCCGAGGAGGAGCACCGCTTTCACCTTGGAGTTCATCACCAATCGAGCTCCTCCATGCCGTAGGCCGTCGCCGACGCGTCGGTCTCGTCGTCGGCGCTGCGGACGCCGGCGAAGACGCCCACGACCGCGGAGAGAGCGGCGACGAACAGCATCGCCCTGCCGAAGCGGAGGACGCCTGCATCCCACGCGGGGGTCTCGCTCTGGATCTTCGTGAGCACGCGCGCCTCGAAGCCGGGGCTCGCGTGAACGCCTTCGGTGCGCTCCGCGAATCCGCGGAGCTCGTCGTCGAGATCGTCAGCCATTTTGGCCTCCATTCCTCAGGGCGGCGCGTGCGCGGACCAGTCGCTGCTCGACGGCGCCTTCCGTCGTGCCGAGCACTTCCGCGACCTCGCCGGACGAGAGCCCTTCCACGTTCTTCAAGACGATCGCGACGCGCTGGTCCTCCGGGAGCGCTTCGAGGCGCTTCGCGAGCTCGGCGAGCGCGATGCGTGCTTCCGCGGCGGCCGCGCCGTCCCATCCCGTGTCCGGGAGGACGTCCGTCGGACGTTCGCGGCGCTTGCCGCTCCGGAGCACGTCGATGGCCGTGTTCGTCACGATCCGGTAGAGCCACGTCTCCACGCGGCTCTTGCCGTCGAACTTGCCGTCGACGATGGCCCGATGCGCCTTCACGTAGGCTTCCTGCACGACGTCCTCTCCGTCCTCGATGCTACCGACGAGCCGCGCCGCCAGCCGAACGAGTCGCGCGCTGGTCTGCGAAACGACCGTGCGAAAGGCTCGTGGGTCTCCATCGGCCGCTCTCCTTATCGCCTCTCTGAGATCGTCCACGGCTGGGCTCTCGCGGCCATCTTGCCCACTTCGACGGGAGAACCCGGAGGCTCCCTACCGCCCGGTGACGAATTTCCGCGTGGGTGTGTGGCGAAAATGGTCATCTGACCAGCAAAAACGAGGGGTTAGAGCATTTCGTCGGTCGAAAGCGGCGACCGGCGTAGGGACCCGGGGGCGGGGTTCGTCGAACCGGGGTCTGAAGGGACACAAAGGAAAGAATCACCCATGAAGAAGCTCACCACCATCAGTGCTCTCGTCTCCCTCCTCGCCGCGTCCGCGTTCGTCGTCGGCTGCGGCTCGGCGACCGACGCACAGGCCGAACCGCAGGCCCCCGTCGCGTCGGCTCAGGCGCCGCTCGCGGGCGAGCCCGGTGAACACGGCCACCATGGTGGCGGCATGTTTCGCAGGTTCGACCAGGACGGCGACGGGAAGGTCGCGCTGTCCGACCTCCCGGAACGAGCGCGCGAGCACATGAAGAACGCCGACACGAACGGCGACGGCTACCTCACGAAGGACGAGGTGAAGGCCGCCCGCGAGGCCCACCACGCGAAAATGCAGGCGATGATGGACACCGACGGCGACGGCAAGGTCAGCGACGACGAGCGCAAGGCCGCGCACCAGAAGTTCGAGGAAGAGTGGCAGAAGCGCGTGGATACGAACCACGACGGCACCGTCTCCGACGACGAGCGCGCGGCCGCCCGCGCGAAGTGGGGCGGTCGGCACGAAAAGGAGAGGATGGACACGAACCACGACGGCACGATCTCGGACGAAGAGCGCGCGGCGGCTCGCTCGAAGTTCGAGGAGAAGTTCAAGGAGAAGGCGGACACGAATCACGACGGCACCGTGTCCGACGACGAGCGCAAGGCGGCCTTCGCCGCGTTCCGCGACAAGAAGTTCGAGCGCGCGGACAAGAACGGCGACGGCGCGATCACCGAGGACGAGGTGAAGCCGCGCATGTGGCAGCACATCGTCGCGGCGGACGCGAACAAGGACGGCAAGGTCGACAAGACCGAGATCGCGACGCTGCCGATGCCCGAGCCCGGGAAGCGGTTCGGTCACTGAGACACGGGGCGAACCAGGGAACCTTCGCCCTCCGGCCGGCGCTGCGACGAGCAGCGCCGGCCTTCTTTCATTTTTTGCGCGCGCGTCCCGGTTCGTCCCTCTGGTATTGAGCGGTCCGTGCCTCCGAAGCCCGCGCGATACGACGCCGCGTCCGTCCGGCTCGGCTTCGTCCGTGGCGGCGAGCATCCACGCGGCGTCGCCTGGTACGGCGCGCGTTCGTTCTGGGGCCACCTGCGGCACCTCGCGGCGAGCGCGATCGCGACGGAGGACATCGACTCCCGCGACTGGATGACGCCCGACGATCCTCAGGAGCTCGTGCTCCGCATCGCCGCCGAGCTCGGGTCGACACGCGGCGCGCGGACGCTCACGGAGGCGCTCGGGCGCGACGTGTGGGTGGACTACCTCGCGGACACGGGCGACGACGTCTCCGTGAGCCGCGCCGTGGCGCGCCTCGTGTTCTCCGACTACGAGCTTCCGGATCCGGCGCGTCCGGACGCGACGCTCCAGGCGCCGCGCGGGGACATCCTGCTCTTCGGGGGAGATACGGCGTACCCCGTCGCGACGGCGGACGAGATCCGGAGCCGCGTCATCGTGCCGTTCAACCAGGTGCTCGCGGAGGTCCCCCGGGATCGCCCGCGCGTGCTCCTCGGCATTCCCGGAAACCACGACTGGTACGACGGGCTCGACGGCTTCGGGCGCATGTTCCGGCGCCAGTTCGGGAGCGGCCGGAGCCCGCAGGTGACGCTCACGGATCAGCGTCGCACACGGATCGATCAGTACGCGGATTTCGCGCGCCAGTTCGTGCTCGGCGGTCACGTGAAGAAGCCGAGCACGCTCGAGCTCCTGGGCTACGCGCCGGTCCAGAACGCGAGCTACTTCGCGCTCCCCGTCGCGCCGGCCATCGGGCTCCTCGGCGTGGATCGTCAGCTGAAGGAGGTGGACGCGCGCCAGCGGCATTTCTTCCAGGCGTGGCTCAGCCATCACCTGGGGCTCTCGCCGTGGGTGCTCCTGCCCGATCCGGTTCACCCGTTCGGCGAGCCGAGTCCATCGGGCACGGGCATGCTGGGCGCGCTCGGGCTCACGCTGACGGCCCGGCCGCACTTCGTGCTCTCGGGGGACATCCATCACTATCGTCGAGAGACGGAAGGGCCCACGCTCCACGTCACCGCGGGCGGGGGAGGGGCGTTCCTCCACCCGGCACCGATCCGTCGAACGGGGCGGCCCGCGGACGTCGAGTTCCCGACTGCGCCGCAGAGCCGCGCTCTGCTCCCGAGCGCGCCGGTTCGCATCATGCTGGGGCGCGCGGGGTTCCTCCCGCATTTCGCGCTCGGCGCGGTGCTCGCGCCGGCAGCGGAGCTCGCCGCTGCCCATCCGCCGGCGATGTCGGACTGGGTTGCGCTCGGCGGCACGGGCCTCGTCATCGGCTTCGCGTACGCGCTCCTCGGCGGGCTCCGCCGCGGGCGTCTCGCGGTGCTCGGCCTCGCGATCCTGGGTGCCATGGCGACCGCGCCGCTCCCCATCGTCTCCGGTCACCTGATGCGCATCCTCGGCCGCGAGCTCCACGCGCACGTCCCGTTCTGGGCCCTCGGCGCGCTCGGCGTCGTACTCGCGTCGTTCGGCGCGGCCTTCGTGTTCGGCGCGTTCCTCGCCGCGCTGACGGCGCTCGGCCTCGAGCGGACTCAGGCGTTCACGGCGCTCGATCACCCCGGGTTCAAGCACTTCGTCCGGCTCCGCGTGCGCGCGGACGGGACGGGCATCGACGGCTGGTGCCTCGGGCTCGTGGACCCCCTCGCGAAGGACGAGCAGCCCGTCGTCGTGGACACGTTTTCGTGGAACGCGAGACGGTGAGGGACGCGTGTGCGCCGCGAATACGCGTCACGGCGGGCACGAGACGATGCACGAGGCGTTGCCGGTCGCCGGTTGCCAGTAACCTCCCTGGCACGCGAGAGCCCCGTCGACCGAACCACCGCAATCGTTTCCACAGAGCTCGCCCTCCGTCCGGCAAGAATCCCCGAGGAGCGGACGTGGTGTCGAACAACCGTCGGCCCAGGGAATGCAGAACCACCCGAGCGGATCCGTGACTGCCGAACACGATGGGTAGGTGCAGTCACATCTGCCCTCCGCGTAGAAGCAGGATTGGCCCGGGACTCCGCACCCCCCGCCCTCCGCCCCGTACGACGCAGGACAGGACACAGGCCGAGCTCGACAGCGCGGGTCTTGTTCGGAGACGGACCAGCGACGCGGCTGGTTCGAATTCTCGGTCGTGCAGACCACGATGGTCGTGCAGTATTCGGGGGCTCCCGGTGTTCGGTACTCGCACCAGACGTTCGCGTCGCAGGTACCGCCGCTGGTTGGAATGGACGGGGGGCACGCTGGATCGCGGTTCGGGTCTCCGTTCTCCGAGACGTTCGCGATGCCGCCGCAGGCACCGAGCAACGCCGCGACTACGAGCACGCTCGCGATTCGCGCCGGATGAGCGTGAAGGGCCACCACCGGTCGTTTTTGATGCCCTCGGGGAGCAGCGCATTCACCGTGACGCACGGCGCGCGCTCGACGCCCTCAGAGAAGCGGGCAAGACGGGCAAGGACCGTCCGAGCCCCGTGCCCAGTAGCCGCCCGAGCAGAGAAGCGGTCCGTCGATCGACGAACCGCAGCGGCCGCCGCACTGGGCGCCTTCCTCCGGACACGCGTCCCCCAGGAGGGGACGCGTGGTGGGACAACCGACCGACCAGGGAACGCAGTCCCAGGTCGGCTGCACCGGCGCGCTGCACGTGGAATCCATCCACTGGCTGCACTGACATCCGCCCTCGGCGTAGGCGCACACTTCGTTGGCGTCCGCGCTGCACGGTCCCTGGGCGTCGGCGAAGGACTTCGGGCAGCTCGAGCGATGGGTGCAGCGCTGGTCCTGCGGCGTGACGGTCCAGGTGAGACGCCCCTTACCGGAGTCGGCACACGTGGCGAGCCTCGTGCAGTACGTCTGGTCTCCGGTGCCGGGATACGCGCAATCGACGGCTTCGTCGCACGACATGCCGTTCAGCGGGAGCGCAGCCGGGCACGCCGGGTTTCGAGCGGGCGCCGGGGTGCACGACGAGCCCTGGCAGCCGCCGCCGTCCCCGCCGACGGGTAGTCCCGTCGCGGCGCCACAGCCGAACGAGGCGAGCGCGAGTGCAATCATCCCCGCGGCCTGGCCCCGGACCATTCCGCTAGAGTGCCTTCGTTCCATCGACGGGGAAAGCCGCTTCGCCGTCGCCTTGACGTCGATGCCGGAGTCGCGGGACGGTTCTTGGTGGAGGTTCGGATGGGATTGCCTCGACGACGTCGCGCGAAACGAGCTGGCCTCGCCCTCGCGCTGATCGGCGCGCTCGCTCCCGCGTGCGGCCCGGATTCGTCCTCGACGACGGAAACTCCCGGCGCAGGGGGCGGCTCGTCGCTCCATCCGGGCACGACGACGGACTACGTCACGATGGTCGCGCAGGGCTTCTGTGCGGCGATCTTCCACTGCGTCATCCCGAGCGACGACGTCATCGCGCAGCGGATCGAGTTCGGGACGGAGGAGCGCTGTCTCTCCGTCGCGCTCCGCGGGCTGTCGGGCGGAACCAACGCGTCCAAGCAGTTCACGGACCTGGATCGACTGGTGAATGCAGGCGCCGTCCACCAGGACGCGAGCGCCCTGCAGCGGTGCATGTCCGCCATCACGCAGGGGTGTGATCCGGGCGCGCTCGATTCCGTCGCGGACTGTCGGGCGATTTTTTCGGGCACGCTCGCCCCCGGCGCGGCTTGCCATCGAACGGAGCAGTGCGCTGGAGACGCTTATTGCGACAGCGCGACGGGTGGGGATCGCTGTGGCGGCACCTGCACCCCGCGGAAGGCCGCGGGCGCGCCGTGCAGCGAGAGCAACGAGTGCTCGGCGGCGAACGGCGGCGTCGGCCTCTGCGCTCGGGATCCCGCCGGCTCCGGGCAGTACGTGTGCGTCTCCGGGTCTGGAGGCGCCGGGGCGGTCGGGCAGGGTGGAACCTGCGTGTACTCGGGCGGGCTGCCGTCCGAGCGTTGCGCTGCGGGCCTCTTCTGCGACCGTCCGCTCGATTCGACCGGCACTCGGTCGCCGACGGGGACGTGCCGCCCTCCGATTGCCCTCGGCGCCGCCTGCGACTCCGGCGACGACCCGTGCGTCCCCGGCGCATACTGCTTCGGCAGGACGGGCGCGAAGACGTGCCAGACGGTGACGCTCTCCCAGGAACTGCAGAGCTGCGCCCGCTCCGACACGACGTTCACGTACTGCGACTACTTCTCCGGCCTCACGTGCGACGAGACGACCGAGAAGTGCGTCCGGACGGGAGACGGCTCGCTCGGCGCCCGTTGCGACACGACGGACGCGGGCGACCTGATTCCGTGTCAGAGCGGCCTCTACTGCGACGGCACGCTCGGGACGTGCCAGCCCGTGAAGCACGCCGGCGAAGCGTGCGAAACGGACTCGCAGTGCGACGTCGGGCGCTGCGACACGGCGTCGCAGAAGTGCCTTGCGTACTACTGCACGAACTGATGGCTCTCGACGGCGTTCACGTCCCGCTCGTACGCGGCAGCTCCACCGTCGCGCTCGGATCGTGGGGGAGGGTGGTCTTCGTCACGAAGCCGGCGTCCGCATCCACCACGTGCACCGCGCCGAAGTGCGAGAGCGGCTTTCCGAGTCGCGCCGCGTCCCCGGCGACGACGACGACGGCGCGCGACGGCACGAAGTACTGCTTCGTCAGCTCGAGCACCTGGTCCTTCGTCACGCCGCTCACCGCCGCCCGGTACGTGTCGTAGTAGTCGGGGGCGAGCCCGAACACGGAGAGATCCGCCGTCATGCTCGCGATCGTGGACACCGTGTCCACGCTGACGAGGAAGACGTCGTGGAGGTACCGCGTCGCGACTTCCGTCTCTTCCTCCGTGGGGGCGACCTTGCCGAGGAGCTCGAAGTGCTCCAGCAGCGCCGCCAGCGCGAGCCCGGCCTTCGCCGTCTGCGTCCCGGCGGAGACGACGATGGGGACGGGGCCGTGGGCGAGGCTCGTCACGCTCGAGCCGGTGCGGTACGCGAGCGATCGCTTCTCTCGAACGTCGAGGAACAAACGTCCCGCGACTCCGCCGCCCAGGATCTGGTTCCCGACGCGAAGGCGAGGCCAGTCGGGGCTCGTCCGCTCGGGGCCGAGGGTTCCGACGTAGACCTCCGCCTGCGGGCTCGCCGGGCGATCGACGAGGAAGATTTCGAGCGCCTTCTGGCCGAGCGGCTCCGCGAACGTCGGTGCGTCGGGCTTTTCGCCCTTCCACTTGCCGAAGGCGCGTTTGGTCTCCTCGGCAGCGGTCTGCGCGTCCACGTCTCCCGCGACCACGAGGAACGAGTTCTTCGGCGTGACCTCGCGCGTGACCCATTTCCTGCAATCGGCGAGGGAGAGCGCGCCGAGGTCCTTCGTCGTCGCGTCGAAGTGCGAGTACGGGTGGACCCCCGTCGGGAGCTCGTAGAGCTCGCGGTAGAGCACCATGGACGCGACCCATCCGGCGCTCGATCTCCCGAGGCTCGAGACGCGGTCGAGCTCGCGCTTCTTCAGCTTCTGGAACTCTCCGGCGTCCAGGCGCGGCGCCGTCGCGACGGCGGCGAGGAGGTCCATCGCCGGGGAGAGGTGGTCTCGCGTGACGGCGAGCGTGATCCGCGTCGAGTCCCGGTCCGTGCTCACGTCCAGGCTCGAGCCGAGCGCGGCGACGGCGTCGAGGAGCGCTTTGCCGTTCCACCTCCCGGCGCCCCCGGCTTTCAGGAGCTCTCCGGCGACGGCGGCGAGACCGGGTTTCTCCCCGTCCGTCGCGCTCCCGCTCCGGACGACGAGCTCGAGCTGCACGAGCGGGAGGGAGTGTCTCTCGACGAGCCGGACGGTGAGGCCGCTCTCGTCGGTGACTTCGGCCGCCGTGGGGAACTTCCAGTCCGGCGCGATGCCGGACGGCGGCGCTTCCACCTTGGGCGGCGGCGCGACGACGGGCGGCGGCGCCGGCGGAACGCCGGAGGGCGCGGTCGCCTTCGCCGTCTCGGCGGGCTTCCCGGCCGGGCCACACGCGGCGAGCGAGGTCGCGAGCGTCACGAGGAGAAGCCCGGAGAACCTTCCCTTGAGCGGCATCATCACTTCTTCTCCTTCGTCGCTGCCGGCGCCGGGGCGGACCTTCCGGGCGGCGTCTTCGCTCCGTCGCTCTTCGCCGCGGGCGGCGGCACGACGACGACGGTGCTCCGCTTCTCCTTCACGAGGTACTTCTTCACCGCGGCCCGTATCTGTTCCTTCGTCACGGCGCGATACTTCTCCACTTCGCGCGAGAGGAGCCTCGCGTCTCCCCAGTAGAGCTCGAACTCGGCGAGCTGCCGTCCCCGCGACAGATTCGATTCGAGTCCGAACACGAAGCTCGTGACCACGTCCGCCTTCGCGCGGGCGAGCTCGTCGTCCGTCGGCCCCGCCTTCGCCAGCCGATCGAGCTCGTTCTCGAGCGTCCGCTCGACGTCCGGGACCTTGCCCTGTTCCCCGAGCACCGCGCGGACCACGAAGAGGTCCGGCCCGCGCTGGTCGTAGGTGTACGCCGCGGCGCTCTGCGCCTTGCCGCTGCCGCGGACGAGCGTCTGGTGGAGGCGTGAGCTCTCGCCGCCGCCGAGCACGAGGCCGCCGAGCTCGAGCGCGTAGTGCTCCTCCGTCCGGTCCGGGGGGATGACCCACGCCTCCATCACGGCGGGGGTACGCGCGTTCGTGTCCGTCACCTCGGCGCGGCGCTCCGCCTTCTGTTCCGGCAGGGGCGGCGGTTCGTATTTCGGCGCCGCCGAGCGAGGTTTCGCGTCGCCGAAGTACTCTTCCACGAGCTTCATCGCGGCGTCGGAGTCGAAGTCACCGGAGATGGCCAGCACGGCGTTGTCCGGCGCGTAGTACTGCGAGTGGAACGCCGTCACGTCCTCGAGCTTCGCGGCGTCGAGGTCCGCCATGGAACCGATGGGATCGTGCGCGTACGGAAAGTACCCCTCGAACGCGAGCGAGCGGAGCTTGATCCCGCCCTCGGCGTACGCCTGGTTCGACACGCGCATCCGGTACTCTTCCTGGACGACCGCGCGCTGGTTTTCCATGTTCTCCGCCGTCACGGCGAGGCTCTTCATCCGGTCGCCTTCGAGGAAGAGCGCGAGCGGGAGCTCGCTCGCCGGAAGCATCTCGAAGTAGTTGGTCCTGTCCTGGCTCGTGGTCCCGTTCAGCGTGCCCCCGCGGGCGGTGATGAGGCGGAAGTGCTCGCCCTTCTCCACGTGGGCGCTGCCCTGGAACATCATGTGTTCGAAGAGGTGCGCGAACCCGCTCCTCCCCTCGATCTCGTTCCGCGAGCCGACGTCGTAGACGACGCACACCGCGACGCTCGGCGCCGTGTGGTCCACGTTCATGACCACGCGGAGACCGTTCGGGAGGGTCGCGCGTTGAATCGCGAGTGCGAGCTCGGAGAGTTTCGGCGCGGAGGTTTTCGGTTCCGCGGCGTATGACGGAGCGGGGGAGACCGCCGCCAGCAGAAACACCACCGACGCAATGGCCGCTCGACGTCCGGCCTCGGGGTACGCCCGCCTCGTGATTGTCACCATTCTGGCTTCTCCTACCTCGGCCTACATAGCCGGAAAATGGTCGCCGATGTTGTGGCTCGGCGCTCGGTCTGTAAACCTATAGGTCCCGCGCATTGTCCGCATGAGAACCCTCCAGGAGATCCAGCCCGGTCAGACCCTCGGCCGGTACGAATTCCTCGTTCCGATCGCGGAAGGAGGCATGGCGTCCGTGTGGGCGGCGCGTCTCAAGGGAACGCGCGGTTTCTCGAAGACGGTCGCCGTGAAGACGATGCTGCCGAGCGTCTCCGACGATCCGCAGTTCGAGCAGATGTTCCTCGACGAAGCGCAGATCGCTTCGCGCATCCGGCACCCCAACGTCGTCGAGATCATGGACCTCGGCGAGCAGGACGAGGTGCTCTATCTGGTCATGGAATGGGTGGACGGGGAACCGCTGTCCAACCTGCGACGGGCCGCAGCGAAGTCCGGAGGCATTCCGCGTTCCATCGCCATCCGCGTCGTGGCGGACGCCTGCGCCGGTCTCCACGCCGCGCACGAGCTGAAAGACGAGAAGGGCGAGCTCGTCGGCCTCGTGCACCGTGACATGTCGCCGCAGAACCTGCTCATCACGTTCGACGGCGTGGTGAAGATCGTGGACTTCGGCGTCGCGAAAGCGGCAGGGCGTTCGAGCGGTCAGACGACGGCCGGCCAGGTGAAGGGCAAGCCCCCGTACATGTCGCCGGAGCAGGCGCTCGGCGAGTCGGTCGATCGCCGGACGGACGTCTTCGCGCTCGGGATCATCCTCTACCAGCTCACGACGGGAAAGCACCCGTTTCGCGGCGAGAGCGATCTCGTCACGCTCCAGAACATCGTCTCGGACAAGCCGATCGTTCAGCCGCGCGCGTACGACAAGCAGTACCCGCGCCTCCTCGAGGCCGTCGTGATGCGGGCGCTGGATCGGCGGCGCGAGAGCCGTTTCCAGTCGTGCGCCGAGTTCGAGGCAGCGCTGGACGAAGTGTTCGCGAAGGAGATCCCGCGCGCGCGAACGGAGGACGTCGGGAAGTTCATGCGCGACCAGCTCGGCTCGCGCGGCGAAGAGCGTCGGAAAGCGCTCGGCGAAGCGATCCGCCTCGCGGACGAGCGCGCCGCCGGTCGCTTGAGCTTCCCGGACACGGCCTCCTCCGGTCAGCGAATGATGCCGCCGACGTCACTCACTCCCGCGTCCGGCACCTCGCCGCGAGTCGAGGTACCCGCGGAGCCGTCGAGCCCGGGGACGGATCCGAACGCCGTACCCGTCACGCCGTTCGGGCACACCATCTCGCCGGCGAAGGCGAAGGGCCGGGGCGCGATGATGTCCGTCATCGCCGTGGCGTCCCTCGCGGCGGGAGTCCTCGTGTTCGCCGCGCGCTCGGGGACCCGAGAGCCCGCTGCCGAGCCCGCGGCTCACGCCGCCGCCCAGCCGCCTCCGCCCAGGCCTTCCGAGCCCCCGCCGCCCAGCGCGGCACCGACCCCCCCGGAACCCGCGGCCCCGCCGGAGACCGCGCCACCCGCCGAGGCGGCTGAAGAAGCCAAGCCGAAATCCGCGCCCAGCAAGGCGGCCAGGCACGCGGGGCACGTCGCTGCCGCCGTCGCCAAGCCGGTGGCGGCGGCCCCTTCTGCGAAACCCCCCGCCGTCAAACCCACCGTGAAGACGGGGTTCGTGCCTCCGCCCATGAGCGATCCCGGCTTCTGACGCCGTCATCGCCGCATGGCGTCAAGCCACGCGCCCGAAAAATATGCCTGGCTCCCTACACGGGCGGACACTGTACTCTCGCCTCGCCTACGCCCCGGAGCCATACATGCACAGCCGTACCGGTCTCTCCCTTCGCGTCCTCGGTTTCTCGTCGCTTTCTCTGCTCGCCGCTGCATGCGGTGGTCAGAGCGACTTCGCGGACGTCAACGCGAACGGTCCCGCGGCGGACCAGGGGGACGGTGGTCTTCTCGTGGGTGAGCCGGGCAATCCGCGCTGCGGCGTGGAGTTCCGCTGCGGAGACGGCGGGACGTCTCTCGCCGAGGATGGCGGCGGTCTCCAGGGTGGCGGCGATCCGGGCGGCGGCCTCGAAGGCGGTGGCGACCAGGGCGGAGGCCTTCAAGGCGGCGGCGACCAGGGCGGCGGCCAGCAGGGTGGCGGCCTGTTCGGCGGCGGCCAGCAGGGTGGCGGTCTCTTCGGCGGCGGCCAGCAGGGCGGCGGTCTCTTCGGCGGCGGCCAGCAGGGCGGCGGTCTCTTCGGCGGCGGCCAGCAGGGCGGTGGCCTGTTCGGCGGTGGTCTGTTCGGCGGCGGCCAGCAAGGCGGCGGTCAGCAGGGCGGCGGCCTGTTCGGTGGCGGCCTGTTCGGTGGCGGTCAGCAAGGAGGTGGCCAGCAGGGTGGCGGTCTCTTCGGTGGCGGCCTGTTCGGCGGCGGTCAGCAAGGCGGCGGCCAGCAAGGCGGCGGCCTGTTCGGTGGCGGCCAGCAGGGTGGCGGTCTCTTCGGCGGCGGCCAGCAGGGCGGCGGTCTCTTCGGCGGCGGCCAGCAGGGCGGCGGTCTCTTCGGCGGCGGC
>DASZXK010000169.1:0-10537 GCA_035545855.1 Polyangiaceae bacterium
ACGGCGCTCGGACTGCTGTGCGGGCGCCGAGACCGGTCGCTCAACTCGCAGCCGCTCAGAAACCGCTCGATCCACTTGTAAGCCGTCTTGCGACTGATCCCGAACCGCCTCGAGAGCTCTGACACGCTGCTTTCCCGCTTCATGTACTCGTCGATGAATTGCTGTCGCTGTTGCACTGGTGACGTCGCTTTCCACGGCAAGGAGCACCTCCTGCCGTCGACTGTCACCCATGTCCTTGGAACAAACTGTCACCCCATCACCGATGTCATGAGGGTCGACTGTCGCCCATGTCCACAATCCGGACCCATGAGCCTCGGGAAGTCCGCGAAGCGAGCGCTGCCGAATACTGCCAATTCAAGTCGTGGCCGTGGCACGGCCGCAGCGAGGCGAGCGCTGCCGAATACTGCCAATTCAAGTCGTGGCCGTGCACGGCCGCGGACCGAACCCAGACTCTCGGAAGAGCGAGGGTGGCGCGGGGCGGCCGTCCTTCGCTCCTTCGACGAACACCGAACGCGCCGTCGTCGCTCCTCCGGAAGCATCGCGCCCGACACGAGGCGACGTTCGTCGCTGGCGTCTTTCGGGCGCGACGTCGGAACGACCTGAGCCGTCGGATTCGACGTGCAAGATGCGACGACTGGTCCGTTGCGCGCGGCCACGGGCGGTGCCGTGTGACCGGCAAGCGAGCTCCGGAGCACACCCTCGGTGGCGCCGCGCCATGGAAAGCGAAGTCGCGGGGTGCGTGCTTCCGAGAGCGCGTCGCCGGCGCGCCGTCAGCGACTCATCGGAAGTCGAAGCCCGGTCCTTCGCCGTCGTCGCTCTCTCGAAAGCCTGGTCGAAGAATCTCGAGAAGTCCGCGAAAGCGAGCGCCGACGAATACTGCCATTTCAAGTCGGATCCGTGGCACGGCCGCGGACCGAAGCCAGGCTTCCGGAAGAGCGAGGGCGGCGCGGGGCGGCCGATTCTCGGCGTCCAAGGCCGGACGAATCGGCCGTGGGCGCTCAGGGCGCCGCTTCGGCGGCGGGCGCCGGTGCTGCGTCGGCGAGGGACTGCATGGGCATGGGGATGCGGAGCCGTCCGCCGCCCTGGGCGAGCATCATTGCGACGGCCTTGTCGAAGAAGGCGCGGAGGAAGGGGACGTCTCGCGGTGGGTTCGTCACGAGCCCGCACTGCTCGATGCGCTTCATGACGGCCGCGACCTCGAGCGCCCGCTGCTCGCCGTCCCGGGCGAGGGCGGAGAGCGCGCTGTCCTTCATGCGACGGAGGAGCTCCGCGCGGAGCTCCGGCGTGAAGAAGCGGTCCGTCGCCGCGGCGGCCTCTGCCTGGAGGTGCTCGGTGACGACGCCGGGCTCGGGCGTCTCGCCCGGAACGAGCTTCTGCCCGACCGCGATGAGGACCTCCTGCATGGCCTCGTTCGTGGGGAGCCAGCTCCGGAACTCCGGGATGTTGTGGAGCTGGCCGGACGTCTTCGCGAGGTCCGCGGCGTCGTCGTCGGCGAGCTCGAACCCTTCGTCGTCGAAGGGGTGCGACGGCGCTTCCGCCGGCACCGGCTCGAGGAGCGGCGCGGCCGTCGTGAACCCGAGCGGCTCGGGGAGGCCGCGCTCACGGTGGACACGGCGGGCGTCGGCGATGCGGAAGCGCGCCCACTCGAGCGGGATCTTCGTCGCGCCGTAGCCGGCGCCCGGGAGCACCTTGTCGAAGTACTCGCGGAGCCCCGACGCGCTCAGGGAGGAGTTCTCGACGCGGGCGATGCCCTGCGCGCCGTGGAGGAACACGAACACCGTGCGGAGTCTCCCGCCCGCGCCGCGGGACGTGATCGTGAAGAGCTGCATGCCGGAGGAGTCCGGCGCCATCATCCAGGCTTCGAGCACCTCGGCCGGCTCCTTCGCCGTCAGCGCAGCGACGCGACGGAGCTCGGGGATCGGCACCTTGCGCGCGCGGAGCACGTTCAGGCCGCGTCGAGCGGCCTTCCGGGCGGCGCCCGAACCCCGCTCGCTCACCTCCAGCACGGCGGCGGCATTGCCGGCGGCGACCCAGGCGTTCACGAGGCCCTCGCCCTTCGCACCGGCGGCGTCGACGGCGGCGACCGCTCGATCGGCGGTGGCGGAGAGGGCCGACTGATCGAAGCTTCCGGTCTGTTCGTCTTTCTTGGGCATGGTCTCTCTCGGAGCTCAGGGGAGGAGTGCGACGCACTCGATTTCGATGGCAGCGCCCAGCGGGAGCGCCGCCACCTGCACCGTGGAACGGGCGGGCGGATCTTTGGGGAAATGCTTGCCGTAGACCGCGTTCACGCGGCCGAAGTCGGCGAGGTCGACGAGGAAGAGGGTCGTCTTCACGACGCGCGCGAGCGACGTCCCCGCGGCGTCGAGCACCGCGCCGAGGTTCTGCAGCACGCGCTCCGTCTGGGCTTCGATGTCACCGGGGACGAGCTTCCCCGTCGCGGGGTCGAGCGGGATCTGGCCGCTCGTGAAGACGAACCCGCCCGCGACCACCGCGTGCGAGTACGGTCCGACTGCAGCCGGAGCTTCCGGGCTCGAGACGGGGGTGCGTTTCTCGGACATGGGGGCCGGGGATAGTCGCTCAGCGCACCCCTCGTGGCAAGGCCGGAGCGTCGCTGTGCCTGGGCGAAAAATGCAATGGAGTCGGTAGCTTGCGTATCCGTGCGGCTCAGCGCGAGCCGTCCACGGCCCGGCGTCCGGCGATCGCTCGGCCGAGCGTGATCTGATCGGAGAACTCGAGGTCTCCGCCGTGGGGCACGCCGCTCGCGATGCGCGACACCGAGACGCCGAGCGGCGCGAGCTCTCGCGCGAGGAGGAGCGCCGTCGCTTCGCCGTCGACGGAAGGAGGCGTCGCGACGATGACCTCCTTCACGGAGTCCTCGCGGACGCGGGCGGCGAGTCGCCCGAGGGGGAGCTCGTCGGGGCCCACGCCGTCGAGCGGCGAGAGCAGCTTTCCGAGCACGAAGTAGCGACCCCGCATGGACGAGCTCCGCTCGATCGCGAGGAGGTCCTGTACCCTCGCCACGACGCAGAGGAGGGACCCGTCACGCCGCGAGTCCGAGCAGACCGCGCAGATCGGGGGCTCTGCGCCGTCGACCTCCGCGAGGTTCCCGCAGCGCGTGCAGGGCCGCACGTGCTCGGCGAGGGAGGCGAGCTCCGCGCCGAGCTCCGCGGAGAGGGAGCCCCCTTCGCTCGCGAGGTGGAGCACGTAGCGCTGCGCCGTCTTCTCTCCCACTCCGGGGAGGCGCGCGAGGAGCTGGGTGAGGACTCTCAGCCGATCGGGGAGCACGGGGACCCTCGCGTCCTATCACAGGCCGGGACGTTCGCCGACCCGGCCCGCGGCGGGGCCGCGCCGAGCCTCGATCCTCAGTCTTCCGGGACCTGGATGTCCTTCAACCGGGCGCCGAGGATCTCCGCGGCCTGGGCGATGCGCGGGTGCGCCTTCGCGCGGCTCTTCGCCGCCTGCTTCCGCTCTTCCCGCTCGCGTTCCTCGGTGGCCGAGACGGTCGCGCGGGCTCCGCCGCCGCTCGTCGATTCGAAGACGATCTCCGTCTGGCGGCCGAAGTGTTCGTGGGCCGCTCGCGCCAGCACGGCGAGCGACGCGGGCTCCTTCACGTTGCGCTCGAACACGCTTCCCGCCTCGAGGCCGAGGACGAGACGCTCGGGCGTCGCGGAGACGACCACGGCGTGGTTCAGAAACGCCGCGAGCTCGGGTCGAGCGAGACGCACCCGCTCCACGACGGCGCGGAACTCGACGAGGGCGCGGAGAGTCTCCGGATCGGCGGGCGTCGCGCCGTTCGTCCGCGGGGCGCTCGGCTGCGGCGCGGCGACGGCATTCGACGGACCGGACGGCGTCGCGCTCGGCTGCGGCGCGGCGACGGCATTCGACGGACCGGACGGCGTCGCGTTCGACGGCGCGGCCCGGGCCTCGAGCGGCGGGGGGACGTTCGACGGCGCCGACCGTTCCTCGAACGGCGAGGGCGGCGGAACGAACCCCGGTGGTTCCGCTCGCCGTGGCGGCTCTTCGGCGCGTTCCGCGGGAGCGGCCGCGGGGGACGGCGCCGTGCGCGATTCTCGACCGGAGCCCCGATCGGCCGGGGAGCCCGGTCTCGGATCGGGACGGCCGGGAGGCGGTCGACCTGGACCTGGCGCCGGACCCGGTGGGCCGCCACGCGGCGCGCCGCCGAGACGCTTTTCGAGCTGCAGGAGTCGACCGATGAGATCGTCCACCGGGACGAGGGGCGGCCTTCGGGCGAGACGCACGAGCAGCATCTCGAGCGCGGCGCGAGGCTGGCTGCTCCGCACGACGTCGTCGTAGCTCGCGGAAAATCCCTGGTGGAGGCGAAGGAGATCCTCCTCTCCGGCGCGACCGGCGAGCGCCGAGACGTCCTTCCGCTCCTCGTCGGCGAGATCCAGGAGATCGCCCGTGTCCCCGGGGGCGCACACCTTCGCGACGACCAGGTCGCGGAGGAGCGACAGGGTGTCCCGCGCGACGACCGAGACGTCGTAACCTTGGTTCGAGAGCTCGCCGACGATGCCGAGCGCTCGAGCGGCGTTCCCGTCCACCAGCGCGGCCGCGAGATCGTGGAGGACCTGGCGGCTCGCGACGCCGAGCACGCGGGCCACGCCTTCCCCGGTGAGCCCCTGGTCGTTCCAGGCGATGACCTGATCCAGGAGGCTCATCGCGTCCCGCATGCTCCCGGCTGCCTGCCGCGCGACGACGGCGAGGGCGGTGTCGTCCGCGGGGATCTTCTCCGTGTCGAGCACGTGCCGGAGGCGCTTCGCGATGAGCTGCGTGGGGATGAGCTTGAAGTCGAAGCGCTGGACGCGAGAGAGGATGGTGACCGGCACCTTGTGGACCTCCGTCGTCGCGAAGATGAACTTCACGTGCGGAGGGGGCTCCTCGAGCGTCTTCAGGAACGCGTTCCAGGCGCTCTGGGAAAGCATGTGGACCTCGTCCACGATGAAGATCTTGTGGCGATCCCGCGCCGGGCGGTACGGAAGCGAATCTTGGAGCTTCCGCACCTCGTCGACGCCGTTGTAGCTCGCCCCGTCGATCTCCCGGACGTCCACGTCCGTGCCCGCGGCGATCTCCGTGCAGGCTGGGCACTTGAGGCACGGAGTGACCGTCGGCCCGTCGTGGGGCGCCTCCTTCGTGCCCATGCAGTTCAGGGCCTTCGCGAGGATGCGCGCGGAGGTCGTCTTGCCGACGCCGCGGACCCCCGTGAACAGGAAGGCGTGTGCGACGCGGCCCGCCTTGATGGCGTTCCCGAGCGTCTGCGACACGTGGCCCTGGCCCACGAGGTCTTCGAAGCTCATGGGGCGCCACTTTCGCGCGAGGACGACGTAGCTCATTCCGCTCCCCATCCGCGTAGCAGATCGCTCCCGGAGGCTAAAGGGCCCCCTCGCTCTCGCTTCTGCTATCTTCGTTCGCCGGAGGCGTATCGGTGAACACCCCGCTCCTGGCAGGGCTGTTCGGAGCTTGGACCGCGGCGCAGATCGCGCTCGGAGGCTTCTTCCTTCAGGCCTATTTCGCCCGGCGAAAGCAGGCCGAGTACCTGCTCTTCGGCATTCTCTGCTTCTCCCTCGCCGCGACGGACGGCGGGCTCACCCTGGCGTACGCCGCGAGCGGCCTCGAGCACTGGAACGCGGCGTCCATGCTCGCGAACGTCGGCGCCGTCGCGTCCACGGCGCTGAACCTGCACTTCGTCGCGGCGTACACCGGGTCCCGGCTCGCGCGACGGCTCGTGCCGTACATGTATGGCGCCGCCGCGGCATTTTCCGTCGCCATCGTCGCCGGCTCCTGGTGGGCGCCGGGGAGTCTCCACCTCCAGGAGATGCACCGCTTCGGCGTGCCGATCCGTCAGGTCGTCGCGACGCTGACGCCCATCGCCGTGTCGGGGTACTCCGTGCTCCTCCTGGCGGGCGGCGTTTCGCTCCGGGAGCTCTTCGTCGCGTACCGGGGCGGGAAGCGCGAGGCGAGGGGCGCCGTGCTCGGACACGCGTTCATCGTCCTCTGCGCGGTGAACGACATCCTCTCCGTAGCCGGCGCGGTCCCCACGCCCTCCGTCATGCCGTACGGCTTCCTCATCTACGGCTTCGGCGTCGCCGACACGCTCCTCGTCCGCTACCGCCGGGCCGCGGACGAGCTCGAGCTCACCGCGACCGAGCTCCGGCAGGCGACGGAGGCGCTCACGAACTCCTACCTCGAGCTCAGCATCGTCCAGGAGGAGCTCTTCCGGAAGAAGCAGCTCGCGTCGGTCGGCGAGCTCGCGGCGAGCATCGCGCACGAGGTACGGAACCCGCTCGCGATCATCTCGAACGCCGCAGCGAGCCTCAAGCGCTCCGGCATCGGCCCGGAGGATCGGAACACGCTCATCGCCATCGTGGAAGAAGAGATCACCCGGCTGAACGGCCTCGTGACGGAGCTCCTCCGCTTCGCTCGACCCATGAACGTGCGGCGGGAGGATCTCCACCTCTTCGAGGTCGTCCGTGCCATGAAGGAACGGCTCGGGGACCGCTACTTCCTCGACACGAACGTCCCGGAAGGCTCCGGGGCGGGCACCGTCTGGGCGGACGCGAGCCTCTTCCGCCTCGCGATGCAGAACATCGTCGACAACGCGAAGCAGGCGATGCCCGAAGGCGGCCCCATCGTCGTTGCGGCCCGCCGGGACAACGTCGGCGGCCAGGAAGGCGTCGTGGTGGAAGTCCACGACGAGGGCCACGGGATGGACAGCCAGACGCTCCGTCGCGCGATGGACCCGTTCTTCAGCACGCGCCCGAGCGGGACCGGTCTCGGGCTTCCCATCGTCGGGCGCATCGCCGAGGCGCACGGCGGCCGCGTGGACGTGAAGAGCCGCGTCGGGGAGGGGACCACGGTGTCCCTGTTCATCCCCGACCGCCGTCCGGACCAGCGGCGCGAAGAGGCCGCCGCCCGCGCTTGACCCGAGGCCGCCGCGAAAACATGCTCCCGCGAGATGGCTCAGCGGAAGCGCATGCTCTTCGTCTGCGTGAACCGGCGCCCGGACGGGACGCCGAAGGGCTCGTGCGCGGCCAGGGGCGCGGTCGAGCTCCACGAGAAGCTCAAGGCCGAGCTCAAGGCTCGCGGCCTCGCGGCGACCGAGGTCCGGGCTTGCTCTTCGAGCTGCCTGGATACTTGCTGGGCCGGGCCGAGCATCGCCGTCGAGCCGGACGACTACTTCTACGGTCGGGTGAAGCTCTCCGACGTGAACGAGATCGTGGACGCGCTCGCGAACGGGACGCGCGTCGAACGGCTCGTGCTCTCGCCGGACGATTTCGTGGAGCCCGCCGAGCTCCGCAAGCGAGAGTGACGGCCTGCTCGTGCGCGTGATGCTCGTCGGCGCGCATCATCCGCGCGGGAAGTTCTCGGAGATGCGCGGGCTGGACGTGACGCTCGCGCTTCCCCTTCGTGCGTTCGTCTCGCGGAAGACGAGCGTGACGGCGGTCGTGGAAGCCGCGGGCCTGACGCCTCGCGTGCCCGCGAGCGGCGTCCTGTCGAGATCGGGGCTCGTCGTCTCGCTCCGCCTCGTGTTCCCGGTGGGGGCGGCCGAGTGGGCGCTCGCCGTGACGTCCGGACGGGCGCTCTCGATGCGGGCCCTGACCGAGCTCCGTGGGAGCCTCGGGTCGAGCTCCGCCCCCGAGGTCGCGCGCGGCGCGGTGCTTCGGCTGGACGTCTTCCGGGGGCCAATCCAGCCCGGGCCCGATGAGATGCTTTGAATTTCAGTACTTTGCCACCTATTTGACTGACTGACATCCTGCTGCCAGAATGGCGACATGGATGACAGCCTGGCGTCTGCGGCTCCGGAAAGCGGGGGGCCCGATCGCTTCGCCGCGGAAGGGGCGCCTCGCGAGATCACCGTCCTCGTCGTCGACGACGAGCCGAGCAACCTGACCTCCATCCGGAAGATCTTCGAGCGCGAGGGGATGCGGGTCTTCACGGCGGACGGCGCGAAGGAGGCGCTCGAGGTCGCGAGGAAGCACCGGGTGGAGGTCGTGCTCACCGATCTCATGATGCCCGGCTCGAACGGAGTCGAGCTCCTCCGTGCGATGAAGGAGATCTCTCCGGACACCGAGGTCGTGCTGATGACGGCGTACGGTACCGTCGAGAACGCCGTGCAGGCGATGAGGGAAGGCGCGTACGACTTCGTCGAGAAGCCGCTGAAGCGCATGAGCATCGTGAAGAGCGTGCAGAAGGCCGCCGAGCGGCAGTCCCTCGTCGCGGAGAACCGGTCCTTGAAGCAGGAGCTCCGGCTCCTCACGAATCGCGAGATCGTCGGGCAGAGCGCCGCGCTCCGTCGCGTGCTGGACGTCGCGACGCAGGCCGCGCCGTCGACCGCGACGGTGCTGGTGCTCGGGGAGAGCGGGACGGGGAAGGAGCTCATCGCGCGCTACATCCACTCGAAGAGCGCGCGCGCGTCGGGGCCGTTCGTCGCGGTGAACTGCGCGGCGATTCCCGAGACGATCCTCGAAGCGGAGCTCTTCGGTCACGAGCGCGGAGCGTTCACCGGCGCGGTCGGAAAGCGCGAGGGGCGCTTCGCGCGCGCCCGGGGCGGCACGCTCTTCCTCGACGAGATCGGGGAGCTCTCCCCCACGGTGCAGGTGAAGCTCCTCCGCGTCATCCAGGAGGGCGAGTACGAGCCCGTCGGCGGAAACCCCGTCCGCGCCGACGTCCGGCTCATCGCCGCGACGAACCGCGACCTCGCGACGGAGGCGGCGGCGGGGCGCTTCCGCGAGGACCTCTATTACCGGCTGAACGTGATCGCCGTGACGGCACCCGCGCTCCGCTCGAGGCGGGAGGACGTCCCGCTCCTCGTGGACCACTTCCTCGGCATCTACTGCCGGAAGAACGGCCGTTCGCGGCTCGTCGTCGACCGGGACGCGATGGGGAAGCTCCTCGACTACGCCTGGCCCGGCAACGTGCGCGAGCTCGAGAACGTCATCGAACGCGCGGCGGTCCTCTGCCGGTCGGACACGATCGGCGTCGCGGACCTCCCCGAGGCCGTCGCCCAGGCGAGCGCTCCGCCGCCTTCCGCGCTCACGTTCTCGATCGGCACCCCGCTCGAAGAGGTCGAGGGGCGGCTCATCCGGGAGACGCTGAAGCACACGAGCGGGGACAAGTCGCTCGCCGCCCAGCTCCTCGGGATTTCGACCCGGACCATCTACCGGAAGCTCGGCGAGCCGGCCGCCTGAGCCCCGCGGAAACACCCCCGGCCCTGCCAAAATGGCACCCTGGACGTCTGTCTCGGCCCGCCCGTGCCACCTTGGCGGACGGACTCCCAATTTTGTGCAGCTAAAGCCTGTAAATCACGACGATTTTCGTCTTTGACGGGTGGCACGGGTCTCGCTTAGAACGCCCCGGGCCCGCATGGCTGTCGACGCACTCGTCAAACGGTTCTTCCCGGGCATCGTGCTCGCCCTGATCGCGCTCGCCGCGTACTTCCAGGCGTCGGGTCTGATGCAGCTGGTCGCCGGATCTTTTCTCGAAGGGTCCGCCGCGACGGTCGAGGATCACCCGGGACCCAAGCCGAACACGCCGCCGCCCACCGACACGCGCGGGCCGCGGAGCGCCGAAGCCATCCTCTCGCGGAACCCGTTCGACTCCACCGCCGGTCCGCTCGACAAGAACCCCGAAGAGGAAGCCGCGGAGGCAGAGGGCCCGAAGCAGGAGCTGGATCTCTCGAATCCGCTCACCGCGGCCGACTGCGGCGGGATCCAGGCGCACGCCATCACGGAGTCGACGGACCCCACGTGGTCCATCGCGGTCCTCCAGGCATCGGGAGAGACGATGGGGAAGATGCGCCGCGTGGGCGACTCCGTCGGAGACAAGCAGGTCGCCTTCATCGGCTACAACCCGAAGAAGAGCAGCCCGTCCGTCTGGCTGGTGAGCGGTTCGGCCCTCTGCCAGGTGCTGCTCTTCGCGCCGCCCGCCGAGCTCGCGCCCGCCCCCACGGCCGAAGCCACGCCCGCGCCGCCGAAGAAGGACGCGAACGGGGTTCCGGACGACATCGCGAAGCGCATCCAGAAGGTGAGCGACACGGAGTTCCACGTCGATCGGACGGTCGTCGACAACATCCTCGAGCATCAGGCGGACCTCATGCGCACTGCGCGCATCGTGCCGGAGCAGAAGGACGGCAAGGTCGTCGGCATCCGCCTCTTCGGCATTCGCCCCGACACGCTGCTCGGCAAGCTCGGCTTGCAGAACGGGGATCGCCTGGAAGCCATCAACGGTTTCGAGATGGCGAGCCCGGAGAAGGCCCTCGAGGCGTACGCGCGGCTCCGCACCGCCGACAGTCTCGCCGTGAAAGTCACCCGCCGCGGCGCCCCCGTGACCATCGATTTCAAGATCCAGTAAGCCCATGAGAACGTTCCGCTCCGAAACTCGCCTCTCCGGCATCGCGCTGCTCCTCGTCGCCGCTCCCGCGTTCGCGCAGCAACCGCCCGTCGCCGCGCAACCCCCGAAGCCCGCGCCCGCAGCGGCGGCCGCCGCGATGGCTGCCGCCAGGGCGGCGGCGGCGAAGGCG
>DASZXK010000170.1:0-46679 GCA_035545855.1 Polyangiaceae bacterium
AGAGCCCGAACGCGATGCCGGCGGAGAGCCCGAGCGCGAACCCCGACGTCGGCAGGAAGACGAGGAGCCGGAGATCCGCGACGAGCGCCGTGCTCCTTCCGAGCGGCAGGAACAGGCCCGGCCCGGCGGAGACGAAGCCGAGCCCCGCGCTCCGGTAGACGTCGAGCGTCTGCACGGCGGGGTTGTCGATCTGATTGGGCGACTTCGGCGCGTTCAGGTCTTCCTTCACCGTCGCCGAGCTCTTGCCCACGCCCTGCGCGACGCCGCCGCTCCCGAGCACGAACCAGCCGAGCTCGTTCGTGGAAAGGGCCTTCTGGGACAGCCAGTACCTCGCCAGGAACTCGGCCGAGAGGGGGAAGAACGCCTTGCCTCCGTCCGGCTTCGGCGCGTCGCCCGCGAATGCGTAGCCCACGCGAAGACCGACGGACCACGCGTCCGCGACGCGGAACTCCGTGCCGAGAAGGAGCCGTGTGGGGCCGAGGCCGAAACCGGACACGGAGCCGCCGGCGCCGCGGAGCGGCGTGCCGTGGTACTGGCTCCCCGAGCTCCGGAGGCACGTGTAGCCGAGGTTCACCTGCGCGTTCTTCGTGCAGACGTTGTCCCCGCTCACCATCGAGAACTCCTGGGAGAGTCCGAGCGACAGCCACACCGAGGGTTCCTTCGGAGGCGGGGGGCGCGGGACGCAGCGTCCGCTCGCGCAGAGCTCGCCCGCGGAGCAGTCGGAGTTCCGGGCGCATTCGTCCTCCGGCTCCTCCGCTTCGACGACGGGTTTCGCTTTCTTCTTCTTGGCGACGGGCTCCTCGTCACCCGGTTCCTCGTCTTCGAGCACGACGTCGGCGGGCGCCGCGCCGGAGGAGGACTGAGGCGCTCCGTGGCCAGCCGCGGCGAAGGCGCTCTGCGCTTCGGGAGACGCGAACGCGGGGTCCAGCGTGAGCGTCGGATCCAGCTTCCGAGCCTGCGCGAACTCGGCCTTTCCGTTCTTCGTGTCCGAGAAGCCCGTGACGAGGACGATCCCGAGGTCTGCGTGAAGGAGCGCTCGTGTCCTCGGCGAGCAGTCCGAACACTTTGCGATGACCTTCTCGAGAGAGGCCTTCGCGTCCTCGAATTTCGCCGACGAGAAGAGCTCGTTCATGATCCGGTCGAGGACCTTCGTCGCCTTCGCGTCCTTCTCTCCCGCGGCGGCGTCGAGAGCGAAGAAGAGTTCGAGCACGACGACGAGCGCAGTGAAGACTTCCCTGCGTCGCGTCACGGAGCGCCTCCGTCCGGTTCCGGCGGCGCCTCGACGACGGAGGCTCGTCCGCAGGCGTCCTGGTCCACCTGCCCCGAGAGCCAGGAGATGATGCAGCGATCCGCGTCGTCCCCGGCGCGCATCCTGCTTCCGCCCTTGTGATGCTCCGAGCCGCGACCCTTCGTTATGACGATCCAGCGCTCCGGGTGCGCGCCGTGCTGCGCGTAGATCTTCGAGAGGACCTCCGGCTGGAGGAGGACGAGCGACTCGTACGTCTTCAGGTATTCCTCGTCCGTCGTTCCTCCGACGCCCGTGACGTTGCCGGGGAGCCGGAGTCCGTCCACGTCGTAGACGCGGAAGTTGCGGACCGAGTTCCCGTGGCAGTCGAGCGTTCCGCAGTGCGTGACGAGCACGTCCGCCATGGACTGGAACGCGAGCGTGTACGCTTCCTCGGGCGAGCCCTGCGCCGGGTTCACCGACGGCGGAGGGGGGAGCGTCGGGAAGAAACGGTCCTTCGCCGACGGCCCCTGACACGCCGATGCCCCGACGGCGAGGACGGCGAGCAGCACGACGAACGGCGTTCGCGTCTTCATTCGCGGCACTCGGGTACGGGGAGGGGAGGCAGGCTGCCGGCCGTCGCGAAGGAGACGTGCCCGACCGCCTCGATGCCCGGCGGATCGACGTGACAGCCGGCGCACGACCCTTCCCGGTAGATGGGCGAACCCATCGGGCGCTCGATCGGCGTGCTGCCGACGTGTCCGTAGATGACCTTCACGAACACGGGCCACGTCGGTTCGTAGTCCGTGCGCATCACGAAGAAGTTCCCGGCGCAGTTGGTTCCGACCTCGTGCTTCTTCCCCGCGGCGTCGACGAGATGCACGATCGCGCCCTCGAGCGGCACCTTGGCGTCGTCGGTCTGGTAGACGGTGCCCGCGAACGAGAACTCCGCCTCGCCCGGGCCCATGCCCGAGTGGCAGACGAGGCACGGCTGTCCGGCGCGGTGCCTCGGGCCGGCGGGAATGCCGGGCGTCTCCCCTCCGAGCTTCGATACGCGGTCGTCGTGGACGGGATCCGAGCACGCGGAAAGCAGGAGGCCGAGGAGGAGCGTTCGCCGGATCACAGCTCGGCCTCCAGCTGGATGACTCCCAGGAACCCCTCACGGTTCTGGATGAACAGCGCGTTGCTGTACGCCGTGAGCAAGACGTCCGCTTGACCGACGACGCTCCATTCCGTCGGATGCGTGTCGGGCCCGACGTTCACGCGAATGCCGGCGCCGAACGTCCCCGCGTTCAGCGGGCTCATCTCGCGGTCTCCCGTCCGCCACTTGGGCACGGAGAGCGGCGCGCCGTCCGCGTACCCGACGTACGCGCGCTGCCAGAAGGTGACGCCGGACTGAAAGTGGCCGCGGAGGTGCGTCCACACGAACGTGCGGCGGCTCGCGTCGATGACGAACCGGAGGTCCGTCGTGCTCGCCACGAGTCCCCAGTCGTCCGCATAGAAGCGTTCCGTCAGCACGAACGTCGAGCCGCTGAGCCGCTGGGCGAGGCGCCCGGAGATCGCGAAGCGGTTCCGGCTGTCCGGCAGGTGCTCGGCGACGCGCGCCGGGAGCCGGAGCGCGTTCACCGCCTCGGGCGTCGCGCCTCGGGCGACGTTCGGCGCGACGGAAGGCGCAAAGATCGGGAGCATCCGGTACGGCTTCGTCTGGTCGCCGACCTCGAAGATGCCGTCGACGCTGAACGACACGAGGGTGAGCGGGTCGAGGATGAGCTCGAGCGCGCCGGTGATCGTGTGACGCTGGAGCGTCTGCGAGAAGACGGAGAACGGCGTGTCGCTCCGTCCTGCCGTGTCGTGCGTGTACCCGTACGCGAACGTCGGGTTCACGGTCTTGTCGGCGAGATCGAGCGTCACCGATCCGCCGCCGGAGAGCGACAGGTAGTCGGGCTCGCGGGACACCGCGCCGGACACGTTCACCGTGGCGCCGCCCGGCGAATAGCCGGCCCCGAGCGTCCCCGCGTGACGCACTTCCGTCCAGTGCCCGCTCGCGGTCGACACGATGTCGACGGAGGCGGCCGATACCACGTCCACGAGGTAGCTTCCGCTCGCGGACCACCCCGCCGTCGGGCTCTCGATGGAACCCTCCACCGCCGGCGTGAAGACGTTCACGGCGTCCGTGTCCGTGTACGCGGACATCTCCGCCTTCGCCTTCACGACCTTGCTGCCGGAACCGTGATTTTCGACGGCGTCCGGAGCCTGGTTCGGAATGGGACGCGCGCCGGATTGCCCGTGTGGGTTCTCGTCCGCGAATGCCCACCCGGGCGAGAGCGCGGCAGCCCAGACCGCGAACGGTGCGACTCGGAAACGCTTCAAGGACAAGTCGCCCGTCAGTTGCAACCGCAGCCGCTCGCCGCACCCATGCTGCCGCCCATCGTCCCTTCTTGCACGGCGTAAACGTGCTCTCTGGCGACGCTCGTTCCGTCGCCGGGCGCCATGGTCGGGTGAGCGAGCTTGCCGCGTTCGTAGGCCGCGACGTTCGCGCAGCCCGCCGAGCCGAGCGCGACGGTGCACGTAAGCGCGAATATTACTGCGCGACTGAATACTTCGCGGCTTCTCATGACGGTTCGATTGGTAACCGGAGGGGGAGCCGTCAGGCTGAAATCCGCGTTCGACGCACTGGCTGTTCTCGCCTGGCGATTCAGACTTCGGGTACTCACCCTGGCACGAGGGGATCCGTGGGTCTCAAGATGCACCGCTTCGAACCAGTCGCCGTCACCGTTCTCCTCTTCGCGTGCGGGCCGGTCGCGAAGAGCGATCCGGATTTCTGGGACCCTTCGGCGGACATCGGCGGCAAGCTGGTGGACTTCGGTAACCCCGGCGGCGGAGCCCCTCCCGTCGGCGGTGCGCCGAGCTACGGCGGAGAGGGTCAACCGCCTCCTCCTCCGGGAAGCGGAGGCTGGGGGAACCCCGGATCCGGCGGCCAGCCGAACTACGGCGGAGAGAACTCCGGCTCCGGCGGCTACCAGAATCCGGGCTCGGGCGGCTACCAGCAGAGCGGCGGGGGTGTCCAGAACCAGGGCGGGTCGGATCCCGGCGCCGGCGGCGCGGTCCAGCAGACGCCGAACGGGGACACGTGCACCTTCACGTTCACCGTGACGACGGTGACGGCCAACGGACGTTTCGCGCCGAGGAACGTCGGTGCGCTCTGGATCGAGAACCAGAGCGGTCAATTCGTGAAGTCGCTCGAGGTGTGGGGCGCTCAGCGGCTCGGGAACCTCACCGCCTGGACCTCGGTCGGCGGAAACACGGTGGATGCCGTCACTTCCGCGACGCTTTCCAGGCACCGCCAGCACACGGACACGTGGGACTGCACGGATTCGACCCCGAGCCGCCAGACCGTGCCGAACGGGAGCTACCAGGCCTGTGTCTCTTTCGCGGAAGACGACGCGATTCCGTTCTTCGGACCGCCGCCGCACGTCGCGTGCGCGCCGTTCCAGCGTGGGGCAGGTCCGTTCACCACGAACCCGCCGGATCAGACGAACTTCGTCGGCTGGACGCTGCAGATGCAGTGAGTGGCCGCCTCGGGCGAATCCCTTCGCCCGATCGGAAACGGCGTCGAAGACCGGCAACGGCGCGAAAAGTGTATGGGAACCCCCGACCTTTCCTCCGTTCCGATCGGTTTGAGCGCTGGGGAAATCGACGGCGGAACCCCGGTCGGTACTATCGGGCCGGCGGCCCCTGATCTTTCGCTTCGAATGCAGAACGCGTTCACCGAACACGACGCAATCGTTCCCATCGACTTCCCACACCTCTTGATCGAAACGGCGGTCGCCTTCGGCGCCAGTCGGTCCGATCTGATCGAGGGCACGGGCGTCGCTCCGGAGACGTTCGAGCTCCCGGATGCGCGCATCTCCTACGCGCAGTTCCAGCGCCTGGAGGAGAACGCGCTCCGCCTCACGAAGAACCCGGCGCTCGGGCTCTACTACGGCGAGCGCGCGCACGTCGTTCACCTCGGCGCCGTCGCCCTCGTCGCGATGAGCAGCGCGGACGTGCAGTCCGCGCTCATCGCCGTGCTCGAGCACCAGCGCGCGTTCCTGCCGGGCTGGGTCTTCGAGTTCCGCGTCGACGGACCCATCGGGCGCATCGCTCTCAGGGAGGCGCTTCCCCGCGGGGATCTCCGGGTCTTCGCGACGGAGGCCGTCGCCGTCGGCTTCCATCGCGTGTGCCGCCAGATCCTCGGACGGGAACCGCCGCTCCTCGAGCTCCACGCCGCCTATCCTCGCCCCGCGCATCACGCCGAGTACGAGAAGTTCTTCCGGGTGCCGGTCCTCTTCGACCAGCCCGTCAGCGAAGCGGTCTTCGACGCGCGCGTCCTCCAGGATCGCATGGAGGGGTCGGATCCGGCGATGGCCGCGCGCGCCGCGCGGTACGTCGCGGCCGAGCGCATCCAGGCTTCCGGCAACGCCAGCATCGTGGACGACGTACGTCGAGTCATCGGCGGCTACCGTCGGACTCGCCCGGACCTGGGCGACGTCGCGCGCGAGCTCGGGACCAGCGCTCGCTCGCTCCGCCGGAACCTCCACGAGAACGGCGCGTCCTTCCAGGCGCTCCTCGACGAAGCTCGCCGCGCGCGGGCGGAGGACTTCATTCGCCAGACGAACCTCCGCGTCGAGCAGATCTCGACGGAGCTCGGCTTCACGGACGTCCGGAGCTTCCGCCGCGCCTTCAAGCGCTGGACGGGCCGCACGCCGATGGAAGTCCGCAACGACGGCGACAAGGCCTGATCCGTCGCGCCCGTAAACGGAAGACCCCACTGGGCGTAGCCGTCGGTCCGCCTGATATAGTCGCGCGCCATGGTGCGCCCAGCGAGCGGGAGTCCCGAGTGAGCGGTGCCCCGGGAGCCGGTCGCGGCCGGATTCCATCGCTCGACGTGCTTCGCGGTCTCGTGATGGTCGTCATGGTGCTGGACCACGCGCGCGATTTCTTCTTCGGCGCGATGCGGATCTCCCCGACGGACCTCGCCCACACGACGCCCGTCCTGTTCTTCACGCGCTGGGTCACGCACTTCTGTGCGCCGGTGTTCGTCTTCCTCGCCGGAACGAGCGCCTTCCTCTACGGGGCGAAGCGAGGCCCGCGGGAGGCAGCCCGGTTTCTCCGGACGCGGGGCCTCTTCCTCGTGCTGCTCGAGATCACCGTGGTCCGCATGTGCTGGATGCCGGATCCCGGCTACCACTTCACGCTCATCCAGGTCATCTGGGCCGTCGGCTGGAGCATGGTGATCCTCTCGCTCCTCGTCCCGCTCGGCCTCCGGGCGACGCTCGCCGTCGGCGCCGTCATCACGCTCTTCCACGACCTGCTCGCGCCGGTCCGGGCGGCGTCCTTCGGAAAGCTCGGGTTCCTCTGGACGATCCTCTTCGCGCGCGGGAACCTCGAACCGCTGCCGGGGCACCGCGTCTTCATTTCGTACTCCGTGATGCCCTGGGCCGGGGTCATCGCGCTCGGGTACGCGTTCGGATCGGTGCTCTCCCGGGAACCCGCGGAACGGCGACGGCTCATGCGCTCCATCGGGTTCGCGACCGTCGGTCTGTTCGTCCTTCTACGGGCGGTGAACGTCTACGGGGACCCGCAGCCCTGGTCGGTGCAGAAGTCGCCGCTCTTCACGCTGATGAGCTTCCTGAACTGCGCGAAGTACCCGCCGTCCCTGCTGTTCCTCTCGATGACTCTCGGCCCTGCGCTGCTCCTGCTCTCCGTGCTGGACCGGCCCGGGGCGCCCGAGCTCCGTCCGCTCCGGGTGCTCGGCTCCGTTCCGCTCTTCTTCTACGTCGCGCACCTCGCGCTTCTCCGCTACACGTCGGCGCCCCTCGCGTTCCTGAAATTCGGTCCTTCGGCGTTCCAGCCGCCCCCGGGGCACGCCGGGAGCCCGGAATACGACCTCCCCGCGACGTATCTCGCGTGGATCGTCGCCGTGCTCCTCCTCTATCCTGCTGCAGCGTGGTTCGCGAAGAAGAAGGAACGAAGCGACGCGGCGTGGCTCAGGTACCTCTGATGCCGGGCCCGGGCGCGGCACTCGCCGCGCTCGGCCTCGCCGTCTGCGCGGTGTCCGCGTGCGCCGGCTCTCGGGGAGGATCGGCGGTCTCGGGCCCGCCGGAGACGAGAGAGGCCTGCGAGGCGAGGCGCGCCGAGTTCGTCCGCGTCGTCGAGGCGCTCCCGGACGAGACGGTCGCCACCGCGGCGCGGGCGGACCTCCCCGTGACGCCGCTCGGGCGCGCGCCGGGGAGCGGTCCCGTCGTGGAGGTCTCGCCCACGGACGTCGTGCTCCCGGGTCGTGGAACGGTCGGCGGCGACGTCTCTCTCCGGGTGAAGGCGTTCAGCGCGTGGCTCGCGGAGGGGCTTCCGAAGGCGACGGCGGGGGGGCGAACCCCGCTCTACTTCGCCGCCGCCGCCGGGGTCGAGATGCGCCTTCTCCGCGCCTTCGTGCGCGAAGCGCCGGACACCGCGGAGCCGCGCCTTCTCGTCCGGACGGTCGCGGTTTCGCGACGGCAGGACGTCGCCGGGTCGCGCGGGGACGAGATCGCCTCCCGTCTCCTGCTCGAGTCGAATCCCGCGGCGCGTCTCCGGATCGCGGACGAAGGCTACCGCGAGCTCGCGCGATGCGACGCGCTCACGGACGCCGTCGCCCACGCGAGCGCTCCGGACGGCGCGCCCTGGCCCGCGAGGAAGGCCGCGCTCGTCCGCGAAGCGCCGTCCTGCGATTGCGCGGCGCTCCGGACCTCCGAGCTCGCCCTCGTCGCGAGCGCCGAGGCGCACGCCGGCGTGTCGTCCCTCGGGTGGCTGCCGCTCGCGTTCCTCCGCGACGAACGCTGCGACGCGAGCATGCCGCTCCGCTCCGTGGAGAAGCTCGTCCGCCAGATCGAGCAGTTCGACGCGGAGTTCTCGGCGCGTTTTTCCCACGACGCCGTGACGTTCGACGACGTCATCACGAACGAGCGGCTCCGGGTGACGTTCTGCGACGCTCTTCCGGGAGAGACGTTCGCGGAGAAGGCGAAACTCCACGCGACGCTCTACGTGAGGGTCCCCGGGACGAACGCATGCGAACCGTGGTCGATCTCGCCGCTCGCGCCGGGTTCGCCCATGGGGACCCTGTCCCGTGCTCCGGTGGCGGGGCGTCCGGCGCTCGCGTTCCACTACTGGCAAGCGGCGGAGGAGATCCGTCTCTTCGGGCCCGCCGAGCCGGGGACCAAGCCTACCGACTCCCACGACTACGCCTGCGAGGAGACGCTGAAGCTCACGTCCATGGAGGACGGGACGCTCCGCCTCGGCTCCCTCGCGTGGTATTTCTCGGAGTCCGTTTGCCGGAGCGCGTCCGACGGAACAGCGAGCTTTTCCGGTTGCGTCGCGACGCGGGCAGAGTAGCGGGCTCGGCCGGTCCGAGGTAGTGGCGATCGGCATGACCGTCACCGAGGCGCTCCGCGCGCGCACCAGCATCCGCGAGTTTCTCTCCGAGCCGCTCTCCGGGGCGCTGGTGCGCGAGATCCTGGACGTCGCGCGGTGGTCGCCGTCCGGAGGCAACCTGCAGCCCTGGAAGGTGATCGCCGTCGCGGGCGCCGAGCGCGACGCCGTCGTGGAGCTCGCGAAGCGGACGCTCCTCGAGAACCCGTCCGCGTCCGAGGCGTCCGAGTACCCCATCTACCCCGAGAAACTGTGGGATCCGTACCGCTCGCGTCGCTACGACCTCGGCGAGCAGATGTACGAGCTCCTCGGCATTCCGAGGGAAGACAAGATGGCTCGGCTCGGGCGTTTCGCCCGGAACTACGAGTTCTTCGGCGCCCCCGTCGGGCTCTTCTTCGTCATCGATCGACGCATGGGACACGGCCAGTGGGCGCACCTCGGGATGTTCATGCAATCGATCGCGCTCGCCGCCGTGGAGCGCGGCGTCGGTTCCTGCATGCAAGAGGCGTGGGGTGCCGTGCGGCAGACGCTCGGACGTCACTTCTCCCTCCCGGAGAACGAGGTGCTCTACTGCGGCATGGCGCTCGGCCGGCCCGACGCGGGCGCGGCCGTGAATCGCCTGCGCTCGTCGCGGGCGGAGGTGTCCGAGTTCGCGACGTTCCGCGGCTTCTGACGGGAGCCGCCCCGGCCCGCAACTCGGCCGGCCGATTGGCGCGAGCGGGTGGGGGGGGGACGCGCGCGGAGGGATAGTTTGTATACAAACCATCTGCATCGCATCGAGAGGGGGGCACCTCCCCGGGCATTCTCGTCGCATCGAGAAGGGGCACATCCCGGGCATTCGCGTCGCAGCGAGAAAGGGGCACCTCCCCGGGCATTCTCGTCGCATCGAGAGGGGGCACCTCCCCGGGCATTCGCGTCGCAGCGAGAAGGGGCACCTCCCCGGGCATTCTTCTCCGTGCGCCGCGGGCCCCCCGATGGGACGATGAGCGCCGATGACCTCGCTCGCCGCGCGCTTCCGGGCGCTCGCTCCCGCCGTCGATCACGCGTCCCTCCGCGTCGTCGAACAGAGCTCGGAAACCGTCTCCGTCCGGAAGGACGTCCCGGAGCCGCCGCAGACCTCCGTCGACTCGGGCGCCATGGTGACGATCCACGACGGAGACGGCCTCGGGTACGCGGCGACGAGCGATCTCTCGGATGACGGGCTCCGGCGCGCCATCGACCGGGCGCGACGGTGGGCGGCGCTCGGTCGCGGACGGTCCGTGTTCGGCGGCGTGGGACCGAAGATGCCGAGCCCGAGCGCGAGCTACGCGCCACCCGTGGCGAAGCCGTACGCGCTCGGCAAGGCCGACCGCGTCGCGCTGCTCGCGGCGGAGTCGCGGAAATGCGGCATCGATCCGCGCATCGTCGACTGGGTCGTGAGCCTCTGGACTACCCACGTCCGGACGACGCTCGTGACGGCGGACGGCGGCCTCTCGACGAGCGAGCAACACTTCACCGTCCCCGGTCTCCACGTGACGGCCGCGAACGAGACGGACTCCCAGACGCGGTCGTGGGGTGGCCGCTACAACGGCTTCTGCCAGCAAGGAGGGCTCGAGGTGCTCGATCGGTCGGGCTTCTTCGACGCCGGGCGGCGTACGGCGGAAGAAGCGCTCGAGCTCCTCGCCGCGCCCAACTGCCCCGAGCGGAAGATGGACGTCCTCCTGATGCCGGATCAGATGATGCTCCAGATTCACGAGTCCATCGGGCACCCGCTCGAGCTCGATCGCATCCTCGGGGACGAGCGGAACTTCGCCGGGACGAGCTTCGTCACGCTGGACATGTTCGGCGTCTACCAGTACGGCTCGGAGCTCCTGAACGTCACTTACGACCCGACGCGCCCCGAGGAGTTCGCCTCCTTCGCCGTGGACGACGACGGCGCCACCGCGGTCCGCGAGCACGTCATCCGGAACGGCGTCCTGGTCCGTCCCCTGGGCGGGACGGTCTCCCAGCACCGCGCGGGGATGTCCGGCGTCGCGACGTCTCGCGCCTGTAGCTGGAACCGGCCTCCGATCGATCGGATGAGCAACCTCAACGTCGAGCCGGGGAAATCGACCCTCGCCGAGATGATCGAGTCCATCGACGACGGCATCCTCCTCGAGACGAACTCGTCGTGGTCCATCGACGACTCCCGGAACAAGTTCCAGTTCGGATGCGAGCGCGGCCGCCTGATCTCGAAGGGGAAGCTCGGCGGCGTGGTCCGGAACCCGAACTACCGCGGTATTTCCGCGACGTTCTGGCGCTCCCTCGCGATGGTCGGGGACCCGTCCACGGTGGAGGTCCTCGGGACGCCCTACTGCGGGAAGGGGGAGCCGAACCAGGTGATCCGCGTCGGCCACGCGAGTCCGCCGTGTCGCTTCACCGGCGTGGACGTCTTCGGAGGTGAGGGGTGAGCGTCTCGGGCTCCGGCTCTGCGAGGGAAGCGTTCTTCTCCCTCGCCGATCACGGCGCGTCGCTCCTCCGCAGGGGAGAGGAGCTCTTCTGTCACTTCGCCGGCGAACGGAGCGACTTCGTCCGCTTCAATCACGGCAAGGTCCGGCAGGCGATGACCGTGGAGCAGGGGCACGTCTCGCTCTCTCTCTCGTCCGGCGCGAAGCGGGACGTGACCACGCTCGCTCTGTCCCGCGATCCGGCGACGGACCGGGCGCGCGTCGAGGCGGCGATCGTCGCCATGCGCGCGTCCGTCGCGGCGCTGCCCGAGGACCCGTATCACGTCGTGAACCGGGAGCCGTCCACGTCGGATCGCCGCGAACCCGGCGCGCTCGCGTCGCCCGAAGAAGCCGTGTCCGTCGTGGTGGACGCCGCGAGCGGGACGGACTTCGTCGGCCTGTACTCGTCCGGGGAGGTGCAGCGCGGCCTCGTGAGCTCGCTCGGTCACCGGCATTTCCACGAGGTCGGTAACTTTCAGCTCGATTTCTCGCTCTACGAGCGCGCGGACAAGGCCGTCAGCCGGGCATTCTCGTCCGCGACGTGGAACGCCGAGAGCGTGCGCGCCGAGATCGGGTCGGCGCGCGAGGTCCTGCCGTATCTCGCGCGTCCGGAGAAGAAGATCCCTCCCGGCGCGTATCGCGCGTTCCTCTCGCCCGCGGCGCTCGTCGAGATCGTCGGGATGCTGAACTGGGGCGGCGTGTCGGAGAAAGCGCAGCGCACCAAGACGAGCTGTCTCGCGAAGCTCGTGGAGGGCGAGGAGCGACTCTCCCCGAAGGTGACGCTCCGCGAGAACACGGCCGAGGGGCTCGCCCCCGGGTTCGACGAGCTCGGTTTCGTGAAGCCGCCCCGCGTGGACGTCGTGGTCGAAGGGAAACACCGGAGCGCGCTCGCCGGCCCCCGCACGGCGAGGGAGTACGGCATCGCCCCGAACGCGGACGGCGAGGAGACGCTCCGCGCCGCGGATCTCGCCCCTGGAGAGCTCCCCGAGGCAAACGCGCTCCGGGAGCTCGGGACCGGGATCTGGGTCGGCAACCTCTGGTACCTCGGGTTCTCGGATCGGATGAGCGCGCGCCTCACCGGGATGACGCGGTTTTCGACGTTCTGGGTCGAGGACGGGGAGATCGTCGCGCCGCTCGCCGTCATGCGCTTCGACGACGGGCTCTACCGGCTCCTCGGGAGCGAGCTCGTGGATCTCACGCAGGAGCGGAAGTTCCTCGTCAGCACGCAGTCCTACGAGCGACGCTCGGTCGAGACGTACCGCCTTCCGGGCGCGCTCGTTTCCGCGATGACGTTCACGCTGTGATATTAGGCTCCCGTGGTGCGGAAGCGCAGCGAACCGGTCTTCGAAACGGACGAGACGCCCGAGCAGCTTCGCTCGCGGTCGGACGCGCGTCGCGAGCGGCTCCAGTCCGAAGAGGAGCTCATGATGCTGAGCGAGGCGCTCGTGTCCCTGGGTGACGGGACGCTCCAGAAGCTCGACCTCGGGGATTCTGTACTCTCGGCCATTTTCGGGGCAAAACGGGTCGCTCCGGGCGGCGCGCGAAACCGGGCTCTCCGCCTCGTGCGCGCGAGTCTCCGGGATCTGGACGTCGGGCTCCTGCGCGAGGTCCTGGAAGATCAGCACGGCGTGTCGATCGAGCCGGCGAAGCTCCGAAAAAGGGATCGTCCCCGCTGAGCGGCCGGGCAGTGGGCCGGCGGGATGCGCTTCGTGAAGTCCGGTCCCGCCCACATTCCCCGACCCCTGCGGGGATGCGCGGACCCACAAAGGGAGGCGCCACGCGCGACTCGGTGTCATACTCCGCGTTGATCGGGCCGGTCGACACACGCACGATGCGAACGTTCGTCAAAGTTTCGTTTCTCACTGTTCTGATCGCGACGGGCTGTGCCGTCGGCGAGACGCTCGACAGCGCTCCCTCCGGGCTCGGAGACGGCGGGTTCGACTACGGCGACGGCGGCGGCACGGGAGAGACCGGCGGCGGAGCCGGCCTCGCGGGCAGCGGCTCCGGCGGAGCCTCCAGCGGCGGAGCCTCCAGCGGCGGAAAGAGCAGCGGCGGCTCCGGCACCGGAGCGACGTCGAACGGCGGCTCCGGGGACGCCGGCGGATCGGCCACGGGCGGGTCGGACGAGGGCGGCTCCGGCAACGGCGGCGGCTCGTCCGGCGGTGCGAGCAGCGGCGGCGGCTCGTCCGGTGGCGCGAGCAGCGGCGGCGGCTCGTCCGGCGGCGCGAGCAGCGGCGGCGCGTCGAACGGCGGCGCGTCCTCCGGTGGCGCGTCTTCCGGCGGTGCGAGCAGCGGTGGCGCGAGCAGCGGTGGTGCGTCCTCGGGCGGAGCGAGCAACGGCGGCGCGACCTCGGGCGGAGCGCAGGGCGCGGGCGGCAAGGCCAACGCCTGCAATTCGGACGGCGATTGCCACACCCTCTGCATCCCCGTGTACCAGGGGTCCTGCTGCAAGGCGGACAAGAGCGGCTGCGGCTGCCGCGTGCTCATCCCCCCCGGCAACTGCAACTGAGCGCCCGCGGTCTTATAGTCGGCGGATGTCCGACGACCCGATCCTCGACACCGGTCCCCTCGGCTTTCCGTGGGTGACGGTCGACCCGTTCCTGTTCTGCGTCCACCACGACGACGCCTACCCGAAGGGGGACGAGAACATGGGCCCCGCCGTCTCGCTCGCGGGGCGGAACCTCGGCCAGGACTTCACGGTGAAGGACGGGTTTCGCATGTACCACGGGCACGTCGTGCCCGGCTTTCCGCAGCATCCGCACCGCGGCTTCGAGACGGTGACGATCGCGCGCCGCGGGTACATCGATCACTCGGACTCGCTCGGCGCCGCCGCGCGCTTCGGTCACGGGGACGTGCAGTGGCTCACGGCAGGGGGAGGCATCGTGCACTCGGAGATGTTCCCGCTCGTGAAGCGGGACGAGCCGAACCCGGTCGAGCTCTTCCAGATCTGGCTGAACCTGCCGGCGGCGGACAAGCTCTCGCCGCCCCATTTCTCCATGCTCTGGGCGAAGGACATCCCCGAGGTCGTCCTGAAGGACGCCGCGGGCCGTCGCACGGCGGTCACGGTCGTCGCCGGCGCGTTCCAGGGGAAGACGCCGCCGCCCCCGCCGCCGCGCTCCTGGGCGTCGCGGGCGGATTCGGACGTCGCGATCTGGTGCGTGAAGATGGAGCCCGCCGCGGTTTTCACGCTGCCCCGCGCCGCGGGCGATCGCACCCTGCGGGTGCTCTACTTCTTCGCCGGGAAATCGCTCCGGGTCGCAGGGAAGACGTTCGAGGAGCCGCGCGCCATCGCGCTCGACGGGCGCGCCGAGGTCCGACTCGAGAACGGCCCCACGGAGACGGAGCTCCTCGTCCTGCAGGGGCGGCCCATCGGCGAACCCGTCGTGCAGCACGGGCCCTTCGTGATGAACACGCGCGAAGAGATCCAGCGCGCGATCCAGGACTACCAGCGGACGGGATTCGGCGGCTGGCCCTGGCCCGTCGACGACCCGGTGCACGGGCGCGAGACGGGGCGCTTTGCGCGCCACGCCGACGGGAAGACCGAGAACGCCGCGGAGTGAGCGGGTTGACCAGCGCTCTTCGCCGGGGGAGGCTCCGGCCCGCGATGAGGATCACGTCTCCGCTTTCTTTCGTGTTCGTGCTCGCGATGGCCACGTCCGCGGCGGCCGCGGATTCCGGCACTCCGGACGCCCACGTCGCTTCTGCGACGGACGCGACGGCTCCCAAGACGGACGCGAGCCGAGGGACGCCGAGTGATGCCGCGTCGCCGGCCGTGGATGCGACGACGTCGGAGGATGCGTCCGTCTCCGCCCCGGACGCGAGCGTGAAGGGCTCGGGGGGCGCGCCGGTGATCTTCGGCTCCGGCGGCGCCGCCGGGAAGATCGACCTCGACGCGGCGGATTCGCACGACGGCCAGCTTCGTCAGTACTTCGTTCCGGACGGGGGCGGGCATCACGCGTCCGACTGCGGCTGCGCGCTCGCGACGCGGGAGCGCATGGGGTCGCCGCTCGTCGTGGTTCTCGGCGCGCTGTCGCTCCGCCGCCTCCGTCGGCGCCGCTGAGCGGAATCCGTCACGCGGAGCCGCGTCGCCGTCGGCGGGTGAGCGCCGCGAGGCCGAGTAGAGCGCCCACCAGGCCGTGCTCGGACGGTGCCGGCGCCATCCGGCAGCCGCAGCCACTCGAGTCATTGCTGCCGGCGGTGGGAGCGCCGTCGTTCGTGCCGCCTTGAGCCGACGCGCCGCCCGTCGTCGAAGCGCCGCTCGCGCCACCGTTCGATGCGCCACCACTCGACGCGCCGCCGTTCGGTGCTGTGCCACCCGAGGACGTCGTGGCGCCGCCCGCGGACGTCGCGCCGCCGTCGCCCGGGACGACGCCCCCGTCGCCGTTCGACGTGCCGCCGTTCGACGTGCCGCCGTTCGACGTCGCTCCTCCGGAGCTCGTGCCGCCGGTTCCCGTCGCGCCGCCCGTGCCGCCGCTTCCCGGGGTTGGGTCCCCGGTGCCGACCGCCGTCACGACGCCGTAGCCGGGAACCGGGATCGACGCCGAGCCGCTCGCGACGTCCGCCGTGGACGGTTGCCAGAGGCTCCCGTCCTTCGACGTGTGGACGTCGAACGACGTCACGTTCGCCGGCCGCGCCGGGACGGCGAGCGTCGCCGTCGCGTCCGACGCCGACGTGTTCACGAGCACGACGGTGAGCGTTCCGGCCGCGTCGTTCACGTATGCGCTCGCGAGGAGGGACGTGCCCGAGCCGACCGTGGCGGGCACCCGCACCGAGTTCGGGCGGATGTACTTGAAGAAATGCTTCACCGCGACGTACTTGGGAGACGTCTCGCGCGCCGTCGCGTCCGTGAGCGTCTGATCGCCGACGGTGCTTCCATCGCTGAGCTGCCAGTAGGCCCACGCGCTCTCCCTGCCCACGGTGAGCGCCTGGTGGATCTTCACGGCGATGCTGAAGGCGCCCTGTCCGGGGTAGCCGCTCGCGGGAGCCCGCCACGCCGTGTTTTCGCCCGACGTCTCGGTCATCCAGCTCTTCTTGCCGTAGCTCGAGAACCCTTTCACGTTCGCCGGGATCCCGGCTCCCGGGCTCGTCGACCATCCGTCCGCCCACCACTGCCATTGAACCGGGTTCGACCCCGCGGAGCTCACGCCGTCGGGCGCGTAGCCGTGGATGCAGAAGAAGTCGATGGCGGATGCTGCCTGGGAATCCGCGTCGATGTTCTGGAGGTACTGCAGGTTCTTGTGCGTCGTGCTGCTGCCGCCGCCGTACTGCCACATGCCGTACCCGTCGCCGCCGAGGAGATCCTCCGGGCCCATGATGCGGATCCCGCGGAGGTCGTCGTACCTGTCGAGCTCGGCGCGCGCCGCGAGGACGGCCTTGATGTACCCGTCCGAGAGCGGATACGTGCAGGAATTGTAGAACGTCTCGAAGTTGAGCTCGTTCTGGATGCTGATCGAATAGAGGGACACACCGTATTTCTGCTGGAACCCTCGGAGATACGCGGCGAGGCCCCGAGCGAACTGCGTGAGCGCGCTCGTCGGACCGGAGCCGCCGATGGAGGAGTCGTCGAACTCCGCTCGCGCCGTGCCGGACGTGTCGAGCTTCCCGCCGGAAAAGTTCCCGCCCCAGATGAACGGCCACGGCGTCCCGTTCACCGGCAAGATGCCGGATTGCCCGCTGATCGTGCCGCCGGACGTGATCTTGAGCCACGGCGCCGGCGACCACATCGAACCGAAGAGCTTGAAGTCCCCGAGCGCGGCCTTCTTCGCGAGCCCGGCCTGCGCAACGGCGCCCGCCGTCTTCGGGCCGTCGTCCGCGAAGTCGAAGAGGAGCACGTTCTGATCGATGTCCGGCCCCATCACGGCGATGGGCGCGTTGTGGCCGGCGAAGGTTCGCCCGTAGTCGGAGGCGCTCGTGTAGGTCCGCACGTTGTTGTTCTCCGGCCCGGGGAGCGCCGGATCGTCGTGAAACCACGGCGAGTCGTACGTTCGGTCCGAATACGGGGACTTGAAGTGCGGGACGAGATCCATCCGGAGCATCGAGGCGCCGAGGTCGTCGAAGTAGAGGGACTGCCACCAGGCGCTCTGCCCCTCGGTCCCCGAGAGGCACGTCCCGAAGCCGTCGATGGTCTGCGCCGGACTCGCGACGTCGAGGGTCACCGTCTGGGCAGCGGCGCGACCCGCGAGGAACAGCGATGCGAGGGCGAGGGGCAGGAGTCGGCGGCGGCGCATGAAGCCTCAGTACCCCGACGGCCCGGTTTCGGATCACCGGGGCGAGGGCCCCCGGGGGCCCTCATTTTCTGGTATGTTGGCAAAATGCGATCATTGTTCGCTTCGTCTGCCGTGGTCGCCGCGTGCTTCGCGCTCGCGTGCTCTTCCTCGGACGAGAAGTCCGCCGCCGCGCCGGCGAGCCATCCGGACGCCGGCGGAGGCGGGGGTCCGGACGGGGGCTCCGCGCTCGCGCCGCCGAATCCGAAGGTGCACGGCGGAACGACGCTCGTCGGGCCCTACCTCTCGGGCGACTGCGACCCGATCGTGCCCGAGCACTGCCTCCTGCCGTTCCCTTCGGACGTGTACCTCGTCGCGGACGACGCGACCGTCACGGGCCGCCACGTCGAGTTCGGCCCGGCGACGCTTCCCGCGAACTCGAACGGCGTCCAGGCGGCGCCGGACGAGTTCCGTCACTCGGACGGCTACTCCCCCGGCGCCGGCATCCTCACGTTCCTCTCCGGCGCGACGATCGACGGCCTCCCCGGCCCCCTCGGCATCGCCGATTCGTTGAAGGACGACTGCCCGACGGTGCTCATCGACGCGGAGACCGGGCAGCGAGTGCCGCATTTCGCCGAGGTCGACGTGAACGCGGCGACGGACGACGAGCGCGCGTTCATCATCCGTCCCGTCGTGCGTCTGGAGGACGCGACTCGTTACATCGTCGCGATCCGCAACGTGAAGAACGCCGCCGGGGACGTCATCCCGCCATCGCCCGTTTTCCAGGCGCTCCGCGACGGGACGGAGAGCGACGAGCCGTCCGTCGCAGCGCGTCGCGCCCTCTACGCGGACGTCTTCGCGAGACTCGCGGGCTCCGGCGTGGAGAAGAACGATCTCCAGATTGCCTGGGACTTCACGACCGCGAGCCGCGAGAACAACACCCGGGCGATGCTCCACATGCGAGACGAGGCCCTGGCGGCGCTCCCCGCCGATGGTCCCGCGTACACCATCGACCAGGTCGATACCGATCCGTCCGCGTCGATCCATCTCCGCATCACGGGCAAGGTCACCGTCCCCCTCTACCTCGACAAGCCGGAGGCCGGCGCGAAGATGGTGTTCGGCGACGACGGGCTCCCGAAGCAGAACGGCACCGCGGAGTACCCGTTCGAGGTGATCGTCCCGCCCTCGGCGACGAAGGGCACGCCCGCCCTAGTCGCCCAGAACGGGCACGGCCTCTTCGGCGACAAGAAGCAGGTGGAAGGGTTCGCGGACGAGGCGAACGAGTTCAACTGGGTGCTCGCCGCGACGGACTTCATCGGCATGGCGGGCGACGACGTGCCGGTCGTCGCGGGCATCATCACGGGCGGAGACATCGGCGCATTCCGCACCGTTCCCGACCGGATGCAGCAGGGCTATCTGAACATGATGCTCGTCACGCGGATGCTCCGCGGCGGCTTCGCGAAGGACCCGCTCGTCCAGTTCGGCGGCAAGAGCGCCCTCGACACGAAGACCAGCTACTACTTCGGCGGCAGCGAGGGCGGCATCCTCGGCGCGACGTTCATGGCGCTCACGACGGACATCACGCGCGGGGGTCTCGAGGTCGCGGGGCAGCCGTACGATCTCCTCCTGAACCGCAGCGTCGACTTCGACCCGTACTGGGCGCTCATCCGGGGCGCGTACCCGAACGCGCTGGACGTCCAGCTCTTGCTCGATCTCGTGCAGATGCTCTGGGACCGTGGGGAGCCGACCGGCTACTCGAAGTACATCGTCCACGACCCGCTCCCGGGCACGCCCGCGCACGACGTCTTCCTCCAGCTCTCCATCGGCGATCATCAGGTGAGCACGCTCGGCGGGCACATCCTCGCGCGGACGATGGGCATCCCCCAGGTGAAGCCGGTGAACCGCAGCATCTTCGGCATAGACGAGGTGGACGCGCCCGTGACGGGCTCCGGGCTCGTCGAGTACGACTTCGGGCTTCCCGCCGAGCCGACCACCAACGTCCCCGATCGCGACGGGGAGGATCCGCACGGGAAGATGAAGGGCGTGCCTGCCGCGGGCGCGGCGCTCCGGGGGTTCCTGGAGACCGGCGTCATCCAGGCGACCTGCGACGGGAAGTGCGATCCGGGCTGAATTGACTGATTGATTAGTCGATTCCGGGGGTTACCGAACGGGACACGCCGGCAGCGCCCTTCGCTCCCGGCGGTTACTTGCCGCGGACGCGCGCCGTGCCGGATATCCTGAAGAGTCGAGATGCCTGGGTCCGTCCTGTTCCGCCTCTTGGCGGCCCGGATCGACGGGTTCGTCCCGCCGTCCCTCCTCGCGCGCTCGCCCGAAGACGCGCGGCGGGCGCGCCTCGGCGTCGGCATGGCGTTCCTCATGGTGCCGGTGTTCGTCGTGCTCGTCCTCGTGCACCTCGCGAGCGGCAACGTGCGGGAGGCGGCGCTGAACGGCGTCCTCCTCCTGTGCCTCGCTTCGGCGCCGTACATCCTCCGGGCGACGGGGCGCCTCCTCCCGGTCGTGAACGGGATGCTCGCGCTCGCGTTCGGCATCGTCGTCGCGGCGGCGGTCTTCGCCCGTGGAGCCGGTATCACCGCGGCCACGGTCGCGCTCGCCGAGATCCCCCTGTTCGCGACGCTCCTCGGGGGCGTCCGGGTCGGCGCCGTCTGGGCGATCCTGAGCGTCCTCGCGAGCGCGGCCATCGGCGTCCTCGGCTGGCTCCACGTCATCACCGGCGCCCTCCCGAAGGAGAACTCGCTCTACGACGACCATGCTTCCCTCGTCGTCATCATCGCGACGCTCTTCGTCGTCGGGGTGATGTACGAGTTCCGGAAGGACGAGAGCGTTCGTCACATCGAGGGCCTCGAGGAAGAGCGAAGGCGCTTCGACCGGGAACGCATCGAGGCGAAGGCGGAGGCGATCGTGCTCCGTTCGGAGCGGCTCGCATCCATGGGTCGGCTCGCCGCCGCTGCGGCGCACGAGATCAACAACCCCCTCTCTTACGTCGCGAACAACCTCGCGTTCCTGAAGCGGTCGCTCGAAGCGCCGAGCGGCGAGTCCGGGGAAGCGATCGACGAGGCCCTCGACGGCGTGGACCGAATCCGACGCATCGTCGCCGATCTCGGGACGCTCTCCCGGAACGAACCGGACGTCGTGCAGCCCGTGGACGTCGAGCGAGCGCTCCGCACCGCGCTCAAGATGGCGGAGATCCACACCAAGCGGAAGGCGCGCGTCGAGACCCGCATCGGCCCCATGCCGCCCGTGATGGCGAGCGAATCGCGGCTCGTCCAGGCCGTCCTGAACTTGCTCGTGAACGCCGCGCAAGCCATTCCGGAGGGGCGGGTGAGCGAGAACGAGATCGCCGTGACCGCGTCCAGCGTGGACGGCATGGTGGTGATCGAGATCCGGGACACCGGCATCGGCATCGCTCCGGACCTCCTCGGTCAGGTGAAGGAGGCCTTCTTCACGACGAAGGCCCTCGGCGAAGGCACGGGCCTCGGGCTCACGCTCGCCGACGGCATCATCCGTCGCTACGGCGGGACGCTGGACCTCGACAGCGGCCCCCACGGCACGACGGCCCGCGTGATCCTGGAGGCCGCCCCCGACGGCGTGACCGCGAGCTCGCGCGTCGATTCGGCCGACTCGGCGCCTGGCTCGGTGCCGCGGTCCAAGGTACTCGTGGTGGACGACGAGCCGCTGGTCGCCCGGGCATTCTCGCGGATCCTGCGCGGCCACGAGGTGACGCTCGAGAGCAGCGGCCGTGCAGCGGTCACTCGCCTCCTCTCGGGGGAGCGGTTCGACGTCGTGTTCTGCGACGTGATGATGCCCGACGTCTCCGGCATGGGCGTCCACGAGGCGCTCCTTCGCGAACGTCCAGAGCTCGCGGCGTCGATCGTCTTCATGACGGGGGGCACGTTCACCGATCGGGCGGCGAAGTTCCGGGCGTCGGTCTCGAACACGTTCATCGACAAGCCCATCGACTCGGCGCGCGTGCTCGCCATCCTCGCCGCGAGGAGGAATGCGAGAGAGGACGGCCGCGAGTCGTCCGCGACGACCTCCGCGACTCATTCCTCCTCCACGCCTCCCGGATGAGGGCGTGGCTTTGACGTCGTCGATCGCGCTCACGCTCGCGGTGGTCGGGTTCGTCGTCGGACTCCTCGTCGCGGAGTGGCGACACGAACCGCGAGCGGCGTTCGTCTGCAAGACCTTCGCGTCCGTGGGCTTCGTCGCGCTCGGCTTCCTGCATCGCGGTGAAGAAGACGGCGCGCTCGGCGCGTATCTGGTGCTCGGGCTCGTGCTCGCCGCGGGCGGAGACGTCGCGCTAGCGGTCCGCGGCGAGCGGTCGTTTCTCGTCGGGCTCGGACTCTTCCTCCTCGGGCACCTCGCGTACGTCCTCGCGTTCGCCTCCGTGGTGCCCCGGTCGGGGTGGACGTCGCCGCTCGGCCTGGTCCCGGTCGTGTTCACCGCGGGCGCGTATTTCTGGCTCTCGCGGCGACTCGGCTCGATGCGTGTTCCGGTGATCCTCTACATGGCGACGATCACCGGGATGGTGGTCGCGGCGCTCGCGGTCCTCGAGCACGGCGACCGAGGAGCTCCGCTTCTCTTCGGGGGCGCCGTCCTGTTCTACGCGTCCGATCTTTCGGTCGCGAGGGACCGCTTCGTCGCTCCAGGGTTCGCGAACAAGGCGTGGGGGCTCCCGGCCTACTACGCGGGCCAGCTCCTCCTCGCATGGGCGCTTCGATGACCATGGTGTAGGCGCGTGTGGCCGCGCCTCGCACCGATCGTCGGCGTTGAATCGTCGGCCCCGCGGTCGCGTCCATAAAACGGCTCGGGGATCGCCCCCAAGTTTGCTGGATGGAAAGAGCGACCACCCCACTGGTCGTTCGGAGAGGGAATTCGACGATGACGATGCGATCGCTTCTGACCGGCACTTCCGCGCTCACGGTGCTGTTCTTCCTGGGGTCGGCTCGTGCCGACGCTGCTCCGCCGGCGGCCGCGCCCGCGACGGGGGAAGCAGGGGGAGATGCTCCGGCGCTCGCGGGGCCGGCGGCGCAACCCGCACCGACCGCCGATCAGCCCGCCGCGGCGACGTCGAACGAATCCTCGAGCGGCGACGTGCGAAGCGCGAAGAACATGGTCTACGCCGAAGGCCTCGGCCCCGGCCTCTTCTATTCGATCAACTACGAGCGGAACATCGTCGACGACCTCTCGGCGCGCATCGGGTTCGGGTACGTGTCGCTCAGCGCGAGCGCGAGCGGAGGCGGTCAGACGGCGAGCGCGTCCGCCTCGTACCTGACCGTTCCCGTCACGGTGAGCTACCTCGGCATCGGTTCCAAGAAGCACATCTTCGAACTCGGTGGCGGCGCGACGATCGCGCACGTCGGCGCGGGAGCGAGCACCCTGGTCGACAGCGCGAGCGCGTCGGCGACCGTCGTCATCCCGACGCTCCTCGCCGGGTATCGCATCCAGCCTCCCGACGGCGGCTTCTTCTTCAAGATCGGTGCCTCGCCGATGATCGTCCAGGGCACGCTGGTCCCCTGGGGCTACCTCGCGCTCGGCGGCGTGTTCTGACGTCCGGGGCCGTTCGGGGGTCGCGCGTCGCGATCTCCCGGGTCGGCCGTCACGGCCGGACGACGAACGTGCCGTCGACCTCGCCGCGGCGGAGCTTCGCGAGGGCCTCGTTCGCGCCCTCGAGCGAGACCACTTGGGTGCGCGTCTCGACGGGGATCCGCTCGGCGAGCGCGAGGAACTCGCGGGCGTCCTCTCGCGTGTAGTTGGCGACGCTCACGAGGTTTCGCTCGAGCCAGAGGTCGTCGTACGAGAACTGCGGGACGCGATCGAGGTGGATCGCGTTGATGGCCACGGTTCCACCGGGCGCCGTCGCGCGGAGGGCGGCGATCACGACGTCCCCCGACGGCGCGAACGTCACCGCGGCGTCGAGGGCCTCCGGGGGCCGGTCCTCGTAGCCGCCGGCCCACTCGGCTCCGAGCGCTCGTGCGCGTTCCTGCTCGGCGCGTGAACGGGTGCACACGAACACGCGACAGCCCCAGTGGCGCGCGACCTGGATGGCGAGGAGCGCCGACGCGCCGAAGCCGTAGAGACCGAGCACGCCGCCAGGCTCGATGCGGGACCTCCGGAGCGCGCGGTACCCGATGACTCCGCCGCAGAGAAGGGGCGCGACCGAGAGATCGCTCCAGCCTTCCGGAAGCGGGAACACGAAGTCCGCGCGGGCGATCGCGTGCGTCGCGTATCCGCCGTCGACGTCCCAGCCCGTGAAGCGGGCGGTCGCGCAGAGGTTCTCTCGGCCCGCGCGGCAGTGACGGCACGCGCCGCAAGCGAATCCGAGCCACCCGACACCGACGCGCTCCCCCACTTTCACGCCCGTCGCGTTCCGCCCGAGCGAAAGGACGCGTCCGACGATCTGGTGCCCGGGGACGACGGGCCGCTTCCGCGGAGGGATGTCGCCCTCCGCGAGCTGGAGATCCGTCCGGCAGACGCCGCACGCGGCGACGGAGAGCAGGACCTCGCCGTCTCCCGGCTCCGGTTCCGCCGCCTGCTCGACGCGGAGCGGCTCACCCTCGATGGGCCCGGGTGTGTGGATCAGCGCGCGCCGCACGAAGTCCTTCTGCCCCCACGGCGCGCGGTCCGCATCTTCCGTCTTCCCGGTGACCGCTTTTCCAGGCTTCCCGGGGGTTTTCGGCTCGCCGGAGTCCGGGGCCTTGACGTCGAGCTAGATGTCACCACATTCCTATTTAGGAATCATTCAGCAACTAGCTCCGGACCCGCGGAAACCCCGTCGGAAACTCGGGCTCATGGGGAGCTCGGACCGGAGCGAATACCGCCTCGAGGAGAGTCATGTCCATCATCAATTCGACCATTCCGGAGTTCAAGGTCCAGGCGTTCCACAACGGGGAGTTCAAGACGGTTTCCAAGGCCGACCTCGCGGGCAAGTGGTCGGTGTTCTTCTTCTATCCCGCGGATTTCACGTTCGTGTGTCCGACCGAGCTCGGTGACCTCGCCGACAAGTACGAGGAGCTGAAGAAGGCCGGCGTGGAGGTCTACTCCGTCAGCACGGACACGCACTTCGTCCACAAGGCGTGGCACGACGCCTCCGAGACGATCAAGAAGATCAAGTACCCGATGCTCGCCGATCCGACGGGCTTCTTGAGCCGCTCGTTCGGCGTGTACATCGAGGAAGAGGGGCTCGCGTACCGCGGGACGTTCGTGGTGGACCCGAGCGGCAAGATCAAGGTCGCGGAGATCCACGACAACGGCATCGGCCGCAACGCCGCCGAGCTCGTGCGCAAGGTGCAGGCCGCGCAGTTCGTCGCGTCGCATCCCGGCGAGGTGTGCCCCGCGAAGTGGACTCCGGGAGCGAAGACGCTGAAGCCCGGGCTCGACCTCGTCGGCAAGATCTGACGCCGCCTCGAAGGCCCGGAGCCGGTCTCCGGGCCTTCGGCTCACCCCCTCGAACGGATCGGGAGACATTCGACCATGTTGGACACCGAGATCATCGACCAGCTGAGAGATCACTTCGCGGGCCTTTCCGGCGACTACACGTTCCGGGTCTCGCCGAGCGATAGGCCCGAACAGGAGGAGCTGCTGTCGCTCCTCGGGGCGCTCGCGTCGGCGAGCTCCCGGCTCCGGGTCGAGGTAGCCGGTGAGAAGGTCTCGGCGGTCCGCTTCGAGCTCCTCCGGGGCGGCGAGCCGACGGGCGTCGCGTTCCGTGGAGTTCCCGGGGGGCACGAGTTCACCTCGCTGGTGCTCGCGATCCTGAACGCGGACGAGAAGGGCAAGCTCCCCGACGAGGGCATCCGCGCGCGGATCGTCGCGCTTCGAGGCAAGCCCGCGCTCCGCACGTACGTCTCTCTTTCGTGCACCAACTGTCCCGAGGTCGTCCAGGCGCTGAATCAGATCGCGCTGCTCGGCGGCATCACGCACGAGATGGTCGACGGCTCCCTCGCCGAGGACGAGGTCGAGTCCCTCGGCATCCAGGCCGTGCCGACCGTGGTCCTGCCCGACGGCAAGGTGCTCCATGTCGGCCGCAGCAACCTCGGTGAGCTCCTCGAACGTCTCGAGACGGAGCTCGGCACGAACGCCGTCCCGGCGCCGGGCCGCGAGCCGGTGGACTACGACGTCGTCGTGATCGGCGCGGGACCCGCGGGTGCCTCGGCGGCGATCTACAGCGCGCGAAAGGGGCTCAGTACCGCGCTCGTCACGCACAAGCTCGGCGGCCAGGTGGCGGAGACCGTCGGCATCGAGAACCTCGTGTCCGTGCCGTACACGGAAGGCGCTCGGCTCACGGCGGACCTCGAGAAGCACGTCCGCTCGTACCCGATCGAGCTACTCGAGCACCGCAAGGTGCAGTCGATCGAACGCGGCGAGCGTACCCTCGTGAAGCTCGCGTCCGGCGAGGTCCTCCGCGCGAGCTCGGTCATCGTCGCGACCGGGGCGAAGTGGCGGGAGCTCGGCGTGCCCGGGGAGAAGGAGTATCTCGGACGGGGCGTGGCGTTCTGCCCGCACTGCGACGGTCCGTTCTACAAGGGACGCCCCGTGGCGGTGGTCGGAGGCGGCAACTCCGGAGTGGAAGCGGCGATCGATCTCGCCGGCATCTGCTCGCACGTGACGCTCGTGGAGTTCATGGATCGGCTGAAGGCCGACGACGTCCTCGTGCGCCGCCTCGAATCCCTGCCGAACGTGGACGTCGTCACGTCGGCGCGCGTCACGGAGGTCGCGGGGGACGGCAGCGCCGTCACCGCGCTCCGGTACCAGGACCGGAAGACGGAAGAGATCCGCGAAGTCCCGCTCTCCGGCGTGTTCGTCCAGATCGGGCTCGTGCCGAACAGCGGGCTCTTCAAGGACGTGCTGGAGACGAACCGGTACGGTGAAATCGTCGTCGACGCGCGTGGTCGGACGAGCGCCCCGGGGATCTACGCCGCCGGCGACGTCACGACGGTGCCGTTCAAGCAGATCGTGATCGCGATGGGGGAAGGGGCGAAGGCCGCCCTCACCGCCTTCGAAGATCGAATCCGCGCCGCCTGAGGCGCTTGACACGTGGCCCGGTGGACGGAAACTCCTAGGGTCAGGGGAGAGAGTCTCGCGAGGTTCGCCATGAAGGTCACTGGAGCCGAGCTCGAACAGCGCATCGATCGCTTCAAGAAAGCGTGCCATGCCGCGGGCGTGAAGCTCACGCACCAGCGCCTCGAGATTTTCCGGGAGGTCGCGGAGAGCACGTCCCACCCGGACGCCGAAGCGGTGTTCCGCGGCGTGAAGCGTCGCGTTCCCTCCGTCTCTCTGGACACCGTCTATCGCACGCTCGGCCTCCTGACGGACCTCGGGATCCTCTTCACGCTCGGTCCGCGCCGCGAGAGCATGCGCTTCGACGCGAACCTCTCTCCGCACCACCACTACGTCTGTACGAGCTGCGGCCTCACGCGGGACTTCGAGGCAGCGGGGTTCGATTCCCTCTCGCCCCCGCCGGGAATCGATACGTTCGGGAGCGTTTCCGCCACGCACGTCGAGCTCAGGGGGGTCTGCGCGGACTGCCTCGCGAAGGAGGCGTCGGGGCGGCAACCGAGCTGACCCGGCAGGCCGCCGTCCGTTCCTGGAAGATATCTCCTCCGAGGGTGGAAACTGGGTCGTGAGAGACGGACCCACATTGGCCCCGTCGCTCAAAACGCAATCTCCGCGCATCACGCGCCGACCGCGCCCGCTCTATCCTGCCACTAGTCGGACTGCGGAGAGGGGACCCCGCGGTCGTCCCGTATCTCGTTCAGGAGAATGAAATGAAATTCGCTACCCCCGTCGCGCTGGCGCTCACCTCCTTCCTGGTCGCCTGCGGCTCCACGGATCACGACGCGAACCAGGGTGCCGCGAACGGCACGGGCGGCGGGTCGAACGTCGGTGGGGACGGTAACTCCGGCGGTGACGGAAACGGCTCGGGCGGCTCGGGCCCGGAAGGCGCCTGCAACCTGAACAGCGGGTTCGAGGGCGACGACCTGTGCATTCCGCCGCCGAGCCCCGACGAGGGCATCCAGATCCACGTCGGTCCGACGAGCTACGACGATCCCGACGCGATCGCGCCGTACCTCCTCGACGCGGGGGACGAGAACGTCCGCTGCTACAACGCGAAGCTCCCGCAGTCGGACTTCTACTACCTGAAGCAGCAGAACCGGATGCGGTCGCACTCGCATCACATGCTCATCTTCGTCGCCAAGGCGACGGGCCTCACGGAAGGCCCCACGGCCGCGTGTGACATCACCGGGGGCCTCGCGTCGATCCCCGGCTCTCAGACCCCCGCGCGGGACTTCCCGGATCAGCTCGGCCCCGAGGACGCCGGCATCGGGCGCTACCTCCCGCAAGCGGACATGGCGACCTTCCAGCTCCACTACGTCAACACGACGACGGAGCCCGTCCTCCGCGAAGCCTGGGTGAACATCTACAAGAAGCCGAAGGAAGAGGTGACGACGCCCCTGCAGAGCATCTTCCTCGTCGGCGATCTCACCGTGAACATCCCTGCCCACACCCAGCAGACGACGACGCTCGAGTTCTCGCCGAACCTGCCGGGAGAAACGCGCATCTTCGCCATGAACGGGCACATGCACGCCCACACGGAGCGCTTCACCGTCTGGCGCGAGCGCGGCACCGACTCCGAGCAGATCTACCAGTCCTTCGACTGGCAGGAGCCGGCGGAGCTCACCTTCAACACGGTCGTCCAGAACCCCGTCGCGAACGAGGCGACGAAGATCGACGGCGGCATCTCGGGCATGTTCACTCTCATGCCCGGAGACAAGCTCAAGTGGTCCTGTGACGTGAACAACACGCTGGACACGGCGATTCACTTCGCCAACGAGGCGGAGACGGCCGAGATGTGCCTCCTCGCGGGCGCCTACATCGGGACGCCCGGACTGATGGCCGGAGCTTGCGCGGCCGGCCAGTGCTCGGCCGGCTTCGGCCTCGGCGGCCGCTGACGGACCGCTCGAACGGACGGCGCTCTCGGGAAACCGGGGGCGCCGCATTTCGCCTCGAAGGTCACCGCGCCGACGCGGACGGTGATGGCGCCGCGGGGGGCGGGACGGTGGCGGAGCCCGCGGCGAACTCCTCCGGTGGAAGCACCGCGCGGCGGATCTCCCGCAGCGTGAAGCGCGCCGTCTCTTCCGCTCCTGCGCCGTCGAAGTGAAGGCCATCGGGACGGATGGGCTCGCCGTTCTCCGTGATCCTGCAGTCCGCGGTCGGGCACACGTAGCTCATGAGATCCACGGTGGGGAGACGGCGAGCTTTCGCGACGTCCGCGAGGAGCCGATCGAAGCAGTCGACTCGCTCGAGCAGGCCCTTCGAGCGCCACCTTCCGATGGGGTAGGGCACGAGCGCGATGACGACGTGCTTCGAGTAGCGGGACAGGTCGTCGAGGAGGGACTCGAGGCGCGCGCGATACACGTCGCGGAAAGCCGGCTGGCAGGCGTTGTGAAGGCTGCCTCGCAGGTTCACCTTCTGGAAGTACGCGCCGCCGAGGACGACGAACGAGACGTCGGGGACGAGCTCCTTCACGTCCTCCGCCCAGTGGGCCGAGCAGCTGTTCCCCGCTTGCTTCTTCTGGTTGCCGACCTGAGTGGCGGAAAATCCCTCCAGGATGCTGCAGTCTCCCACGCCGCGCTCCGCGACGAACGTGCCTTGTTCTTCCTGACGGTAGCGGAGCGCCACCCCGAGCTTGCTCGCGACCGAGTCTCCGAGCGCGAGGATCCGGAGCGTGCCGGGTCGAAGCGCGCTCGCGGGCGGGAGCGCGCGCACGTCCGTATCGAAGATGCCGGGATATCTCGGGCCCGCGGTCTCCGGCGGCCTGGGCGGTGGTGGAGGCGGCGGCGGTTTCGGTCGCTCCTTCGTGCCGAGCAGGATCGACGCCACCGCGAGCGCGACCGCGCCCGGGACCACGACGACGGGTTTGCCGAAGAAGACGCCGCGGTTCCGGATCGGGCGCTCGTAGAACCGGAAGGACGCGTAGGACACCGCGAACGTCACGACGAGCCGGAGGGCGTTCACCGCGAGCGCGCCCCGGTGGAGCCTCTCCGCGGAGAGCACGCAGTTCACGGGCCAGTGGAAGAGGTAGAGGCCGTAGCTGATCGTCCCGACGAAGGCGAGGGGACGGAACGCGAGCGCCTTTCCGACGACGCTCTCCGCGTTCGCCGCGCAGAGGATGAGCACCACGGTGCACGCCTCCGAGACGAGGAGTCCTCCGTGGTAGAGGAACGGTTCCTCGCCGCCGAGCTTCGCGAAGAGGACGCCGAGCCCGGCCGCCGCGAGGACGCCCGCTCCGTCGAGGGCGCGGGATGCGGGCCGGGAGAGCGCGCTACCCGGCGAGAACACCGTCGAGAGAGCGGCCCCGAGGAGCAGCCCCGATCCGCGCGTGTCCGTGCCGTAGTAGACGCGGGTCGTCGAGTCCTCGTCGTAGAGCGCGGGGACGAGCGCCGCCGAGACGACGGCGAGAAGCAGGCTCGTGACGAGTAGCGCCCGCCGGTTTCCGCGCGAGGCCGCGAGGAGGCCCGTCACCGCGAGCGGCCAGAGCACGTAGAACTGTTCCTCGATGCTGAGGCTCCAGGTGTGCTCGAGCGGCGACGGGGCGGCGAAGAGCTCCCAGTAGCTCTTGTTCGACAAGATCGCGTGCCAGTTCTGGACGTACGCGAGCGTCGACAGAGCGTCGGCGCGGATCGTGCCGAGCTCGTCGGGTTTCGCGAACAGGCGCGCGTACGTCGCGACGAGCGGCATGAGGACGAGCACGGCGGGGAAGAGCCGCCGCGCTCGCCTCATCCAGAAGCTGGCGAGCGCGATGCGCCCCGTCTTCTCGCGCTCGGATACGAGGAGGGACGTGATGAGGTACCCCGACAGGACGAAGAACGTGTCCACGCCGAGGTAGCCGCCCGGGAGCGCGCCGTCCGCGTGGAACGCGAGCACGGCGAGGACCGCGACGCCCCGGAGTCCGTCGAGCGCCGGGACGTGGCGAAGCGTCGCTCGATGTGCGGGCAGTTCGGTCACGGCCGCGACCATAGCCCGCCGTGGCGTCCGTGCTCAGCGGAAGATCCGTTCGAGGAGCTCGATGACCAGGAAGAGTCCCACGAGCGGGAGCACGAGCCAGAACAGCGCCGCCGTCCATCCGGCGCGGAGCGAGCGGCCTGCCCGCGCATCGCAGATCTTGCAGACGGCCCAGACGGACGCGCCGCCTTCGGACAGGACGACGCAATCGCCGCACACGGGCAATCCACAGCGTGCGCACGGGCCGGCCGCGACGCCGCCGCAACGGACGCAGCGCTCGAAGTCGCCGCCGTCGCTGCTCGACACGAGGTCCACGCGGCTTCCTACCACGCCCGGGTGGGGCTCCGGAGCCCGGGCGCGTGCTCTATAGTCCCGCCGTGCGAAAGGTCGTGGACGGCACCGGGCCGCGCGAAACGAACGGATCTCCGACCGTCCGGGAGTTCGTCTCCGTGTTTCGGCATACACCGGCCGCGCTCCGCCTCCTCTGGAGCACGAGCCGGACGATCTCCGTCCTGCTCGCGGCGGAGAGCGTTCTCGTCGGCGTCTTGCCGGCGGTCATCGCCTACGTCGGCAAGCTCATCGTGGACGCCGTCGTCGCCGCCGCCGCGGGAGGGTCGGGGCAGCGCGCGGTCCAGCTCGTCGGCGTGGAGCTCGTGCTCGCGGTGCTCCTCGCGGGCGGCCATCGCGCGATATCGATCTGCGATTCGCTTCTCCGCGCGAAGATGGGTCAGCGCGTGAACGAGATGATCCTCGAGAAGGCGCTCACCCTCCGCCTCTCCGACTTCGAGGATTCGGAAATCTACGATCGGATGACGAGTGCCCGGCGCGAGGCGTCATTTCGCCCGCTCGCGCTCGTCCGCCGGATGTTCACGGCGCTGCAGAACGTCCTCTCCCTGGTCGGGTACGGCGGGCTCCTCGTCCGTTTTTCGCCCGTCACGGCGGTCGTCCTCGCGCTCGCCTCTCTCCCGGTGTTCTTCGCCGAGACGGCGTACTCGGCGGACGCGTTTCGCCTGTTCCGTTTCCGCGCCCCGGAGGCGCGCATGCAGACGTACCTCGAAACGCTCCTCGCGCGCGAGGACCACGCGAAGGAGGTCACGCTCTTCCGCCTGGGTCCCTTGTTCCTCGGCCGGTACCGCAAGATCTTCGAGGAGCTGTACGGCGAGGACCGCGCCCTCTCCCTCCGCCGGGGGATCTACGGGTTCTTGCTCGGCGTCCTGTCCACCGTCGCGTTCTACGGCGTCTACGCCTTCATCGTGTACCGCGCGGTGACCCACACCATCACCCTGGGCGACATGACGATGTACGTCGTCGTCTTCCGGCAGGGCCAGGCGACCCTCTCGGCGATCCTCGGCGCCGTCTCGGGGATGTACGAGGACAACCTGTATCTCTCGAACCTCCACGAGTTCCTCGCGCACCCCGTCTCGGCCGAGGGCGGCACGGAGTCGGCTGGACCGGATCCCGCCGACGGGCTCCGGTTCGATCACGTCTCCTTCACCTATCCCGGCAGGTCGGCGCCCGCGCTCTCCGACGTGTCCTTGCACGTCCCGCGGGGCGGCAAGCTCGCGCTCGTCGGCGAGAATGGCGCGGGCAAGACGACGCTCATCAAGCTCCTCACGCGCCTCTACACGCCGGACAGCGGAACCATCTCCCTCGACGGCCTCCCGCTCGAACGGTGGGAACCGAACGCTCTCCGCGCGCGAATCGGGGTCATCTTCCAGGACTTCATCCGGTATCAGCTCCTCGTCGGGGAGAACATCGGCGCCGGGGACGTCGGCGCGTTCGACGACGAGACGCGCTGGAGGACCGCCGCGGAGAAGGGAATGGCAGCTCCGTTCGTCGAGAAGCTCCCTTCCGACTACCGGACCCAGCTCGGCAAGTGGTTCAAGGGCGGACAGGAGCTCTCCATCGGGCAGTGGCAGAAGATCGCGCTCTCGCGAGCGTTCATGCGCGAGCACGCGGACGTCCTCGTCCTCGACGAGCCGACGGCCGCCATGGACGCAGAGGCGGAAGCCGAGGTCTTCCAGCGCTTCCGGAGCCTCTCGAAGGACCGCATCGGCATCGTCATCTCGCACCGGTTCTCCACCGTGCGCATGGCGGACGAGATTGCCGTTCTGGAAGACGGGCGCGTGACGGAGCTCGGTACCCACGACGCGCTCATGGCACGACGCGGGCGCTACGCCCGTCTCTTCGAGCTCCAGGCGGAAGGCTATCGTTGAGTCCCGGCCGCGAGGCGAAAACGTGCCCGATCTCCTCCGTTGCGAGGGCGCTCGAATCGCTCTAGACAGGTGGCCCATGAACGAGAGGGTGCTCTTGGGGATCGTTCTTTCCGCTTTCCTCGGCTCGTGCGGAGGCGCGAAGCCGGCCGCGGCCCCGACTCCCCCGAGGTCCCCGTCCGCGCCGCCGGCGGCTGTCGCGGTGGACGCTCCTCCGGCTTCGCGTGAGGACGGGAGATTGCCCGACGGTGCGCGTCCGACCCGGTACGTGCTCGAGCTCATGCTCGATCCGGCCCAGGCGGACTTCTCCGGGCGCGTTCTCATCGACGTCGTCCTCGCCCGCCCGAGCCGGTACGTCGTGCTCCACGGGCGGGATCTCCGCGTGAAATCCGCGACCGCCACGCTTGCCGGAAAGACGCAGACGGCGCAGGTCTCGTTCCGACGTTCCTTCCACTCCAAGGGAGAGGCGGACGAGCTGGTCTTCGACGCGGGGGAAACGCTCCCCGCCGGCCCCGTCTCCCTCGCGTTCGAGTACGAGGCGGCCTTCTCGACCGGCCTGAACGGCCTCTATCGCGTGGAGAAGGACGGCAAGGCGTACGCTTTCACGCAGTTCGAGCCCGTCGGTGCGCGCCTCGCGTTTCCGTCGTTCGACGAGCCCGCCGCGAAGGTGCCGTTCGAGATCTCCGTCACGGTGCCGAAGGACCTCGTCGCGGTCTCGAACATGCCCGTGGCTTCCGAGTCGCCCGCCGTGGGCGCGTGGAAGACGGTTCGTTTCGCGCCGTCGCCGCCGCTCCCGACGTACCTCGTCGCGCTGGCCGTCGGCCCACTGGACATCCTCGAACGAAATGGGGACGTCGTGCCGCTCCGGCTCGTCGCGGCATCTGGACGAGCCGCGTCCGGCGCGCTCGCGCTCCGCACCGCCGGTGAGCACCTCCGCATCCTCGAGGCATACTTCGGCGAGAAATACCCGTACCGCAAGCTCGATCTCGCCGCAGTGCCGGATTTCTCCTCGGGCGCGATGGAGAACGCCGGGCTCGTCACGTTCCGCGAAGAGCGTCTCCTTCTGGACGAGAAGACGGCGCCCACGTCGATGCGCCGCGCCCAGGCGGGCGTCATCGCGCACGAGCTCTCGCACATGTGGTTCGGCGACCTCGTCACCATGAAGTGGTGGGACGACATCTGGCTGAACGAGGGCTTCGCGACGTGGATGGCCACGCGCGTGCTGGACACGTGGCACCCCGAGATGCGGATGAACGTCGAAGAGCTCGGCAGCACGGGCGCGGCCATGCACGCCGACTCGCTGGATTCCGCTCGTCGCGTCCGGCAGCCGGTGCGCTCCACCACGGAAGCGCTCGAGGCGTTCGACGGCATCACGTACGTGAAGGGCGCCGCGCTTCTCGGGATGGTCGAGCGCTGGCTCTCACCCGAGGTGTTCCGGAAAGGCGTGCTCGCGTACATCGAAGCGCACCGGTTCGGGAACGCGTCGGGGGACGATCTCTTCTCGGCGCTCGCCGCGGCGAGCCAGAACGACGTACCGGGCGTCTTCCGCTCGTTCACGGAGCAAACGGGGCTCCCCCTGGTCTCCGTGGACGCTTGCGCGCTGGTGAACGGTCGAGCCGCCGTTCGCGTGTCCCAGCGCGAGTATCGTCCGCTCGGGGCGGCCGTGCCGCCTGCGGAGAAGCTCTGGAAGTTCCCGGTGTGCGTCCACGCCGGGTCGGGCGCTCCCGGGGCGCCGGCGGTCCAGGCGTGCACGTTGCTCGGAGACGCAGAAGGCGTCGTCTCCCTCGGCGGCTCCGAGTGCCCGCGGTTCGTCTACCCGAACGCGGACCAGTCCGCTTACTACCGCTCGAAGCTCCCGCCGGGCTCGCTCGCCGCGCTCGCGGCGCTCCCCCAGGGCGCGCTGACGGCGCGGGAACGCGTGGGCCTCCTGTCGGACGCCTGGGCGCTCGTGGAGTCCGGAGAGCTCGAGGCCTCCGAGTTTGTGGACCTCGCGGCGCGCTACGCGGGCGACGGGGAATCCGCGGTGTGGGCGCAGATCACGAGCGGCCTCGATCGCATCGGGGAAGATCTCGTCGCCGACGCGCAGAAGCCGGCATTCGAGGCCAAGGTCCGTGCGCTTCTCGGTCCGGAGGCGAAGGCGCTCGGCTGGGACGCGAAGAAGACCGACGGGGATCCGGAGAAGGTGAAGCGGCGCCTCGTGCTCTTCACCCTCGGCGCGACGGGCAAGGATCCGGCGACGCTCCGGACGGCGGCGAAGGTCACGAAGCAGTGGCTCGCCGCTCCCGCGAAGGTCGACCCGGAGCAGGCGTCGCTCGCCGTGCCGCTCGTGGCTCGCACGGGGAATGCGGCGCTGCTCGACCAGCTCGTGAAGAAGCTCGCCACGGACCCGCCGCCCGCCGAGCGCGTCGTCGTCCTGAACGCGCTCGCTTCCTTCACGGACCCGGCGCTCGTGCGGCGAGTGTTCGACCTCGTGCTCGATGGACGGATCCGCGCGCAGGACCAGGTCTACGTGTACCGCGGGATGTTCCGCCGCCCCGAGGCACGCTCGGCGGCGTTCCAGGTAGCGTCCGAGCGGATGGACCTCGTCCTCGAGCGGATGCCGCCGTTCCTCCGGCGGGCGCTCGTCCCGGCGCTCGCCTGGTCGTGCAGCGCGGAGGAGACGGCGAAGGTCCGCGCCGTGCTGGATCCGCGGATCCCGTCGCTCGAGGGCGCGGACCGCGGCTATCAGCAGGCCCTGGAAGAGGGTGGCCGGTGCGCGGCCTTCCGAGCTCGCCACGCGCCGAAGGTCGCCGCGTGGCTCTCTCTCCCCGAGAAGAAGTGACCGCGGCCCGGTATTCAGCCGAAGTGGTACGCCGAGATCCGTAGATCGAGGAGCGTGCCGTCGTAGGCCGTGACGCCGCGGTCGGCGCCCGCGGCGCCCGCGACGACCATCATCGGGATGAGATGCTCTTCGCGCGGGTGGGCTGCTCGCGCCGCGGGCGCCGACGTCCAGGCGGCGAGCTGCGCGTCCCGCTCGGAGGGCTCGGCGAGTGCCGCGCGCCGGAGCCAGGCGTCGAACGTCTCCGACACGGGCTTCGCCTGGGGGCCGAACGCGCGGAGGTTGTGGTACGTCATCCCGCTGCCGACGATGAGCACGCCCTCGTCCCGGAGCGGCGCGAGCGCCTTCCCCATGGCGAGGTGCCGCTTCGGGTCGAGCCCCTGGATCAGCGAGAGCTGCACGACGGGGACGTCCGCCGCGGGGAAGGCGAGCTTCAAGGGCACGAACGTGCCGTGGTCGTAGCCCCGCGCTCCGTTCTCCGCCGTCTGGAAACCGGCGCCTTCGAGGAGCGAGCGCACGCGCGCGGCGAGCGCGGGGTCTCCGGGCGCCGGCCACGTGATGCGGTAGGACTCCGGCGGAAAGCCGTAGTAGTCGTAGAGCATCGGCGGGTGCTCTCCGGACATGACCGTCGGCACCGGTTCTTCCCAGTGCGCGGAGACGACGAGCAGCGCCTTCGGGGGCGTCTTCGTGAGAGAGCCGATGGACGTCAGGTAGCTCCGGAGTCCGTCGAGCTCCGCCTTGCTGCCGAACGGAGTGTCCACGAACGGCCACGGCCCGCCGCCGTGCGGCAGGTACACCACGGGCAGGCGGGTTCCGCCGTGGGAGCGCGCGCCGTCGGCGTCGGAGGACTCCGCCTGGGACCCGCCCGGCCGTACACCGGCGTACACGGCAGCTCCAGCGATCCCCGCCGCGAGAATTCCGCGTCGACTCATTCCCGACTCCTGCTCGTTTTTCATCGAAGTGCTCCAGTGGGCCGGACCATCGATTCCCGAAGCGCGGATTATGCGCACGCCTTCCGCGGCGAGGAAGGTGGCGGAGGAGCCCAACACCGTTCCCGGGACGGCAACAATGAAGCGGCAATTTCTGCTATGATTTTCGGATTATCGAAGCGTCGAACCCGAAGCCAGGCCCGGGTCGTCACGTACGCGGCTCCCTCTTCTCGGAGTACGTGCGGATGATCCGGCGGAAAAAGAACGTGGACTGGGACAGGATCCTCCCCCCGGAAGACCACGTCTACATCTGGAGCCAGATCGTCCCCGGCGACTGGTACCCGATGGCCACGTTCGAGCGGCTCGGCATCGCGATCCTGGAACATCTCGAGGGCGCGTCGCTCGACGCGGTCCGTCTCTGGGGGCGCTTCTCCGCGAACCAGTTCGACGGGGACGCCCGCGCGCTCATCGTGCCGGGTGAACCGATCGAATCCTTGATGCGCCTCCGCGTGATGCGGAACACGCTCTTCGACTTCCCCGCGTTCGACATCCCCATGCTCGCGGACGGGCACGCCTACGTCGCGGTCACGTACCACATGTCCGCGAAGGCGGAGGAAGCGGCCTGCCACCAGACCATGGGGTTCTGCGAGGGCGTGCTGTCCCTCTCCGGAGCGCGCGACGTGGAAGCGTCCTTCCGGGAGCGAGTCTGGGCCGGCGACGGGCGGACCGTGATCGATCTCACGTGGGCGCACGGGGGCTGAGCCCCCGAGGATGACGGATCCTCGGGGCTGAGCGCCCCGGAGCCCGCACCCAAGGTTCTGCGAGTCACGCGTGTCGCACGGTCCGATGGATCGTCCGACGCCTTCCTCGATCGAGTCCCCCGGGACCCGCACCGGCAGCATGACCCGCGTGTTCCGCGCGGCTCGCGCGGCGAGGCCCCGGGTCCTTCGCCTCGGCGTGGTGCGGGGCGGTCGCATCGTCGAGGAGCGGTTGGTTCCACGAGGCACGGCGGTGACGATCGGCCGCGACGAGTCCTCCACGGTGGTCGTCACGGCGGCCCAGGCGCCACGCCGGCACGTGCTCTTCGCTCCCGGACCGAAGGGCTACGCGCTCTCCGTGACCACCGGGATGGACGGACGCGTGGTCGTGGGAGGCGAGCTCCTCGTCCTTTCGGCCCCTGCCGGGACGGAAGGAGCGAGCCGCATCGAGCTCTCCCCCGATGCCCGTGGCCGCGTCCGGCTCGGCGAGACGAGCCTCCTGTTCCAGTTCGTGGAGCCGCCGCCCGTCACGCCGCGCGCGGCGCTGCCGCTCGGCGTCCTCCGCGGCGGAAACGGCATCGACTTTCGCACGACGCTGATCGCCGCGTTCTCGTTCCTCGCCCACTTCTTCGTGATCGGGTCGGCGTACTCGGACCTCCTCGACGAAGTCGTCGACGACGACCTCCGGTCGCTGTCCGTGCTCGACGCGCTGCCGAATCTGCCGGCTCCCGCCGTCGAGGTGCCGGACGAGACGCCGGCTCCCGCAGCGACGGCGGCGGCTGCACCCGCGGTCGCGTCGCGCTCGTCGAGCCACGCCCCCGCGACGTCCGGGAACCCGGCCCACGCCCCGTCGCACTCGAGCGACTCCCAGGCGGCCCTCGCCTCGGCGCTCACGACGGTGATGGAGACCGTCGGCGCTCTTCGCGCCGCAGGCCCGGCGACGGCGGGCGTCCTCGCTCGGGGCGACGTGCCCACGACGTCGCTCGACGTCGCCGCCCGCTCGAACACGGGCGTCGGCTTCGAGCTCTCTCCGCTCTCGGGCGCCGACCGGGTCCGCCCCGGGACGAGCGGAACCCTCGCGTCGCTCGGCGACGTGCACGGCCAGGCGACCCCAGGCGAAGGCAAGGGTCATGCGCCGGAGAGCGGCCCGCGCGGAACGGTGGACGCCACTCGAATCGACAACGTGGGTGGACGCATCCTGGACGCCGCGCGCGTCGTCGCGTCGCTCCGCGGCGGGTTCCGCGCCTGCTACAACCGCGCCCTCGCGCAGAACCCCGACGTCCAGGGACGGATCTCGCTCTCTCTCCGAGTCGGCGTGGGGGGCCGGGTCGAGGGCGTCTCGGCGACGCCGAGCGGCAACGTGCCGGACGCCCTGGTCCAGTGCGTCCGGGCACGCGCGCAATCGGCCGAGTTCGCTCCGCCGGAGGGGGGCGCCGCGATCGTGAACGTCCCCGTCGGATTCGTGAGGCAGTAGCCGATCAGGATTCCCACGGCAGACGGGTCTTGGCGACGGAAGCGCCCTTCCTCCCGGTGAGGAAGTACGTGTGCATGCGGCCCTTGCCCTTCACGTCGATCTCGCCCCGGTCCACGAACTCGTACTTGTCCCGGAGGCGCTCCCACACCCTCTCCGTGACGTGGACGCTCCCGGGTTCGCCGTGGGATTCCATGCGGCTCGCGGTGTTCACGGTGTCCCCCCAGACGTCGTAGATGAATTTCTTCTTCCCGATGACGCCGGCCACGGCAGGGCCGGTGTGGATCCCGACGCGGAGCGAGAGTCGCTCCCCGAAGGAATCGCTGAATCCTTCCATGCGGCGCTGCATCGCGAGCGCCATCTCGGCGAGCGCCTCCGCGTGGTCGTGCCTCTCGAGGTTCAGTCCGCCGGCGACCATGTAAGCGTCCCCGATCGTCTTGATCTTCTCGAGGCGGAGCTTGTCCGCGAGGTCGTCGAAGCTCGAGAAGACGTCGTTCAGGCGTTCCACGAGCTCCCGGGGGGCGATGCGCGCGCTCATCCCCGTGAACCCGACGATGTCCGCGAAGAGGACGCTCACCTCCGCGAAGCCGTCCGCGATGGGCTGATTTTCGTTCTTCAGGCGTTCGGCGATCGACGGCGGGAGCACGTTCAAGAGGAGCTCCTCCGAGCGGCGTTTCTCTTCGTCCAGCGCCCGGATCTGCTCCGCGATCGTCCGGCGCTGGAGAAATGCCTGCCGCCACGCCCGCGCTTGCTGGTGGGCGACCAGGGCGCCCATCGCGCCCATCGTGAGGATGGTCGTCGTCACGGAGAGGCGCACGGTCATGTCCCCGTGACCGAGGGACACGTCGGCGACGAGGAAGAACACGGCCGTCAGGGCGGTGAACACGACCTCCGCGAAGACGCTCATCCGGAGCAGGAACGGCCCCATGATGACGAAGAGCGGCGCGTAACACGTGTACAGGATCCGGGCGTCACCCGACGCGAGCGCCCCGATCCAGACGGCGATTCCCGTCGTCGCGGCGCCGAAGGCCACGGAGAGCGGACCGAGGGCGGAGTTCCGTCGATCGCTCCTCACGAGGAGGAAGAGGCCGAGCGCGACCGGCGCGAAGATCGGATACCGGATCTTCCACGCTTCCCTCGCGAGGGGGCCGAGCACGAGCGCGTCGTGGAGGCCGTAGGCGAGGAACGCGGTCGCGGCGAGAGGTACGGCGAAACGGAGGAAGCGCTGGCCGCCGTGCGCGTAGTCGTCGTCCAGGAACTCCCGCTCGAGAGCGGGGTCCGAAAACGTCGCCGTGAAGGCGTGGAGAGCCTCTGACGAGCCCACGGCGCCCGATGCTAGTCGACTCCGCGCCCGCGCCCGCGCCGACTTGTACCGAACGGTCTCGTCACGGGATTCCAGGGGTTACTGCGGCCGTTCGCGAGCGTTTCAACAAAAACCGGGGAGCGCACGACACACCCGGATGCGTCTCGCCTCCCTCGCGTCGGCCGCAGCGCTCGTCTCCGGGGTCGCGGCGGCGGCCCTTTCCGGCTGTTCAGCGGGGAGCTCGACCCCGGACGAACGACCCGAGAAAGTCGCGGGGACCGGAGGGGCCTGGATGTTCGGGACCGGGGGAACCGGGTTCGTCCCCGGCTCCGGCGGGGACGGCCCCCTGAACTTCGGCGGGAGCGGGAGCGGCGTCGGCGCCGATGCCGGCGGTGGCCAGACGCCCCCGGCCGAGACGGTCTCCATCGATCAATGCGACGCCTCGAATCCTGCCGGACTCGGCGCGGACGGGGTGAGCGCGCTCCTCGCGGGCGGAAGCCCCGGGAGCCTCCGTCTCCTCTATCCGTACGACGGCACCGTGTTCCCGCGTGGGCTCATTGCACCGCTCCTCATGTGGGACGGCGCGCAGACGGTGGACGTCGTGTACGTCCACATCCAGTCGAGCACGTTCGAGTACCGGGGCTGTCTGAAGCCGACCGGGACGGGTCAGATCCAGGTTCCGCAGGACGTCTGGGACGCGGCCGCCGCGAACACGCACGGCGCGAGCGACCCGTTCACGGTTCAGATCAGCACGCTCTCTTCCGGCACCGTCCAGGGCCCCGTGACGGAGAAGGTCACGATCGCGGCGGCGACGCTGAAGGGCAGCATCTTCTACAACAGCTACAGCTCCGCGAAGGCGCTCCAGGCCGGGGGCTTCGGGGGCGCCGTCCTTCGCATCTCGCCCGGGAAGGATGCCGAGGTCTTCCTCGGGCAGACGGGGTGCACGGGCTGCCACTCCGTGTCGGCGAACGGTTCGCGGCTCATCACGGACGCGACCCTCGGCGGCACGAGCTACGCGCTCACGCCGAACATGCCCGTGAACCCCGCGCCGCTGAAGGGCGGGGTTCCCGGTGGGACCTTCTCCGGCATGTTCCCCGACGGCTCGCTCTACGTCACGGAAGCCCACCCGAGCGGCATGGGGACCCGCACGACGGCCCCGGAGAGCGCGGACGCCGCTCTCGTCGAGACCGACACGGGCGCCGTCGTTCCGAACAGCGGCATCCCGACCGGCGCCATGACGACGATGTTCTCGCCGGACGGCAAGCTCGTCGCGTTCAACGACTACGCCATCGACGCGGGCCACGGCCTCGCGCTCATGAACTTCGACCAGACCGCCCGGAGCGCGAGCAACTACCGGAAGCTCTACGCGACCGGTGACGCGTCGAAGTTCCCCGGCTGGCCGAACGTCCTTCCCGACGACGGCGGCATCGTGTTCGCGGTCGGCAGCGCGAACGACTTCACCGGCCTCGGCGCGGGTCTCCTCGGCCTCTCCATCCCCGGCCTCACCCCCGTGAGCGACCTCTTCGTGCTCGACGTCGCGAGCGGGCAGGCTCACCTCCTCGCGCAGGCGATGGGCTTCGCCACGGAAGCGGACGCAGCGGCAGGCAAGACGTACCTCCCGTTCGGAACCCCCGAGCTCCACCAGAACTTCTACCCGACGAGCTCGCCCGTGGCTGCCGGCGGGTACTTCTGGATCTTCTTCGACTCCGTTCGCTACTACGGCTCGCTCGGCCTCCAGCGGCAGCTCTGGGGAACCGCCGTCGACATCTCCGCGGACGGCACGTACACCGCGGATCCGAGTCACCCCGCCTTCTACCTCTCGGGTCAGGAGTTCGGCACCGGCAACCACCGCGCGTTCACCGCCCTCGACCCGTGCCACAAGGACGGGGACACCTGCCAGACGGGCATCGATTGCTGCACCGGCTTCTGCACGAACGGCGCGTGCACCGCGCCTCCGCCGCCGAAGGACAACGAGCCCGTCTGCGCCCACCTGGACGAATCCTGCGCGAGCCTTCCCTGCTGCGACTCCCGCAACAAGTGCCTTTCGGGATTCTGCAGCACGGTGCTGCGCTAGATCACCGGCCGCGAATCGGGATCACGGAGAATAAGGGAAGCGGAGGGGAAGGCAGGGGCTGCCTCCCATCGCGCGGCGTCGGCCGGGCAGCCCGGCCTCCGGCGCGCGATTCCCTCCAACATCGTGCCGCAGACGGGTAGTGGCTGGTTTTCGATTCCGCGCCGAGTGAGGGCGCCGCCGTCGCTACGCTCGCGTCGTGGCGATCCTTCGCGAGCGGCAGACCTGGACGCGGTCTCGTGCCGGGCGTCGACACGAACGGCTCGATCGCCTCTCCGACGAGGAAGCGCAGCACGTGAAGGCCGCGCTTCGCGCTTTGCATGACCGGCATGGCTCGTGGTCGTGGATCGCGAGCCGCATGCGGGTGCCGGTCGACACCATCAAGAAGATGGCGAGCCGTGGAAGGAGACCCACTGCTGGAGCGGCTATCAAGGTGGCCAGGCTCGCGGGCGTGTCCGTGGATGACGTGCTTTCGGGGCGATTCCCGGCGCCCGGAACGTGCCGGATGTGCGGGAGAACCGGCTAGCCTCGGACGATTTTTTGTCCCCGGGGAGAGCTGAACATTCGCTACGCCTTTCCATTAGTTACCGGTGGCGCGGTACGCATTACCTAATGCGCCAGCGAATAAACTAATGGCGCATGGATCATATGGACGATACGAATCAGGCGCACTCCAATGGCTTCCGCCGACGAGACCCTCACGCTGCTGCGGCTCCAACGCGAACTGCTGGCGCTCTCCCCGGAGAGCCGCAAGACGCTCCTCATGGCCTTTCTGGAGGGCTCGCCGGTTGACGCCGTCGTTGCGCAGCGCGCCCGGCCCCGTCGTTCTGAGGAGCGCCAGCCGAAGAAGCGTCGCGCGCAGCGTGCACGCTCCGGCAGAAAAGGCGTGCAGGACAGCGTCGCCGCACTGTCAATTCGGGCGGTGTTTGCTAGTCCGATTGCGCTATGGGCCAGCGACGTGCTGGGCGAGGTGAAGAAGTTCAAGCCGGACGTGAAGCCCGTCAACGTTTATGCGGCGCTTCATTCGGCCGCGGAAGACGGGAAGCTCTTCAAGGAAATGGTCGGCAACAAGGCGCGCTACTCGCGCCCGAAAGGACCGGCCATGTAAGACTCTTCGGCAGCCACCAGAAACCGGGCTCATTTCCCGGGTGCCCTGGGGCTACCGTTGAATGCGAGAAAACGGAGACATCCCAGGTACCTGGGTCAACTGACTCCGCCCACCCTGGCCGCTCGCATCCGGATGCGACCGAACCTCGTCTAACTAACAGGAACGGTAGCACCGGTACGGTGGGGGTGGGCATTTTTCTTGCGTAGCCGGATTCCCGAGTCCACGCGTGGATTTACGTGTCGGCAATCCGGCTCGCCCACTTGTCGTCATACGAAAAGTATCGACGATTCTACTTTACGTCATACAATAAGTCTCATGTCCAACAACCTCCCGCGCGACAAGCAGATCGCGGTCATCTCGGCCTTGGTGGAGGGATGTTCAATGCGCTCGACCGAGCGCATGACGGGCGTGAACCGCGAGACGATCGGCACGCTACTTGTGCGCGTCGGGAACGGTTGCGCGGATCTCATGGACGAGAAGATGGTCGACCTTGGTTGCGACCGGCTCGAAATCGACGAGCTCTGGGCGTACGTCCAGAAGAAACAGCGTCATGTCACGAAGGAAGACGATCGTTCGCGCGTCGGTGACACGTGGACGTTCTGTGCTCTCGACGCGGATACCAAGCTTGTGCCGAGCTTCATGGTCGGCAAGCGCGACTCCGAGACGGCAGACGCGTTCATTCGCGACGTGGCAAAGCGGCTCCGCAACCGCGTACAGATTTCAACGGATGGCCTTCGGGCGTACGTCGAGCCCATCGCCGCAGCATTCGCGGATAAGGGCGTAGACTACGCCCAACTCCACAAGACCTACGAAGCAGAGCCGGCCGGATCCGGTCGCTACTCGCCGCCGAAGGTTGTCGCGACCGAGAAGACGCCTGTCTTCGGTGAGCCGGACGCGGATCTCGTTTCGACGTCGTATGTCGAGCGTCAGAACCTCACCGTCCGCATGGGCGTGCGCCGCTATACGCGCCTCACGAACGCTTTCAGCAAGAAGCTGGAGAACCACATCGCGGCGACGGCGCTTCACTTCGCGCACTACAATCTCGTGCGACGGCACCAGACCACGCGATGCACGCCAGCGATGGCGGCCGGCGTTGAACCGACCATGTGGAGCGTCGGAGATTTGCTAGACGCGACGCTCGACGGGGTGCGCCCATGACCGCGAAAAAGGCGCGCATGGGCCGCCCCCCGGTGCCGAAGAAGCTGGAGAAGCGGGCGTTGCTGTCGGTGCGGTTCTCAGATGCGGAGCGCGCGGAACTGGAAAGCGCCGCTAGGCGCAATCGCGTCAGCACCTCGGAATGGGCCCGCGGAGTCCTGCTCGATGCTGCTCGCCGCAGTTCTGACGCCTGAAATCCACGGCCACTCTCCGGGCTTTTTGTCGATCGATACCCGTGCTATTGAACCGGTATCGTGGCTGAGAACAGGATCCGGATCGCATACGACGGGGAGGCGCTGCGTTCCGGCACGATGGACGTACGCGATCTTGCGCCAGCTTTGATGGCGCTCTCCGATCTGTTCGACGAAGCCAACAAGGTGCTGAACGGCAAGGACAGCACCATCGAGCTTCGCGTGCAGCCGGACGTTCGCATCGGGTCGTTCGATATCGGCGTGCAGGTGGTGCAGCCATTCGTGCGACAGATGCTCCAGCTTTTCTCGGGAGACCAAGCGTCGGGTTTGGCAAACCTGATCGAGATCCTTGGGTTCACCGTGGGTGTGCCCATAGGCCTAATTGCCCTGGTCAAGAGGATCCGTGGTCGCAAAGTCCGGCGTATGGTGCTCATGGACGATGGCCGGACAAGGCTGATCCTAGAGGGGGATGAACACGGCGAAGAAATCGTCATCTCCCGACAACTGGCTGTCGTCTTCAACGATCTGGCCGTGCGTCGTGCGCTCGCTAAGCTGCTGGAGCCACTGCGCCGCGATGGCATCGACAAGTTTGAGGCTCGGACCCAAGACGGAGAGGTCATCGAAACCGTAGTTCGCGATGATCTTCAGTCGTTTGAGCCGCCGCCTCCCGCGCAAGCCGTCGCCGTGAAGGTGCTGAAACACGAATTTGAACAGGCATTTTCTCTTGTGTCCGTCGTCTTCAAGGACGGAAACAAATGGCGGGTTTCGGACGGGCAAAACACCATCAATGTGACAATCGCAGACGAAGCTTTCTTGGCGAAGGTCAATGCGCGCGACATAACCTTCGCGAAGGACGACACGATCGTGTGCAAGATCCGACAGGAGCAGACAATAGGCGCCGATGGCGCGCTCAAGATCGAGTCGACAGTTTTGCAGGTATTGGATCACCAACGGGCGCCGCGTCAGACCGTGATCCAGTTTCCGCCCCCGAGCGACGACGATCCGTTCACGCGCTAGATTCAGCTAATACCGCCGTCCTGACCGCCATCTCCGCCGAATCCACCGGGGGCGCGCCTAGCACCGCGTGGAACCGCCGACGTCCGTTCTCCGTCTCGTGCGACCACGCATAGACCCGCGATGCCTTCGGGTGCTCCACGGCGAAGACCTGCACCTCGCCCTCCCAGACCGTGCGCCCGTCGTGCTTCTCGTGAACAGGCACCGCAGCGAGCCACTTCGCCTCCAGGCCGTGCATGTGGCGGATGGCTTCGGCGAGTGCGGGGAGGCCGGCGGCGTCCATGACGAGAGGGTAGCCACGCGGTACACTCTCGTCACCCGGGCGCACGGGCCACGGGGCAAATCCAGCCACTACCCGCAGACGGCACGATGGGAGGGAATGAAGCGGGCCACCGGACGCGTCCTCCGGGTCGTCGGTGTAATGGACGGCCCCCCGCCCGTGGGCGAGCGGGGCTTGGCGCGCCCCGCACCCCCGCCGCCCGCTTCGCGGGCTGCAAACGACGCGGAGGGCGGCGAAGAAATACGCGGGGCATGGGGTCGTTTGCAGCCCGCTCGGGGCCCAATCTCGTTCCGAGCTGCAGCCGAGCCAGAAAAGAGTGGAGCGGACACAAGCGACCTTCAAAAGCGTGGGCCGACCCCGCACGGTGCAGGTGTTGAAACAACATCGAGAGGGCAAGCCCACGTGCAGAACTACCGCGAATGTCCCGGCAGAGTGCCCGCGGAGTCATCCGCTGGGCGAAGAAGCAAGGTGATGCGGGACTGCTCGTCCGCACGCAGATCGTAGCGTCGCTCGGGCGGGGCCGTGGGGCGAAGGAGACAGCCGAACTCGTCGGCAGCGTCCGGTCCCATGTCTATCGAACGGCGCGCCGGTTTCGCGACCGTGGTCGGGAAGGAATGCTCGATGGTCGGCGAGAAAACGGCCGACCGCTCGCGACGAAAGCGTTCGATGAAGTGGTCCTCGAACTGATCTCCGGTTGTCCGTCGGACGGCGGCTTCAAGAGACCCACGTGGACGCGCGAACTTCTCGTCCGGGTCGCCGCCGAGCGGACAGGAATTCGCGCCAGCTTGACGGTGATGGGGCGCGTGCTGCGCCGCATCGGCGCCAGGCGGGGACGACCGAAGCCCACCGTGGCGTGCCCGCTCTCGGAGCGGCACCGGCGACGAACGTTGGCGAAGATCCGGAATTCGGCTGCACTTCGTTCCGCCGTATAGTCCCGAACACGACGTCATCGAGCGCTTCTGGCAGGACCTGCACGCCAACGTGACCCGCAACCACAAGCACGCGGAGC
>DASZXK010000171.1:0-13790 GCA_035545855.1 Polyangiaceae bacterium
TCAACTCGGTGACCGGGAAAGGACGCGCTTCACGAACCGCACCATCTCCGCCCTGAGGACGTCCCGGTCGTAGTCCCGCGTCACGATGTGCGCGCTCCGCGGCAAGATCACGACGGTCTTGTCCTTGCTCCCGAGGGCTCGGTGGACGAGCTCCGCGTTCGAGACGGGGCAGACGTGATCGTGGGCGCCGTGGGCGATGAACGCGGGGCACGTCACCTTCGCGAGCTCGTCTTCGATGCGGTAACCGGTGCGCATCACGTCTATCGCGCCGTAGACGCGCTGCACGCTGTACGTGAGGTGGGACTTCCTGGCGACGGGGTCCTCGATGTCCGCGCCCTTCGTCTTCGGGATGCCGAAATCGGGGAGCTTCAGGCGCTCGATCAGCCGGAGGGGCCACGCCGTGGAGAAACGGACGAGCCGCGTCGCGTTCGCGAGCATCCCGAGGGCGAGCACCTCGCCCGGGCGCGTCGCGGCGAGGTGCGCGGCGAGCAGCGACCCGAGAGACAGGCCGAAGACGATCGCGGGCGTGCCCGGGGAAGCGATCTCCGAGAGCGCGGCGTCCGCGGCGCGGGACCACTCCGGGTAGCCGGTGAGCGCGAGGGCGTCCGTGTTCGTGCCGTGGCCGGGGAGAAGGGGCGCGCGCGCTTCGAGGCCGAGCTCGCGGGCGACGTCCACGACGAGCTCCACCTCGAGCGGGGTGCCGCCGAAGCCGTGGATCGCGAGGACCGCGGGCTTCCGGCCGGGGCTCACGATGGGATCGGGACTGCCCGGGCCCATCAGTCCGCCGGCGCGAGCCATGCGGAAGTCAGGCCACCCCGCGCTTGATGCCGTAGGCGCGGATCTTCTTGTGGAGGTTCGTGCGCTCCACGCCGAGCGTCACGGCGGCGCGGGAGATGTTCCAGTCGAGCTCCTTCAAGACCTCGAGGATGTACGTGCGCTCGGCGGTGTCCCGGTACTCGCGAAGCGTCGGCCGCGCGCCGCCGGTCGTCGCGACCGCGGGCGGCGGGACGGGGGAGGGACGGGAGTCGTCCTCGGAGTCGGCGGAGTCGTCGTCGAAGGGGCTCTCGTGCGGATCTTCCGGGAGATCCGCGACGGTGATCACGTCGCTCGAGAGGATCGCCGCGCGCTCCACGACGTTCTTCAGCTCGCGGACGTTGCCCGGCCAGGAGCGGTTCGTGAGCGTCTCGTAGACGGCGGGGTCGATCTTCTTCACGCGGAGGCCGTTTTCGCCGCAGAACGCCGCGACGAACGCGTCCGCGAGGAGGCGGATGTCCGCGCGACGTTCCCGGAGCGCGGGGGCCCGGACGGGGAAGACGTTCAGGCGGAAGAACAGATCTTCGCGGAAAGTACCCCCCGCGACGGCCTTCTCGAGATCCTTGTTCGTCGCGGCGAGGACGCGGACGTCGACGTTGAAGACGTGCTCGGAGCCCACCCGGACGATTTCCCCGTTCTGGAGCGCGCGGAGCACCTTCGCCTGCGCGTGGAGATCCATGTCTCCGATCTCGTCTAGGAACAGCGTGCCGCCGTGGGCCTGCTCGAAGAAGCCGCGTTTCCGGGCCTGGGCGCCGGTGAACGAACCGCGCTCGTGGCCGAAGAGCTCGCTCTCGATGAGCTCCCGCGGGATCGCGGCGCAGTTCACCTTCACGAACGGCGCGTCTTTCCGGGGGGAGAGCCGGTGGATGGCTCGCGAGACGAGCTCCTTGCCCGTGCCGCTCTCGCCCGTGATGAGCACGCTCGCCTTGGTGGGGGCGACCTTGTCGATGTCCTGGAACAGCTTCTGCATCGGCGGGCTGGTGCCGATCATCTCGTAGCGCTGTTCGAGCTCGGCCCGCATGCGCTCCACGGTGAGCGACAGGCGCGCGGTGCGAATGCAGTTGTCGACGCTGACGAGCACACGGTCGCGGTTCAGCGGCTTCTCGAAGAAATCCGTCGCGCCGAGCTTGATCGCGGCGACGGCGTCGTGGACCGTCGCGTGCCCGCTGATGACGATCACCGGGAGGTCTTTCGTCGCGTCGTCCCCTCGGATCTGGCGGAGCGCGTCGAGGCCGTTCATCCCGGGGAGCTTCAGGTCCAGGATCGCGAGATCGACCGGACGATTCGGGTTCTTCAGGAGCTCGAGCGCGGCCTCCGCGGAGGGCGCCTGGAGGACTCCGTAGCCGGCGCCGCCGAGCACCATCTCGAGCGTGAGGCGGATGTTCTTCTCGTCGTCGACGACGAGCACCGTGGGCGCGACCGGCGTGAGCGGCGACTGGGTTTGTGTCACGAATCCCCCTGTTTCCCTTTCGCCGTCATCCTGTCGGCCTCGATCTTCGCGAGGAATTTCTTCGCCGGGATCGTGAACGGGCTCTCGGCGTACTTGGAGAGGACGAGCTGGAAAGTGGACCGCGCCTTCTCCACTTCCTTCATCTTCAGGTACGTCTCTCCGAGGAGCACGAGCCCCTCCGGCTCGAGCCCCGAGTCCTGGTAGTTGGCGAGGGCGTACTGACAGCGCGCGGCGGCGGCGTCGAAGTTGTCCCGGATGAGATAGAAGCGCGCGACGTAGAGCTCGTGCCGGGCGAGGAGGCCCGTCACGACCGAGAGCATGTAGGAGAGCTCGTCCGCGTGCTTCGAATCCGGAAAATCCGCGAGGAGCGCCCGGAGCGCCACGTGCGCGTCCCGGACGTTCGAGAGATCCCGCTCTTCGAGCGGAGGCAGGAGGATGCTCGCCCCGGACTGCGTGAACTCCGCCTTGGCGATCTTGTACCGGGCGTACGGAGTCTCCGGGTCGTTCGGGTAGTCGCTGATGAAGCTCTTGTACATGCCCACCGCCTCCGCGAGCTTGTCCTGGTGGTAGGCGATGTCCGCGAGGCGGAGCTCCGCGAGGCGGGCGTACCGGCTGTAGCCGTACTTCCGCTTCACGTCGTTCATGAGCTGGGTGCAGAGCTCCCAGTCGTGGTCGAAGAAGGCGACGAGGGCCTCGTCGTACGCGCGCTTCGCGTTCTCCGTGTACCGGAGGGGAGACTCGGCAGGCGCTTGCTCGTGGTTGCACGCGACCCCCCCGAGGGCAGGGGCGGCGAGGGCGAGCGCGCTCAGGAGGGAAAGCCGGCGAAGCATCTGAATCGGGCCCATTGCTACTTTCACGGCAGAAAAGCCGCAAGACCGAACGCCGGGCGCGGGATCGGCCCGCGCCCCGGATGGCGAAGCCGACTCGGGGGCTGAGAAAGGCGTCCGCGGCGCAAAAAGGGAGGGACGGGCGATGTGACTGAGGTAAAACGGGCCCATGCCGGAGCGAGTCCCCATGACGCCTCGCGGAGCCCAGAAGCTGAAGGAAGAGCTCGCTCGGCTCAAGGAAGAGCGCCCCAAGATTTCTCGGGATATCGGCATCGCCCGGGAGCACGGGGACCTGAGCGAAAACGCGGAGTACCACGCCGCCAAGGAGCGCCAGGGCATGGTCGAGGCTCGCATCAAGGACATCGAGGACAAGCTCTCCCGCTCCGAGATCATCGATCCCGCCAAGCTCTCGGGGGACAAGGTCGCGTTCGGCGCGACGGTGGACCTCTCCAACGTGGATACGGAAGAATCCGTGACGTACCAGATCGTCGGTCCCGAGGAATCGGACGTCTCCCAGGGCCTGATCTCCATCTCTGCCCCGCTCGCGCGCGCGCTCATCGGCAAGCAGGTGGGGGACGAAGTGACGGTCAAGCTCCCCGCCGGCGAGCGCAACTACGAGGTCGTCGACGTCCGGTTCGTCTGACCGCCCGGGGACGCAGGCGACATTCCGGGTCACGCTCCTCGGATGACGAAGGCGCTGAGCACGCCGCGGCTGCTCGTGACGTCGCTCCTCGCGACGTGGCTCGCGCTCGCGGCGGAGCTCGCCGTCGTGGGAGCCGTCCGCCACCGGGCGTTCACCGCGGCCTGGGAGTTCGTCGTCGGCGCGGCCTCGCTCGCCCCGACCGCGCTCCTCCTCGCGGTTCCGGCGGCGCTCTTCACGGCGCTCTCCTACACGCTTCTCCGGAGCCGTTCCCGCGCGAGCACGCTCGCGTTCGGCGCCGTCGTCGGGCTCCTCTGCGGAGCGATCGCCTGGTACGTCGCGACGGGCCGGCACTTCGACGCCCCGGGGCGCCGTGAAGCGTTCTCGGCGATCGTCGGCGCGGTCGCGGCGCTGGCCTCCTACGGCGCGGCGCCGTTCGCGAGCCGCGCGATGGCCGTCGCGCCGGGCCGGACGGCGGCGCTCGCCGGGGTCGCGGCCGTCGCCGTCGAGGTCGCAAACCGGCTCATCCTCGTCCGCCTGTACCCCGCGTTCCACACCGGGCTCGCGTTCTTCGCCGTCTGCAAGTTCACGTTCGGCGTCCTGCTCCTCGTCGCTCTGCGTCCCGCACCAGAGTCGCGCATCCGCCGCCTGCTCCCGGCCGTCGTCGCGATCGCCGGGCTCGGCGTTTCGGCAGCGACGCTCGGCGCCGGGGCGCGCACGCTCGCCGGCTTCGACAACTTCCGTCTGATCCTCGTGGACGATGCGCCGGTGCTCGGCGAGGCCGTCCGCGCCGCCGGGACGATCGCGCCGCCCCCGCCGCTCGACGAAGGCGCATGCGACGGAGATCCGTCCCGTTGCGAGCCCGCGAAGGGCGCTGCCCCGGCCGACGCCGGACCGTCGTTCCTCGGCCGGGACCTCGTGCTCGTCAGCATCGACGCGCTCCGCGCCGATCACGTCGGGCTCTACGGCTACGGGCGGGAGACGACGCCGAACCTGGACGCGCTCGGCAAGGAAGGCGTCGTGTTCGACCAGGCGTACTGTGCGACGCCGCACACGTCCTACTCGGTCACGTCCCTCATGACCGGGAAGTACATGCGCCCGCTCCTCCGGGAAGGGGCAGGGGAGGACTCGGACACCTTGCCGATGCTCCTCCGGCACTACGGCTATCGAACGGCGGCGTTCTACCCGCCGGCGGTCTTCTTCATCGATCAGGACCGGTTCCGCGCGTTCGAGGAGACGCATTTCGGGTTCGAGTACTTCAAGGTCGAATTCCTGGAGGGCGCCGCGCGCGGAGCTCAGGTCTCGGACTACGTGAGCGCGCTTCCGCCCGAGCAGCGGCTCTTCCTCTGGGTCCACCTCTTCAGCCCGCACGAACCGTACGAAGCGCACCCCGAGCACCCCTTCGGTGACCGGGACGTCGATCGCTACGACGGCGAGATCGCGTCCGCCGACGACGCGCTCGGGAAGATCGTGAGCACCGTCCGGGCGCGGCGGCCGAACGCCGTGGTCGTCGTGACGGCCGATCACGGCGAGGAATTCGGCGACCACGGCGGTCGCTACCACGGCACCACCGTGTTCGAGGAGCAGGTGCGGGTGCCGCTCGTCGTGTCCGCTCCCGGGCTCCTTCCGGCACACCGGGTGAAGACCGTCGTCCAGTCGATCGATCTGGTCCCGACTTTCCTGGACGCGCTCGGCATCCCCGTGAGCCCGCGCATCCGCGGTCGGGACCTCGGGCCGCTCCTGCTCGCCGACCGCGGGACGCCGGGGTTCGCCTTCGCGGAGACGGAGGAGCAGGCGCTCCTCGCCGAGGGGTCCCACCGGCTCGTCTGCCTCCGGAAGCTCGGCGCGTGCCGCTTGTACGACCTCGCGAAGGATCCCGCCGAACGCGACGACCTCTCCGCAGCCGAGCCCGAGCTCGTCTCGAACTTACGGAAGGAGCTCGCGACCCTCGGCGCGTCGCACGGGCGCTACGAGCGCCTGGGCGAGCGCCCCGACGGCGCGCGCGCGTACCCCCCCGCGATCCGTCGCGCGATGGCGGGCGATTCCGACGCCGCTCCGGACGTCGCGGCGCTGCTCGACGACGCGGACCCGGCGATCCGCAGGAAGGCCGGGGAGCTCCTCTTCGCGCTCAGAAGGCCGGACACGACGGCCGCGATCCGCCTCGCGCTCGGGCGGGACGAGGATCCGGAAGTCCGCAAGTGGTGCGCGCTCGCGCTCACGCGGCTCGGCGAGGGCGCGCCCCTCGTCGTGGAGATGTTCCGCGACGGAGACCCTCGCTGGAAACGTCTCGCGGCCCTCGCTCTCGCCGAGACGGGAGACGGCCGCGGAGAGGCCGTGCTCGTCGATTGGTGGCAGCACGGCGCGACCGACGACTACGAACGCGCGCTCGAGCTCCTCGGAGCGTTCACCAAGATCCGCGCGAAGGACGCCGTCTGGCCGCTCGTGCAGTCGCTTCACGATGTCCGCCTCCGTCCGCGCATCGCGGAGACCCTCGCGGCGATCGGAGACGACACGGCGCGAGGCCCCCTGGTCGCCGCGCTCGCGGGCGAGCGTTACCAGACCGCTCGCGTCGCGATCGGAAACGCGCTCGTCGCTCTGGGAGCCAAGGAGGAGCTTGCGCGCCCCCTCATTCGCTTCCTCGGCGTCCCTGATCCGATCCCGGGCGGCGTCGGCATGGCGCTGTCGGCGAAGATCCTCGATTTCGTCGGGGGCCCGGACGACAGGGCCCTCCGGAAGATGATCCAGCAGAGCAACATCGGCGTGCTGGTGCCGCTCGTCGTTCCCAAGGCCGGAAACGGGACGGGCGTCCGTGTGATCGTCCGCGCCTCGGCGCGCGGTCGCCCGGGTGAAGTCCGCGTCGGTCGCCGGGGAGAGCCCCTCCAGTGGAACGCGAAAGGTGAGCTCATAAATGACCGGAAAGTCCCAAGAATCCACGATACGGACCATGTGAGACTGACGATCCCGGACGGGCCGCCCGTGGAGGTCCACGCGGTCCTCCCGGCGTCGGTCGGAGCGGCCCCGGGGCGGTCCGTGGAGCTCGTGGTCTTTGCGGAAAGCCACGTCACGCTCGAGGGCCTCGCGGTCGTTCCGCTGGACGCCGAGCTCCCGCCGCCACCCCCCGAGCCCTGGGCGAAGGCGAACTGAAAGGAGGCGTCCGTCCTCCGAAATTTCGGGCCGAGAGATCGCTCGGCTCCCAGACACCTGGTGGTATAGAGGCGCCCGTGGCGGAGAACGACGAGAAGCAAGGCCCCGACGCCCCGGCCGTCCCCGAAGGCGGGGGGGGCAGCGGAGCGGCAGCCCCTGCGCAGCCGGAGAACCGGCGGGCGCGCCGCGCGGCGGCTTCGGCAGCCGGCAAGAAGAAGGGGGCGAGCGCCGCGAGACCGCCCCGGCCCGGCGCCGCCGAGAGCGCCTTCGGCCTCGACGCGAGCGAGCGAGTCGACGACGCCTTCGCGCGGGCGAGCGACCGCGCCGTCCGCTTCCTGAAGGACCACTTCAACGTCGTCCAGTGGCTCATCGTCGCGCTGGTCGCCACCTGGATCGGGATGCAGATCTACACGTGGCGCTCGGAGAAGACGGCCGCGAAGGTCGGCGCGCTGCTCTCGGACGCGATCGCCGCCGACCTCGGCAAGGTGGGCGCCCCCGATCAGGAGGGGAAACGGGACGAGCGGGGGAGCGTGGATGCCCGCCGGATCTTCCAGACGGACGAAGCGCGGCTCGCCGCGGCGCGGGACGCCTACCAGAAGGTGTCCGCCGAACGGCCCGGCACGGCCGCCGCGGGGCTCGCGAAGCTCGGCCTCGCTGGCGTCTACTACGACCAGGGGAAGTACGGGGACGCGAGGAAGCTCTACGAAGAGGTCCTCGCGAGCGATCTCGCGAAGCAGGATCCGGAGTCGAAGGGCAGGGCGCTCGAGAACCTGGGCCTCGCCCTGGAAGCGTCCGGAGACAAGGACGGCGCGCTGAAGCGGTTCGGCGAGCTGGAGAACGCGGACATCGCGGGCTTCGGGGAGCTCGCGCTCTACCACCAGGGGCGGCTCCTCCACGAGAAGGGCGACGACCCGGCCGCCATAGAGAAGCTGAAGAAGGCGGTCGAGCGGCTCGGCAAGGAGAAGACCTCGCCGACGGACCCGCCGAGCTACCTCGCGCAGACCGCGCGCGCTCTCCTCGAGCGCATCGATCCGAAATCCGTCCCGCCGCCGAGCCAGGACGAAGCCATCCGGAAGGCGCTCGAGCAGTTCCGCGGCAGGCTCCCGGCCGGCGTCTCGCAGATCCCGATGCAGGGCGCTCCGTGAAGGCGGGGAGGGGCCTCCGCGGGACGCTGTCCGCGGCGCTCCTCGCGCTCGCGGGCGGAACGTCGTGCAGCAGCCTCGGCTCCTCCGCCAACCCGGAGCTCCCGACGTGGGTCCATCGGCCGAGCTGGTCGATGTCCGTCGTCTACCGCGAGCGGCTGAACGCGCCGTCCCGCGAGGAGACGGAGGCCTACGAGCGGGGCCGCCCGGAGCTCGACGTCGCGGGACGTCGCGTATTCGTCGGTTCGAGCGACCGCGGGCTCTACGCGCTCCGCGCCGAGGACGGCAGCCCCCTCTGGCGCTTCGAAACGCTCGGCGTCGTCCAGTGCGAGCCCCTCTACGATCCGGAAGAAGACGTCGTCTACTTCGGCTCGAACGACGGCGCGCTCTACAAGGTGAGGGCGAAGGACGGCTCGCTCCTCTACCGGTTCTCCACGAACGCGGAGGTCGCGCGGCGCCCCGTGATCCAGGGGGGCCTCGTCTACGTCGTGAACGCGAACGACACCGTGCTCGCCCTGGACCGGAAGACGGGACAGCGTCGCTGGAGTCAGCACCGATCGCCCGCGCTCGGCATGGAAGTGGCGGGCTATGCGGGCCCGCTCGTCTCGCGGGGGCTCGTCTACGCGGGCTTCAGCGACGGCACGGTGACGGCCTACGACGCCCTCACGGGCTCGGAGCGCTGGCAGCCCGTGGACCTCTCCGCCGAGGCCGAGGAGAGCCTCGGAGACGTCCCGAAGTACCTGGACGTCGACACGACGCCGGTTCCCGGAGTCATCGACGGCAGCCCCGTCGTGTTCGTCGGCAGCTACGATGGCGGCGTCTTCGCCCTGGACGCCGAGAGCGGCAGCAAGGTGTGGGGCCGCCCGGAGGTCGCCGGCTCGCACGAGCTCGTCCTCTACCGGGAGCCCGCCCACCTTCGTCGAGGAAGCACCGTGCCCGTCCCGGAGAAGGACCTCCTCCTCGCGTCCACGGGCACGACGGGCCTCTGGGCGCTCGATCCCCGGACCGGCGAAGAGGTGTGGCACCGGCCCCTCCCGGACGGCGGCGTATCACCGCCCGCGGCCATCGCCGGCGCGCTCCTCGTCTCGACGACGCTCCACGGCCTGTTCCTCGTGTCTCCCGTCGACGGCAGCGTGATAGACGGCATGCACACCGGCACGGGGTTCTCCATGGCCCCGGCCGTGCACGGTCTCCGCGCGTTCATCCTCGGAAACGGGGGGCACCTCGTCGCGCTCCACGTCACGCCGCCGCTGTACGCCGCGGACGGGGACGGCTGACCACCTCGTGCTGGACGCGCGGCCTGGCGCCGCGCCGCAGATCCGTGAGAGCCTTCGACACGGGAGGCCTGCATGAGGGCAGACGTCGCGGTTCCGGGGATACTCGTGCTGTTTGCCGTCGTCGCGTGTGGGGGAGACGTGAGCAGCGGCGGTGGTCCAGGCTGCGGCGGCGCTCCGTGCGGCGGCGACCCGGTCGGGAAGTGGACCATCGTCCAGGCCTGCTATCCGCCGCAGGGCTTTTCGTCGCCGGACCTTCCGCCGGAATGTGACGGCTCGATTCGCCCGGAGAACCTCACGGCGAGCGGCACGTACGAGTTCCGCCCGGACGGCACGATGACCTTCACCGTGACGACGGCGGGCACCGTGGTCGAAACCTTGAGCGACACGTGCGTCCGGGCGCTCGGAAGCCTGGACACTCCCACGGTCGCCTGCGCCGGGTTCGACGCGAGTTTCCGGAACTTCGCCGACCCGGCGAGCCCCGAATACGACCCAGCCTACGCGGCCGCGAGCTGCGCTTATGGCAACACCGGCTGTGTCTGTCGACTCACGCGGGCAGCGGTCCCGGTGACGACGGATAGCTTCTATAGCGTGAACGGCACGGACCTTCTCGACGGCACGGGCGAGGGCCTCGGCTTCTGCGTCTCCGGAGACGCGCTCCGGCTCTACCCGAAGACCCTGGACGGCGCGGGCATCGTGCTCACTCGAACGCGTTGACGGCGGAAACGCGGCTCACTTCGCCGAGCTCACCGCGCCTGCGTCGTCGGAAGTGGATGGGGCGGAAGGCTCCGCCGCTGGGATCGCCGCCACCGGCTCACCGACGGTTTCGGGAACCGCCCCCGGATCGATGCCGCCGCTGACCGAGGCTCGGGATTGCTTCGGCCCGAGTACCTGGCGGGCGTACCAGACAGCGAGCGAGTAGTCCTCGTACTCGTCCCGGCAGACTCCGTTCAGGCGACGCCAGTCCTGCGCGACGCGATTCCCGCGAAGGAACTGGATGCACTCGAGGAGCCGCTCCTGACCCTCCGCGAGGAGCGCTCGGCACTCCCGCTCCGACGCGCACCCGTTTCGGACCTTCGCCGGGTAACCGTCGCGGAAGCACCCGAAGACCAGAAGGGACGCGCACGCAGACGCGGCGAGGCCAGCCCGAGCGGCGTACCGGACGCGAACGCGGACTCTTCACGGAACGCATTCTGGACCAATCCCGACCGACCCAGAAAGTTAACATAATACATCTTATGCGAAGTTCTGCGTCCGGGGTTCGGGGGAGGTCCGGCGTTTCCGAGCCGCGGGCGGCAACGGTTGCCGTCGCCGTCGGCACGGACCGCCACGCGGCACTGGCTGCCTGGTGGACGGGAATGCACGCAGCACCCGTTCCCTGGCCCTTGCTGCGGGCGGGCGTCCTCAGAGCACGAACTGGTCGCCGAGCGCGGTGACCGTCAGATTCACGCCCTTCAGGCGCGCGCACTCCTGCTCCACCTCGCCCTGGAACACCGGCTTGATGTGATAGAGGAGCGTCGGAAGATCCTGGGGCTTCCCGTACTTCTTCAAGTCCTTGCCTAGGGTCCGGGGCGTGTGGTGCCCGCTGTCCGTCGCGAGCTTCTGCTCGCGGTTCGGGAAGCTCACTTCCATGAGCAACGCCTTCAGGTTCTTCTCGGCGCGGAGCGCCTTCCAGAGCTTGTCCGTCGGCCCGGTGTCCCCGCTGTAGCCGAGCGTCGCGTCCTTGCCGCGGACGATGAAGCCGGACGAATCGATGGTGTGCGAGACCGGGACGGAGAGCACCTCGTACCCGGCGATGACCTGCGGCCGATCGTGCTTCAGCTCCACGTACTGGATCGTGGGGCCGGCGCTCGTCACGATCTTCGAGAAGTCGGGCCAGAGCAGGCCGTTGAAGAAGTGCTTCTTCAAGACGGCGATCGTCGCCTTCGTGGCTGCGATCACCAGCGGCTCGCAGTCGGCCTGACAGCGATTGTCCGCGATGGTCGCGAGGTCCCGGACGTGATCCAGGTGCGCGTGGCTCACGATGCACGCGGAGAGTCGGAACTGGGCCTTCAGGTCCATTTCCGAGGTGAGCGCGCCGGCGTCGATCGCGAGCTTGTCGTCGACGACGAACGAGCTGGTTCGATGCTTGGGCGTCTCCCCTCCGTGACAGCCGATGACGCGAAGCTCCATCGATTTTCGGGCCGAACGCCACGAACGCCGCCCTTTCGGGCCCGACCGCGGAAGCTTGGTCCTTTCGATTGACAGTCTATCGCGCGCTTCCGGCCACGGTCAAAGTGACGGCCGAAAAAACGGTGCGGGCGAGCGGCGAGGCCGCGTGACCTCAGTCCATCGCGAAGTCGTCGCCACCCATGCCCATGCCGCCCATGCCGCCCATGCCGCCCATCCCCATGCCGCCCATGCCACCCATACCGCCCATCCCCATGCCGCCCATGCCACCACCACCGGCACTGGCTGCGGGCTTCGCCTCGGGATGTTCGACGACGATGGCTTCGGTCGTGAGCAGCAGGCCCGCGATGCTGGCCGCGTTCTCGATCGCGGTGCGCACGACCTTCACGGGATCCAGGATGCCCGCCGCGATCATGTCCCCGTATTGATCATTTCGAGCGTCGTAGCCGTGCGCGCCCTTGGCGGCCTTCACCGTCTCGACGACGACCCGCGGTTCCACGCCGGCGTTGCTCGAGATGAAGTGGAGCGGAGCTTCGCAGGCCTTCGCCAGGAGCTTCACGCCGACGCGCTCGCCGTCGTTCAGGTCCGAGAGCCCGTCGACGGCCTTCGCCGCGCGGAGCAGGGCCACACCGCCGCCGGGGACGTACCCCTCTTCGACCGCCGCGCGCGTCGCCGCGAGGGCGTCCTCGAAGCGCATCTTGCGCTCCTTCATCTCCGGCTCCGTGTGCGCGCCGACGCGAATGACCGCCACGCCGCCTGCGAGCTTCGCCTGGCGCTCCTCGAGCTTCTCCCGGTCGTAGTCGCTCGTCGTCGTCTCGATCTGGCGCTTGATGAGCTCGATGCGGCCCTTGATCGCTTCCTTCTTGCCGCCGCCTTCCACGATCGTCGTGTTGTCCTTGTCCTGCGTGAGGCGACCGGCGCGACCGAGGTCCTGGAGCGTCGCCGAGTCGAGACCGCGGCCGAGCTCCTCGCTGAACACCGTCGCGCCCGTGAGGACGCCGATGTCCTTCAGCATCTCCTTGCGGCGGTCGCCGAACGCGGGCGCCTTCGCGGCCGTCACCTTGAGGACCCCGCGGAGCTTGTTCACGACCAGCGTCGCGAGCGCCTCCCCTTCGATCTCCTCCGCGATGATGACGAGCGGCGCGCCCGTCTTGTTCACGGCCTCGAGGATCGGGACGAGATCGTGCAGCGACGTGATCTTCTTCTCCGTGAGGAGGAGGTACGGCTTCTCGAGCTCCACGGTCAGCGCCTGCTGGTCCGTGACGAAATACGGCGAGGCGTACCCGCGGTCGAAGCGCATCCCCTCGACGACCTCCACCTCCGTGGACGTGCCCTTCGCCTCTTCGATGGTGATCACGCCGTCCCGCGTGACCTTCTCGATGGCGTCCGCGAGCGTCTTGCCGATGGTCTCGTCACCGTTCGCGCTCACCGTGGCGACGCGCTCGATGTCCTTACCGTCCTTGACCTTCTTCGCCTGCTTCTTCAGGTCCGCGATGATGGCGGCGAGGGCCTTGTCGATGCCGCGCTTCACGTCCATCGCCGGCACGCCGGCCTCGACGACCTGGAGCCCCTGCGCGTAGATCTGCTGCGCCAGGACCGTCGCCGTCGTGGTGCCGTCCCCGGTGTCGTCGTTCGTGCGGGACGCGACCTCGCGGACCATCTGCGCGCCGATGTTCTCGATCTTGCCGGCGAGCTCGACCTGCTTGGCGACCGTGACCCCGTCCTTCGTGATCGTCGGGGCTCCCCAGCTCTTCTCGATCGCGACGTTTCGGCCCTTCGGGCCGAGCGTCACGCGAACGGCGTCCGCCAGGGCGTCGATGCCCCGCTTCATGGTCTTCCTTGCGACGCGGTCGAAAGCGATGTCCTTGCTCATGGGAACGGAACCTCGAGGGTGGTTGTCTGCCGGCTCACCCGCTGGTCCGCGCGAACGTCGCGACGGATCCCGGGGAGCCAGGGCCCGCGCACAGTAAGGCGGCCCGCGGGGAGGTCAAGCGCCGGAAGTCACCCGCGGTGCCGGATTCCGAGCAATTTCCGTCACTCCGCACTTGAATGGCGGCCCCTCCCCGACTACACCTTCGCGGTCTCGGACGGGCCCACCGGTCCGAGGCCACGAACCGGGCCCCTCTTGGGGGATCGTCTAACGGCAGGACGCAAGATTCTGGTTCTTGCTATCTAGGTTCGAATCCTAGTCCCCCAGCAAATAGCGCACGAATGAAGAAAATCCGGCCACTCCAGTGGCCGGAGCGAGTTTCCCGGGCCCCATCGTCTAGCGGTTAGGACATCGGCCTCTCACGCCGGTAACGCGGGTTCGATTCCCGCTGGGGTCGCAAA
>DASZXK010000172.1:0-48519 GCA_035545855.1 Polyangiaceae bacterium
CGCCCGCATACCCCCGGAGCGCCCCCTCGAGCTCGGCTTTCACCCGTTCCACGAGCTCCGGCGGTTCCACGACGCGGGCGCGCGCGCCCCACTCGAGCACCCAGCTCGTGAGCTGCGTCAGATCTCCCACCGTCATCGTGAGGCGGACGCCGGTGGCCGTCGCGGCGAGCTTCTGCGAGGGGTGCACGCGGCGCATGCGGACGTACTCCGCCGCGCGCTGATCGAAATCGATGACGACCTTGTGCCGTTCCCTGCTCTTCCAGATGCCGAATTCGCCCTGGAAATAGTCGTCGATCTGAAAATCTGCCGGGAGCTCGAAGCGGTCCATCGCGGCTGCCTGCGTGTCTCGCATGCGATCCAGGACGAACGTGCGGATCTCCTGCTTGTCGACGTGGAGCCCGACGCAGTAGATGGAGTCCCTGTGGACGACGAGGGCGTAGGGGTGAATCGTGATGCGGTCTTCCTGGTCCTTCCCGGCGCTCTTGTAGAGGAGGGAGAGAGGACGGAGATCCGAGACGGCCTGGAAGAGGTCGTCGAGCTCCTCCGTCTTCTCCGTGTAGTTCTTCGGCGCGAAGGGGAGATAGAGGAAGCGATCCTCGAGGCGTGCGTCCGCCAGGCCCGCGTTCGGGCCGCGGCCGGGGCGCTGAGCGAGCGACAGGAGCTTGTTCACGGCGAGGTCGATTTCCTCGAAGAGCGCCGAGCCGCGGAACGGCTCGAAGAGCCGTCGCGCGGCGAGGAGCGCGTAGGCCTGCGTCCGCCGGAGCTCGACCTTCCGCGGCATCTCGCTCGCGCGGATCCTCCAGAGGAGCGCGCCGCCGCCGTGAGTCGACGCGGCCTCGAGCTCGTACTCCCGGTCCATCTCCTTCAGGTACCGGCGGATGCTCCGCGTCGTCACGTCGAGCGCGCTCGCGAGATCCTCGAGCGGTAGTCCCTTCGGGTGACGCGTCAGGATCTCGCGGAGCCGGTCCAGCCGGCGGTGCTGCGTGAACCTCCCCGGCGGCCTTCCGGCTTTCGGCTTCGCGACTCGCGCCACGCGCGAAGGATGGCGGAACCCGTCTTCCGTCGCAATCGTCTCGACGCCGTCTCGGCGCGTTCGGTATTCTCGGCGTTCTCCGTGCCCGAAACCCCGGTTTCCCTCCTCGTCCGAAAGCGTGACGGGCATGAGCTCTCGCCTGGCGAGATCGGCAGCTTCGTCGACGGCTTCGTCCGCGGGACCGTCGCGGACTACCAGATGAGCGCGTTCCTCATGGCGGCGCTCCTCCGCGGCATGACGGACGAAGAGACGCTCGCGCTGACCGACGCGATGCTCCACTCGGGCCGCGTGCTGACGCTGCCGAGCGTGAAGCGTCCGAAGGTGGACAAGCACTCGACCGGGGGCGTCGGGGACAAGATTTCCCTCTGTCTCGCTCCCGCCGTCGCGGCGTGCGGCGTCGCGGTCCCCATGATCTCCGGGCGCGGGCTCGGGCACACCGGCGGCACGCTCGACAAGCTGGAAGCCATCCCCGGCTACCGGACGCGGCTCTCCGTCCGGGATTTCGAGCGCATCGTCGCTCGCGTCGGGACGAGCCTCATCGGGCAGACGGACGACCTCGCGCCCGCCGATCGACGGATGTACGCGCTCCGCGACGTCACGGGCACCGTCGAATCCATTCCGCTCATCGTCGCGAGCATCCTCTCGAAGAAGCTCGCGGAGGGCATCGACGGGCTCGTGCTGGACGTGAAATGCGGCGGCGGCGCCTTCATGAAGGATCTGCCGTCCGCGAAGAAACTCGCGAACGCGCTCTGCTCCGTCGGGCGGCGCGCCGGGAAGACGGTGTCCGCGCTCGTCACGGACATGTCCACGCCGACGGGCGTGATGATCGGTAACGCCCTCGAGGTGAAGGAAGCGCTCGACGTGCTCCGCGGCGGCGGCCCCGCCGACACGGAGGCGCTCACGGCGGAGCTCGGCGCGGAAATGCTCGCCCTCGCGGGCACCGAGACGGATCGCGCTCACGGACGGGCGCGGATCCGGCGCTCTCTCTCGGACGGCTCGGCACTCGAAGTCTTCCGGAAGATGGTGCACGCCCACGGCGGAGACGTCCGCACCATCGACGACCCGAGGAAGCTCCCGCGCGCGCCGCATCGTGTCCCGGTGCTCGCGCCGCGTGGCGGGCACGTGACGGCCGTCGACGCGCTCGCGCTCGGGCTCCTCGCCGTGTCTCTCGGCGCGGGCCGCACGCGCGCCGATCTCCCCGTCGATCCCGGCGTCGGCATCGAGCTCGTCCGGACTCGCGGGAGCCGCGTCGAAAAAGGCGAGCCGCTCGCGTTCCTGCACCTCCGGAAGAAGAACGCGGCATTCGTCGAAGAAGCCGCTCGGGCGTTCGTGATCGGGCGCGCGGCGCCACGGAAGACGCGCCTGGTCCTCGGTCGGATGTAGGTCGGGTGCGACGCTTCCCGCATTCGTGCGGAAGCCGGGGGGCGGTCGAGAACGAGCCGCCTTCTCTCGCAGCGCCGCGCCTTCGTCCGCGCGCGAAGACCCTACTTGGGGACCCTAACCCGGGTCTTTCTGGTCCGCCCGGTGGTTACCCCCCCTCATCGCGCCGCTTTTGGGCCTCCCTTCCCCGGTCACGCGGCCAGCGTCCCGATTGCGGACAAACCTCCGCCGTTTCGGGCTCCCGGAGGCCCCGCGGGCGCGGCCCTCGCTCTTTGACTACCCTTCGCCCGTGGACCTCCGGACCCGGACGTCGCTCCTCTGCGGGGCCATCGCGATCATCATCGCGATCAGCATCTTGCTCCGCGGCCGCATGCGGCCGGCGCAGATCTTCTTCGCGCTGTTCTCCGCGGACGTCGGGCTCTGGTACCTCGCGCAGTGGCTCTATCACTTCGTGCACCAGGCGGTCTGGTGGCGATTCACGGCGATCCTCGCCGTGCTCCTCCCGCAGTTCGCCCTCCACCTGTTCGAGGCGATCTTCCCGCGCACGGAGGGCCGCTCGCTCCTCCTCCGCGTCGCGGGCGTGCTCGCGATCCCGCAGTTCATCCTGGTGCTCTCGCCCGTCCACGGGACCGGGTTCGCCCGAGGAGTCGTCTTCTTCTACGTGTTCGGGCTCTTCGCGGCGGGGCTCTGGTCGCTCTGGCTCCGTGGGTCCCGGAGTCGCTCTCGCGCGACGCAGCGCCGCGTCCGGTTCATCGTGCTCATCGGCGCGGCGGCCGCGCTCTTCAGCCTCGCGGACTTCCTCTGGTTCATCGGCGCGCCGCTCCCGCCGGTCGGGGCCGTCCTCAGCATCGTCTTCCTGTACGTGCTCGCCGAGTCGCTCATCCGCGAGCGCCTCGTGGATCTCTACGAGATGGCCGGCCGCGCGCTCGTCTCCACGGCCGTCGCGTTCGCGCTCGCCGGCATCTTCTACGTCTTCGCCGAGCTCGTCGGCGGCTTCCAGACGATGTACCTGAACGCGATCCTCGCGGCGATCGGCATGCTCACGCTGTTCGAACCGCTCCGCGCGGTGTCGGCGGCGTACGTCCACCGTGCCTTTCGCGAGCGCATCGACCTCGAACGCGCCGTGACGAGCGCGCGGCGCGCGCTGACGCACGTCCTCGAGGTGGACGAAATGGTGGACGTGGTCACGTCCGCCCTCGAAGACTCCCAGCGGGCGACGGGCGCGGCCATCTACCTCCGCGATCCGATCGGCATGGACTACGAGCGCGCCGCGTCGTTCGGTCCGCGGCCTCCGGAGCGCATCGAGTGGGCCGCGGTGAGACCGCTACTCGAACGCGTGGCCACCGCGCCGGTCGTGCTCGAGACGATCGCGGAGAAGGTGTCGGAGGCTCGGGCGTCCGGAGAGCCGCGCGCCGCGGATCCGGATCTCGCCGTGCTCGGCGCGAGCGAGGTGCTGGGGCCGTTCCGGCAGGGCGTCTGTCTGGCCATCCGCGCGGAGTCCGGCGAGAACCTCGGTCTCCTCCTCGTGACGGACGAGCGCGTCACGGACGCGTGGACCGGTGAAGACGTCCTCCTCCTCGAGTCGCTCGCGCTCCAGATCGGCGTCGTGGTGGAGAACTCGCGCGAGTACCGGCGCCTCCGGGAACGCGACCGTCTCGCGGCCCTCGGTCAGATGGCGGCCGGTCTCGCTCACGAGATCAAGAATCCGCTCGGCGCGATCAAGGGCGCGGCGCAGCTCCTCGCAGATCCGGGCGACGGCCGCGAGAACGATCCGACCACGCGCGAGTTCGTCGGCATCATCCTCGAAGAGGTGGACCGTCTCGATCGGGTCGTCCGCTCGGTGCTCGACTACGGCCGGCCCTCGACGGGGAACCCGGCGTCGGTGGACGTGAACGCGGCGGTCCGGCGGACGCTCCAGGTGCTCGGTTCGAGTCGGGACCAGTCCACCCGGTTCGTTCTGGAGACGGACGATTCCATTCCTGCGGTTCGGGTGGACGAAGAGCAACTTCGACAAGTGCTCATCAATCTGGTCCGGAACGCCGAGGAGGCGATGGGAGGGGCAGGGGTCGTGACGGTGACCACACGCAGGCGCCCCGCCCCGAACGGGGGCAGTCTGGTCGCCATCCTGGTCCAGGACCGGGGCCCCGGGATCCCCGAGGACCAGATCCCGCACCTGTTCGTACCGTTCTTCACCACGAAGCCGCGCGGAACCGGCCTCGGCCTGGCCATCAGTCAGCGCATGGTCCAATCCATGGGCGGCCGGATCGAGGTCGCCTCGGTCGTCGGAGTCGGCTCCGTCTTCACCGTCCTCCTCCCGGCGCCGGGCGCCGCCGTCCCCGCGGGGCCGGCCAAACCGAGCCCAGCGAGCCCCGAACGGGTCTCGCTGGAGAAGCCGGAGGAACTTGCCGGGGCCCGTTCTGCCCGGTAGATCAGGCTCGGCCTAGCCCGGTCCTTGACCAATTCTCTAGGCGGATCCTATCTTTATCGTCCGCGCCTGCGAGCGTTCCCGCCTGCCTTGGGCCCCATTGGTGGACTCCGGGGACAAGCTCCGATGCAAGATCTCCCCGGAATGCCAGCGGCTCCCCCGAAAGGTGCTTCTCGATCCCGCCTTGCTCTCCGGTTCATCTCCGGGAAGTACCAGGGTGGGGAGTTCCCCATCGAGGAGAACCGTCCGATCGTCGTCGGTCGCTCGAGCGATCTCGACATGGTCCTCGTGGAGGAGATGGTCTCGCGGAAGCACGCGAAGATCGAGCTGAAGGACGGCAAGATCCACATCGAGGATCTCGGGTCCACGAACGGCACGTTCGTGAACGGCGAGCGGATCGTGAAGGGGTGGCTGAAGGAGGGGGACCGCGTCCTCATCGGCTCCAACATCCTGAAGGTCATCGCGACGCCAGTGGAAGAGGGTGGGCCGAACACCCGGCGCGCCCCGGAGAGCGCTCCTCAGCCGAAGGTGCAGCCGGCGCCGCGCCGCGGCTCGGAAGGCGGCGAGAGCCGCATGCGCGGGAGCCTCGAAGAGATCCCCCTTCCGGATCTGCTCCAGCTCTTCGGTACGTCCAGGAAGTCCGGCGTCCTCCACGTGGAGACGGAGACGGACGTCGGGCGGATCTTCCTCGACCAGGGACTCATCCACTACGTGACGATCGAGGCCGGCGGTAAGGAGCTCACGATCGCTCCGCTGAAGGCCTTCTACCGGATGATCACCTGGGACGTCGGCTCCTTCGAGCTCGAGCCCCCGAGCACCCGGAAGTTCGAGACGCCGCTCAACGCGAGCGTGCAGGAGGTCCTCATGGAGGGCTTCCGCCAGCGGGACGAGTTCGAGCACCTGAAGCACAAGCTGCCGAAGCTCGACGCGCGAATCGAGCCCACGCTCCCGATGACGAAGCCGCTCCGCGACCTGCCCCCGGCAGAGCTGGACGTCTTCCAGGCCGTGCTCGGCGGCGCGAACCTCCGCGTCCTGCTGGACGGCGCGACGCTGACGGACCTCGACGTCGCGACGGCGCTGATGGCCCTGTTCGAGAAGGGCTACCTGAAGAAGCCCTGAGCGTCTCGGGTGCGGAGCCGGCTCAGTCCGGGGTCTGCACCGGCAGCGCGCAACCGACGACGACGCGGAGAGATCCGGTCGCCATCTTCCTGCACGAATCGGTGCAGAGGCGTAGCTTCGTCGGGGCCGCCGGGTCGTCTGCGTACCAGCCGTCTCCGGCGCACGAGGCCGCTCCGTCGACGTATGGCAGCGTCGTCGTCTTGCCCGTCGAGGAATCCACGAGCTCCAGGTTCATCTGCTCCGCACCGAGCGCCGTCCCTTGCGGTCCAGCGGGGATGGCGTAGGCGCAAGAGACGCCCGCGGCGGCCATCGAGAGCGGAGCGAGCAGCGCCTCGCGAACGCCGATCGCGACGTTCCCGCCGTCCACCGCGACGAGCGTGCCCCCGCCCGCGGAGGCGATCTTCGCGAAGTCCTGCGCCGCCGAGCCCAGGTTCAACGCCGTGACGTACGTCCGGACACGCGGCTCCGTATCGAACCCGGCGCTCGCGGTGAGGGCGAGCGTCGCGAGGTCTTCTGGATCGCACTCGGTCGGCGCTCCGTTGGTCACGAGGGAGACGACGGCGGCGCGATCCGGATGCGCATTCGCCCTGGCCTTCATGTGGTTGATGGCGCCCGCGAGCGCCAGCACCGTCGGACGGGCCCCGGACGGGGAGCGTGCGTCGAAGATCGACGTGAGGACGGTCGCCGCTTCGGGAAGCAGGCTGATGTCCCGTTCCGGAGTCGTGTAGTCGTCCAGGCAGTCCGACGGGGCGCCACGGAGTACCGGAAAGAACTGGAGACCGACGGCGAGGATCGGGCTCCCGGCTCCGGTGAGCGACGAGGCCTGCGGCGAGTTCACGAACTCGCCGAACCCCTGCTTCGCCGTCAGCCACCACGTGGAGCCATCCGGCGTTCCGTCGCCCATGGTGGAGGACTGATCCCAGAGGACCAGCACGTCCGTCGGGGGCGGCTCGGTGTCCGTCAGGATCGCGGTGCATGAAACGCCGCCGCCGGCTCCGACCGCGCCGCCCGTGTTCGGGAGCGAGAGACCGCCAGCGCCGTCGTTCCGCGCGCCGCCCGTTCCGTTCCCGCTGCCACCGGACCCGGACGCGCCGCCGGGGTCGTTGCCCATCGGCTCCTTGCCGCCGGCGCCCGTGTCCCCGCAGCTCTCTCCGCACGTCCCGGTCTGGACTTTGCCGGAGCAGCCGAGCGCCGCGACCGCGAGCAGGAAGCTCCACCCCGTGATCCTCATCCGAGCATTCTACCGGACCGGGAGGCCTGCATTGCAGGCGAGGTTCTGCGCGCCGTCATTGCGAGGGTGTTCGTCATCTTCGGACCGTACCGCTCCAGACGGCGCTCGGCATTCGGACGTCGCGGAGGCTCAGAGCGGCCCGTGCCCGAAGAGCCGCGAGATCTGCGTCGCGGTGTCCACCACGCCGACGTAGTCGGAGTACGCCTTCGTCGCGACGTCGTCACCGCGGCTGATCGGCTTCCCCGAGGCGTCCAGCGTGAGCTGGGGGCGACCGTAGGCGTCCTTGATCATGGCGCCTGTCCCGTCCACGTCCGTCTGGTACGCGAGGGCGAGGAGGTCGTTCGCGTGCGCGAGCATCCGCGACGCGATGCCCGAGTCCACGACCTTGCCTGCCACGGTGTCCGGACCGTAGAGCCGCGCGACGTACGTGTAGCCGCTCCGCGGGTCGGTGTGCTCGATCTTCTCCGCGTCCGGGACGTCGATGACGCCCTCGGTGCCCTGCAGGTACACGAGGAGCTTGTTCTGAAGCGAGAGATCCGTGCCGAGCCGGGAGAAGAGCTCGGACCAGATGACGGACCACGTCTGCTGGATGTACCCGAGGTTCGGGAAGAGCAGCTTCGAGGCGCCCGTCCCGCGGCCGGGCGCGTCCGCGACGAAGTCCACCATCTGCGGATCCTGCGCGCCGTCGGGCAGGTACATCGCGACGGTATCCCAGTCGTTCGCGAGGACTCCGCCGATCACCCGGTCCACGGCGCGGGCCATGTCGGTGCGGAAGTTCACGTACACGTTGCGCCCGTCGATGTACGTCGCGCGCTCGATGATCGCGAGCGTGGGGCGGCCGTCCGTGAGCGCCATCGCCGCGTTCCCCTTCTCGACGTCGAACCCGGCGTGGTTGATGAAGTTCAGGTAGTCCCAGGATCCGCCGCCGGTCGGGCTCGTGTCGTAGTCCGGATCCACGAAGCGCGCGTTGCTCGCGTCGAGCGAGAACTCGGGGACCGTACCCTGGGGAACGAAGGAGAGCGCATCGTGGAGCGGCTGCTGGTTGCCGATCGAGAGGGACGCATCCGCCGTGTCGTACGAGCCGATCTGCGGCGTCAAGATCATCCGCGCGATGGCCTGGAGCATGTCGTGCTCGGCGAGCTGGTTCGAGCGGACGACGTCGTCCGTCGCGAGGAACGTCGCGAGCTTGTCGGGTGCGACGTTCGGGGGCGTCGCGTTGTTCCGCGCCGCGACCCAGTGGTACGAGCGGAGGCGCTCGAAGAACTGCGCTCCCTCCACCCACGGGAGGTTATCGTAGTACCAGTCCCGTCGCTTTCGGCGAAAGTACTGGAACGGGTAGCGGTAGTCGAAGCGCTTGATCCACTCGTTCGTCGTCTCGTAGATGTCCGCGCCCGAGTCGAACGGGTTCACCTGCACGTAGGCGTCGCTGTTCTGACCGAAGCGGTACGGCCAGCGGACGTTGCCCGCGCCGGCCGGCGCGCTCGCGCTGACGACGGACTTCGGGCCCGGCGAGTCCTCGAAGTCCTGCCAGGCGGCGTGGTCCTTCGGCGGCGGCGAGCAGATCTCGCCGTGCACGACGCGCCATCGACCCCGCGCGATCTCGTCGGCGGTCGCCTCGCGGCAGCGGCTCGGGTCGAAGAGCTTGAGCTGCCTCGCGAGCTCCGTGTAGTGCATCGCCTGGATGCCGGGGCGGCCGTTCGGCGGCGTCCACTCCATGAGGTCGTCCTCGGTGAGCTGCGTGAAGCCGAGGAACGAAAACCGGGGCTGCTCGTCCGGAGTGATGCCGTCGGCGGCGTCCGGGTCGAGCGTCTCGAGGACCCGCCCGTAGAGCGCGCCCATCGTCATGAAGTCGTACTGGCCGAGGCCGGCGGTCTCGAAGAACCGCTCGTGCTGGTACTCCATGGTGGACGTGTTCGCGAAGTAGTTGATGCCGGGGCGCGACTCGTCGGCCTGCCCCATCTCGTCCTCGCTCGGTGGGTCCAGGAAGCGCGGCCCCATGCACGTGTCCGCGCTGCCCGCTGCGCGAGGAACGGCGTTGCAGGACGCGGTCGAGGCGCCCTCGTTCGTGCGGAGCTGCCAGTACTGCGGGTTGTAGTTCGTCGCGTCGTAAGAGGAAGCGAAGTTGTGGAACATCCCGAGCGCGTGCCCGATCTCGTGGAGCGCGATGCCCTTGTACGTCTCGACGGAGAGATCGTCGTAGATGTACTGCGCGCGGGCGTCCGAGAGCTGGACGAGGTTCGCCTTCGCGAGGTTCGGGTGATCGCGGCGGAGCGCCGTGTCCCCGTAGATCCCGGTGTCCGAGTCGCCGAACCACCTCGCGACGCCCCGGATGTCCGGGTTCCCGACGGCGTCACCCGGGGCGAAGGTGCAGACGCCGTGGGCCGCGAGCGCGTCCAGCATCCCGCTCGTGAGGCCGGCGACCCGGGACGGGTCCGCGCCGCGGAGCGGGCTCACTCGCGCGAGCGTCGCGTCGTCGAACGTCGCCCCCGGCGAGAGTCGCGACACGTCCACGATCCACGACGGCGTCAGCTGTCCGAGCTCCCACTGGGTCCCGAGGAGCGGCTTCGCGATGCCGTCGACGGTGCCGTACGCCTTTCCGATCACCGCGTCGTCGCGGAGGCTCGCCGCCTTCATGCTCCGGATCTGCAGTAGCTGATCGTCGGCGCTCCCCGTGAAGGTGAAACCGAAGGCGGACTTCGCCGCGTCCCGGTCGATGCCGGCCATGCGGCTCGCGATCTGGTCGGTCGTGAGCGCGACCGGCTTCTCACCCGTCCGGAGCCGCTGCTCGAAGAGCGCCGCGGGGGTCCCGTCGGTGATGTCCGCCATGCCGAGCTCGCCGTTCGCGACCATCAGGACGTCGCGGATCTGCGCGGCGGCGAACGTCGCCGAGCGGCCCATGATGGTCGCCGCGGCGCCGATGATCTGCCCCGTGAGCGGGTCGGCGTTCCAGTCGGCGATGCCGCCCCAGGGCGCGCGAGACGCGAAAGGCCAGTAGAAGACGAAGTTCTTCCGGACGTCCCCGACGCGGGCGATGTCCCCCGGTTTCCCGCACTCCTCCGGGTCGTAGTCGCGCACCGGGTTGTGGCAGGTGATCGCCATGTCCTTCCGGTTCTTCACCTGAGGGATGCCCCAGTTGCCGTACGCGACCATCTCGGTCTTCCCGGGCTCGAAGTAGAGCGCGTGGCACTCGTCGCGATCGGCGGCGTCGGGCTTGCCGTCCTTGCCGCCCGTGCGCCGGCATTCGACCTCGCGCGCGTTCGCGACGGCGAGGGCGATCGCCTGGCTCCACGAGAACACGACGTCTTCCGTCGCGCCGTGCGACACGAGCTTGCCGCTCCCGTCCACCTTGTCCTGGACGGTGTCCGGCATGTCCACGTTCACGTACCAGGGGATCGGCTTCGTCTCGCGATCGCGATACGGGATGGTGCACCGGTTTCTCACACTGCACTGGGCGCCGTCGCTCCCGGCGTACTTCGTCCTGGCCTTCTCGCACTGGTCATCGGTGCCGTTGCCGTCGCCGTCGCCGCGCGCGGCGTAGTTGCAGGGCACGCTGCACTCGCCCGACGAGAGGCACTGCGCGCCCGTCCCGCAGTCGGAATCCTTCGAGCAGTGGCCGCGCGTCTGGTGGCTCTGCTTCCAGATGTCGTGGACGTGCATGAGCCGGCGCATGCCCTGGTCCGTGTAGCCGTACGCGGGGTCGTAGGTGACGCGGGTCGGCGTCTCGATGCCGACGTAGGGGCCCCATCCGGCTCCGCCCGGGTTTCCGAAGATGTCCTCGGGCGCGAGGTTGTTCTCGAACGGTTCGAAGTCCCCGTCGGGATCGATCTCGTCCACGCGGACGTAAGAAGCGCGGACGACCGCCTCCTGCGCGTCGCAGTTCTGGATCGCGCTGCCCGTCACCCACCCGGTGAGGACGCACTGCGGGATGCCGGCGTACATGGAGCCCGCGGGCTCCACGAGGAACTTGTTCGTGACGTCGAAGTAACCCGCCTCCGTGTCGAAGTGCGGCGCGTCGTCGTGACTCGGGTCGTTCACGTAGTAGGAAACGGGCGTGACCTTGATCTCGCCGAAGAGCTTCCCCGTGTAGAGATCGCCGGACTGCGGGCTGTCCACCTGGTTCGTGGACCAGTCCACCCGGAAGAAGTCGCGCTGATTCCACGGGCGGTCCGTCGTGTTCTCCTCGACGACGTTCAGCTCCTCGCCCGTCTGCGGGTTGTACGCGCGCTTGATGTCGAAGTGCGAGAGGATCGGATACGAAGCGATGATCGTTCCGTTCGGGAAGCCGGGCGTCCCGCCCTTGTCGTCGGCGCCCGGGTTCTGACCGTAAGAGCGGCGCGCGAGCAGGAGCTTCTCGGTGATCTCCCATTTCACGCGATCGACGCCGCCCCAGGAGCCGATGCCGACGAGCTCCTGAGATTCGGAGCCGTCCACGACGAACGTTCGTCCGAAGAACTCGGGATCGTCGTCGGGGTTCCCCGGGTCTCCGACGAAGAAGGTCTTCGGAAGCGCGTTCGCCTGGACGCGATTGATGGGTTTTCTCTCGCTGGCGCAGCTCGCGGTGAAGAGCGCGAGCGCGAGGACGAGCAGCGGGGCAATGCCGGACCGAAGCATCGAGCGGACTCCTTGCCCGGGGCGCGGGCAGACGGGGCGAAGTGCCCGGAATCCTACCGCGATCGGGACGGCACCGACGCGCGCACTTCGACGGCTCGAGCGTGGGCCTCGAGGCCCTCGACCCTGGCGAATGCCTTGATCTTTTCACCCTGGGCGGCGAGGGCCGCTGCGTCATAACGAATGACGGACGTGCGCGAGACGAAGTCGTAAACCCCGAGCGGGGCGCTGAATCTCGCCGCGCCGCCCGTCGGGAGCACGTGAGACGGTCCCGCGAGGTAGTCCCCGGCGGCCTCCGGCGTCGCATCCCCGATGAACAGCGCCCCGGCGCGGTCGATCCGGTCCGCGAGGGCGTCGGGCGAGTCCACGTGGAGCGCGACGTGCTCGACGGCGAGACGGTTCGCGACCTCGGCGAGCGAGTCCCGCGACGAGACGACGAGACAGAAGCCCTGCCCGCGGACCGACGCTTCGGCGATCTGGCGGCGCGGCAGGGTCTCGAGCTGCTTCTCGAGCTCGCGATCCACGGCTTCCGCGAGCGCGGAGCTCGTACAGACGAGGAGCGGGTAGGCCGCCTCGTCGTGCTCGGCCTGGGAGAGGAGATCCGCGGCGACGACGGCCGGGTGCGCCCCGTCGTCGGCGACGACCAGGATCTCGCTCGGCCCCGCGATGCTGTCTATCGAGACCTCGCCGAAGACGAGCCGCTTCGCCGCTGCGACGTAGAGGTTCCCCGGCCCCACGATCTTGTCCACGCGCTGCACGGACTCCGTTCCGTACGCGAGCGCGGCGATCGCATGGGCGCCGCCCGAGTCGAGGAGCGCGTGGACGCCGGCGAGGTGACACGCGGCGCGCACCGCCGGTCCGGCGGAGGGCGTCGCCACGACGAGGTGCCCGGCGCCCGCGACCGCCGCGGGGACCGCCGTCATCAGCACGCTCGACGGATAGCTCGCCTTGCCGCCCGGCACGTAGACGCCCACCTTCGCGATCGGGCGGACCCGGCTCCCGAGCTTCACGCCGGCCTCCTCGTACTCGAAGGAGACGAGGTCCTCGAGCTGACGCTCGTGGTAGCGACGGATGCGGGCCGCCGCCTCGATCAACGCCTCGCGCACCGGAGCGTCGAGCGACGCGAGTGCTTCCTTTCCACCGTAATTCCGGATCGTGAGCTCCGAGACGTCCCGGCCCTCGAACTTCTTCACGTAGTGTCGGACCGCCGCGTCCCCCTCCTTCTTCACCGCGTGGAGGATCTCGCGCACGCTCGCTTCCACGCTGTCGAGGTCCGCGTCGCCGCGACGCTCGAGGCGCGCGAGGAGGCGTTCGAATTCGGGCGTGCCCTCACGGGCGATCTGGAGCAGGGCCATGGGTCGGACGCTCTACCTAGCGAGCGGACCCGCTCAGGTCCAGTGCCCGGCCTTCGTCGCCGCCGGGTCGTACTGGCGGATCTTCGGGCCCAGGGCCTCCCGGAACACCTGTTCGTTGTCGACGTCGTAGTCGGAGAGGTCGAACCCCTTCGCGACGTCGAGACTGACGGACAGGATCCGGAGGAACAACGCGAAGCTCGACGCGCAGAGCTTCGGCTGCCACGTCTCCGTCCCGCTCATCGCGGTGTAGACGGGGCAGTCCCCTTCCGGGTCCGGCTTCGACGTGTCGAGGAAGTACGGATCGCCCAGCAGGCTCGAGCTTCCGATCACGATCCAGGTCGGGCGCCAGCCGTTCCTCGCGGGGCCGGGAATCGGCGTGCGCGCCTCGGTCAGCGCGAAGCCGACCTGCTCGTCCTCCAGTTTCGCCGAGGAAAACAGGCGGATCTTCTCCGCCGGCGTGCTCGTCTCCACCTGCACCGGATCGCACTCGAGGAGGAACTCGCGGTACCGCCTCGGAATGCGGAGCGCCTGATGGAGCGCCTTCACGCGCTCGGGGTCCGCCTTGCCGAATCGGGCGTTCACCCGACACGAGGACAGGGACTCTTTCAGTGCGGAGATCGACTCGGCCAGATCGCTATCCACGTCGCGACCCCTAGGCGCCGCCTCCCGAAAATCGGGACCAAAGACGCGAAGTTAGGACCCCTGGAGGTTAGCGGACCTTTCCGCGGCAGGCTCGGGAATCCGTCCCGGGGGGGCGCTCCCGGAGTGGACCCGCTAGTGGGCAGAGCCACCAGTAACATTGCGGAATTGCTTCCGATTCTTTCCGTGGCGGTGCCGATCGGCGAGCGCGGCATAGTCGGGAGCGGCCGGCGGGATCCCGTTCCCGGGCGCCGGTTCCACGAGGTAGCCGCGGATGAGCGCGACCATCTCGACGAGCGTGTCCCGCGCGCCGCCGGCGGCGAGCTTCGGGAGCGCGTCTTCGAGGAGGAGAAGGATGGTGCCCTGGGCGTGCCCACGCCGGACGAGATCCTTGTAGCTCCGCCCGAGCGCCTCCGCGTCGAAGCGATGGCGCGTCGCGAACATCGTGGCGACTTCCAGCACGGCCTCGCCGGACAGGCGCCGATCCTCGGCGAGCACGAACGCCGCCTGGAGGTAGTTGTAGAAGGGCACGACGCGGGGCCCGTAGGCGTGAAACGTGCTCGGCGGGCTCTGCCGATCCAGGTGGATCAGGATCCGTTCCACCGTCTCGCCGAGACGGAGCCGCTCGACGGCGTCGAGACAGATGCGCCGCTGGTCCGCGTACACGTCTCCCACACGGAGGATCCGCTCGAGCTCCTGCCGCGACACCTCGCCCGCCGCGATGTCGGCATAGAGCGAATAGACGAAGGCGTCTGCCTCCGCGTCGTCCCCGACGAGCACCTCGCGGAGCGGCGGGCCCTCCTCGGCGAGATCCTGGTCTCGCACGCGGCAGCCGAGCAGGACGGGCAGCTTGTAGCCGAGCTGGTCGCGGAGCGCCTTCAGCCGGAGGCGGAGGATGTTCGAGAGGTTCGGCTTCAGCGTGAGCTCGTCCCATCGCACCCGATCGATCCGGAGCTTCTCCTCGAGCTTCGCGCCGAGCTGGCGCGGGCTTCCCGAGAGGATGTGCACGCGGGCGCCCGTCTCCCCGAGGGCCCGGAGCAGCGCGGCCGCGCCGGGAACGGCGCGCTTCTGGTCCGGGCGTTCGAGCGCGGTTCGGACCAGGTCGCCGAGCGTGTCGAACTCCGTGCGGAGGTACGTTTTGTCGAGGTCCCAGCGCGTGATGAACGGCGGTGCCGTCACGGCTTCAGGATACCCAGGCGCGCCGGGTGCTCGTCAGGGAAGAGAGGAGCTCGTGGGAGCCCGACTTCCGGGCGACCTCGATGGCCTCGTCGATGAATCCGAACGCTTCTTCGGAGCGCTCTCGACCGTGCGCCACGCGCGCGAGCGACGCGAGGAGGTGCGCGCGTTCGGCCCCCGTGGGACCCGCGACGTGCAGCGCCTCCCGGAGCACGCCCTCGGCGTCCGAGAACGCGCCGCTCCGGATGAGCGCGTCCCCGAGCTTCCGCGCGAAGATCGCGACGGCTTTCAGCGGGTCGTCGAGCTCCCCGCGGTAGACGTCCGCCCGCGCGAGCTCGAGCGCGTGACGGAGCGCGTCGACTCCGGCCGCGACGTCGTCTCGCGCGAGCGCCCGTTCGGCGACCTGTTCGAGGAGGAGCAGCGCCTCGAGCGTGTCCTGCGCGTAGTAGGAGTGGAGGGCGCGCGCCTCGATCGGCGCTTCGCGCTTCTCGTACACCCGGACGGCGCGAGAGTGGAGATCGCGCCGGACCTCGGCCGGGATCGCGCCGAGCACGATCTCCCGGATGAGCGGATGGGAGAGCGAGAAGGCGCGCCCTTCGGCTTCCACCATGCCCGCGATCACGAGCTCCTGGAGCGTCTCCTGGACGTGATCCGGGCGGCCCAGCACCTCCGCGATGGCGTCCGGCTCGATGGAATCCCCGAGGACGCCGAGCGCCTGGAGCACCCGCCGCGCCCGGGGCTCGAGCGTCGCCATGCGGTGGCTGATGAGATCCGCGAGGCGGGGCGGCGGGTCCGAGCCGCCTTCGAGCGCGAAGCGGAGGAGCTGCTCGACGTAGAGCGGGGGGATCCCGCGGAGGCCGTTCTCGGTGAGGGCCATCATGCGGTCGCTCGGGCTCGCGCTCTTCAGGAGCCGAGTCACGACGGGCGGCGGGAGCCCGCTCACGACTCTCGCGGCGTGGTTCGCGCCCCAGCCCGCGTCGAACCCCGGTGTGTGCGTCCCGATGACGAGCACGTCGATGCCCTGCGGCGGCTCGCCGAGCACGTCCGCGAACGCGCACCGGCTCGAGCCGTCCACGCGCTGGAGATCGTCGATCGCGAGGACCACGCGGTTCGGCGTCGCGACGCGCGCGGCGCGCTGGAGCGCCCAGCGGAGCCCTTCGGCGAGGTCCGAGCGGCGCTCGGCGGGGAGCCGCGTGTCGTCCCGGCCGGCGAGGCCCGCGAAGATCTCTTCCAGGCCGCGGCGCGCGGACTGCGACGCCCCGTCCCACGACCTTCGTCCGGTCGCGCCGGACTCCATGCGCGCGAGACCGCTGATCGCCTTCCGGAGCGCGTAGTACGCGACCTCCGCCCAGTACGGATCCGGTCCCGTGAACACGACCTGATCTCCCTTGCGGGAGACGATGTCGAGGAACTCCTTGAGGAGTCGGGTCTTGCCGACGCCGTGCTCGCCGACGATGCGCGCGCCGACGACCATACCCTCGGCCTCCCGCCGGCGGTCTCCGAGCCACGCGAGGTCGTCGTCCCTGCCGACGAGCGCGAGGGGGAAGTTCAGGGAAGGGGGCGGAGTCGGCGACTCGCTCTTCACGGGGAGCCGCGCCCCGCACTCGCAGCAGAACCGCGTCATCGGCACGACCGACGCGCAGACGCGGCACTCGACGGTCATGCCGGGCCGCTGCGACAGCATCGGCGAAACGCCCGCGGACGGCGGACTGCTCCTCGCGTCCTCGAGCGCTTGCTGGAGCGCGTCCGCGAACTCCATCGCGTCCGAGTAGCGCTGGCTCGCTTCCTTGTGCATCGCCTTCATGACGACGCGTACGAGCGACTCCGGGATGTTCCGCTCCGGTGCGACCTGCCGCGGATCCGGCACCGGCACGGAGATGTGCATCATGACGACCTGCGTCGGGCTGTCCGCCTCGAACGGGAGCCGGCCCGTGAGGAGCTGGAACAGGATGACGCCGACGGCGTAGAGGTCGCTCCGCCCGTCGATCGGATCTCCGCGGCCCTGCTCCGGGGCCATGTAGTCCGGCGTGCCGCACACGATGCCCGGCATCGTGACGTTCGTCGCCGTCGCCGAGTCCGCCTTCAGCTTCGCGAGACCGAAGTCCACGACCTTCACGAAGTCGCCGCCGCGGCGGAGCGGCTCGAGGATGATGTTCTCGGGCTTGAGATCGCGGTGAACGATTCCGAGATCGTGCGCTTCGCTGAGCGCCATCAGCGCCTGGACGAGGACGTCCACGACGCGCTTGAACGGCAACGGGCCCTGCTCGTAGGCGACCCGCGCGAGATCCTTCCCGCGCAGGAACTCCATCACGAGGTACGGCTGGCCGTCGTCCGTCCTGCCGAAGTCGATCACGCTGACGGAGTTCGGATGGTTCAGCTGGCTCGCCGCGCGCGCCTCCGTCATGAACCGGACGATGGAGTTTTCGTCGGCGAGCAGGTGAGGGTGAATCACCTTCACGGCGACGGTGCGCCCGAGCGCCCGCTGTTCCGCTCGGTACACGCGACCCATGCCGCCGACGCTGATCAGATCCAGGACGAGGTAGCCGCCGGGAAGCGTGCGTCCGACGAGCTTGTCCTCGCTGTTGACCGCGACCGCGCCGATGGGAAAGCCGCAACCGGGGCAGTACTGGTGGGTCGGTTCACAGGCCGTCCCACATTGCGGGCAAGGACGCATAGCCGTTGGAGAATGCCACAGTTTTCCCGAAGATCGCTCGGCGGATCGCTCGCGCGAACCCCTCCCCGGCACCGGTCTGGGGCCGAGGTCGTACCTTTCGCGCTGACCGAGTAGCGGCGAGAGCCGCGCTCCCGCGCGGGCCGCGTGAGCCGCCCGAGGACGTTGGTCCCCCCGATTTCGAGACCCTTCCACACTCGCCGCGCGTGGTGACGCGAGCCCGCGCCACGAAGGGCGAGGCCCCGCCAATCCGGGCGGGAATCGGCGGGGGAAAGGCGCTGGAGCAGCCCCACGGACGCGGGCTGACCCGCGTCCGACCAGGCGACCGGCCCCAGAACTACGCGAGATCCGAAGGAATCTGGTCGGGGCGCGGAGGGCGGGGTACCGTTTTCGATCCATGGAACCCCCGCGGGTCCGGCTCGGCGAGCTCCTCGTACGCGCCGGCCTCATCACGGACGCACAGCTCGGCGAAGCACTCGCCGAACAGCAGCGCGTGGGAGGCCGCCTCGGGACGCTCCTCGTGGACAGTGGGCTCGTCTCCGAAACGCAGGTCACTCAGATCCTGAGCCAGCAGCTCAGCGTGCCGTGGGTATCGCTTCATCACATCGACTTCACGCGCGAGCTCCTGAACCTCGTGCCCGTCGATCTCGTCGAGCGCTACTGCTTGATCCCGATCTACGTGCGAAGGGTTCGAGGTCTCGGTGACGCCCTCTACATCGCGATGGACGACCCGACGAATCAGGGGGCGCTCCAGGAAGCCGCCGAGCGCTCGCGGCTCCACGTGCGCGCGATGATCGCGCCGCCGTCCGACATCCGCGCGGCGATTCGCGCGTACTACGGCGTCGGCGCCGAGCCCGCCCCTCCACCGATGCAGCCGGAGCAGGCCGAGCGCCTCGTCGCGCAGGACGAGGAAGAAGACGTCCCGACGGGGATCCACCCGCGCGCGGAGATGCCGACCAAGCCGGGCGGCGATCCACTTCCGGTCCCCGTCGCACCGAAGCCCCCGCCGACCGCGGGCGAGCTCGACAGCGCCGTCGATGCGCTCGTCGGCAAGGATCCCGAAGTGTCCGTGCGCACGTCCCGCGCCGACGAGCTGCTCGCGGACGAGCGTGCGCCCGCGGTGCCGCCGGTGCCGCCGGCGAAACCCGGCGCCGAGCTCGGTTCGGGCCCGCGCGCCAAGGACGCGAGCTCTCCTGCCGCGGCCGCGAAGCCCGACGTTCCGCCCAGCGCTCCGGCTTCGTCGCGGAAGGACGACGCGCCGGCGAGCTCGCGCGCGTCGCGCGCGTTCGGGACGGGAAAGCCGTCCGGGGAGCGTGCACGTACGGCGAAGGGCGGGCGCATGATCGCGCTCACCCTGCTCGACGGCACGACGATCCGCCTCCCGGGCAAGGGTGGTTCTGGCTCCGCTCCGGAAGAGGAGGCCGCCGCGGCGCCTGCTCCTCCGACCGGCAACGAAGAGCTGACGGCGCGAGACCTCGTCGCTGCGCTCCGGGCGGCGTCCCACGGCGCCGACGCCAGCGAGATCCTCGGCGAGAACGTCCGCTGGGAGGCGATGGTCGCCGCGCTCCTCTCGGTGCTCCTGAAGAAGCACCTGATCACCGACTGGGAGTTCGTCGAGGAGCTGAAGAAGGGCTGACCGTCCTCAGCGGGTCGGCGCGAGCCAGCCTTTCCTCTTGAAGTACAGCACCGTCGCCGCCGCGATGAGCGCCATCACGCCCATCACGGCGGGATAGCCGTAGCGCCACTCGAGCTCGGGCATGTTCCACGGGGAGCGCGCCGGGTCGAAGTTCATTCCGTAGATGCCGGCGATGAACGTCAGCGGGATGAAGATCGTCGACACGAGCGTGAGGAACTTCATCACCTCGTTCATCCGGTTGCTCACGCCCGAGAGGTGGAGCTCCATCAGGCCCCCCACGAGCTCCCGGTGGTTCCCGACGACGTCGAGGAGCTGCGCGGCGTGGTCGTAGCAGTCGCGGAGATAGAGTCTCGTCCCGGGCTGGATGAACCGGGCTTCGTCGCGAACGAGCGCGTTCACGGCGTCACGGAGGGGAACGAGCGACCGCCGGAGCACGAGGAGGTCCTGCTTCGCTCGTTGGATGCGCTCCACGCCGTTCCTGACGGGGCCCTGAACGAGCTCGTCCTCGAGCACCTCGATCCGCTCCCCGAAGGTGTCCATCACCGGGAAGTAGTTGTCGATGACGGCGTCGATGATCGCGTACGCGAGGTAGTCGGGGCCCTCGCTCCGGATCCGACCCTGTCCGACGCGGATGCGCTTTCGTACCGGGTCGAGGCAGTCACCCGGCCGCTCGCTCTGGAACGTCGCGACGAACCCCACGCCGATGAAGAGCGCGAGCTGCTCCGTCTCGATGCGCTCCCCGTGGGACGCCATCCGGACGACGACGAAGAGGTTCTCCGGATATTCGTCCACCTTCGGACGCTGCCACTGGTTCACTGCGTCCTCTAGCGCGAGCGGGTGCAGGCCGAGCACCTTGCCGATCGTCTCGATCGCGTGGGCGTCGCCGAGACCGTCGACGTCGATCCACGTGACGGCCTTCTTCCCGACCTTGCCGGCGAGCTGCTCCGGCCCGTCGAGCGTCTGTTCGTCGACGCCGTCGGGCCCGTACGAGAGGAGCCGCACGGTCGGTTTCGGCGATTCCGGGTCCGCCACCACCGTGCCCGGAGACGCGCCCGGCTCGGTCCTCTTGTGGATCGAAATCCGATCTCGAACGCGGCGTCGTCTCGCCATCCCGGGCCAGGGTACCGGCGCCTCCTTGCGCTGGCCCAGATCCGCGCGGGCCGGAGTCACCTCCCGTCAGGCCCGTCGACTGGCTTCGACCTTCTCCAGCCGGTTCGCGAGGAGCACCCCGCGCAGCGTGGCCGCCATCGCCAGCACGCCGAGGACGGCTCCCGAGATCCCCGCCTGGAGCTCGGGGGCGAGCCCCGAGATCCCGAGGACGGCGGAAGTGGTCGCGACGATTCCGCCGACGACCATCAAATCCCGCCCTGCCACGGCGTTCGCGTCGTACCAGACACGCTCGTTCCGGAGCGTCGCGGGGACCCGGAGCCCGTACAGGCGGTTCGGCGGGACCTTTCGCTTCATCATCGGGTAGCCGAGCGCGGAAAGGATCAGCCCGAGCGGCACGAACAGGAGGACTGGAAAGGCCATCCCCTCAGGCTAAGTCCCGCCGGGCGCTCCGCAAATCGGCACGCGAGATGCCGCGGGGACGGCCAGGCGTCCCGATTTCGACCCGCGTGCAACGGGCCGAGCGCTTCAGAACCGCGCGCGGTGCGTCGTGACCCACGGCGAGAGCCCCGCCTTCGCGCCGGGCGAAGCGTGGCCATTCCCGCTCTCGTTCTTCTTCGCCGTTTGCGCGCGGTATTCCGCGACGGCGATCGCCGCCGCGAGCTTCTCCCGATCCTGATCCGCGACGAGCGAGCCTTCGACGAGCGCGCTCTTGTGCCGATCGATGAAGCCGGTGTCGTACTTGCCGGCGATGAACTCCGGGTGCTCGAAGAGCCGCTCGTGGAACGGAAGGTTCGTGCGGATCCCCGCGACGACGTACTCGCTGATCGCGCGGCGCATGCGGGCGACGGCTCGCGGCCGGTCCGACGCCCACACGCAGAGCTTTGAGATGAGCGGATCGTAGTTCGGGCTGATGGTGCAGCCTTCGTACGCGCCGCCGTCGTCCCGGATGCCGGGGCCGCTCGGGGTCCGGAGGCGCGTGATCTTGCCCGGGCTCGGGAGGAAGCCCGTCGCCGGATCCTCCGCGTAGATGCGGCACTCGATCGCGGCGCCGCGGCGCTGGATCGCGTCCTGCCCGTAGCCGAGCGACTCGCCCTGCGCGACGCGGATCATCTCGCGCACGAGATCCATGCCCGTGATGAGCTCCGTCACGGGATGCTCGACCTGCAGCCGGGTGTTCATCTCGAGGAAGTAGAAGCTCTTGTCCTGCCCGAGGAGGAACTCGAAGGTGCCGGCCGAGAAGTACCCGACCGCCTGCGCGCCCTTCACCGCGACCTCGCCCATCTTCTTGACGATATCGTCGTCGATCGCGGGGCAGGGCGTCTCCTCCACCACCTTCTGGTGGCGGCGCTGCACGGAGCAGTCGCGCTCGAACAGATGCACGACGTTCCCGTCGCGGTCGCCGAGCACCTGGATCTCCACGTGCCTCGGCTGGATGATCGCCTTCTCCAGGTAGACGGTCTCGTCGCCGAACGATTTCCGCGCCTCGCTCATCGCGCGCTCGAGCGCCGCACCGAGCTCCTCCTCCTTGTGGACGAGGCGCATGCCCTTGCCGCCGCCGCCGGCTCGCGCCTTCAGCATGACCGGGTAGCCGATCCGTTTCGCCGTCGCTTTCGCCTCTTCGACGTTGCCGGCGGGGCCGCCGGGGACGATGGGAACGCCGGCCGCGGCCATCTTGTCGCGCGCCGCCGTCTTCAGCCCCATCGCGCGCATGGCGCTCGCGGGCGGACCGATGAACGTGATGCCCGCCGCCTCACACGCTTCGGGGAGGTCGGGGTTCTCCGAGAGGAAGCCGTAACCGGGGTTCAGCGCGTCGCAGCCCGAGCGCTTCGCGACGTCCATCAGCTTGTCGATGCGGAGGTAGCTCTCTGCCGAGGCAGCAGGCCCGATGTGATAGGCCTCGTCGGCCATCCGCACGTGGAGCGCCTCTCTGTCGGCGTCGCTGTACACGGCGACGGCGCCGATGCCCATCTCGTGCAGGGTGCGCGTGATGCGCACGGCAATCTCTCCGCGATTCGCGATCAGAACCTTTCGGATCATGGCGCGGGGCTTCTACCACGACCCCCGGAGCGACCGGGAAGATCGGATGGTTTCGCCGCGCTTTCCCCCGCGCCGGACCACGAAAACCGGGGCGCTCCCGCACGGTTCCGGCGGATCCTGGCGGGTTTTCGCGTGACGCGCGCCCTCAGTTCACCTGGCTCGTCGGCATCCCGGCTTCCCTCCAGCCCTTGATGCCTTCGGGGAGGACAGCGACCTTCGTGTGCCCCTCGGAGAGGGCACGCTGCGCGGCTTTCTCCGCCGCGCCGCACCAGGTCGAGGCGCAGTAGAAGACCAGCGGGTCCGCCTTGTTCTGCGGGAGCAGGGTGGGGGAGTAGTCGCTGCAGCTCGGGAGGAGCGTCGCTCCGGGGATGACGCCGTATTCCTTGCGGGTCGGTTCGCCGTTCGCGTCGAAGAGGTGAGGCGGCTCCGGCGTTCGGAGCATCGTCGCGAGCTGACCGATGGTCACCGCCTGGGGCTTTCCGTAGCGGCTTTCGCACGCCGTCGTCGCGAGCGCGCCGAGAGCGAGGCCGGCTAGCACCGATACGGATGCCGGGTTCGGGAGTACCTTCCGCACGTTCAGCATCGTTATAGCGTGAGCGAGGTACGTGGCCCAATAGCACGAAGTTTCGGGGAACTCGCGCGGCCCGCCCTTCCGCCCTCCTTTGCCCCCCTGGCGACCCCCCGCATATAGTTCTGAGCTTCCGTGATCTTACTCTCGGCGGCGTTCGACCTGGTGCCCCTCCTCCTCGTCGTCGGGGTGGCCCTCGCGTTCCTCCTGCCGACCTCGGTCCTCCTGGAGCTCACCGGGGGGACGCGGCCCGGGCTCTCCGTGGCCTTGCTCGTCGGGCTCGTCGCGACCGCCGGGGCGATCGCGGAGCTCATTGTTCGACGCCGCGCGGCACGTCGAGTGCCGAAATGGGTCGTGTCCCTCGACGCGCTCGCGCTCTCGGACGCGGCGACCGTGGCGGCCGTCGGCGGAAAGGCGCTCATGCTGGCGCGCGCCGTGCGGCTCGGCGCGCCCGTCCCGGACGGCATCGTGCTCACGACCGCGCTCGTCGAGCGGGTGCTCGCGGCGACCTCCGGAACGAAGAGCGTCGAGGGCGCGTTCGCGGCGCTCCCGCGCGCCGCGCGTCGCGACATCGAGACGTTCCTCTCTCGCAGCAAGGGCAAGGTCGTCGTTCGCGCTTCCTTCACCGAGGCGGAGGGCAAGCACGCATACCCGGGCGTCTTCCCCGCCGTGCGCGACTTGAACCCGCGCGATCGCGAGCGGCTGGTGTCGGCCGTGCTCGCGATCGTCGCGACCACCGACGACGCGGTCGGGCGAGAGTACCGGCGGCGCTGCGGCGCGCCGGCGCACGTCGCGCGTGCCGTCATCGTGCAGCGGCAGATCGACGGCGAGATCACGGGCGCGGTGCTCTCGCGCGGCCCCTCCGCTCGCGCCGACGTCGTCACCGTCGATTTTGCACGGAAGCGTTCGCCGATGCGGTCCTACGGCTACGACCTCGTCGAAGGCGTGGCGACTCCGCTCGGGAACGACGAGAAGTTCGAGACGCCCGCGTGGGTGCACCGCCTCGCAGTGCTGGCCGTGACGCTCGAGGCGGACCTCGGTGCGCCGGTGCACGTCGAGCTCGCCCTCGAGGAGGGGCAGCCGTACGTGCTGGACGTCCGCAAGGTCCTGCTTCCTTCGAGGAAGACCTGGCTCCACGCGCGTCCCCTCGACGCGGAGGGCGAGCGCCGTCCGACGTTCGCCGGCGAGCTTCGTGGCGGCCTGCCGCTCGTGCGTCGAGTGCTCTCCGAGCTCTGCCTCCGCGCGGGCGCCTCGTCGGGCGTGCGAGAGGACGAGGTGCGCTACGTGGACGGGCTCGTGTACTTCGACGCGGAGGTCCTTCGTCGCATCGTCGCGGCGCTCGGCGCCGACGTGCTGCTTCGCGGAGGGCTGCGTGCCACGGTGCGCTCGATCGCGCCGGTGAGGCGCCGGCCCGTTCCGGCGGTGCCGACCGTCACGGACGTGACCGCCGGCGCGTGGCAGGAGCTCCGCGCCTGGCACGGCGCGCACCTGCTCGGGGCGGCCGAGGTCCGGCTCGAGCTCGTCGCGCGGGAGTGGCTGATCCGCACCCTCCTCCGCCTCGTCGACGGGACGAGCTCGGTCGCCACGGACCGGCGTGGCCACCCCGCCCTCCGGTTCGTGCTCGCACGCCGCGTCCAGGAAGCGGCGGAGGAGGCGGCTCGTCAGGGCGACGTGCTCGGGCGCGCCGAGCAGGAGCTCTCCACGGCGGTCGCGCGCGTGCTCGCCCGGGGCGCCGAGGGCTGGAACGCGATGTTCAAGGGCGACCGGCACCTCCATGCGACGCTCGAGGAGATCGACCAGTTCCACCAGGACGTCGCGGCGCGGCCGGCGCTCGAGGCAGAGTGGAAGGCGCGGCGCGAGGCCTTCGACGCGCGGAAGGACGAGCCGACGCTTCCCCGCGTTCATCGGCCGAAGCTGCCGGAGGAAGCGCCGGGCCCTTCGACGAGCCGGCGAGGGACGGAGCGGTCGCTTTCGCCGCAGCTCCGGGGCGTCGGCGTCACTCCCGGAACGGCCGCGGGGCCTGCCGTGCTCGCGAACTCCGCGGACCGCGGGCTCGGGATGGGCGCGATCCTCCTCGTGCCGGATCCGCGGTCCGAGCTCTGCCCCCACGTGTTCGACGCCAAGGGCGTCGTGCTGCTCTCCGGCGGCCTCGTGTCGCCCGTCGCGCTCCTCGCGAGCGAGCTCGGGATCCCGACGGTGCTCTGTCCGAGCGCGCGGTCGCTCGCGACGCAGGACCTCACCATCGACGGGACGACCGGGTCCGTGGTGGTGCACCGATGACGCCGCTCGCGCTCGCCTGGGTGTCGATCGCGTTCCCTTCGGCGTTCTTCGCGCTCGTGTTCGTGGCGGGGTTCGTCGGGCGACGCTTCGCGGAGGACGAGTTCTCCTGGCCCAAGTACGCGGCGTTCGTCGTCGTGGCGCTCGGGCTCGCGGTGCTCCTCGTCGCCGCGAAGACGACGTGGGTGTTCCTGGTCGTGGCGGGAGTGCTCGTTCTCTGGGTGCTGATTCGGGGGGCCCTCGACGCGCAGGTGACGAGCATTCGCGAGCGCTTCGGGTTCCTCCAGCTCTACGCGGCGCTCCTCGTCGTGGAGTACTCCGCGCTCGTCCGTACCGGGGCGCTCGCCGGCACTCGCGCGACGGCGGCCTTCTCGCTCGCTCTCGACGACGCGCTGTCGGAGCTCGTGCTTCCGCTCTCCCTCGCGGCGCGCGGCGCGCGGCCGTCGATGGGCGCGGAGGCCCTCGTCGGAAGCGCGGTCGACGCCCTCTCCGCGAATCTACTCTCCGTCGTGGCGCTCGCGACGTTCGCGCTCTCGGCGTTCGTGTACACGCACTTCGCCGAGCACGCGACGCCGAAGGTCGGCCTGTCCCTCTTTCCGTCGCCGGTCGTCGCCGCGGTGCTCTGGCCGGCGCTGCTCGTTCTCTCGCGCGTGCTCCCCGGCGACGGGTTGCCGGGCATCGTCGCCACGACGGCGGCGGTGTTCCTGCGACCGTATTTCGTCGCCGAGGGGCTCTGGGTCGTGCATCGCTTCGCGGCGCGGCTCCGGATCCGCGGCGCGCTCGTCCTCGGTCTCGCGGCGCTCGCCGCGGTGTCCGCCGGCCTCTGTCAGGGGATCGCGCTCCTCGGGCTCGGCTTCCACGTCGTGCGGCTTCGCGCGTTCGAGCCCATCCTGGGTGACGTCGAACGCTCGGCGGCTCGCCCGCGCATCCGGACGGCCCTCGCCGTGGCCGCCGTCTCGTCGGCGGTGTTCGCGGCGCTCGGGTTGCTGGACGCCCGGGCGCTCGCCAGGACTTCCCCACGGCTCGCGGCCGGCGGAGAGCTCTGCGACGGCGTGAAGTTCACGACGACGCCCGCCGGCGTACTCGTCGCCTCCGAGGCTGGGTCGTTCACGATCGATTCGGACGAGACCTCGCTCGACGGCTCCGCGGACGCGGCGTGTCGCGCTCGCGGGGCCCGGCTCTGCACCTCCGACGAGTGGATGCTCGCCTGCGTCTGCAGCTATCCGAACGAATCGGTGGGAGGCATCAAGCTCGGGGAGAACGACCGACTCGTTTTTCGCGTCGAGACGGACGCACGCGACGGCACGCCCGCGGACGTCCAGCGCCTGCTCTCCGGCCGCACGGAAGTCGTGTCCACGTCGCTCGGGCACGCGATGCTGCTCGCCGGTCCCGCCGACGCCTTCGCCGACGATTCGTTCGTGGACTGTCGCACGCGCCTGGTCGTCACCGAGGCGTCGCGCCTCGGGGCGGCTTCGGTCGGCGCCGTTCGTTGCTGCCGGTAGTCAGGGAGCGGCGCTCGGCGCCGCGGGCGCTTCCGCGGGGGTCACGCGAAAGCAAGAGTGCGCGTCCGGATCGCCGACGGAGACCGGACCGAGAGGCTCCGACAGCCGCGCGATCGCGCGCCGGAAGACTCCTTCCTGCGTGGTACGCGAGAGCCCGCCGAGGAGAGCGGGCTCTCCGTTCGCGAGGAGGTACGGGCAGAGCTCGACCACCGGCGGCGCCCCTTTCTTCTCGTACGAGAGCCGCGCGAGAAACCCCCGGCTGGACCACGGTTCCTTCGGATCGTCGGCTCCCATCAAGCGTCCGAGACCGTGGAACACCGGGTGCCCGGAGACGAACGCCACGCCGAGCGGCACCTTCCCGCCGTGAAGGACGACGACGTCCGCGCCCGCGTCGACGGCGACCTTGGCGAGCGCCGTGTCGGCGGCGGACGGGGTCTCGGCGCCCGGCGTCGCGCCACCGAGGCTCGCGACGAGCACGTCGCACGCGGCGCGGCTCCCGTGGATCGCCGAGGACAGCGCGGCCGCGTCTTCGGCGGAGCCGCGCGTGAACGCGACGAGCCCGACCGCGCCGGAAGGAGTGACGACGCGCGCCCCGCGCCCCCGCTCGGCGGCGGTGGCGCCCGCTCCGGCGATCGCGGGTCCGCTCCGGACGAGCGCCGCGAGCGTCCCCGTCGCGAGCGCCGCCGGAGTCGTGGTCGCGACGGTCGCGACGTCCAGCATTCCGAGGCGCGCGGAGAGTAGGGCCTCCGCCGCGGGGACGTGCATCGGGCCGAGCGCTCGGCCGTCGAGCGGCGTCGTGAGGCTCGCGGCCGTCGCCGAAGCGTCCTGCAGGATGGGACGGATGCTCGCGAGCGCGTCGGCGGCCGCCGCGCCCGAACCCTTCGGCTTCGGATCCGGAAGGAACGCGATCTCGCCCCCGAGCACGATCTCGAGCCGGCCAGGAACGACCTGGCTCGGCGCCTCGGCGGATGCTGCAGAGGATGGGACGGCCTTCGGCGCGCCCGTGACGCTCGCTGCCGGAGCGGGCGTGCCCGTGACGCGGCCGAAGTCGAAGCTGTCGCAACCGGACAGCGCGAGCAGCGTGGAGAGGAGAGTGACGGAGGGACGGGGCGCGGAGGACAACGCCCCGGCATTCTGTCAGAGCCGCCGGTCGCTCGTCACGCGGGCACGCGGAGACGCGCTCAGAACGCGATACTCCGGTCGCTCAGGAATTCCGCGAGGCGTTCCCCGACGTAGGTCATCGCGTTGCGATCCGCCGCAGAAAACTCCGAACGCCGGGTCGGGTCGACGAGCTCGATGGCCCCGAGGGTTCGGCCGTCGTACTGGACCGGGGCGCAGAGCACCGAGTGCGTCGGGCAGATCACGAGGAAGCGGGAGCCGTTCAGCGCATCCGGGTGCGTCGCGTCGACGGCGATGGCTTCGCCGGCCGCGAGAGCGTGCGCGAACATCGGGTCCGCCTCCGAGGTGCGCATTCCGATGATCTCCGTGTTCTGGGCGCCGGAGGCGGCGACGACGACGAAGTCTCGCGTCGCGAGATCCGCGACGTGGACGAAGCCCGCGACGGAGGGGATGGCGGCGAGCGCGGTGCGGAGCACGAGCGCTGCACCGTCGACCACGCCGTCCGCGTGACGGAGCGCATGGAGCGCCTCGATCACGCCGAGCAGCGGGTCCGACGGCGGCATCTCGCTCGCGCGCGCCGCCGAGACGGGCGGGACCGACACCGGCTCCGTGCTGGACGCGGCGCCTTCCGCCGGCACGGAAGAGCGAACCGTGTCCCGGTCGGGCCGGGACGAGGGGATGGCCGACCAGGGGGGTTCCGGAGCCGGCGCTTCGACGCGCGCGGAGGCGGACGACGCCGCGGGCCCGGAGGCGGGAGCCGCGGACGGCGGGCTCGGCGTCGTGTGACGGCTGTTCGCGCGCTCGAGCTCGAGGGCCGTGCGGAGCGCCTCGATTGCCGAGGCGGAATCCCCGAGCGCCTCGAAGACGCTGGAGAGCTTCTCGAACGCGACGACCGCTCGCTGCGAGGGAACGGGCTCGCTCGAGTAGCGCTTGCGGATCTCCTTCGCGCGCGACGCGAGCATCGCCCGGAGCTCCTGATCTTCGCGGTGCGAGCGGTAGAGCTCCGAGAGGTGCTCGGCCGCGCGAAGATTCAGCGGGTCCCGTTCCAGCGCCGCTTCGAGCAGTCGGACTCCGGCCTGGTCGTCCCCGAGGGTCTGCGTCCGGACGCGGGCGGCCTCGGTGAGCCAGTGGCTCGCCGCCGTGTGCTCCTCCGTCCGGGCCGCGGCGCGTTCGAGCAACGCCGCGTACGCCTTCGGATCCTTGCCGAGCGCTTGATGCACCGAGGCGAGCGCCCGCCGATCGTGGGGACGACCGACCAAGGTTTGAACGAACGGATCTGGCTCGCTCAGTTGCATTCTCGTCCCCCGGAGGACGCGCGGAGTGGCGGAAGCGGTAGCACGGAGTCCTCTCCGCGGGCAGGGGTGGACGACCGCTTTCTCGATTTGCTCGTCGCGTTTCTCCTTTGCCTCGGCTCGTCTCGCCCCGGCACGAACGAGCGCCGCCCGGCGGAAAGCGAGCGTGGAGCGTGGCTCTCGATCGTATTTCCGTGGGGTTACCGGGCGGTGGCGATGCTCCGTCTTCACGCGGCCCTCGCGTCGGTGCGCGGGCCGGGTCTGCTATGACTCGGGTATGCACGAGCGCGTGACCATCGCCATCAGAGACCGTGTCGCGGACGTGAGACTGAACCGTCCCGACAAGTTGAACGCTCTGGATCCCGACATGTTTTCGGGATTGATGGAGGCCGGTGAGCGGATCCTCCGGGACCCGTCGATCCGAGCCGTGGTGCTGAGCGGCGAAGGGCGCGCTTTTTCTGCGGGGCTCGACTTCAAGAGCTTTCTCTCCGCGGGTCCGAGCACCCTCCTCGCCCCGGAGCCCGGCAGCATCGCGAACCGCGCCCAGCGGGTCGCCTGGATATTCCAGGAGATCCCGGTCCCGGTCATCGCGGCCGTTCACGGAGTCGCGTTCGGCGGAGGTCTCCAGATCGCGCTCGGCGCCGACATCCGGTACGCGACCGCCGCGGCGGAGCTCAGCGTGATGGAAATCAAGTGGGGCCTCGTGCCGGACATGAGCGGGACCCAGACGCTTCGCAACCTGGTCCGTCAGGACGTCGCGAAAGAGCTCGCCTTCACCGGTCGCGTCGTGAGCGGCACGGAGGCGCACGCCCTCGGGCTCGTCACTCGCATCGTGGACAGTCCGCGCGAGGCCGCGCTCACGGCGGCGCACGAGATCGCTCGGAGGTCACCCCACGCGATCCGCGCGACGAAGAAGCTCCTGAACGAGTCCTTCGTCGGGGGAGTCGCAGAGGGGCTCCGGCTGGAGGAAGCGCTCCAGCGCACGCTCCTCGGCTCCCCGAATCAGATGGAAGCCGTCATGGCCAACATGGAAAAGCGAGAGCCCGTCTTCGTGGACCCGGAATAGCGCGCCGCGCGCCAACCTACCGAGCCGCGCAGTCGTCCTTCTTCCCGAGCTCGCAGGCGTGATCCAGGAGCTTCCGCGCGCGCGCCTCGTCTCTCGGTAGCTCGGTGCCGGCGAGAGCGAGCTTCCCCCCGAGGTCGCAGCTCTCCACGTGGTGGTGCGAGCAACCGTCCTCGAACGCCCGGAGCGCTTCCATCGCGTCGTGGCGCGGGCCCGCGGCGAGGTACGCCGAGCCGAGCGCGGCGCACGCTTCTCCGCTTCGCTTGGCGCACGCGGAGCGGAGCGCGTCGCAGGCCGCGAGTTCCCCTCGGCGGCAGACGTCGCTCCGGCCCGCCATGAACTTGCGCTGCTCGTCCGTCCTGACGAACAGGAGCCAGATGGCCCCCGCGACGGCGAGCGCCGCCACGAGTGCGGCGCCGATTCCGGCGAGGATGCCTGCGCGAACGTTCTTCCGATCCACGGCGCGCGGACCATACTCCACTCCGCGCGCCGTGACAGAGCACCGAGGCGAGGCGCGCGCGAATCTCACGCGAATCTCACGGCGGATCCACGACCAGCTTCGGCAGCATCAGCCGGAGGCCCTTCGGACCGATGCCACGCACGCGGAGGAGCTCCGTGGCCTTCCGGAACTTGCCGAGCTTCCGGCGGAGCTCGAGGATCGCCTCCGCGCGCTTCCTCCCGATCCGCGGGAGCTTCTGGAGGTCTTCGAGCGTCGCGGTGTTCAGGACGACGCGGCCGTCCGCCGTGACGCCCGAGGGCGGCCCGGGCGGGGAAGCGCCGTCGGGTGACGGAGCGGGACTAGGCGCGCTCGCCGCGCTGCTCGGTGAAGGCGCCGCGCTCGGCGCTCCGGACGGCGAGGGCCCGGCGAGCCACACCCCGTTTCGATCGGCGCTCGGCCGCGGGGGGAGCGGGACGGGGACTCCTGCGCCGGCCACCTCGGACCACGCGCCGATCGCCGCCAGGCCGAGCATGCCGGCAAAGAGCGCCGCGCCCTTGCCGACGACCTTCGCCCACGGGTTCTTGCCGGCGTTCGCGACGGAAGGAGTCCCGGTAGGGGCCGCGAGGCCCCCACCGAGCTCTCCCCCGACGAGCGCGGGCGCCATCTGCTCGCCGGAGGTCCCGTGAGGCTCCACCGACGTATGACGTGCGTCCATCTGGGCTCGCCTCTCACGTGATGTCGTTGAACGCGGCGGCGGCGCCGTTCTCCCCGTGCACGACGGGGACCGACGTGTCCTCCTTCGCGACGAAGTCGCGGATCTGGAGCTCTCCGGTGACCGGCACCGCGTCGAGCTTCACGTTGATGCTCCCGTCGTGGTTCACGAAGGCGACACCGATGCGGTTCCAGTAGCTCTTCCCGCCCCGCTCGCTGATCACGTAGACGATCTTCATCTTGCTCTGATTCATGGCTTTCTCCTGTTCGTCGCGGGTCTTTCCCGGTCGACGGAGAAGGGACTTTGCGAGCGGCGTGCCGCGCCCCGTCCCGCGTGATTTCGCGTCGATGGCGGCTCCGGTCCAGTGACGCGAGCGGCGTTCGCCTGGCGACTCGCCACGCCGATTGCCCGGCCTCGGGATCGGAGTACGCTGGCCGCCATGTCCGGAACGCTCGGTCGAAGGTCGTTCGTGAAGGGAAGCGCGATCACTGCGATGAGCGCCGCGGCGGCCTGGGCGCTCGCGGCGCGAGATCTCCACGCCGCGAAGGACCTCTCGAAATTCGTCGCGGCGCCGCCGCCCGGGTTCTCGCCGCTCTCCCTCCCCGGAAAGGTCGTTCGCGTCCAGAAGGGGACGGACTTCGCGTCCTTGATGCAGCCGAACCAGCTCTGGCCGAAGCCGGAGGTCGCCCGCCAGATGCTCGAGCGCGTGCTCACGGAGCTCACGGGCGCGCCGAACGCCGTCGAGGCGATGAAGAAGTTCGTCCACCCGGCGGACGTGGTCGCCATCAAGGTGAACGGCATCGCGGGTCAGAAGGGCGCGACGATGGCCGTGAACTTCGAGCTCATCCAGCCGATGGTGGAGGCCGTCGTCGCCGCGGGGGTTCCGCCCGAGCACGTCACCGTCTTCGAGCAGTACCCTTCCTATCTCCTCGGCACGCGCGTGGGCACGAAGGGGCGCGAGCTCCCGAAGGGCGTGAAGACGGGCGTCCACGGCAACCAGGACGCCGCGATGCCGGAGGTGATCGTCTGGAAGCCGGTTAAGACCCGCTACGTCCGCTTCGTCACGGAGGCCACGGCCGTCATCGACATGACGATGATGAAGGATCACTCGATCTGCGGATACACGGGCGCCCTGAAGAACATGACGCACGGGCAGATCGTGAACCCGCAGGATCACCACACGCAGCACGCGAACCCGCAGATCGCCGTGCTCTACGATCACCCCATCTTGAAGAGCCGCGTCCGGCTCCACGTCGTGGACGCGTTCAAGATCATCTACGACGGTGGACCACTCGACAAGAATCCGGAGCGGCGCATCCCGCACGGCGCGGTGTACGCAGCGACCGACCCCGTCTCTCTCGACGCGATCGGGTGGGACGTGATCGCGGACGCGCGGAAATCGAACGGCCTCCCCCCGCTCGAGCGCGTGGGGAGGGAACCCGCGTACATCCGGACGGCCGCAGAGCTCGGGCTCGGGATCCTCGACCGGAACCGGATCTCGCTCCGCACCGTCTCGATTTGAGGCGGTGTTTCGCGGGGTTCCGGGCATGGGGCTCCCGGGAAGGTCCCGGTGAGCGGGGCGTATTATCCTGAAAGACGGAAGCGTCTTTCCGTCGGTCCCTCATGACACCGAGAGTCCCGCTCCCCTTGCTCCTCGCCGTCACCGTGACGGCGTGCGGAAGCACGCCGCAGCACGTCGCGCCGGGAGCGCCCCCCACGCCCGCGAGCATCACGATGGAACATCCGGGCGGCGACGCCGCCGACCCGGACGAGGCCGCGCTTCTTCGACAGGTGCACGAGCGCTGGGGCTTCCAGGAGGACAAGGACGCGCAGCTCCGCATCCCCCTCGTCGACTGGCAGAACTACGAGCGAGTCCGCTACTGGGCGATCGATCATTTCGTCGGGTTCAAGTACGGAAGCGACTTCAACGCGCTGAACTCCGTCTTCATCCTCGACGTGAAGGACGGCCCCATCGATTCCGATTCGTGCTTCGTCCGCGCGGAGAAATGGGCGCACCCGCAGATCAAGAGCTTCGACATCAAGCTCGGCGAACAGCGGATGAGCGAGGCGCGCTGGCGAGGGACGACCGTGCGCGTGATGTCCGTCGACGGCTACCTCGATTGGGGTCTCGAACGGCGGAAATTCTCGGCGGCGTACGCGGTGTATCCCGCCTACGAGGACGCCTGTCTCGTCTTCGGGTTCGCGGTCCCGTGGGGTGAGCACGAGGACCTCGCGAAGCAGGTCCGCGATCGGTGGGCGAAGGAAGGCGTCCCGCGCCTCGTTCCGCTCACCAAGACGCGGCCCTATCGAAAAGACTGACGCGACCCGCTGGTCGTCAGGGACCACCGCCGGTCCCGAGGCCGCCACCGGTGCCGATGGTGCCGCCGGTCCCGATGGCTCCGCCGGTTCCGACGGTTCCGCCCGCGCCCACGGTTCCGCCCGCGCCGGTCGTCCCGCCCGTGCCGGCACTCCGGCAGTTCCGGGTATCGAGCTGACACTGGGTGCAGAGCAACGTGCCGAGGGGGCGCGAGCCGAGCGTGACCGTACTGCACGTGTTGCCGGCGAGGTTCGTCCCGTCGCACGCCTCGGTGGAATCGAGGCGTCCGTTGCCGCACGTCGGCGGAGGTTGACAGCGCCCGTTCGTCGCGTCGCAGCGCCCCGCCGGACAGTTCGCGACGAACTCGAATTGCGTGAGGTCCGTGCTGCAGCGTTCGAGCGTGTTGCCGTTGCACCGGTACTGCCCCGGGTCGCAGAAGGATCCGGCGGACGCATCTGCCGTCGAGGCGTCCGGTGCGTCGCCGCCGTTCGCGCTACCCCCGTCGCCGGCGCCTCCCGATGCGCTGGTGCCGCCGGTGTCCGCGCTCGCGCCGCCGGTGTCCGCGCTCGCGCCGCCGGCGCCGAACGCGCCGCCGTTCGAGACGGTCACGCCTCCGGACCCGTGGTCCGCGCCGCCGGACGACAGACCTCCGACGCCTGCGCCAGCGCTTCCGCCGTTCGAGCCGGGGAAGTCGCCGAGCCCAGCGTCGAAGCCGGGGCCACCGCTGCCCCCGTTGGTGATCGACTCGGACCCACCGCAGCCGATCGCACTCACCAGGGTCGCTGCGCCGACGGCCATGACCGTCTGCACCAGGGAGGAGGCTCGAGTCTTCACGATGACGTCCTGACTCGCGGTGGGGATGCGCCCGTGGTCCACCGCGCGATCCACGACGGTCTGGGATCGCTGCCCGGGCGTCAATCTCGACCGTCTGGCCCGACGAGTTCGAAAGAGGCGCGTTCTCGATGTCTTACCTGCTGCGACAGCGGTGGCGGAAGAACGCGAACCTGCGTCTTCTTGACTCCTCGGCCTACCCTCACTTACATCCGCGCACCGCTAGGAGGTGCTCGCATGGGCTCGATTCCGGGAAAGCTGAAGGACAAGAAGATCGTGATCGCTGGCGTCGGTGGGGCCGTCGCGTTCGCGAGCGTCGGCGCCGTCGCCGCGACGGTGATCGCCGCGCCTTCGGGTGACGCGATCACGGCATGCATCCAGCCGAACGGCGAGCTCCGGCTACCCCGGGACGGCGAGTGCCGTCACCACGAGCAGGCCATCACCTGGAACCGCGTCGGCCCGATGGGTCCGATGGGTCCGGCGGGAGCAACGGGCGCGCCGGGTGCGACGGGCGCCCCGGGTCCCGCAGGCGCCCCGGGCGCGCAGGGCCTCCAGGGTGTCAGCGGCCCCCAGGGTCTCACCGGTCCGCAGGGTCCGGTCGGCCCGATGGGCCCGTCTGGTCCCGCCGGTCCTGCCGGTCCCCCGGGCGCGTCGTGCGACGGCTCCGGCGGCGGCGGCACCACGGTCTCGGACAACCTCCGCTTCTTCCTCAAGGTGGAGGGCGTCACCGGTGAGTCCACGGACGCCGATCACAAGGACTACATCGACGTGGAGTCCTTCTCCTGGGGCGTCTCGAACAGCGGCAGCGTCCTCGGCTCCGGCGGCGGCGCCGGCCGCGCGAACTTCCGTGACTTCACCGTGAGCAAGCGCCTCGACAAGGCCTCGCCGTTCCTCATGATGGCGAGCGCGACGGGCCAGCACATCAAGACGGCGACTCTCGTCATCGAGACGGCGCCGATGGGCGTTCAGATCGGCCAGATCAAGCTCACGGACGTGCTCGTCTCCTCGGTGGACGCCTCGCGGCAGACCACCGCGACGACGGAGATCGTCGGCGAAGAGGTCGCGCTCAGCTTCGCGAAGGTCGAGCTCGACTACAAGCCGCTCAAGCCGGACGGCACCCTCGGGAGCGAGGTCAGGTTCGGGTACGACGTGAAGACGGCGACGAAATTCTGAGCTCTCCGGGCGGGTTCAGAGTGCCGGAGCCTGAAGACGCTCCCCCGACGCTCTACGACGTCGTCGAGTATCCGGCGAAGCCGTACACCGCGACGCACCCGGATCGGCTCTGCACGCTCGGGAGGCTCCACGGCCTCCCGGCGGCGGATCCGCGCTCGTGTCGCCTCCTCGAGATCGGGTGCTCGGACGGCGGCAACTTGCTCGCGATGGCCGTCGGGCTCCCCGGGAGCCGTTTCGTCGGCGTGGACTACGCACCGACGTCCATCCAGGCGGCGCAGGCCGCGGCGCGCGCGACGGGCCTCGCGAACGTGGAGTTCCTCTCGGGCGACCTGCGGCGTCTCGGTCCGGAGCTCGGGCAGTTCGACTACCTGGTCGCCCACGGCGTCTATTCCTGGGTCCCGCCCGACGTCCAGAACGCGCTCCTCGCGCTCGCCCGGCGCGTGCTCGCGCCGAGCGGCATCGCCTTCGTGAGCTACAACGCCCTGCCGGGTGGCTACCTCCGGAAGATCGCGCGGGACCTGGTCCGCTTCCACGTCCGCGGGGAGACGGACCCGGAGCGGATGATCGAGTCCGCGCTGAACTTCCTGTCCGAAACGACGGCGAGGGTCCCCGCCGACGACCCGTATCGAGCGGCGCTCGAACGCGAGCTCACGCGGCTGGTGCGGGCGGGGACGTCGTTCGTGTTCCACGACGTGCTCTCGCCCGAAAACGAGTCCCTCTACTTCGAGGCGTTCGCGGAGCGCGCCGCCGCTCTCGGCCTGTCGTACCTCACGGAGGCGCATTTCTTCGAGTCGCACTCCGGCGCGGAGCTCGCCGGAGGTCGTGCCCTCGCACCCGAAACCGCGAATCGGGACGTGGTGCGCGCGGAGCAGTACCTCGACTTCGCGCGCGGCCGCGCGTTCCGGCAGACCCTGCTCGTCCGGGACGACGCCCGCTTCGATCGGACGTTCGCTCCGTCGCGGGTGGAGGAGCTCCGGGCCGTCGCGCGCGTCGAGATCGTTCCTCGAGAGGACGACGCCGCGGGCTCGCAGCTCGAGCGGTTCCGGGCCGGTGCGGGCGCCATCGTCACGACGGACGATCCGATCGCGAAGATCGCGCTCGCGGAGCTGGGCAACGCCTGGCCGAAGACGCTGTCCTTCGACGAGCTGGTCGCCGCCGAGCGAAACCGGTGCGCGCCGGACGTGAAGGACGGTGAGCTCCGGACGGCGCTCGCGCGGGTGCTGCTCCAGCTCTTCGGCGGCAACGTCCTCGAGCTCCGGATGACCGAGCCCGCGAACGCGAAGACCGTCGGAGAGAAGCCGCGGGCGAGCGCGCTCGCGCGTCACCAGGCGAGAGAGAGCGATCAGGTGACGAACCTCCGCCACGCGCGCGTGTCCGTCGAGGACCCGGGGCTCCGATCACTCCTCTTGCTCCTCGACGGGACCCGCACCCGCGAGGAGCTCCTCGCCGCCTTGACCGAGCTCGAGGGCGGCGCGGACTGGACGGCCGCGCGCATCGAGGCGTTCCTCGGCGAGATCTGCGCGCGCGGCCTCCTGGTCTGAACGCGAACCGATCGGTCCGGCTTCCGACGCGCCGAGTCACGGGGCCGTCCGGCGCGGGATTTCGAGCTCGGCCCGACGGCGAAGAACGCATCCGGACGCGCGGCGGTAGACTGGAGCCGCCGAGCAGGCGCGCTCAGCGAGAAGGAGTGATCATGGAACGATTTCGAGACGTGTTCATCGTCGGTGCGGCGCGAACCCCGATCGGGAGCTACCTCGGAGCGCTCTCGACGCTGTCGGCCCCGAAGCTCGGCAGCGTCGCGATCGGCGCGGCGCTCGAGCGCGCGAAGGTCGCCCCCGACCGTGTCTCCGAGGTCTTCATGGGGAACGTGCTCTCCGCCGGGCAAGGGCAGGCTCCCGCGCGGCAAGCGTCGCTCGGGGCGAAGATCCCGAACACGGTGCCGACCACGACCGTCAGCAAGGTGTGCGGTTCCGGACTCCAGGCCGTCGTGTTCGGCGCGAAGACGGTGATGCTCGGCGACGCGGATCTCGTCGTCGCGGGCGGCATGGAGAGCATGTCGAACGTGCCGTACTACCTCCAGAAGGCCCGGACCGGGTACCGCATGGGCGACGACAAGATCATCGACGGCATGATCTTCGACGGGCTGTGGGACCCGTACTCGAACAGCCACATGGGCATGGCAGGGGAGCTCTGCGCGAAGGAGTACGGCCTCTCGCGCGAGGCTCAGGACGAGTTCGCGAGGGAGAGCTACCGTCGCGCGCTCTCGGCGCAGAAGGAGGGCCTCTTCGCGAAGGAGATCGCGAAGGTGGAGCTCGCGCAGAAGAAGGGTCCCGCGGTCGTCGTCGCGGAGGACGAGGAACCGGGTCGCGGGGATCCGAGCAAGTTCGACAAGCTCCGTCCGGCGTTCAAGGACGACGGGACGATCACGGCCGCGAACGCCTCGAGCATCAACGACGGCGCGGCCGCCGTCGTGCTGGCGAGCGAGGAGGCGGTGAAGCGAGACGGTCTCGTGCCGATCGCGCGCATCGTGGGTTACGGGTCGGCGGCTCAAGCTCCGGAGTGGTTCACCACGGCCCCCGCGAAGGCGATCGACCTCACGCTGAAGAAGCTCGGTCTCGAGCGAAACGGGATCGACCTCTGGGAGATCAACGAAGCGTTCTCCTGCGTCGCGATGGCCTGCGAGAAGCTCGCGGGCCTCGACCCGAGCCGCGTGAACGTCCGCGGCGGCGCCGTCGCGCTCGGGCACCCCATCGGCGCGAGCGGCGCGCGCGTGCTCGTGACGCTGCTCCACGCCATGAAGGACCGGGGCGACAAGCGTGGTCTCGCGACGCTGTGCATCGGTGGCGGCGAGGCGGTCGCGATGGTCGTCGAGCTCGCCTGAAGCGGCCCTCGGCTCCTCGGCGTGGGCGTCAGCGGTTCTTGACGTCCACGCCGTCCGCTCCGACGTGTGCGTGCCGGTCGCCGAGGTCGGGCAGGAGAGCCTCGCGAGAACCGACGACCGCGAGGATCGTCGCGTCGAGGGCGAGGCCGACGAGAAGCCCTTCGAGGAAGTGGTTCCCCTGACGGAATCGCGCGTCTTTCACGTCCTTCTCCGGGACGGGGGTCTCCGCCGGGGTCTCGACCCAGAGCCGTTCGTCGTATTCGCCGCCGTACGTGCCGGCGAGCGGCTGGCCACCGTGACGTTCGATCTCGACGTCGTCCCGGACGGTCGCGCGGTTCGCCGTCGTCTCGGCCGGCAGAGGCGCGGACTTCGGGATCAGGGACCCGACGGTCGCGCCGACGATCGTGCAGCCCGTCGTGGCCGTCGCGGCCGAGACGGCGAGCGCGAACGTCGCCCACAGGGCCCGCCCTCGGTCGCTCCGACCCGTCACGTGGCGTTGGCCCCTGGTTCCTCGCGATGCTCAGCTCTGGGGCATGTTCGTCGGCTGGCCTGCGCTCTTCCAGCCGCGGATGCCCTCGCGCATCACGGCGACGTTCGTGTAGCCGGCGCCGGAGGCTCGCTCCGCCGCGGAGTCGGACGCGCGGCACTGGGTGCCACCACAGTAGAAGACGAGCTCGGTCGACTTCTCCGCCGGAAGCTCGGAGAGCGCGAAGTTCTTGTGGCTCGTGAGGAGCAGCGCGCCCGGGACCACGCCGAATTCCTTCCGCGTGTCTTCGCCGTTCGCGTCCACCACGACGCCGCTCTTGTCCTTCAGGATGCGCGCGACGTCCGCCACGCCGACCTCACGCACCGCACGCGTCGGCGCGGCGGCATTCGCGGCAGCGGATGCCTTCCCGGGCGAGGCACTGGACGGCGCCTCGTTGCAGGCGGGAAGGGTCGCTCCGAGAGCGACGACGCACACGGGCACGGAGAAGAGCGAACGGACGGTGAGGTTCATGATCGGGGTCCTCGGCAGGGAACCCCAGACTACCGCGCGTCCATCCGCCCGCAAGTGACGCGAAATGCCTCGCTCACCCGCCGTCACTCACCCACCGGTGGAGACGACGGACGAGAGGACCCACGCGACCGCCCCCGCCGCCCAGAGCGCGACGCGGACGAACATCCGCTCCCGGAAGCCGAAGAACGGCGCGAACGGAGGTACGACGAGCGCGACGGCTCCTCGCCACCAGGGGTCACGGAAGGCGAGGCCGAAGGACAGCGACAGGTGCGCCGCGACGAGCGTCGCGAACGAGACGACGAGCGCGGCGAGCAGGAAGACGTCCAAGGCGGCCGCGCGGAAGCCTAGCCGAACCGCCCCCGCCGGACGCGAAAACCCCCTCATAACCCCGATTTGAGCGGGCCCCGCGCTTGCCGCCGGCCGTCCGCCGGACCCCTGCTGGCGTGTTCGGGCGAGGGGCTTGGTGGGCGGAGAGGGGGAGACTACGCTTCCGGTCGTGCGTCCATCGAGTCTCGTTGCCTGGGCGGCGCTCTCCGGAGTGCTCTTGCCGCTCGCCGTCGGCCTCTCCGTCGCGCGCGCCGACGGTTTTGCGTCGCGCCCCGACATCATTCCCGTCGATCAGATCAAGAAGGGGATGAAGGGGTACGGCCTCACCGTCTTCGAGGGAACCAAGCCGGAGAAGTTCGACGTCGAGGTCATCGACGTGCTCAGGAACTTCCGCCCGCACCAGGAGCTCATCCTGGTGAAGACGATCCACCCGAGGCTCGCGATCGCCAAGGTCGTCGCGGGCATGAGCGGGAGCCCCATCTACCTGGACGGGAAGATGGCCGGCGCATACGCCTACGGGTGGACGTTCGGAAGCGAGCCGGTCGCGGGCGTCACTCCCATCCGTTCGATGCTGGACGACCTCGATCGTCCCCTCCCGAAGCTCATCGACGGGTGGAAGCTCGAGCTCTCCCCGGGTCTCGCCGCGAAGGGCACGAACGGGAAGACGGCGGGCGCGTTCCCGGGTCTCTCGGGTCAGCGCTTCGCCGGGCAGCTCGAGAAGTACGACGTCTTCGGTCACGCCGCCTCGCTCGGCAAGGCGAACGCCATTTCGACCTCCGGGGAGACCGCGGTGCTGAAGCCCGTCGCGACGCCGCTCCTGGTCGGCGGCATGACGAGCGCGGCCGTGTCCGTCGCGAAGGATCTCCTCTCGCCCCTCGGGCTCGAGCCCATGGAGGCCGGCGGAGGCGGAGACCGGGACGAGGCGGACGCGCCGACGCGTTTCGTGGACGGCGGAGCCATCGGGGTCCAGCTCGTCCGCGGCGACATGAGCGCCATGGGCCTCGGGACGGTGACGCGCGTGGAAGGGGACAAGCTCGTCGCCTTCGGGCACCCGATGATGGAGAGCGGCGTCACGGCGCTCCCGACGGCGATCGGTCGCGTGCTGTGGTTCCTCGCGAGCGACTACCGGTCCTTCAAGCTCGGGATGCCGGTGCGGAGCGTCGGCGCGCTCGTGAACGACCGTCAGGCGTCCATCGTCGTGTCGCACTCGGCGAAGGCCCCGACGATCCCGGTGAGCATCTCCATCAAGGGGGTTCCGGGGGCGAGGTTCACGGACTGGCACTTCGAGATCGCGCACGAGAAGTTCATGTCGCCGTCCTTCATGTCCGTCGCGCTCGGCAGCGCCGTGCAGGCGATCGCATCCGATCACCAGGACGTCACCTGGACAGCGAAGAGCAAGCTGAAGATCAAGGGCCACGGGGAGATCGTCCTCGAGGATTTCGGCGTCGCGATCGGCGGCACGCCGGACCCGCGGGAGTTCGCCGGTTCGAACCTGGTGCGCGCAGTCGGCGCGATCCTGAACAACCCGTGGGAGCCCGCGTTCATCGAGAGCGCCCACATGGACATCGAGCTCAAGTACGCCCGGGACGTCTACCGGCTCCGCGGCGTGGAAGCGCTCGAGAGCGAGGTGGACGCGGGAGGCACCGCGCGCCTCAAGCTGACCCTTTCGCCTTTCGCCGGCCCGCTCGTCACGAAGATCGTCGAGGTCCCGCTCCCGAAGCACCTCGCCGGGCAGACCGTGCAGCTCAGCATCCGCCCCGGCTACGCCGTGGACAAGGAGCGCCCCGCCGCCGAGACGCTGACGGATCTCGTGTCGAACCTCGTCGACCCGGTGTTCCCTCCGAAGTCGATCGTCGTCTCGTACGCCGGCCAGAACGCCGTGACGTACAAGGGTCACGTCGCCGAGAACCTTCCCCCGGGCGCCTTCGACGCCATCCGCCCCACCTCCGCGACGATCGCTCCCGAGCCGTATCGCGCGGAAGTTCACCAGGTCATTCCGCTGTCCGAGTTCATGTCGGGCCAGGACCACGTGTCGATCGAGGTCCGTCCGGTGCTCCGCTGAGAAAGAGATCATGAAGCATTCGTTCCGAAGACCACTGCTCACAGTCCTCGCCGCGTCCGCGATCGCGGCCCCCGCCCTCGCCGTCGGCACGAGGACGTTCGAGCTCCAGAAGGGGGACGACTTCAAGGGAGGGGACCTGAAAGGCGTCGCCGTGGATTCGTCCGGCGAGGTCCGCGCCGGGTTCAATCTCGGGGACGTTCCTGCGACGGACGCCTCCACCATCTGGAGCGCCCTCGTCCAGAAAGACGGCTCGGTGCTCCTCGGCACGGGCAACGAGGGAAAGATCCTCTCCTCCGACGGCGCGACGGTGAAGGTCGCTGCGACGACCGGGGCGCTCGCCGTGACGTCTCTCGTGGAAGGCCCGGCCGGGACGGTCTTCGCCGGAACGCTTCCCGACGGGGAGATCTGGAAGTACACGGGCGGCAAGGCGACCAAGTTCGTGAAGCTCGAGGGGGCCGAGCACGTGTGGCAAGTGGCCTACGACCCGAAGTCGAAGGCGCTCTTCGCGGCGACGGGTCCCGAGGGGAAGCTCTTCCGCGTGGATGCGACGGGGACGGCGCAGGTCTACTTCGACTCCCCCGAGCAGCACTTGATGAGCGTCGCGGTCGCGCCGGACGGCTCGGTGTACGCGGGCGCGAGCGACAAGGCGAAGCTCTACAAGGTGACGGCGCCCGGTCGCGCGTCGGTCGTCTACGACTTCGGGCGGACCGAGGTCCGGGCGCTCGCCATCTCCGACAAGGGCGACGTCTACGCGGTCGCGAACGAGGTGAAGCCCGGGAGCTACACGCCGAGCCGGAAGGGCGCGGCATCCCCGGCGGTGAAACCGCCGAAGACGACCGGGAAGGGCACCCTCTACCGGTTTTCGCCAGACGGCGCGCCGGAGCAGCTCCTCGACGACAAGGACGACTACTACACGAGCCTCGCGCTCGGGGACGACGGCAAGCCGTACGTCGGTACGGGCGGGGAGGGGCGCGTCTACACGGTGGACGAGCGCCACAACCAGGTCCTCGTCGCGGACACGGCGGAGCGTCAGATCGGCGCGCTGCTCCTGAAAGGGAAGCAGCGCTACGTCGCGTCGAGCGATCCGGCGGTGCTCCATCCCGTGCGCGGGGTCGGCGGAGCGGATGCGGTCTGGACGAGCAAGGTGCTGGACGCGGGCCTCCGCGCCCACTACGGCCGGCTCGACTGGGTCGGCACGGGGCAGCTCGAGCTCTCCACGCGATCCGGGAACACGCAGGAGCCCGACGATACCTGGAGCGCCTGGAGCAACCCGCTCGCAGGCCCCGGTGAGGTGACGAGCCCGGCCGCGCGCTTCCTCCAGGTGCGCGCCCGCTGGAACCGCGATCCGAACGCGGTGCTCGCCTCGGTGACGATCCCGTTCGTCACGGACAACCTCCGCGCGGTCCTCACCGAGGTCGAAGCGGAGGGCGCGTCCACGTCGCTCTCGAGCGGGGTCGAGGCGTCGGGCGGTCCGCAATCCCGGAAGAGCGGGACCACGGTGACGCTCAAGTGGAAGGTGGAAAACCCGGACAAGGACGAGCTCCGTTACAAGCTCGAGTACCGCCTCCTCGGCGGCACCACCTGGTACGGCATCCTGGATCCGAAGGAGACGCTCACGAAGCCCACCTACTCGTGGGACACGGCCGATCTCCCCGAGGGCCGCTACAAGGTGCGCGTCACGGCGACGGACGAGATCTCGAACCCGCCGAGCAAGGTGCTGCGGCACGAGCTCGAGAGCGGCATCATCATCGTGGACAACACACCCCCGACGATCGAAGGCCTCGACGTCACCGGCAAGCGTCTCCGCGGCACTGCGATCGACGGCGTCGGTCCCATTTCACGCATCGAGGCGTCCGTCGTCGGCTCGGACGAGTGGGTGCCGTTCTTCCCGAAGGACGGCGTGTTCGATCAACCGCGCGAGGACATCGACGCGGACGTCTCGGCGCTCGCGCCGAACGGGCACGTCATGCTCGCCGTCCGCGTCTACGACCGCGCCGGGAACGTGGTGGTCCGGAACGTCACGCTGAAGTGAGCCAGGCGGAGGTCGTTCGAGGCGCGGGCGGAGCTCCCTGACACGAATGTCAGGGGCCGAAGGCCCCGGCCTTCCGCCGCGTGGTAGAGTGAGGCCTCTTCTGGCCGGCTCCGCGACGCTTCGCTCCGGCACCCTTCTTGCGAACCTCGCTTCGGACCGATGCGGCTCGGGCTAAAAACAGGCACCTCTTCCGCTGCCTTTCTGCTGGTGGTGCAAGCGTGCACGTCCTTCACGTCGAAGGACTCCTCCGTCCCGGGCAGCTTCGGGTTCCCCGACAGCGGAACGCCCGGGACGTCGGTCGTCGACGCGAGCTCGGCGGACGCGGCGAGGCACAGGGACGCAGGTCTCGTCCTCGATCCGCTCTGCGGCGTCGGAACCTGCGGTGAGAGCCAGCCCGACGACCCGCTTGCCTGCGCGGGCATCGCATTCGACGGAGGCCACGGCGGCGGCGGCGATCGAGACGGCGGCACGCGAGACGCCTCTCGGGACGGAGCGGCGGATTCGGGAGCACGGGACGGCGGACGGACGGACGGCGGGCAGGAAGCAGGAGCGCCGCCTACCGTCGCGGACGCGTCCCTCACGAATTCCGGTTCTCCGGGCGAAGACGCGGCGTCGTTCGCGCCTGCTCGTTCGGGCACGTCGGATGCTCCGCCGTACGTTCCGATCCCCGAGGCCGATTCCGGGGCGCGCTTCTCGTGTCAGGTGCACGCCGTGGACAACGGCGAGCCCGTGCACGAATGCGCTCCGGCCGGCGCTCAGGACGTCGGGGAGGCGTGCGCCGACGGCTCCGAGTGCCGCGCGGGCCTCGCCTGCGTCGCCGTCACGGGAGGGAAGTCCTCGACCCGGGGTCGATGTCAGCCGTTCTGCTGCGCGCTGCCGTGTTCGCCGATCACGGACTCGGACGGCGGGAAGCAGGCCACGTTCTGTACCCATCGCCCGCTCGTCCAGAAGAAGGAATCGACGCCGCTCAACGTCCCGGTGTGCGTCCCCGCCGAGGGATGCTTCCTCGAGGAACCCTATCCGTGCCCCGAAGGGTCGACGTGCGTGTGTCAGGCGGATCAGGCGTGCGCCGTCGTGGATCCGGCGCTCGGGACGACGGGTTGCGTGAAGCCCGGCAAGGGCCGGCTCGGGGACCCCTGCCGCCGGACCTCGCCGGAGAATCCGTGTGCGTGGGGATATTTCTGTTCCGCTACGGGCATCTGCTTGAAGCAGTGTCAGCCGGGCGCAGCCGTCGACGTCTGCGCTCCGGGGAAGTGCCAGGCGGCGGCCGGGCTTCCCGACGGCTGGGGACTCTGCGAAGGTCCTGCCCCGCTCACGCGCTGAAGAGCACATGCACCGCGAGATCCTCGAAGTGAAGACCCGTGGCCGAGACTTCACGGACGTGACGACACGGATCTCGGAAATCGTCCGCCGCTCGAACGTCGAGAGCGGCCTCTGCCAGGTCTTCGTCCAGCACACGTCGGCGAGTCTCGTCGTGCAAGAGAACGCGGATCCTTCCGTTCTCCGGGACCTCGAGCGGTTCCTGGACGACCTCGCGCCGGAGTCTCGCCGCTGGGAGCACGACGCGGAGGGCCCCGACGACATGCCCGCCCACGCGAAGAGCGCCCTCACGAAGACGTCCGAGATCCTGCCCGTCGGCGACGGACGCCTTCTCCTCGGGACGTGGCAGGCGCTCTACTTGTGGGAGCACCGGAGCCTGCCCCACACGCGGAAGCTCGTCGTCACCGTCTGGGCGTGACGCCGCGCGTCCCGGGTTTCGCGTCGCGAGTGGCCTTCTTCGCCGCACGCTTCGCTCCCTCCTTCGGACGATCCGCGACGCGGTAGACGACGCGGAGCCCGGACCACACGTCGTCGATCGCGCAGACCTTGTTGTCGACGAGACCCGACGCGAGCGCGCACGCACGCACGGTGTTCTCCGTGACGTCCGTCGGGACGCCGGACGCCTTCTTCGGCCACGCGATCCAGAGGCCGCCGTCCGTCGCGAGGTGCGCCTTCGCGTGCCCGAACTCCCGGCCGAGCTCCGCTTCGCTCGTGAAGAAGCGGATCACGACGTCGAACGGGCCGCCTCTCGGCGCCTTCCGCGCGAGCGACGCGAGCGCCGGGAGCGCGCCCAGGGTCCGCTCGAAGTCCTTGGGCGCGCCGAGGAGCAGCACGCGGCTTCCTTCCTTGATGCCGAGCTTCTTCGGGAGCGGAGTGGAGGAGTAGCCAGCCATGCCATCGAATCGGAACACGTCGTGACGTTCCTGACGAGCGTCCCACCTTCACGCACATCCACGCCGGGTTTTCCGTCCGGCGGTCGAATCCGAGGACCCGTCGCGTTCGGGCTGGAGATACATTGGAATCGGAGATCCGCCGCGCGGTTTTCGTCGCGCGAAAGACTCGACGGAGGGCCCATGCCGAGACCGCTCGAAATGTCCGTTTCCCGCGCTGCGCTGCTCCTGCCGCTCCTGCTCGCTGCGTGCAGCAGTGACGACGCCGCTCGTTCCACGGAGGCGTCGACCGACGGCGGCGCTTCCCGCGACGCGGCCGTTTCGGCCTTCGGAAAATGTTCGGACGCGCCGCCCGCCGGGGCGACGCTCGCGCCCGATCCGCGACCGTACACGGGCGGCTCCTGTCCGACGCTCACGACGGGTGCCGACGCCGAGAGCCACATCACGAGCTCCGGCAAGGATCGCTCCTTCATGCTCATCGTGCCGGACGAGATCCGGAGCGGCGAGAGCCTTCCGCTCGTGTTCCTCTGGCACTGGCTGAACGCGAGCGCGAAGTCCTTCTACGATCGCGCGTTCGTGAAGGACGCCGTGAACCAGCAGCGGTTCATCGCCGTGCTGCCCGAGTCCATCGGCACTCTGATCTCGGACTGGCGAGGCTGGTTCAATCTGAGCCCGACCAGCGAGGCGGACCGAGACGAAGAGTTCGCGTTCTTCGACGACATGCTCACGTGCGTCTCGGAGCAGTTCCCCGTGAACCGGAACTGCGTGTCGAGCGCCGGCGTGAGCGACGGCGCGCTCTGGACGAGTCAGCTCGTCGGCGGGCGAGGGGAGTACCTCGCGAGCGCGATCGTGCTCTCGGGCGGCGTCGGCGGTCCGGACGACCCCGACCCCTCCGGCAACCTGCTCCGCGACTACCCCGGCGCGGAGGGCGCGCACCGACCTCCCGCGATCGTGCTCTGGGGCGGCCCGAACGACTCGTTCCTCGGCCTGATGTTCCAGCCCGCGACGAAGGCGCTGGAACAGCACCTCACGGAGGACGGCCACTTCATCGTCGAATGTCAGCACAACTGCGGCCACGACGAGCCGCCGTTCGACGCACCTCCCGGAAAGACGAAGTTCGCCGCCTTCTGGGACTTCGTGAACGATCACCCCTACTGGCTCGCGCCCGGCACTTCCCCGTACCTCGAGACCGGAAAGCTCCCCACCACGTTCCCGGACTGGTGCGGCATCGGCCCCGGCAGCGCCACGGAACGAGAGGGAGGCGGCTGCGCGAACCTCGTCGGACAAGCCCTCGGCGGAGGGCCCAAAGACGGGGGGTGAGACGGCGATCGGCGTCGTGGGGGTTGGTTCGGGGGCGACTCGCCGCCCTTCGGGCGGGCTCGACGCGACGACGGGGAGCATCGTGGGGTTTTGTTTGTGGGGGACGGTCCCCCGAGGCTTCCCGTGCGGTCCTCGGGCGTCGCCCGGCGGTCCTCGGGAACCTCTCCCCCTGCCGCGCCTGGCGGCGCGCGCTCGCTGTGCTCGCGGGGACGTGGAACGGCGGGACCATTCGGGGGGCGAATAGTTTGTATACAAACTGTCCGGTGAGGAGATATCCCCCACGGTGCCGTTGGCCGTGCTCGCGGGGACGTGAAACGGCTGGACCAATCGGGGGCGGCTCGCCGCCCTTCGGGCGAGCTCGACGCGACGGCGGGGAGCGTCGTGGGGTTTGGTTTGTGGGGGACCTTGTCCCCCGAGGCTTCCCTTGCGGTCCTCGGGCTTCGCCCTGCGGTCCTCGGGAACCTCTCCCCCTGCCGCGCCTAGCGGCGCGCGCTCGCTTTGCTCGCGGGTAGCCGTGGAACGGCTGGACCAATCGGGGGGCGACTCGCCGCCCTTCGGGCGAGCTCGACGCGACGGCGGGGAGCGTCCATTGGGTTTGTATACAAACTGTCCGGTGAGGAGATACCCCCGCGGCGCCGTTCGTCGTGCTCGCGGGGGCGTGGAACGGCGGGACTAATCGGGGGTCAGAGACGCGACGCGTGTTCGTTTCGGCGGCGGCGGCGGGCCAGGAACAAGGCGCCCAGGGCGAGCGAGACGAACGCGCCTGAGTTCGAGCTGCTCCGCGCCGGGATGCGGCAGCCGCAGCTCCCGGTGTCGCGGCCGTTGATGATGCCGCTCGAGGCGTCCGCGCCGCCCACGCTCGCGTCCGTCGCCGCGCCGCCCGCGACGCCGCCGTCGACCGTGCCGGAGCTGCCGCCCGCGGTGCTGGTCACGCCGGCGCTGCCGCTCGCGCCGCCGGAGCCCGGGGTGGCGCCGCC
>DASZXK010000173.1:0-22442 GCA_035545855.1 Polyangiaceae bacterium
CATCCGGACGACGGACGTGACGGGCAGCGTGAAGCTCCCGGACGACGTGAAGATGGTGATGCCGGGCGACAGCGTGACCGTCGAGGTGGAGCTCATCACGAAGGTGGCGCTCGAGGAGCAGATCCGCTTCGCGATCCGCGAGGGCGGCAAGACCGTCGGCGCCGGCGTCGTCACCAAGATCATCGAGTGACGAGCTCGCCGTGACCGAGCGCGGCCGGTTCCAGAAGAAGAGGACGCCCGTCGCGCTCGCCTGCTCCGTGTGCAAGACCCGCAACTACAAGACGACGAAATCGCGGGCCGACGGAACGGCTCCCCTGAAACTGAAAAAATTCTGCAAGACCTGCGACGGCCACACGATCCACGAAGAGACCCGGTAACCCTGAATTTCTAGGGGCGTAGCTCAGTTGGTAGAGCAGCGGATTCCAAATCCGCGGGCCGGGAGTTCGAGTCTCTCCGCCCCTGCAAGAATCGCCGCCTTCTCGAAGGCAATTGCGAACCAGAATGTCCGACGAAACAACCACCAAGAGCGACCTCGAAGAAGCCGAGGGTGAAGCTCCGTCCGACGAAGAGTCGGGCGACGAGGACTCCACGCCGACGGCGCTCGGAGCGACGAAGTACGTCCACGCGGCGTTCTTCGTCGTGGGCATCCTCACGGCGTTCGTCTCCGGCAAGGTGCTCGCGGGCGTCTGGAACGCCCTCGCGGCGTGGCCTCCAGCCGTCCGCGCCGTTCCCCAGCTCCTCCTCTACGGCGAGGACGAGCGCCCCTCCTTCACCATCGTGGCCGGAATCGTGATCGGCCTCGTGGTGGTGGTGCGGATGTTCAGGAACCCGACCGTCCGGCAGTGGTCGGACGACGTGGCCCTGGAGCTCTCGAAGGTCGTCTGGCCGACGCGGGAGATCGTCACGAACGGAACGATCGTCGTGATCGTGGCGAGCGCGCTCGCGACGGTGTACGTCGGCCTCCTCGACAGGCTTTGGGGCTTCGTCACGACATTGGTGTACGGCGCATGACGAGCGAAACGGAAAGCAGCAGCGGCGGCGCGGAAGGTCTCGAGTCCTCGGGACGTTCGATGAAGTGGTACGTCGTCACCACGTACTCGGGGTACGAGAACAAGGTGAAGCAGGCGCTCCGCGAGCGCATTCGCCAGTTCAAGATGGATGATCGCTTCGGCGAGATCCTGATCCCTTCCGAGAGCGTCACCCTCCAGGGCAAGGACGGGAAGAGTCGCGTCCGCTCGAAGACGACCTTCCCGGGCTACGTCTTCGTGGAGATGCTGATGAGCGAAGAGGCCTGGCATCTCGTGAAGGAGACGCCGAAGGTCACCGGGTTCATCGGCAACCAGAAGCCGCAAGAGGTGAAGCCCCCGCACATCGAGGATCTGCGGAAGGGAATCACGGAAGGCGCGGTGAAGCCGAAGCCGCGTCAGCAGTTCCAGGAGGGCGACGAAGTGCGCGTTACCGTCGGCGCCTTCGCGAACTTCTCCGGCACCGTCCAGGAAGTGAAGCCGGACAAGCAGAAGCTCAAGGTGATGGTCAGCATTTTCGGCCGTCCGACGCCGGTCGAGCTGGATTTCAGCCACGTCGAGAAACGTTGAAGAGATAAGTCATGGCCGCCGCAAAGAAGAAGATCAGCGCGTTCATCAAGCTCCAGCTCCCCGCTGGCAAGGCGAACCCCTCGCCGCCCGTCGGTCCGGCCCTCGGCCAGCACGGCGTGAACATCATGGGGTTCTGCAAGGACTTCAACGCGAAGACAGCGAAGCTCGGGGAGACCATCATCCCCGTCGTGATCACGGTGTACGCGGACCGCTCGTACACGTTCGTCATGAAGTCGCCGCCCGCGAGCGTCCTCATCAAGAAGGCCGCGGGCCTTCCGATGGGGAAGAAGCCGGGCTCCGGCTCCCCCGAGCCGAACAAGAAGAAGGTCGGGAAGCTCTCCTGGGACCAGGTCCGCGCGGTCGCGAAGGAGAAGATCGCCGACATGAACACGAAGGACCTCGAGGCCGCCGCGCGGAGCATCGCCGGCACGGCCCGGAACATGGGTGTCGAGGTCGGCTGAGCCGACACTCGCGAGCGACTGGGAGGCTCCGTCATCGGGACGGGGCCGCTGACCAGCGGAAAGCAGGCAAATGGTGAGAATCGCAAAAAAGAGGAAGACGGCGATCGCCCTCTTCGACCGCGAGAAGCGGTTCGGAGTGGACGAAGCCGTGGGCCTCGTGAAGAAAGCCGCGTACGCGAAGTTCGACGAGAGCGTCGACCTCGCCGTCCGTCTCGGCGTGAACCCGAAGCACGCGGACCAGATGGTCCGTGGCGCCATCGTGCTCCCGCACGGCACGGGCAAGAGCGTCCGCGTGGCGGTGTTCGCCCGCGGCGACAAGGAGAAAGAGGCCCTTGACGCCGGAGCAGACTATGCCGGCGGGGACGACCTCGCGAAGAAGATCACGGAAGGCATGCTGGACTTCGAGGTCTGCATCGCCACGCCGGACATGATGGGCACGGTCGGCAAGCTCGGCCGCGTCCTCGGTCCGCGTGGTTTGATGCCGAACCCGAAGGTCGGCACCGTCACGCCGGACGTCGCGCGCGCCGTCCGGGAAGCCAAGGCCGGCAAGGTCGAGTATCGCGTCGACAAGGCCGGTGTGGTTCACGTCCGCGTGGGCCGCGTGTCGTTCGACCAGGCGAAGCTGCTGGACAACACGACCGCGCTCATCCGGGAGCTCCTGGCCAAGAAGCCCTCCACGGCCAAGGGCGTGTACCTCCGGAGCATCACCCTCTCGAGCACGATGGGCCCGGGAGTTCGCATCGACCCGAGCGCGTTCGCCGCCCGAGAAGAGGACGCCTGAAAATGCTGCGCAGCGAAAAAGCCGAGCAGATCGAGACCATCAAGGCGAAGTTCGCGAAGATGACGTCTGCGGTGTTCGTCGACTTCCAGGGGATGACCGTGGAAGAGGTGACGAAGCTCCGGGACGACCTCCGCGCGAAGGGCGTCGAATACAAGGTCCTGAAGAACAAGCTCGTCCGGCACGCGCTCGGAGACACGGCGAAGAAGCTGGACGTCGCCCTCCGCGGCATGACCGGCGTCGCCTGGAGCTACGAAGAGCCGAGCGCCGCCGCGAAAGTTCTCCGGGATTTCGTCAAGGACAACGAGAAGCTCAAGATCAAGGCGGGCCTCCTCGAAGGCCAGGTCCTCGACGGCAAGGGCGTCGAGAACCAGCTCGCCACCATGCCCGGGAAGAACGAGGCGCGCGCCATGCTCCTCGCCACTCTCCAGGCACCGGCGCAGCGCCTCGTCATGCTGCTCAACACCCCCGGCGGCAATTTCGTCCGCCTCCTCAACGCAAAAGCATCCAAGTAACGGGCCGGCGTCTCGCGTCGTCCCCCGAAATTTTTCGTCTCTGAAAGTAAAGGCAAGGAGCACCAGTCATGGCTGAAATCACCAAGGATCAGGTCGTCGATTACCTGTCCAACCTCCCCGTCATCCAGATCGCCGAGCTCGTGAAGGAGCTCGAGACGAAGTGGGGCGTGAGCGCTGCTCCCGTCGCCGTCGCGGGCGTTGCCGCCGCGGGCGGTGGTGCGGCGGCCGCGGCCCCGGCCGAGGAGAAGACCGAGTTCGACGTCATCCTCGCGGATGGCGGCGCGAACAAGATCCAGGTCATCAAGGCGGTCCGCGAGATCACGAACCTCGGCCTCAAGGAAGCCAAGGACCTCGTCGAAGGCGCGCCCAAGCCCATCAAGGAAGGCGCCTCCAAGGACGAGGCCCAGGACATCAAGAAGAAGCTCGAGGCCGCGGGCGCCAAGGTCGAAGTCAAGTAAGGAGCACGGACCACGCACTTGGTTCGTCTCGAGACAAGCACCGGCCTTCATTCGAAGGCCGCCCAGGATCGTACTGCGGAAGGCAGCGTGCCTTGCGGGTGGCGAAAGTCCACCCGCGGGGCGCGCTCGCCCGTGCCATCGGGGCCCACGGCCCGCTGATTGCTTTTGGAGATACGTAGATGACGTCAGTCCAGTCGAACTACCGGCACCGCGCAAATCTCGGTCGTGTGAAGACGGCCGTCGAGATCCCGAACCTGATCGACATCCAGAAGACGAGCTACGACAAGTTCCTCCAGTCCGACATTGCGCCGAAGGAGCGCAAGGACATCGGGCTTCAGGGCGTGTTCAAGAGCGTCTTCCCGATCCGGGACTTCGACGGGACGAGCGAGCTCGTGTTCGTGTCGTACCAGCTGGATAAGCCGAAGTACGACGTCGAGGAATGCCGCCAGCGCGGCATGACGTTCGCTGCGCCGATCAAGGTGACGACGCAGCTCATGGTCTACGACGTCATCGAAGGCGGCGAGCGCATCGTCCGGGACATCAAGGAGCAGGAGGTCTACTTCGGCGAGATCCCGCTCATGACGGACACGGCGACGTTCATCATCAACGGCACCGAACGCGTCGTCGTCTCTCAGCTCCACCGGTCCCCCGGCGTGTTCTTCGACCACGACAAGGGCAAGACGCACTCGAGCGGAAAGCTCCTCTACTCGGCGCGCATCATCCCGTACTCGGGCTCGTGGCTCGACTTCGAGTTCGACCACAAGGACCTCATCTACGTCCGCATCGACCGCCGCCGGAAGATGCACGCGACGGTGCTCCTCCGCGCGCTCGGGTTCACGTCCCAGGAGCTCCTGGATCGCTTCTACTCCAAGGAGACGATCTTCATCGAGAAGGGCGGCAAGTTCTCGAAGAGCCTGGAGTTCGATCTCCTCGCCGGTCAGCGCGCGACGCGCGACATCAAGGTCGGCGGCGAAGTCGTGGTCAAGAAGAACACCAAGTTCACGCGCGCGGCGATCAAGAAGCTGAAGGGCGCGGACATCGATCGCCTCCCGATGGAACTTCCGGAGCTCATCGGCAAGGTGAGCGCGGAAGACGTCATCGACAAGGAGACGGGCGAGGTCCTCCTCGGCTGCAACGAGGAAGTGACGGAGATCACCGTCGAGCGCCTCCGCGAGGCGGACGTCTCGGAGTTCAAGGTCCTCTTCATCGACGGCCTGAACGTCGGCCCGTACCTCCGGGACACGCTCATCGCGGACAAGGTGCAGACGACCGAAGACTCCATCATGGAGATCTACCGGCGCCTCCGCCCGGGCGATCCCCCGACGCTCGAGACGGCGAAGACGCTCTTCAACAACCTGTTCTTCAACCCCGAGCGGTACGACCTCAGCGCCGTCGGTCGCCTGAAGCTGAACTACAAGTTCTACAAGGACCAGGCGGACGAGCAGCGCCCGGGGCTGAACCAGACCACGCTTTCCCGCGAGGACATCCTCCAGACGGTCAAGCACCTCATCGACCTGAAGAACGGCAAGGGCTCGGTCGACGACATCGATCACCTCGGCAACCGCCGCGTTCGCGCGGTCGGCGAGCTGATGGAGGTCCAGTACCGCATCGGCCTCGTCCGCATGGCGCGTGCGATCAAGGAGCGCATGAGCGTCTCCCAGGAGATCGACACGCTCATGCCGCACGACCTCATCAACGCGAAGCCCGTCGGCGCGGTGGTGAAGGAGTACTTCGGAAGCTCCCAGCTCTCGCAGTTCATGGACCAGACGAACCCGCTGTCGGAGGTGACGCACAAGCGGCGTCTCTCCGCCCTCGGGCCCGGCGGTCTCACGCGCGAGCGCGCGGGCTTCGAGGTCCGCGACGTCCACACGACGCACTACGGCCGCATCTGCCCGATCGAGACGCCGGAAGGTCCGAACATCGGCCTCATCGCCTCTCTCTCCACGTTCGCTCGCGTGAACGAGTACGGCTTCGTCGAGACTCCGTACCGCAAGGTCACCGAGGGCCGCGTCCTCGAGGAGACCCAGTGGTTCTCCGCGCTCGAGGAGGAAGGCCGTCACATCGCCGAGGCGAGCTCGGAGATGGACGCGAAGGGCAAGTTCACGGAGGGCCTCGTCTCCGCTCGCTACAACGGCGACTACCGCAAGGTCGCTCCGGAGCAGATCGAGCTCATCGACGTCGCGCCGAACCAGATGGTGAGCGTCGCTGCCGCCCTCGTGCCGTTCCTCGAGCACGACGACGCGAACCGCGCCCTCATGGGTGCGAACATGCAGCGCCAGGCCGTGCCGCTCGTCGTGACGGACGCGCCGCTCGTCGGCACCGGCATGGAACGCCGTGTCGCCGTCGACAGCGGCGTGTGCATCGTCGCGCGTCGCGGCGGCATCGTCGAGAGCGTGGACGCGACGCGCATCGTCGTCCGGGCGACGTCGGGTGAGGGCTCGGAAGTGCCCGACATCTACCCGATGATGAAGTACCAGCGCTCGAACCAGAGCACCTGCTACAACCAGAAGCCCATCGTTCGCCCCGGCGAGCACGTGGCGGCCGGGGACGTCCTCGCGGACGGCCCCGCGTGCGACATGGGCGAGATCGCGCTCGGCCGGAACGTGGTCGTCGCGTTCATGCCGTGGCAGGGCTACAACTTCGAGGATTCGATCCTCGTCTCCGAGCGCATCGCGAAGCACGACGTCTTCACGAGCGTGCACATCGAGGAATTCGAGTGCATCGCGCGGGACACCAAGCTCGGCAAGGAAGAGGTCACGCGGGACATCCCGAACGTCGGCGAAGAGGCCCTGAAGGACCTCGACGAGGCGGGCGTCGTCCGCATCGGCGCCGAGGTGAAGCCCGGTGACATCCTCGTCGGCAAGATCACTCCGAAGGGCGAGAGCCAGCTCTCCCCGGAAGAGAAGCTCCTCCGCGCGATCTTCGGCGAGAAGGCCGGGGACGTGCGGGACAGCTCGCTCAAGGTGCCCCCGGGCGTCTCCGGCATCGTCATCGACGCTCGGATCTTCTCCCGCAAGGGTCAGGAGAAGGACGAGCGCGCGCGAGCGATCGAGGACCAGGAGCGCGCGCGGCTCGAGCGCACGCGCGACGAAGAGGTGAAGATCCTCCGGGACTCCTTCTTCCGGAAGATCCGCGAGATCCTCCGCGGTCAGGAGACGACGTCGAAGCTCGTCGACGACAAGGGCAAGGTCCTCGTCGAGAAGGGCACGAAGCTCTCGGACGACGTGCTGGATCCCGTGCCGCGGAAGTACTGGGGCGAGCTCCAGACGGCCAAGGGCGCGGACCAGGTCGGCCAGCTCCTCCACCAGCTCGAGGAGATCGTCCGCGACCGCGAGGCGCACTTCCACGACAAGATCGATCGCCTCTCCAAGGGCGACGAGCTCCCGCCGGGCGTCATCAAGATGGTGAAGGTCTACATCGCCATCAAGAGGAAGCTCCAGGTGGGCGACAAGATGGCCGGCCGTCACGGCAACAAGGGCGTCGTTTCCCGGATCCTCCCGGAAGAAGACCTCCCGTACATGGCCGACGGTCGCCCGGTGGACCTCGTCTTGAACCCGCTCGGCGTGCCGAGCCGCATGAACGTCGGGCAGATCCTCGAAGCGCACCTCGGCTGGGGCGCCAAGGGGCTCGGCGAGCTCATCGCGTCGGCGCTCGAGCAGAACAAGGAGCGTCTCCAGAAGACCATCACGGACGTGTTCGACGGTGATCCGAACATGAAGGCGCTCGTGAAGAACCTTCCGGACGACCAGCTCCACCTCCTCGCGAAGAAGTTCGAGAAGGGCGTGCACTTCGCGACGCCCGTGTTCGACGGCGCGGCAGAGATCGAGATCAAGCAGGCCCTCACCAAGGCCGGCTTCGATCCCTCCGGTCAGACGATCCTCTTCGACGGCCGCACCGGCGAGCCCTTCGAGCAGGACGTCACGGTGGGCGTCATGTACATGCTGAAGCTCCACCACCTCGTGGACGACAAGATCCACGCGCGCTCCATCGGCCCGTACTCGCTCGTGACGCAGCAGCCCCTCGGCGGCAAAGCCCAGTTCGGCGGCCAGCGTCTCGGCGAGATGGAAGTCTGGGCGATGGAGGCCTACGGCGCCGCCTACGCCCTCCAGGAGTTCCTCACGGTGAAGAGCGACGACGTGCAGGGCCGAACCCGCATGTACGAGGCCATCGTCAAGGGCGAGTACACGCTCGAGGCCGGCCTACCCGAGAGTTTCAACGTGCTCATCAAAGAGCTCCAGTCCCTCTGCCTCAACGTCGAGCTCGTCGAGACGTCGGGGGCGGCAGCGGCGGAAGACTGACGGATTCGCAACGGAATTTCGAGCCAGGAGACCTTGACCCATGCGTGACATTTTCTCGTTCTTCGAGAAGCCCAAGGACCCCCTCAGCTTTTCCGCGATGCGAATCTCGCTCGCGAGCCCGGAGAAGATCCGGGAGTGGTCGCACGGCGAGGTGAAGAAGCCGGAGACGATCAACTACCGCACGTTCAAGCCGGAGCGGGACGGGCTCTTCTGCGCGAAGATCTTCGGCCCGGTGAAGGACTACGAGTGCATCTGCGGCAAGTACAAGCGCATGAAGCACCGCGGGATCGTGTGCGAGAAGTGCGGCGTCGAGGTGATCCAGTCCAAGGTGCGTCGTGAGCGCCTCGGGCACATCAATCTCGCGACGCCCGTCGCGCACATCTGGTTCCTGAAGAGCCTGCCGTCCCGTATCGGCAACATCCTCGACATCACGCTGAAGGACCTCGAGCGCGTCCTCTACTGCGAGGCGTACATCGTCATCGACGGTAAGGACACGGGCCTCGAGGCGGGCGAGCTCCTCTCCGAGGATCGCTACGCGCAGCTCATCGAGGAGTACGGGGACGACCGCTTCTCCGCCGGCATGGGCGGCGAGGCCGTCCTCGAGATGCTGAAGCGGGTGGACGTCCACGCGCTCGCGGAAGAGCTCCGGCTCGAGATGCGCACGACGACCAGCGAGGCGAAGCGGAAGAAGATCGCGAAGCGCCTCAAGGTCGTGGAAGCGTTCCGCGGCTCCGGGAACCGCCCGGAGTGGATGATGCTCACGGTCGTCCCGGTGCTCCCGCCGGACCTCCGTCCGCTCGTGCCCCTCGACGGCGGGCGGTTCGCGACGAGCGATCTCAACGATCTCTATCGCCGCGTCATCAACCGCAACAACCGCCTGAAGCGCCTGCTCGAGCTCAACGCGCCGGAGATCATCATCCGGAACGAGCGCCGCATGCTCCAGGAGGCCGTCGACGCGCTGTTCGACAACGGCCGCCGAGGCAAGACGATCACCGGTCCGAACAAGCGCCCGCTGAAGAGCCTCAGCGACATGCTGAAGGGCAAGCAGGGCCGGTTCCGCCAGAACCTGCTCGGCAAGCGCGTGGACTACTCGGGCCGTTCCGTGATCGTCGTCGGTCCGACGCTGAAGCTCCACCAGTGCGGTCTTCCGAAGAAGATGGCGCTCGAGCTCTTCAAGCCGTTCATCTACAACAAGCTCGAAGAGCGCGGGTACGTCAACACCATCAAGTCGGCGAAGAAGATGGTGGAACGCGAGCGTCCCGAGGTGTGGGACATCCTGGACGAGGTGATCCAGGAGCACCCGGTGATGCTGAACCGCGCGCCGACGCTCCACCGCCTCGGCATCCAGGCGTTCGAGCCGGTGCTCATCGAGGGTAAGGCCATCCAGCTCCACCCGCTCGTCTGCACGGCGTTCAACGCCGACTTCGACGGCGATCAGATGGCCGTCCACGTGCCGCTGTCGGTCGAGGCGCAGATGGAAGCGCGCGTGCTCATGATGAGCACGAACAACATCCTCTCGCCCGCGAACGGCCGCCCCATCATCAACCCGACGCAGGACATCGTGCTCGGGCTCTACTACGCGACGCGCGAGAAGAAGTTCTCCCGCGGGTGCTTCCGCGAGGGCAGCCTCCGCACGAAGGGGGAGGCTCTCGAAGGGTACCTCCGCGGCGTGTACGCGTCGCCGCACGAAGTGCGCATGGCCTACGACCACGGCCACGTGGAGCTCCACTCCGGCATCAAGGTCCGCATCACGGACAAGGACGAGGACGGCAACCCGCGGACTCGCGCCATCCAGACGACGGTCGGTCGCGTGCTCATCTCGGAGGTCCTGCCTCCCGAGATCCCGTTCGACTACGTCAACAAGGTGCTGAACAAGAAGGCGCTCTCGTCGCTCATCGACGTCTGCTACCGGAAGCACCGGAACAAGGAGACCGTTCTCCTCGCGGACCGCCTGCGGTCGCTCGGCTTCGAGTACGCGACGAAGGCCGGCGTCAGCATCTGCATGGATGACATGGTCATCCCGGACAAGAAGAAGGAGCTCATCGACGCAGCGCAAGAGGAGCTCCAGCGCGTCGTCGACCAGTACCAGGAAGGTCTCATCACGGACGGTGAGCGGTACAACAAGGTCGTCGACATCTGGGCAGGCGTCGCCGACCGCGTGACCGAAGAGATGATGGAAGTCATCGGCAAGGAAACCGTCGTCGATCCCGAGACCGGCAAGCAGCTCGAGGATTCGAGCTTCAACCCCGTCTACATCATGGCCGACTCCGGCGCGCGTGGTTCGACGCAGCAGATGCGCCAGCTCGCCGCCATGCGTGGTCTGATGGCCAAGCCGTCCGGCGAGATCATCGAGACGCCCATCACCGCGAACTTCCGCGAAGGCCTCTCGGTGCTCCAGTACTTCGTCTCGACGCACGGCGCCCGCAAGGGTCTCGCCGACACCGCGCTCAAGACGGCGAACTCCGGCTACCTCACGCGCCGTCTCGTCGACGTCGCCCAGGACGCGGTCGTCAGCGAGTACGACTGCGGCACGCTGGACGGCATCCGCGTCGCGAAGCTCGAGGAAGCCGGCGAGGTCATCCAGCCGCTCGGCGACCGAATCCTCGGCCGCGTCGTCCTCGAAGACGTCGTGGATCCGCTCACCGGGGAGGTCCTCGTCGAGGCCAACTCCGAGCTCGACGAAGCGCTCGTCAGGAAGATCGAGGACGCGGGCATCGAGGAGGTCGTCATCCGGTCCGTGCTCACCTGCCAGACGCGCCGCGGCGTGTGCGGCATGTGCTACGGCCGTGACCTCGCGCGCGGAACGCGCGTCAACATCGGCGAGGCCATCGGCATCATCGCTGCCCAGAGCATCGGCGAGCCCGGCACCCAGCTCACGATGCGCACGTTCCACATCGGTGGCGCGGCGGCGCGCGGCAAGATCGAGCAGAGCTCGCTCGAGGTACGCACCGCGGGCATCGTGCACCTCAAGAACGCCCAGCTCGTGAAGAAGCAGGACGACACCGTCGCGGTGATGAACCGCCACGGCGAGCTCGTCGTGATGGACGACACGGGCCGCGAACGCGAGCACCACCGCCTCGTCTACGGAGCGATCCTCAGCGCCAAGGACGGCGACCGCGTGAAGGCCGGCCAGGTCGTGGCCGAGTGGGACCCCTTCGCGATGCCGATCCTCACCGAGGTCGGCGGCATCATCCAGTACGGCGACCTCGTCGAGGGCGTCAGCGTGATGGAGCGCGTGGACGAGGTGACGGGTCTCTCCCGCAAGATCGTCATCGAGTCGCGCGCCGCGGAGCTCCGCCCGCGCATCACGATCATCGACCCGGAGACGGGCGAGCCGAAGAAGATCCCGAACACGGATCTCGAGGCGCGCTACCTGCTCCCGGTCGGCGCCAACATCGTCGCGCAGGAGGGCGAGACGATTCACCCCGGCGAGGCCATCGGCAACATCCCGCGCGACAAGACCAAGGTGCAGGACATCACCGGTGGTCTCCCCCGCGTCGCCGAGCTCTTCGAGGCCCGGAAGCCGAAGGACCACGCCATCATCAGCGAGATCGACGGCATCGTCTCGTTCGGCAAGGACACGAAGGGCAAGCGGAAGGTCATCACGACGCCGCTCTCCGTGGACGGCACGCCTCTCACGGATCAGTCGCGCGAGTACCTGATCCCGAAGGGCAAGCACATCCAGGTGCAGACGGGCGATCACGTCCGGGCGGGCGACCCCCTCCAGGACGGTCCGGCGAACCCGCACGACATCTTGCGCGTGAAGGGCGAGAAGGAGCTCGCCGCCTGGCTCGTGAACGAGATCCAGCAGGTCTATCGGCTCCAGGGCGTCGGAATCAACGACAAGCACATCGAGGTGATCGTGCGTCAGATGCTCCGCCGCGTCCGGATCCGGGAGATCGGGGACACCACGTTCCTCGTGGACGAGCAGGTCGAGAAGCACGTGTTCGAGAAGGAGAACGCGAAGGTCATCTCGCGCGGTGGTCAGCCGGCCGTCGCCGAACCGATGCTCCTCGGCATCACGAAGGCGTCGCTCTCGACGGAGTCCTTCATCAGCGCTTCCTCCTTCCAGGAGACGACGAAGGTGCTCACCGAGGCCGCCATCTGCGGCAAGACGGACGATCTCCGTGGCATCAAGGAGAACGTCATCATGGGTCGCCTGATCCCCGCCGGAACGGGCCTCCCGCCGTACAAGCGCCTCCAGATGATCGTGGAGGATCATCCGGGTGGGCAGCCGCTGCAGCAGTACGTGCGGCAGCCCCTTCAGGAGAACCTCTCGGTCGTCGGCGAGGAGTGAAAGCCCTTGAGAGTGGTGGACGCGGGCCCGCTCGGGCCCATCCGTAACGCAGCCCTGGACCTCGCGCGGAACCTCGGAAATCCGAGGTTCCGCGACGCATTGCGGACCGAATTCGGTCTGATCCCGCGAGCCCTCCGCCACACCGTTCCTCGCCTCCTGACGGCGAAGGGTGACAACGACGCCAGCGTCCTCAAGGTCGTCCTCGAGAACGCGAAGGTCGACCCGTTCGGGCTCGCCCTCGAGATGGGCGACGAGCGCTACACCTGGAGCGCCCTGGACGACAAGACGTCCCAGGTCGCCCACGTGCTCTCCGCCGCGGGCGTCCGCAAAGGGGACGTCGTCGCCCTCATCGCGACGAACTCACCGCTCTATCTCGCGATCGTCTGGGGCGTGAACCGGCTCGGCGCGACGACGGCGCTCGTGAACTCGAACCTCGAGGGCGCGCCGCTCTCGCACGCCGTGAGGTCGAGCAAGGCGCGAGTCGTCATCGTCGAGCGGAAGTGCGAGCCCGCGTTCCGCTCCCGCCTGGACCTCAAGGACCACGTGGAGAAGGTCTACACCTTCAACTCGGGGGACTTCGAGGAGCGGCTCGCCGAGGCCCCCGCGCGGGCGTTCCCGCGCGTGCCCATGATGGCGAACGAGGACTACGTCTTCATCTACACGTCGGGAACCACCGGGCTTCCGAAGCCCTGTCGAGTGACGCACGGGCGCGCGGTCGTCGCCGGGTCGAGCTTCGGACCGCTCTTCTTCGGTTTCAAACCCGGAGACAAGCTCTACAACGTGCTGCCGCTCTATCACTCGAACGCGCTCCTGCTCGGAGTCGGCGGGTGCATCCTGACGCGGACACCCGTCGCGATGCGTTCGTCGTTCAGCGCGAAGGCGTTCTGGGAGGACGTGCAGCGGTACAACGCGACCGCGATGATCTACATCGGCGAGCTCTGCCGGTACCTCCTGAACACGCCGCCGAGCGACGCCGAGGTCCACAACCCGATTCGCGTCGCCCTCGGAAACGGGCTCCGTGCGGACGTGTGGGAGCCCTTCCAGAAACGCTTCAACATCCCGGAAATCCGGGAGTTCTACGGCGCGACGGAAGCCCCGGGCATCATCGTGAACCTCTCGGGCCGCCAGGGGTCGGTCGGGCGCGTCCCGTTCCGTCCGCTCTCGCACATGACGATCGTCCGCTACGACGTCGATCGGGACGACTACGTCCGGGACTCGAACGGGTTCTGCATCGAGTGTCGGACGGGTGAAATCGGCGAGCTCCTCATCCGGCTGGACGACGAGCCGCGGAGCGCCGCGTCGGAGTTCCGCGGGTACACGGACGCGGGCGCGACGGAGAAGAAGATCGTCCGGAACGTCTTCGAGGCGAACGACCGTTACTACCGGTCGGGCGACCTCATGCGATACGACGAGGAGGACTACTTCTACTTCGTCGATCGCATCGGAGACACCTACCGCTGGAAGGGGGAGAACGTGTCCACGGCCGAGGTCGCGGACGTTCTTTCCAAGGCCCCGGGCGTGAAGGAAACCACCGTCTGCGGGATCCAGGTCCCCGGGATGGAAGGCCAGGCGGGGCTGGCCGCGGTCGTCTGCGAGAACGGGTTCGACGCGGGTTCGTTCTGGCGGGCCGCGCAGGAGCTTCCGAGCTACGCCCAGCCGCGGTTCGTCCGCGTGATGGACGCGATGGCGACGACTGCGACGTTCAAGATCCAGAAGGTGGATCTCAAGAAGCAGGGGATCGACCCGGTGTCTCAGGCCGGCCGCGTGTATCTCCGGCAGGACGACGGCTACGTCCCGCTCACGGCATCCCTCTGGGACGACGTGCAGCACGGCCGCGCGCGGCTCTGAGCGAACGGGTTCGTCGCTCACCGCTCCCGGCGGAGCTCGATGTCGCGGGATGTTTACCGGTTCGTCGCGCCGTCATGGGGGCGGGCGGCGACGTACGGCGAAGTGGTTTCGACGACGACCTTGGCGGGGTCGCGCGCCACGCACTAAGGTTCTCTGGTCGATGCGTCCGTCCGTGACAGCGATGATCCTGAGCGGCGCCGTGTCGATCGGCTCGCTCGTCACGGGGTGTGGCGATGACTCCGGACGTTCGTCGGGCCCCGGTCAGCCGACGGACGGCGGCGGACGTCACGACGCGTCGGGGCGAACGAAAGACGCCTCGATCGTGGCTCCTTCCAGAGACGCCGATACGGACGCGGGGACGCCGCCACCGGATGCGACCCTCCGTGATGACGACGCGGCCGATCGACGTCGATCGCGCGATGCGTCCGGCCCCCTCGACGGTGGGGCGGAAGCGGGCCCTGGACGCTCTCGGGATGCCGCCTCGCCCGAAGCCGCGGCAGCGGATGGTTCGCTAGAGGACGGCGACGCAGGCGCCCGGTTGTTCCGCATTCCGGTCGAAGTTCACCTGCGGGACAGCCTCTTCACGGACGATGCGATCATCGAGCGTCTCGCCGAGGTCCAGACCATCTGGGAGCCGGCGCGCATCTGCTTCGAGTTCCACCTGGACGATCAGGGGCCGGACGACGCCGGCACCGTCCCCGTCCTCGGCGACTCCGGCTTGCTCCACGGCGGCAGCTTCTCCAATGCAGACGTCTGGATGGTCCAGATCATCCCCCGCTTCCCGCTGGCGAACGGTCTCTACGACGGCTACCTGGGCGCCTACGTCCGGGACAATCCGGTGCTGAATCCCGCGCCCCATCCCGCGACGTTTCCCGCCTCGCGAACGATGGCGCACGAGCTCGGTCACCTGCTCGGGCTGAAGCACTATCTCGGCCAGCCCGACACGACGGACAGCCTCATGTCGTCGAAGAACCTCGGCTACGCGCTCCACGACTTCGAAATCGCGACCGCGCGCCGGGTGGCGGACGTGCTCGCGCTCGACGATCGGAGCCCCACTTCCTGCGGGCAGCCGCGCCGTGGTCAGGTGAATCGAATCGTCCGGGCGCTTCCGGCCTGGTTCCCCACGGTCGAGACCCTACCGGAGTGAGCGCCGTCGTACTTTCGGGCGCACGGCGGGCGCGCGAGTGAGCGCCGTCGTGCTTTCGGGCGCACGGCGGGCGCGCGGCGGGTGATACCGTTCGTGAGGTGACGAAGGCGCTCCTCCCGACGGCGCTCGTGGGCCTCGCGGCGGCGTGCGCCTCGCCTGCCACTCCCGTTCTTCCCCCGCCGGTCCGGGAGCCGCTCCAGGTCCGCGCGGAGACCCACGCCGAACAGCCGATGGTCGCCGACGTCCTGGTGAGGCTGGCGCCTGGCGAGACGGCGGAGGCGACCGAACCGGCCGATCCCGGCGTCCGCGGCACGAACCAGCAGATGCCGTCCGGCGAGACGCGGCTCCGCCTCCGCGGGCTCGAGCCGGGCCATCACCACGAGGTCGTCGTCACCGCACGCGACGGAAGCGGCGCGGTTCGGAGCGCGCGTCTCTCCGTCGATTCGCCGCCCGCGCTGCCGGGGTACGTCGTGTCGTTTCCGGTCGTGACCTCCGGGGCGCCTGGCGCCGACTATCGTCTCTTCGATCTCCAGCGCTTCCCCGCGGTGGCGGACAGCGCCTTCTACGTCGTCGATGCCCGCGGCAAGACGCGGTTTTACCTGCCCGTGATCACGAGGCTCACGGAGAAGTACCCCGTCGCGAAGGTCCCCGCCGGCGTGAAGCTCCTCCCCGACGGCACGCTCGCGTTCCTGCAAGACCACGATTTTTTCGTCCTGGACGAGCTCGGCAGGGTGGTCTCCCACGTGCCGGCGCGAGCCCTCGGGGTCACCTCCCTTCACCACGACGTCATCCGGTTGCCGACCGGGAGCTTCCTCGCGATAGGCCTCTCCTTCCGCGAGATCCGCTATCCCGACGAGCCCGGGCCCGCGAACGTCGGCGGGGACTCCATCGTCGAGTTCACGGCGGACGGCAAGAAGCTCTGGAGCTGGGACAGCTTCGACCACCTCGATCCGCAGAAGCGAGGCGAGAGCTTCTTCGACAGCGTGCCCGACCCGACTCGCAACGACGCGCCGGGCTACGACTGGATGCACTCGAACGCCCTCCTTTACTCCGAGGCGGACGACTCGATTCTCCTCAGCGTGAGGCACCTGGACACGCTCCTGTCCATCGATCACCGGACGGGGAAGATCCTCTACCGACTGGGTCCGGGCGGAGATTTCACGCTCGAATCCGGGACGTGGTTCGTGCACCAGCATGGTCCCGAGTGGGTGCCCGGCGGGATCCTCGTGTACGACAACGGGAACCGGAACCCGAACCTCGCCGACACGGAAGAGCGTTCGCGCGCTATCCGGCTCGCGCTGGACGTCCCGAGGCGGACGGCTCGCGTCGTGTGGGAGACGGGCGGCGAACCGTACATGTCGCCCGTCGGCGGCAACGCCTACTCGACGAGCGCAGGCGGCGTCCTGGTGCTGGACTCGTTCATCACGAAGAACTGGGACTCGAGGATCGGCCACGCGCGCGCCGTCGAGTACGACGCGAGCGGGAAGCCGGTGTGGACGCTCGAGTTCAGCGACAACCGGTCGGCGTATCGCATGGTCCCGGTGACCCGGCTTCCGGGCGAACGCGCTCCCTGACGGTCAGTCGAGGCGAGCGCGCTTGCGGAACTCGTCCGTCGTGTTGACGTGCGGGAACGGCTCTTTCGGCACCGGAACGGAGAGGGCTCGACAGATCGGCTCCCAGCCGTCCCCCGGGTGCCACTCGAGGAAGCGATCCGCCGGCGCCGCCTTTCGTACGCGGTCCTCGTGCGCGAGGAACGCGCGCTTCGCGGACTCCTCGTCCTCGAAGTCCGGCGTGAAGTTGCGGGAGAAGAGCGCTCCCGTCATGCGGAGGAAGGGATCGGCGGGGTCCGCCGCGCGCCTGCGCCGGCCCGCGAGGATCGTCTCGTCAAAGCTCTTCCACCAGGAGTCCACACTCCGCGTGGAGAGCAGGACGAGGGCCTCCGGGTTTCCCTCGGCGAGCTCCGCCCAGAACGCTGTGGACGGCCAGTCCACCGTGGCGACGTATCCGTCCAGGAGCCCGGCGAGGCCCGCGGTCTCACCGCTCACTGCGGCGTCGTGCCAGACCTTCACGTGCTCCGGGTGCTCGAACACCTCGAGCATGTGGTAGCAGCGCCCGCCGAGGAGCATCTCGAGGGCGACCTTCAGGGAGTTCGTCCCCGTGCGGCCGAGTCCGGCGCCGATCACGCGCAGTTTCGTCATGGACCGTCGGTTCGCCCGGACGGGCGACGGACGATCGGAGCGTATCACGCCCCCGACGAGCGCTTCGCCTTTCGCCACTCGGAAGGGAGCATGCCGTACCACCGCCGGAACGCGCGCCCGAACGCGCGCACGTCCGAGAACCCGAGGAGGAACGCGACTTCGCTGATCGTCGTCTCGGACGACGCGAGGTGCCGCTCGGCGAGGGCACGACGGACCTCGTCGACGAGATCCGAGAACGTCGTGCCCTCGGCGTCGAGACGACGCCGGAGCGTCGCGACGCCCATGGCGAGCTCCCGCGCCGCCGCGCGCATGCTCGGGGGACCGTCGGCGAGGCTTCGAGCGATCGCTTCTCGAACGCGCCCCGCATTCCCCTCGCGGATCCGGAGCCGTTCCATCGCCTTGGCGGCCTGGAGCTCGAACGCGCGCGAGGCGATGGGGTTCGCACCCTTCATCGGTGTCGCGAGCCGGGACTTCTGTTGCACGACGGCGTTCTCGGGCGCTCCGAAGACGACCTTCGTCTCGAAGAACCGTTCGTAGGCATCGCGGTACGACGGTGGCGGATGCATGAGGCGCACCTCGACGGGAGGGACGTAGGTCTCCGCGTTTCTCTTCGAGAACGCGATCGCGCACGCGACGATGTAGTCGTTTCCGGCCGGCGGCATCGTCGCTCCGCGGATCGGCACCGAGAGGAAGAGCATGTTGTCTCCTTCCTCCGCTATCGAGAACTCGATGGCCTCGTTCATGAGGTTCCCGTAGCGAATCATGAGCTCGAGGGCCTCGCCGAGGGTGCGCTTGGTCCGCGCCGCGTACTCGAGCACCTCGAGCTCGCTTTGATCCACCGCGGCTCCCGCTCGGAGTCCGAGCGTCGGATCGCCCGTCTTCGCGACGGCCGAATCGAGCGCGCGCATCGCGACCGAGTGCGGCACTCGAGTGTCGGGCTCTCCGAACTGCTCGATGGTGAGCCCCGTTGCGCCGAGGAGCTCCGGCGCGCGGAAGTAGTCCTCGCCGAGAATCCGGGCGAATGGCCAGATCAGACGAATCGAGAGAGTCGGTTCCGGCAGGTTCGGCATCGCCCGAGGACCCCCGAGAGCGTAGTCCCAGAACGCCGATTGTCGGGCGATCTCGATGAGATCCGCGTGTACCGGCCGGTCCGGGCCTCCGGGCCGGTGATGCCCTCCCGTTGGCTCGAGTTGGGAGCGTCCGAGGCCTTCCGCTGGGAGACGAAGACGTTGCCCGTGCATTCCGAGCCGCGCCGTGCCATGAGCGCCGCCCCGCGCGAGAGCCCGAGAAGGCTCGCCGCGTCTCTCGGTCGCAACGAGGGCGGTCTGAACACCCTTTCACCCGATCTGTCAACCCCTTCTGTCTTGACACAAAGCGCCGCGCGGCTACCCTCACGGCCCCCCGAGTACCCCCCCTTCCATGCCTACGATTCAGCAGCTCATTCGCACCGGCCGTGAGGCCATCCGGACGCGTACCGCGTCTCCTGCGCTCCGCTCCTGCCCGCAGAAACGCGGCGTGTGCGTGCGCGTGTACACGACGACGCCGAAGAAGCCGAACTCCGCCCTTCGCAAGGTCTGCCGCGTGCGGCTCACGAACGGCATGGAAGTCATCAGCTACATTCCGGGCGAGGGGCACAACCTTCAGGAGCACAGCGTGGTGCTCATCCGCGGCGGTCGTGTGAAGGACCTCCCGGGCGTTCGCTACCACGTCGTGCGCGGCACGCTGGACGCGTCCGGCGCCGCGGGCCCCTCCAGCACGAACAAGGCCAACCGCAACCGCAGCCGCTCGAAGTACGGCGTGAAGCGGCCGAAGTCCTGAGGAACAGAGAGCAAGATAGATGTCACGCCGACGCGACGTACCGAAGCGGAAGATCCTTCCCGACCCCATCCACCGCGACAAGCTGGTGGCGAAGTTCACCAACACCCTCATGATCGGCGGCAAGAAGTCGACGGCCGAGGGCATCCTCTACGGCTCGTTCGACATCATCAAGGCGCGCTTCAAGGAAGACCCGCTCGAGGTGTTCCGCAAGGCGCTCGACAACGTGAAGCCGAAGCTCGAGGTGAAGAGCCGCCGCGTCGGTGGTGCGACGTACCAGGTGCCGGTCGAAGTTCGTCCGGAGCGTCGCGTCGCGCTCGGCATGCGCTGGCTCGTCCTGAACGCGCGCACGCGCGGCGAGAAGACGATGCGTGAGCGCCTGGCGGCGGAGTTCGTGGACGCGGCCGCGATGCGCGGCGGCGCCGTGAAGAAGAAGGACGACACGCACCGCATGGCGGAAGCGAACAAGGCGTTCGCCCACTACCGCTGGTGAGAGTCTCCCGAAGCAGAAACCCTTAGAGGAGCTTCAAACGGCAGCATGAAGAAGACGAAATAGGATCGGGTTGCTTCACCGTTCGCGGCCAGTCGGCCCGAACACCGAATCACCCCGAACCCCTTCCGGCCAATTCAGTGCCTCCCAAACCGCGGGAGGTCAGGGCGCCGGAGGGGGTTTCGTCTTACCAAAAGCCGGAAACAGCTCCTCCCCCGAAGCGACACGACGATGGCCCGCGAAATCCCACTCGAGCGCACCCGAAACATCGGGATCATGGCGCACATCGACGCGGGGAAGACCACGGTCACCGAGCGCGTCCTCTACTACACGGGCATCAGTCACAAGATCGGCGAAGTCCACGACGGCGCCGCGACGATGGACTGGATGGAGCAGGAGCAGGAGCGCGGCATCACCATCACGAGCGCCGCGACGAACTGCTTCTGGACGCCGGACGAGGGCCCCTTCGCCGGCAAGAAGCACCGGATCAACATCATCGACACGCCGGGCCACGTGGACTTCACCATCGAGGTGGAGCGGTCCCTTCGTGTTCTCGACGGCGCGATCGCCGTGTTCGACGGCGGCAACGGCGTCGAGCCGCAGAGCGAGACCGTGTGGCGTCAGGCGGACCGTTACAAGGTTCCGCGCCTCGCGTTCGTGAACAAGCTCGACAAGACGGGCGCGGATTTCCAGATGAACCTGGACTCCATGAAGGACCGGCTCGGGTGCCGCCCCGTACCGATCCAGTGGCCCGTCGGCGAGGAAGACCAGCTGAAGGGCATGGTCGACCTCATTCGCATGAAGGCCGCCATCTTCGCGGACGAGACGCTCGGCGCGAAGTACGAGTGGCAGGAAATCCCGGCCGATCTGGCCGACAAGTGCAAGACGCTGCGCGAGGAGATGATCGAGGCCTGCGCCGACGTCGACGACCAGGTGATGGAGAAGTTCCTGGACAGCGGCTCGGAGAAGGTGACGAACGAGGAGATCTACCGGGCGCTCCGGAAGGCCGTCGTCTCGTTCGCGTTCGTTCCGGTGCTCGGCGGGTCCGCCTTCAAGAACAAGGGCGTCCAGCTCATGCTGGACCAGGTCGTGAACCTCCTGCCTTCCCCGGTGGACATCCCCGCGGTCGAGGGCCTCGACCCGGACAAGAAGGAGCCGACGAAGATCACGCGGAAGGCCAGCGACGACGAGCCGTTCGCCGCCCTCGCGTTCAAGATCATGAACGACCCGTTCGTGGGGAACCTGACGTTCTTCCGCGTCTACTCGGGTCAGGTGACGAGCGGGACGTCGGTGCTCAACGCGACGCGCGGCAAGCGCGAGCGCTTCGGGCGCATCCTCCGCATGCACGCGAACAAGCGCGAGGAGCTGAAGGAGTGCCACGCGGGGAACATCTACGCGGCCGTCGGTCTCCGTGACACGCGCACGGGGGACACGCTCTGCGACGAGAAGGCGCCGATCCTGCTCGAGCAGATGGTGTTCCCGGAGCCGGTCATCTCGATCGCCATCGAGCCGAAGACCCAGGCGGACATCGACAAGCTCGGGATGAGCCTCCAGAAGCTCGCGCTCGAGGATCCGTCGTTCCGCACGTACACGAACGAGGAGACGGGGCAGACGATCATCGCCGGCATGGGCGAGCTCCACCTGGAGATCATCGTCGACCGCCTGAAGCGGGAGTTCAAGGTCGAGGCGAACGTCGGAAAGCCCGAGGTCGCCTACCGCGAGGCCATCGCGAAGAAGGCGCAGGCCGAGGGCCGCTACATCCGCCAGACGGGTGGCCACGGCCAGTACGGCCACGTGAAGCTCGACATCGAGCCGCTTCCGCGCGGCTCCGGGTTCGTCTTCGAAAACGACATCGTCGGCGGGATCATCCCGAAGGAGTTCATTCCGTCGATCGAGAAGGGCGCGAAGGAAGCGCTCCAGCGCGGGATCCTCGCGGGGTACCCCGTCATCGACACGAAGGTGCGGCTCTTCGACGGAAGCTTCCACGAGGTGGACTCCTCCGGGCCCGCCTTCGAGATCGCGGCCTCAATGGCCGTGCAGGACGCCGCGAAGACCGCCGGGGTGCAGCTCCTCGAGCCGATGATGAAGGTCGAGGTCGTGACGCCCGACACGAACATGGGGGACGTCATCGGGGACCTCAACTCGCGCCGCGGCCGCATCCTCGGGATGAACCAGCGCGGCACGACGACGCAGGTCATCGACGCGGAAGTGCCGCTCGCGACCATGTTCGGATACTCCACGGACCTCCGGAGCAAGACCCAGGGGCGCGCCGTGTACAGCATGCAGTTCGCTCGCTACGAGGCCGTGCCGGCTTCCGTCCAGGAAGCCGTCGTCGCCAAGGTGCGAGGAACCTGAGGGGAAACCCACTTCGACTGAACGAGACCGGAACTCAAAAGAGGAAACGATGGCCAAGGAAAAGTTCGTACGCAAGAAGCCGCACGTGAACGTCGGGACGATCGGACACATCGACCACGGGAAGACGACGCTGACGGCGGCGCTCCTGAAGGTTCAGCAGAAGGGCGGCCTGGCGCAGGCGAAGGCG
>DASZXK010000174.1:0-84548 GCA_035545855.1 Polyangiaceae bacterium
GTCGACAGCCCGCCGGTGAATGCCCTCGGCCAGGCCGTGCGGCAGGGCCTTTCCGATTGCCTCGCGCGCGGGCTCGCGGACGGAAACGCAAAGGCGCTCGTGCTCGCGTGCGGGGGGCGGACGTTCATCGCCGGCGCGGACATCACCGAGTTCGGGAAGCCGCCCCTGGACCCTCCGCTCGGCGACGTCATCGAGCGCTTCGAGTCGAGCGACAAGCCGATCGTTGCCGCGATCTTCGGGACGGCGCTCGGCGGCGGGCTCGAGATCGCTCTCTCCTGCCATTACCGGGTGGCGGTCGCGTCGGCGAAGTGCGGGCTCCCCGAGGTGAAGCTCGGCATCCTGCCTGGAGCGGGCGGCACCCAGCGGCTCCCGAGACTCGTCGGGTTCCAGAAGGCGCTCGACATGATCACCACCGGGGAACCAATCTCCGCGACGGAGGCGAAGGCCATCGGCCTCGTGGACGCGATCGTGGAGGGAGACGTCGTGGAGGGCGCCGTGAAATTCGCGGCCGGCATCGCCGAGAAGCGGCCGCTCCCGCGCGCTCGCGATCTCACGGCGCACCTCGACCAGGCCAGGGCGGATCCGTCCTTTCTCGACAAGGCGAAGAAGAGCGCGACCGAGCGGAGCCGCGGCGCGTACGCGCCCATCCGGTGCATCGAGGCGGTTCGCGCCGCGCTCGAGCTCCCGTTCGACGAGGGGCTCCGGAAGGAGCGGGCGCTCATCACGGAGGCCATCGGGTCCGTGGAATCCAGGGCGATGCGGCACGTCTTCTTCGCGGAGCGGAAAGCCGCGAAGATCCCCGACGTCCCCGAAGACACGCCCACGCTCCCCGTGAAGAGCGCGGCCGTGCTCGGCGCCGGGACGATGGGCGGGGGCATCGCGATGGTGCTCGCGAACGCGGGCATCGCGGTTCAGCTCGTCGATCGCGAACAGGACTTCGTCGACAAGGGCCTCGACATCGTCCGGAAGAACTACGCGGCGACGGTGAAGAAGGGGAAGCTCTCCCAGGCGCAGATGGACGAGCGCGTGGCCCGCATCGCGGGAACGACGAACTGGGACGGCCTCGCGTCCGTGGATCTCGTCATCGAGGCCGTGTTCGAGGAGATGGGCCTGAAGAAGGAGATCTTCGGAAAGCTCGACCGGATCTGCAAGAAGGACGCGATCCTCGCGACGAACACGTCGACCCTCAGCATCGACGAGATCGCGACGGCCACGTCGCGGCCGGGTCAGGTCGTCGGGTGGCACTTCTTCAGCCCGGCGAACGTGATGCGCCTGCTCGAGGTCGTGCGAGGGAAGGCGACGGACGAGGCCGTCGTCGCGACGAGCATGAAGGTCGGCAAGCAGATCGGGAAGGTGCCGGTCCTCGTCGGCGTCTGCTACGGCTTCGTCGGGAACCGGATGCTCCACCAGTACTACCGTGAGGCGCAGTTCCTCATCCAGGAGGGCGCGCTCCCGCAGCAGGTGGACAAGGTCATGACGGGCTTCGGGCTCGCGATGGGCCCGTGCGCGACGAGCGACCTCGCCGGCATCGACGTCGGGTGGCGCATCCGGAAGGCGCAGCCGAAGCCGCCTCCCGGCGAGCGTTACATGGGCGCCGTGCCGGACCGGCTCGCGGAGATGGGACGCTACGGCCAGAAGACGAACGCCGGCTTCTACAAGTACGAGGCGGGGAACCGCACCCCGATCCCCGATCCGGAGGTCGAGAAGATCATCCTCGACGTGTCGAAGGAGCTCGGCATCACCCGGCGGACCATCTCGGACGACGAGATCCTCGAGCGGTGCCTCTTCGCCATGATCAACGAGGGCGCGAAGATCCTCGACGAGAAGATCGCGCTTCGCGCGTCCGACATAGACACCGTGTGGATCAACGGCTACGGCTTTCCGAGCCACCGCGGCGGCCCGATGTTCCATGCCGACGTCGTGGGCCTCCCGAAGCTCCTCGCGCGCATCCAGGAGTTCGAGAAGGAGCACGGCAAGGTCTGGAAGCCGTCTCCGCTCCTGGTCCGGCTCGCCTCCGAGGGGCGGACCTTCGCGTCGTTCGACGAGGGCGCCGGCGGATGAGCGCGGGCTCCCTGTTCGATCTCACGGGCAAGACGGCGCTCGTCACCGGCTCCTCGAAAGGGATCGGCCGGGCCATCGCGGAACGGATGGCCGAGCACGGCGCGAACGTCGTGGTCTCGAGCCGGAAGGAAGCGGCGTGCCAGGAGGTCGTCGCCGGCATCGTCCAGAGGGGCGGCAAGGCCGTCGCGATCCCCGCGAACATCTCGAGCAAGGAAGAACTCGAGCGCCTCGTCGCGGAGACGCGCCGCGCGTTCTCGGAGATCCACGTCCTCGTCTGCAACGCGGCGGTGAACCCGCACTACGGGCCCACACAGGAAATCCCGGACTCGGCGTTCGACAAGGTGATGGGCGTGAACGTCCGCTCGAATCACTGGCTCTGCCAGATGATCGTCCCCGAGATGGCGGCGCGAAAGGACGGCTCCGTCGTCATCGTCTCGTCGATCGGCGGCCTGAAGGGGTCGAAGGTCCTCGGCACCTACGGCATCAGCAAGGCCGCGGACATGCAGATGGCCCGGAACCTCGCCGTCGAGTGGGGGCCGCACAACGTCCGCGTGAACTGCATCGCGCCGGGACTCGTCCGGACCGACTTCGCTCGCGCCCTCTGGGAGAACCCGGAGACGTATCGGCGCGCGGTATCCACCTATCCGCTCGGCCGCATCGGCGAGCCCGACGAGATCGCGGGCGCGGCCGTGTTCCTCGCGTCGCGCGCGGGGAGCTTCGTCACTGGACAGACGATCGTCGTCGACGGCGGTTCGACGATCGCGAGCTGACGTTCACTGCGGAGGCGGCGGAGGGGGCGGAGGCGGCGCCTCCGCGGGCGGCGGCGGTGCGGGCGCCGGCGGCATCACGATGCCCGGCGGGGGCGCGCCCGGCGGCGGCGGAGGTCCTCCCGGCGCGCCGTTCGTCTTCAGGACTCGGTTTCGGACGATCTGGGTCTCGCGCCGGACCCTCACCGTGACCGGGCGCTCCGAGTGGATGCTCCCCGTGAAGGCGTCGAGGCCGTAGTCCGAGCCGTTCGCGGGGGCGTCGAGAGAGGCGTCGATGACGTAGAGCCCGGGGACCGCGAAGGTCCCGCGAGGACAGAGCTCCACGAGCCGGCTCACGAGCGTCACCGAGCCTCCCGGGGCGATCGACGAGAACGCGCGCCGGTCGGGGTTTCGCATGTCCGGCTCCGAGTCGCAGGACACGGTGCCGTGCGGCGTGTGCACCTCGAACGTGAGGAGCTCTCTCCGGAGAAAGACGACCAGGCGGTGGCGGAGCGGGTTCTTGATCCGCACCGTCGCGGTGACGTTCTGCTCGGCCTGAGCGTCCGAGCCCTTCACCATGACGAGGGACGGCGAGTCTTTGTCCTCGTCGTCCGGCTTTTCGCCGTCCTTGTCCGACCAGGGGGCGTAGCGCGCGTCCAGCACGACGGGGTCGCCCGTGGCGTTCTTCGCGGGGCCGAGCGTTCCTCCTTCACCCTTCGGCTCCGCGACGAAGGGCTCCGTGTCGGGGAGCTTCTCTTCGACGGCCTTGCCGTGGCGGTACACCTTCTTCGTCTTGCTCGGGAAGCCGTAGACCGCCGTGACCTGGGCGGTCGGGACGAGGAGCTCCTGCACGCCGGCGCTGAAGCAGTAGTAGCGCGGGTCCACGTGGTGCTTCGCGGACTCTCCGGGCTCCAGCTCCCGCATGGAACTTCCGCTCGGCTGCTTCGGGAAGAGCTCGTCCGGGAGCCGACAGTGGTGCGTCTTGTCCGAGCCCGGCCGGGTCACGTCGAGCGTGAGCGCCCGCGGGTCGTCGAAGAGACGGATCGGCACCGAGGACACGTTCTCGATCGTGAGGAGCCAGGGCTCGTCGGGACCGGATTCCTCGAGCGACGCGCGGAGCGGCACCGGCGGCAGTTCGGGCGCAGGGGGAGCCTTCGGCAGAGCGCCGGCCCCGGCCGAAAGCGAAAGGGACAGCGCCAGGGCACGTCCCACGAAGCGGCCTCGCGTGCTCATCTCGCCGGCACCAATATCCCATTGTCCGAGCCCCTCGCAACCGAAGGGCCGGCTATCCTGCCCCCAACGCCACATGCGCGGTCTCTATGCCATCGCCGACGTCGATTTTCTGTCGGCCCGGAGCGTCCCGGTCGGAGACTTCGTCCGCGCCGTCCTTTCCGCGCGGCCGGCAGCGCTTCAGCTCCGGGCGAAGAGCCTCGGGGCTCGCGATACCCTGTCCCTCCTCGGCGAGCTCTCGCCCCTCGCCAGGGCGGCCGGGGTGCCGTTCTTCGCCAACGACCGGCCCGATCTCGCTCTCCTCGCCGGATGCGACGGCGTGCACGTCGGCCAGTCGGACCTTCCCGTCGCGGACGTCCGGCGCTTCGCGAAGTCGCTTCGCGTCGGGGTATCGACTCACGACGAGGCGGAGCTCCGGAGGGCGCTCGCCGCGACGCCCGACTACGTCGCGTTCGGCCCCGTCTTCGGCACGACGTCCAAGGCGTCCCCGGAGCCCACGGTCGGCGTCGCCGCGCTCGCTCGGGCCCACGTGAACGCGCGGGCGGCCGGGATCCCGCTCGTGGCCATCGGCGGAGTGGACCTCCGAACCGTTGCCGCCATACGGGGCCACGCGGATGGGTTCGCCGTCATCTCCGCGCTCCTTCCCGCGGAGGGGCTCGCCGCCGTCCCCGCGCGGGCTCGCGAGCTCCAGGCGGCGTTCGCCACGCCCCGGACGTCAGACGGCGCGTAGCCGGACCATCATCGACTCGAGCGTGAGGCCCGGCTGCGCGTTCCTCTCGACGGCCGCGACGGCCTCGAGCACCGCCGCGTAACGGCGCGCGGCGCGTTCGGCGCGGCGCACGTCGGTCTCGACGTGGTCTCGCGCGTCCAGCGCGAAGTGCTGCGAGAGGCCCTCCAGGTGGGCCTTCAAGAGGTCCCGGTCGTCGGGGCGATTGCTCGCGAAGAGCACCGCTCCCTCGAGCGACGGCGCCTCGAGGGCCGTCAATGCTCCCGTGACGAAGTCGCTCCGCGCGCGCGCGGCTTCCTCATCCGCCAGGGCGAGCGCGTTGCCCACGCTCCCACCGGCGTGACGCGCGAGCTCCGCGGGCAGGCTCCGCTCGACGAGCAGGCGCTCCACGACCGGTTCGGGGAGCGCCCCGAAGCGAACCGCGAGCGTGCGCGAACGGATCGTGTCCAGCAGGCGGTGCGGTTGGCTCGTGAGGAGCACGAAGTGAACGCGGTTCGGCGGTTCCTCGAGCGTCTTCAGGAGCGCGTTCGCGGCCGGCAGGGAGAGCTCCTCCGCCGCGCGCACGATGAACACGAGCGCCCGTCCTTCGTGCGGCGAATACCCGACCCGGGCGAGGACGAGCTTCCGGACCTGCTCGACGCCGATGAGCGTGCTCTCGCGGGTCGACGTTCCGAGCGCGGACGCCGGATAGAGGCCGCGCTCGAGGAGCACGACGTCAGGGTGCTGCGGGACGTGGGGATCGTCCTCCGCGAGGCGCACGGCGCGCTTGCACGCGCTGCACTCGCCGCACCCGAGCGGACCTGGTCCTTCGCAGACCAGGGACTGCGCGAGCGCGAACGCGGCGCGCTCCTTCCCGACGCCCGACGGCCCCTCGAACCGGTAGGCGTGATGCACGCGTCCGGAGTGGAGCGCGCGCGTCAGCGTCTCCACGGCGGGCGCCTGGCCCAGGATGCCGTCGAAGACGCTCCGTGGCGCCACGGGGACGGTCAGCCCGCCTTGGCCTTCGGGACCTGCGAGTCGAGCTGCTCGACGCCGAGGCGGAGCAGGTAGAGGAAGAGACGGTACGCGTCGTCCGTCTTCGCGCTCTCGCCCTCGATGTACGAGGCCACGGAGAGGCCGTCGAGCACCGCGAGGATCAGCATGGAGAGCGCTTCCGTGTTCACCGCGCGGCCGCCCTCGCCGAGGGCGGTGTTGATGCCGTCCGTGACGAGCCGGCGCTTCTCGAGGAGAAGCGCGGCGGCACGGCGGCGGAGCTCCGCGTCGTTCCGCGATGCGCTCCACACCTCGATGTTGAGACCGACGCTGCCCGTCGCGCGGACCTCCCAGAGGGACTTCAGCGCGTCCATCGCGCGGCCCTGCTGGCTCGTCTCCTTGCTCGTCGCGAGCACTTCACGCACGCGATCCAGGTAGCGGTTGTACGTGTAGCTCTGCACCTCGTGGATGAGGGCCGCCTTGCTGGCGAAGTAGTAGTGGACGATGCTCTTGCGGAGGCCGAGCTCTTTCCCGATCTCGGCGAGGGTCGTCGCGCTGAAGCCCTTCCGGGCGAAGCACTTCGCGGCCGCGTTCAAGATCGCCGCCACCCGAGGGTTGTTCCAGTCGACCGCACGCGGCGCGACGTTGTCGGTGGTCTGTCCTTCGAGCTCAGCGCCCTGACGCGATGCGGTATCTGCGGACATTGTTCGCCTCTTCGGAAAGGTTGGACGGTCGACCGACCCGAAGGGGTTCGGCCCAAAGCCGATAGAACGGCCCCTCAGGTGACCCAGGGGTTCTCCGATGGACGACCCCGCTAGTCAAGCCCTGGCTACGCGGCCGGTTTTTCGATCCGGCCCGAGCGCGCACGCAGATCCCTGAAACCCCTCGAGAAATGGGCGGGTTTCTCCGTGGCCGGGACGGCCATTTGGGTCCCCTCCGAGCGGCTGGTCGACGAACGAGCCTGTTTCCCGGCCGTCCGCGGCGCGCGTCACTTCTTTCCGGCGGGTTTCTTGGCGCTCTTCGCGTCCGCCTTCGGCGGCTCGGCCTTCGACGCTTCGGGCTTCGTCGCGGCGGGTTCCGGCGCGGGCTCGGCGGGCTTGGTTTCGGGGGCCTTCTCGGCGGGCTTCGTCTCCGCCGGCTTGGCCGCCTCCGCCGACCCGCTCGCCTTGGTGCTCGACGTGTCCCCTTCGAGCTCAGCTTCGAGCTCGTCCTCTTCCGGCTTCTGCTTCACGACCGGCTCGACGTTGGGGATCTGGTACGTGCCCGCGGCCCCGCAGCCCTGCATCGCGAAAAACGTGGAGAGAAGCGCGGCGCCCTTCACCCAGCGAGTCGTCTTCATCGCGGCGCAGGCTAGATCCTTACCGCCTGGGGTTCAAGGGGAGCGTCGCGCTCGTCCGCGTGACGCTCGAGGCACGACGGCTCCCCTCGTCTTTCGCCCGTTCACTTCACGATGACGAGCTGAACGCGCCGGTTCTTCGCCTTGTTCTTGGGCGACGAATTCGGGACGAGCGGCTTGTCCTGGCCGTAGCCCTTCGCCGTGAGTCGGCTCGCGTCCACGCCGTTCTCCACGAGGATCTGGCGCACCGCGTTGGCGCGGTCCGTGCTGAGCTTCTGGTTGATCTCGGGGGTGCCGGTGTCGTCCGTGTGGCCCTGGACCTCGATGCCCGTGATGTCGGCGTGCGTCTTCAGGACGTCGGCGGCCTCTTCCAGGAGAGCCATCGAGTCCGGGAGGACCTCCGCCGACCCGTGGAGGAAGTGCACTTCCTTCTTCAGCTTGATCTCGGTCGGCGTGATGACGACGTTCGGCGTCTTCGGCCGCTCGTGGATCGCGAGCTGCGTGTTCACGTCCTTCCGCGGCTCGAGGGTGAGCTCCGTCGCGGCGCCGAGGTATCCGTCCGCCTCCACGCCGAGCTTGCTCTTGCCGGCCGGGACGTTGCCGAAGCGGAAGCTCCCTTCGGAGTCCGTCTTCAGCGCGAGCTGCCGGCCGAGCGGGTCCGTGATGGTGACGGTCGCGCCTTCGACGAAGAGCGTCGTGTCCGCGTTCCGGACGGTGCCGTTGATCGTCGCGGTGCGCGGGAGCGGTTCGAGCTCGCAGGACACCGTCGTGATCTTCGGGGCGCCGGGCTCTTCCGTCGGGGGCGCGCCGGGCGCCGGCCCGTCCTTCGCGGCGGGCGCGGCGGGCGCGGCGGGCGCGGCGGGTTTCCGTTCGTCCTTCGCGGGAGCGCCGGCCCCGTCCATCCCGGGCTTGCCGGCGAGGTCCTCGGCGATCGTCGCCCTGCACTCTCCGTCGTGGAAGCCCTCCGCGGTGACGGAGAACCGGTACTCGCCCGGATCGAGCGGGCCCGTCTGGAACTTCCCTTCCTCGTTCGTCACCATGCCGGTGATCGACTTGTTCTCGTAGCGGACGACGGCGTTCGCGATCGGCTCGCCGTTCTCGCCGGCCTGCTTCACGACGCCCTCGATGCGACGGACCGGGGGCGGGGGAAGAGCCTTCTCGACGACCTTCTCCACGACCTTCTCGTGGAGCGACGCGGACGAATCCACCGCCCACGAGACGCCCACGTGGATCGCCCACGGGCGCTCGGGCGTCGTCTCTTCGATGAACGACGACGTGCCGCCCGTCCCGACGTCGACCGCGGCGAGGAAGCCGAGGCCGCGAAGCCAGTCCGCCGCGCCCCAGGGATAGAGGCGAGCGCCGAGCGTCACGCGGGAGGGCGTCTCCGCGAACCCGGCGCGGCTCAGGCAGTCGTCACCCACGTTCCGGGAGATGTTGTTCCCGCAGTAGTGGCTCTGGCGATTCACGGGGATGTCGAGCGTCCACTCCGCGAACGGACGGACCCAGGACCACACTCCTTCGACGCCGAGGCCGGTGATGAAGTGATCCACGCGGTTGATGTCGTGCCCGAAGCGCTCGATGCGGCTGATCCGCTGCTCGCGCTTCACGGTGGACTCCCACTTCTGCTCGATGTCGTCCGCGAGCTTCCCCGAGTTGTCGAAGACGTACCCGAAGTTCAGGTGCACCCGGAGCGGGATGGGGTTCTGCCCCTCCGGCGCGCGAGTGAAGTCCGCCGTGCCGAGGGCGCGGATCCCGACGTTCGCCGTGTCGAAGGCGACGCCGCCGGGCGAGCTCACGAGGGTGGTGTCCACCGCGCCGCCGAAGCCGAGCACGCGGTGCGCGTCGCGGGGCATGAACGCCTTCACGCCGAGCGTCGTGTCCCCGACGGTGTCGATGACCTTCGGGTTCCCGTGGTCGTTCGAGGTGCTCTGGAAGCGAAGCGCGCCGTAACCTTCCAGGAAGGGCAGGGGCGTCGCAGAAATCAGGAGCCGCGTTCCGACCTGAGAGACGCTGTCCGAGTCGTGCGTGACGATCGCGGGGGTCGTCAGCGTCGCCGTCGACGGCTGCGCGCAGTCCCCGCAGAGGAAGCCGCTCCCCGTGTAGTACGAGCCGACCAGGCCGAGCCGGAAGGTCCCGACGGCGCCCGAGTCGGCCGCGTAGGTGCGGACCAGGCCGGTGGCGCCCCAGAGAGTGGACTCCTCCTGCTGACCGCGCGGATCGAACTGCTCGGGCCCGTCCGGGGCGTCTTTCTGGGACGAGCCCGACGTCGACGCGGAGAAGCCGTCCGCGAGGGACGCGCTCGCGGTCACCTGGCCGTCGGCCTGGGGGGACGGCGAGGGCTTTGCGGACTCAGCGGCGATGGAAGGACGTGCGAATGCCAGCGCTGCGACGAGCGCGGAGTGACGAGAGTAGCGCATCGGTGTTGAACTCGAGCTCCAGTATGCGAGAGAGCCAGCGCCGCCCGTTTTCGGCGCTCCGGACGTCCGACCGCGCGGGAGTCTACTTCAGGGCCTCCGAAAAACGCGAGCCCGTTTCCGCGGCCTTCCCGCGTGGGGCGCAGCCTCGCTTCTCGCGGTGCGTCAGCCGGGGCCTTCCGCGTGGTGCCAGACGGGCATTCCGGCCTTCTCCATCCAGCCCTTCTCTCCGAACCGGCCGGGGTCGCGATCCTCGGTCATGCGGTCGTTCGGGTGGTCGTCCTTCGCGTTGCCCGCGGGAACGTCGGGCCCCTGCGTCATCACGAGGAGCTCGTCCGCCGCGTATTCCGGGTGGGCGTCGTCCTCGACCTTCACGGAGTTCTTCGGCATGGACCCCGTTCCGACCCGCACGATCTGCGTGGTGGGCGGGTACATGTCCTGCCACTTCTCCCGGACCGCGTGGTCCCCGTCGCGGAGGATCCGGTACCGGACGAGCTTGAAGCCGGGGACTCCCCGCTGGGACAGCACCCGGACCCCCCGGGGGAGGCGATCGTCTCGCCGCTCCAGCTGGTCGAACGGAAGCGCCTCGGTCACCCGGCGGATGAACGTGACGGTGAGCGGCTGCCTCGGCCCGAGGATCTCGGCGCGGACGACGCCGTTCTTCACCGTTTCGTGGAGGACGACGGGGAAGTCGAAGCCGTTCTTCACCCGGAAATCGATCGTCGGGTACACGACCGTCGCGTCGAGCCCCATCTTGATGTACGCGCTCGGCCGCGTGTGGGGGTACCGCTCGACGATCCCGAGCCCGGCGAAGAACGCCGCGCCGTGGAGCGTGCCCGAGATCTGGCACGTGCCGCCGCCGATGCCGTCGACGAGCTCGCCCTCCGCGATGACCGGCGCGACCTTGTAGCCGTTCGCCTCGTCCCGAGGCCCGACGGTGTCGTTGAAGTCGAACGTCTCTCCGGGGAGGAGGACCGTGCCGTCCAGCTTTCCGGCCGCGAGGCGCAGGTTGTACGTGCGCGCGGCGCTCTTCGCCGCTCGATCGTAGTTCGTCTCGAAGAAGCCGAGGACGCGGTCGACCTTCACGTCGCCGAGGTCCTTCGCGAGGCGGCGGGGCTTCCGCCTCTGGAACACGAGCGGCGCCTCCGTCTTCCCGTCTTCGAGCGCCCGTTCGATCTCCGTGACCGTCGCGTCCAGATCGAGCTGCCGTCCCTCCACTTCGGGGACGAGGACCCTTTTCTCGAGGTCGAGCCTCGCGTCCGCGGGAGGGTGATCGAGCTCGTCCTTCAGCCCGAGGACGGTCTCCGCCGTGCGCTCCGTGTCGAGGACGAGCGGCACGGGGAGCACGATGGGGCCCCGTTCGCCGCTTCGCCGGTGCGTGCGCCGGAGCGGAGACGTCGGGTCCCGCGCGTCGCGGACGATGGCAGACAAGCGGACCTTGTCGATCTGCGCGCCGACCCGGCCGAAGCTCTGCCGGCGCTTCGCGCCGTCCGGGAGCACGATGTGAAACGAACCCGCCACGTGCCTGCGGACGCGCTCGAGCGCCCGGGCGGTCGCGTTGTCGTCGAGCACGAGGGGTTCCCCGAGCAGCGTCACGGCGGGCGGCGGCGCGCCGGGATCCTCCGGCGAGTCCGCGCGGGGGACCAGGAGCACGCCGATCACGAGCCCCGCGATCGTCGCCACGAGGACGCCGAGCACGCCGCGCCCCGCGGGCGAGAAGGGATCGAAACGAGTCGTCATCGACCGGCGGCCCAGCGGCCTCCGTGCTTTTTTTCCGACGCGAACCGGGGCGAGTCAAGGAACAGTCGTCCCGTCTCCCCCTCGCCGACCTCCCGGACCCGGGTTAGGGAGACGTCCGAAGGCTCCGAGCCCACTCCGTGACGACCGAATCGAACACCGAAGCTCCCGAGGACGACGGCCTCCCGGAGATCGTCCGGAAGAAGCTCGAAGGACTTCCGCCCGGTCCCGGCTGCTACGTCTTCCGCGACGCGAAGGCCGAGGTCCTCTACGTCGGCAAGGCGAAGAGCCTGCGCTCGCGCGTCCGCAGCTACTTCCAGGACGGCTCGAGCGACACGCGCGCGTTCATTCCGATCCTCCGCCGCCACATCGGGGACCTCGAGACGATCGTCACGGCGACGGAGAAGGAAGCCGCGATCCTCGAGAACAGCCTCATCAAGGAGCGGAAGCCCCGCTACAACGTCAAGCTCCGGGACGACAAGGAGTACCTGACGCTCCGCCTCACGACGGGGCACGAATGGCCCCGCCTCGAGCTCGTGAGGAAGCCCGAGAGCGACGGCTCGCGGTACTTCGGCCCGTATCACTCCGCGACGGCGGCGCGGCGCACGCTCCACCTGGTGGAGAAGCACTGGAAGCTCCGGACCTGCTCGGACCGGGAGCTCGTCAGCCGGAAGCGACCGTGCCTCCAGTTCCAGATCAAGCGATGTCCGGGACCGTGCGTGTTCGTCGTGGATCGCGAGCTCTACGCCGAGCAGGTACGCTCCGTGGCGCTCTTCCTCGACGGGCGCCACGACGAGCTCCAGGACGAGCTCGCCGACCGGATGCAGACGGCGTCGCAGGCGTTCGAGTACGAGGTCGCGGCGATCTACCGGGACCAGCTCCGCGCGGTCGAGAGCGTGCGCGAGGGGCAGCGCGTCGTGATCCAGAGCGACGAGGACCAGGACGTCCTCGGCCTCTACCGGCAGGGGGACATCGTGGAGCTCGCCGTGCTGTACGTTCGCGCGGGCCGCGTCGTCGAAGCGGCGAGCTTCTCGCACGCGCACACGGAGCTCCCGGACGACGAGCTCGTCGCGTCGTTCCTCCGCGAGCACTACGGCGAGGGGGGGCCGGGCCACGCCCACGTCCCCGACGACGTGCTCCTCCCGCTCCTCCCCGAGGGCGTCGACGGCGTGGCCGAGTGGCTGACGGAGACGCGCGCCGCGGTCGCGAAGGCGCGCGGGATGCGCTCGAGGAAGACGGAGATCCTCGCGCCGGCGAGGGGCCCGAAGCGCGCTCTCCTCGACCTCGCGATGGAGAACGCGAAGCACGCGTTCTCGGAGAAGCAGCGGGCGGCGGAGGACATGGACGAGCGCCTCGCGAAGCTCCAGGCGAAGCTCCGCCTCCCGACGCTGCCGCGGCGCATCGAGTGCTCGGACATCTCGCACCTCGGCGGAGAGGACACCGTCGGCGCCGTGGTCGCGCTGAAGGACGGCCTTCCGGACAAGGCGCGCTACCGGACGTACAAGGTGAGAACGGCCGGTCCCGGCGACGACTACGCGGCGATGTTCGAGGTCCTCTCGCGCCGGTTCGCGCGCGGCGCGAAGGCCGCCGAGGGCGACGATCCCGACGACTGGAACCTGCCGGACCTGTTCGTCGTGGACGGCGGCCGCGGCCAGCTCGCGGTCGCGCTCACCGCCGCGCACGATCTCGGGCTCCACGAGCTCCGGATCGTCGGCCTCGCGAAGGAGCGGGAGAGTCCGACGGGCGAGGACATCGTCGATCGCGTCTACCTCCCGGGTCAGAAGAACCCGATCTCGCTCCGTCCGAACAGTCCGGAGCTCTACATCCTCGCGCTCGCGCGCGACGAGGCCCATCGGTTCTCCAACCGCGGCCGGAAGAAGATCGGCAAGAAGCGCCGCTTCGCGTCCCGCCTCGACGACATTCCGTCGATCGGTCCGAAGACGCGAACGGCGCTCCTCACGGCGCTCGGGTCCGTGGAAGGGATCCGGCGCGCGACGGACGAAGCGGTGCTCGCCGTGAAGGGCATAAACAAGCGGCACCTCGAGGTGCTCCGGAAGCACCTCGGACGCGAGACCGACGGCGAGGACGACGGCGTCGTCGAGGACGATCCGACGGATCCTGCTTCGTCCGAAGTGGAGCGGGCGCCGAAAAGCGGCTCACTCGATCCGGCGCCCGCGCCCGCGACGGAGACCGACGCAGCCGGGACGCCGAACGACTCCTCCGTTGGCGACGCACCCGACGACCGTCAACCGAGTTGAGGACCGCTCGGTCCAGCGTGCGCGCGAAGGCGCCTGGAAATCCCTCGATCGAGCGCGGCACGGCCGTTGCTCATCCGGATCGTCGCGCCGGCACTCCGGTCCGAGCCTCGTGAGGTGACTCGGCCTGCCGGCAAGGAGGCCGTGTCATGCGATCGACCCGATCGAGCGGGATTCATCCATCATCCATCGAACGAAGCACCGTGCTCGGCGCGCTCGCGCCGCTCCTCGGGAGCGCGGCAGTCGCGCTCTTCGCCCTTCCGGCGTGCCTCGATCGCCCGATCTGCAGCGACTGCAACCCGCGGACGACGAACATCTTCGCGGAGACCGTGGACCCGAAATCCGTCACGGCCATCGACCTCCTCTTCATGATCGACAACTCCGCCTCCATGGCGGACAAGCAGGCCGTCCTCGCGGAGGCGGTGCCGGATCTCGTGAAGCGGCTCGTCCAGCCGAACTGCGTCGTGAAGGACACCGGCGAGATCCAGGCGCGCGGCGCGGACGGCAAGTGCCCCGCCGGAGCTCCCCAGGAGTTCGACCCGGTCGAGGACATCCACATCGGCGTCATCACGTCGAGCCTCGGAGCGCACGGCGCGGACAACCAGTGCGACGGGAGCGCCGTCTCGGACCCCGTCGGGAGCGAGGAAGTGGACGACCACGGTCACCTCCTCGGCACCCGTCCGCGGTTCCTGTCGACCGGGGTCGGGGGAGGGCCCGCGCCGCTCCTCGCGGCCCAGGGCTTCCTGAACTGGAACCCGGAGAGCGTCCCGGGACAGACGGTGGACGCGCTCTCGAGCGCGTTCCAGACCATGACCACTCGAGCGGGCGAGAGCGGCTGCGGCTACGAGGCCCAGCTCGAATCCGTCTACCGTTTCCTCGTCGACCCCGCGCCGTACGACAAGATCACGCTCGGGGCCTGCGGCCAGGCAATCTGCGCACGGCCGGAGGGGATCGATCGGGAGCTCTTGAACGAGCGCGCGGCGTTCCTCAGACCGAACTCGCTCGTCGCGGTGATGCTCCTCACGGACGAGAACGACTGCTCGATTCGCGACAGTGGCCAGGGCTACATCGCCGGCGATCTCTCCGTCGACCGGAACGGCAACACCGCGATGTACAAGGCGTCGTCGATCTGCGCGACGAACCCGAACGATCGCTGCTGCTATTCCTGCGGTCAGACCGCGCCGAGCAACTGCCCGCCCGAGCCCAATTGCGGGCGGTACAAGGAGGACGAGGACGACACGAATCTCCGTTGCTTCGAGCAACAGCGACGGTTCGGGTTCGACTTCCTCTACCCGACGGCGCGGTACGTGAACGCGCTCCAGAAGCGGCAGATCTGTACTTCGCGCGCGGACGTCGACGCGACGGATCCGAGTCAGTGCCCCGATCTGGACGAGGACGGCAACCCGGACGTCGTCTCGAATCCGCTCTTCCTCGGGGGGCGGTCCGCGACCTCCGTGTTCCTCGCGGGGATCCTCGGCGTACCGTGGCAGGACATCCAGGCGAAGGAAAAGCCCGACGGCACGGGGACCTGGCCGGACGGCGAGCTCCACTACATGACCGCGAAGCAGCTCGAGGAAGGAAAGATCTGGGATCGCATCCTCGGCAACCCGCACCCCCCGGATCGCGGAGCGCCGATCTTGCCGCTCGACGGCCTGATGGTGGAGTCCACCATGCCCCGGGCCGGCACGGACGTGAACGGCAAGCTCATCCCCGGCCCGAACGCGGCGCTCTCCGAGACGAACGGCATCAACGGACACGACTGGAACGCTGCGCCGTCGGACCTCGAGTACGCGTGCATCTTCCCGCTCCCGCGCGACGGTTCGGGCAAGAATTTCCGCACGTGCTCCGACGATCTGGACAGCAACTGCGACTGCACGCCGCCGGGCATCGACGGCAAGAGTCCGCTCTGCCAGAACCCCGCGACGGGCGAGTACGGACACGATCAGTACTACGCGAAGGCGTACCCCGGGCTTCGCGAGCTCTCCGTCCTCCAGGACTTCGGGGACAACGCGATCGTCGCGTCGATCTGCGCGCGGAACCTGGAGAAACCGAGCGACCCGAATACGCCCGTCGCTCAAGACTACGGCTACCGGCCCGCGGTCGACGCGCTCGTGGATCGGTTGAAGGACCAGCTCACCGGTCGTTGCCTCCCGCGCCGGCTCGAGAAGAACCCGGACGGCCAGTACCCCTGCGCCATCATCGAGGCGAACCCGGCCGGTGGAAGCTGCGACCCCGGTCGCGGACGACTCGACCCGCGTTCGACGCTCATCGCTCCGACGCGCGAGAAGCTCACGGCAATCGGGTTCTGCGGCGGCCCCGACCAGGCGCCCTGCGACTCCGTGACCCTGTGCGAGCTCCAGGAGGCGGGTCCGGAGTGTCACCAGGCGACGGAGACTCAGCCCGTGGCCGGGTGGTGCTACGTCGATCCGGACGCGAACGGCAGCGACGACCCGAACCTCGTCTCGAACTGTCCCGCGAACCGCCGCCGGATCATCAACTTCGTCGACCCGAAGAAGGCGACGCCCGCTCCCGGCTCTCGCGTGATCATCGCCTGCGCGGGCGCGGATCTCGCGGGTGCGAACTAGAGATCGTAGAGGAGGAACCAGCCGCGGAGGGGACCGTTGCTGAGCGGCTTCTTGATCCGCGGCGCGCCGCCGAAGGCTCGCTCGAAGTCGGGGTTCGCGACGAGAAAGCCCGCGCGACATCCGCCGAAGCTCCGCGTCCACCGGCCGAGATCGCGGTAGAGCGCGACGAGATCCCGATCTCCGAGGCGCTCGCCGTACGGCGGGTTGGAGAGGAGCAACGCGGACTCCGGAACCGGTCCTCTCTCCGCGAGCAGTCGCTTCACCCGATCGACGTCGAGCTCGCGGAAGTCCCCCGCGTGGATCCGGACGCTCGCCTCGACGGAGGCCTGCTCCACGTTCCTCCGGCACGCGCGCGCCGCTTGCTCGTCGCGGTCCACCGCGAGCACGCGGGCCACGGTGTCGGGGAAGAGCGCGTCCGTTCGCGCGGCCATGTCCCGGAACGGCGCGAGGCGGGCGCACGCCGGCGGGTTCTCCGCTTTCCAGAGCGGCCGCGCATCGGCCATGCAGGCGGCCTCGATGGCGATGGTCCCCGAGCCTGCCATCGGATCGATCAGGGCCTCGCGCTTCGCGTCGAAGCGCGCGAGCATGAGCAACAGGCTCGCGAGATCCTCGCGGAGCGGCGCCGCCACGGTCTCGACGCGATGGCCGCGCCGATGCATCGGCCGTCCCGCGAGATCGAGGGAGACGACGACGTGCCCCTCCACGAGGCGGACCGTGAAGGGGAGCCCCGGCGCTTCCCGGTCCACGGTGAGGCGAATCCCCCGTTTCGCCGCCCCGTCGACGAGCGCGTTCTTGACGGTGCCGACGATCTGCCGCTCGCCTGCGGCGAAGTCCGCGACGTTCCGCGCCCGCACACCGAGCGTCGCGCCGCTCTCCGCCCAGGGGCGCGCATCTTCCGACACCGCCCGGACGAGGTCGTCGTAGAGCGGTTCGAGGCGAGTCGCGGAGCTCCGGTAGAGCGCCCACTCCACGCGCGCCGACGTCCGGTGGTGATTCACCGCGACCCACGCGACGCGGGCGTCGAACGGATAGCTGACGGCGCCGGGCCCTTCCTTCTTCGGCTCGGGCAAGCGGACGTCCCCGAGCGCGCGGCGAACGAGACGAGAGAGCTCCCCCGCCATGACCTTGTTCGCTCCGGCGACGCCGACGAGGCGAAGCTGGTCGTGGTTCTCCGGGGTCGCCACTACTTCCGATCGGTGGGGGGGCTGTCGACGCAGTACTTCTTTCGCACGGCGCGCTCGAGGTCGACGCCCTCGATGTTCGCGAGCGTACAGAGCCACGCGAGGACGTCGGCGAACTCCTCTTCCAGGTTCTCCCCGCCGGAGGTGTTCGCGCCGTGGCCCGCCGCTTTCTGGAGAGCCGTCGAGAGCTCCCCGACCTCCTCGATGAACCACATGAACGTCCCCGGCGTTCCGCGCTTCCGGTCGTGCTCGAGGTACCGGTCCCGGATGAGCTCCTGAAAGCCCGCGAGGGTCATGGGCGGCTCGGTCATCCGGCGCCTGCTAGCGCATGGCGCAGCAGGCCGCGAGAGCGGATGCGCCTCCTTCGTTGGCTCCGCGACGTCGAATCGCCAACGGAGTTGCCGACTCGAGAAGCGCGTTCGCGGGAAAAGACGGGAGTTCGGTCGGGGCACGGGCCTTGCGTCGATGCACGCCGGCGGTCGTGCGTCCGGGTGACGGCGCTACGCCAAGACGCGAATCATGAACCGTGAGCAGACGACCTCGGCCGGCGCGAAACACCTCGTGTTTCGGGCGTTTGCCGGAATTGACAGCGGTCCCGGCGGCCACCTAGGCTGCCGTTCGAGCGCCCGAGGTCGGCGCTCGCGGTGCTCGGCTCGCGTCGGGTCCACGACCGCCTGTTGAAGGAGTCCTGGTGATGCAATCGATCCAATCACAGAAGAACGCCGGTAAGCACGGCATGAGCCGCGCGCTCCGTCTCGGCTTCGCCGCCGTGGTGAGCCTCGTCGGTGCCGGGGTGGGGGCGAGCGCGTGCCTCGACAGGCCGCTCTGTGACGCCGACTGCCATCCGAAGACGACGAACATCTTCGTCGACTCCATCGTCCAGAACTCCGTCGACAAGATCGACCTGCTCTTCATGATCGACAACTCGATCTCGATGGCAGACAAGCAGCAGGTGCTGAAGGAGGCCGTGCCGGACCTCGTCCACCGGCTCGTCAGCCCGAACTGCGTGGTCGACGCGACGGGGGAAATCAAGCCCACTCCGGACAACCCGGGCGATCCCTGTCCGGACGGCAGCATCCGCGAGTTCACGCCGATCAGCAACATCCACATCGGCGTGATCACGTCGAGCCTCGGCGATCACGGCGATCACAACACCTGCCCCGGGGACGACAGCGATCCGGGTGGGGACATCACCGCCGAGCAGCAGGACGATCACTCTCACCTCGTCGCGACCCGCCCGCGGTGGGGCGGTGAGAAGGACAAGCCCGACTACGCCGGTCAGGCGTTCCAGGCGCCCGAGCCCGCTGGCTTCCTCGACTGGAACCCGACGACCCGCGGCGGCACTCAGGACATCACTCAGTTCAACACCACCTTCAAGATGATGGTGACCGCCGCGAGCGAGTTCGGGTGCGGTCTCGAGTCCCAGCTCGAAGCCATCTACCGGTTCCTCTCCGACCCGGCGCCGTACCAGTCGATCACGAAGGTCGCCTGCCCGGGCACGTCGGACGTCACGAAGACGCCGTGCGCCAGCCCCCAGGGCAAGGACGACGCGCTGCTCCAGGAGCGCGCCGCGTTCCTCCGGACCGACTCCCTCGTCGCCATCATCATGGTGACCGACGAGAACGACTGCTCGATCCGGGACACGCAGCAGTTCTTCTACGCCGCCCGGCAGGACATCGTGCTCCCGAACGGTTCCTCGATCTGCCAGACGAACCCGAACGACCCGTGCTGCTATTCGTGCGCCGCGTCGCCGCCCAAGGGCTGCCAGGCGGACCCGTCCTGCGCCACCGCGCCGAACCCGGATCTCGATCCGATCAACCTCCGATGCTTCAACCAGAAGCAGCGGTTCGGGCTCGATTTCCTCTACCCGACGGCCCGCTACGTGGCCGCGCTGAAGAACCCGAACCTCTGCACGTCCCGCGTGGACCTCTCTTACGACCCCACGAACCCGAACGGGACGTGCCCCGACGCCGACGGCAATGCGGCGCCGGACGTCGTGCCGAACCCGCTCTACTTCAATCCGAACGGCCTTCCTCGCGCGCAGAGCCTCGTGTTCTTCGCCGGCATCGTCGGCGTCCCGTGGCAGGACATCACGCGGCCGACCGACCCGAAGACCATGGCCGCCTATCCGGCGAACGAGCTCCACTACCTGACGGCGGCGGAAATGCTCCAGTCGAAGACCTGGGACAACATCCTCGGCGATCCGACGGCCTCGCCGCCCCGGCTGCCGGTGGACGGCCTCATGGTCGAGTCCCGATCGCCCCGCAACGGGTCGGATCTGAGCGGGAAACCGATCCCGGGCTTCAACGCGCAGCCCGGCGACGACAACGCCATCAACGCGCACGACTGGGCGAACATCTCGAACGAAGACCTGATGTACGCCTGCATCTTCCAGCTCCCCCAGTCCCGCGACTGCACGCAGGTCGAGAAGGCGGATCCCTCGCCGGGCTGTGACTGCGGCATCTCGTCGAGCCCCGGCGACAACAATCCTCTCTGCCGGCCACCCGGGACGACGAACTACGGCGCCGTCCAGTACTTCGCGAAGGCCTACCCGGGCGTCCGCGAGCTCCAGGTGCTGAAGGACTACGGGACGAACTCCATCATCGCGTCGATCTGCCCGAAGGAGCTGTCGGACAAGACAGCCCAGGACTACGGCTACCGTCCCGCAGTAGACGCCATCGTCGACCGCCTGAAGGAGGCGCTCACCGGTCGCTGCCTCCCGCGTACGCTCAAGAAGGACAAGACGACGGCCACGGCGGAGCATCCGGACGGCGAATACCCGTGCAGCATCCTCGAAGTGCAGCCGCCCACGCCGGACGGGTGCAACCCGGCCAAGGGTCGTGTGGACCCGAACAGCATCGGGCGCGGCAAGGTGATCACCCCCGCCATCGAGCAGCTCACGGCGAAGGGCGTCTGTGGACCCGGGACGCCGGTTCCGGACTGCCGCTCCTTCCAGTTCTGCGAGATCCAGGAAGCCGGCCCGGAGTGCCACCAGGACATCCCGAACCCGCAGCAGCCGAAGGCGGGCTGGTGCTACGTGGATCCGTCGACGAACGACGATCCGAAGAAGAACCCGAAGGACGCGGACGCGCTCGTCGCGAAGTGCGCGGCCTCGGAGCGCCGGATCATCCGGTTCGTCGATCCGGACAACAAGACGCCGGCGCAGGGGGCTCAGGTCCTCATCGCCTGCTTCGGTGCGAGCTTCGACGACACGAACCCGTGAGCGGGGACGCCCCGCCGCTTCCCGGTCGAAGGCGCCGGGAAGCGGGGGCACGGTGGAACGGGCGGCGGCCGGCCAGGCGCGCCGCCCGTCGCCGTTTCGGGCCCCCGGGGGCTCGAAGTAAGATGCACCCCGCGTGGAGTCGAAGAAGACGATCCTCGTCGTCGAGGACGAGCCCGCGATGGCGCTCGGGATCGCCGACGCGCTCGAGTTCGAGGGGTTCCGTGTCGTGACCGCGTCCACGGGCAAGCAGGGCGCGGCCCTCGCCCGTCACGAGAAGCCGAACGCGGTCCTGCTCGACCTGATGCTGCCGGACGTGAACGGCTACCAGGTCTGCGAGGAGATCCGCCGGTTCGACCCGTTCGTGCCCATCATCATGCTGACCGCGAAGAGCCAGGAAGCGGACAAGATCCGCGGACTCGACGCCGGCGCGGACGACTACGTCACGAAGCCGTTCAGCCCGGGTGAGCTCGTGGCGAGGCTTCGCGCCCTGTTCCGACGAGCCGCGCGACCCACGGAGACGGCGACCACGTTCAAGATCGGGCCCTCTACGATCAACGTGACCGGGCACCTGCTCACCCGGGGCAAGCACAGCGAGCAGCTCTCGTTCTACGAGGTCGAGCTCCTCCGCCTCCTTCACGAGCGGGTGGGGCAGCCGGTCAGCCGCGACGAGATCTTGAACAAGATCTGGGGGCTCGAAGCGAGCCCGACGAACCGCACGATAGACAACTTCGTCGTGAAGCTCCGGAAGAAGATCGAGAAGCAGCCGGACAAGCCGAAGCACATCCTCACGGTCTACGGCTTCGGCTACAAGCTCGTGCCTTGAGCCCCGGGCGGAGCCGTCACCGGCGGGCGGGGAAGACGTTTCGCGGGTCCTCGGACGTGCTGGTCGCGTCGGAGAGCAGATCGTCCGGGGAGAGCTCGGACGGATCCGACGTGGCGAGGACGCGACGGACCTCGAGGCGGAGGACGCTCCCCACGGGGAGCTCCGCCAGGGGCGCGCCGGGCGCGAGCTCGCTTCGCGGCGCGACCCCGCTCGCGGCGATCGGCGACAGGACGACCAGGTACGAGCGGTCCCGGCCCTCGACCGTGACGTGGTGGAGCGTGATCAGCGTCCCTCCGTCTCCCACGAGGAGGACCCGCGCCGGGCCGACCTGCCCTTCGAGCGCGGGGGCCGTCGCGCGGGTCGTCCGGGTCACCCGCAGACCGACGCCGCTCCGCACCGCTCCGGAATCGGGCGGGCCGTCTTCCAGCTTCCACGTGTCCGGCGGAAGCGGGAGCGAATAGGCGCTCCAGGGGGTCGCTCGCTCGGGCAGCTTCGGGATGGCGAAGGAACGTTCGTCGCGGCGCGGCGGCGCAGGCGCCGGGATGCAGACGCCGTCGTCGGGTAGGAAGTCGGGCGGGCACGGCGCGGCGGGGGCGCGCGGGCTCGACGCTGCCGCGCGCGGCCCGGCGTTCCGCGGCCGGCCGGAGGGGGGCGGTGTCCGGGCGAACGTCGCGATTCCAGCCAGCGCAGCGGCCACGACGGCGAAGGCGAGCGCGGACTTCACGCGCCGGAGCGTAGTGTCGCGTCTCCATTGAATCGAGGGGCAAAGGAAGAGAGGGAGCGGGCCGACCGCCCCTGTACGTGCTCACCCGGCAGCCGGGTTCCGCGCGGCCATGGCGAGACGAAGGTTCACGTTCACGACCTCACGCGGCGCATTCGTCCTGCAGGATGTGACGAATCCTCAGCGGGCGAGGGGGGCATCCCTCGAGAAGAGCTCCACCCATCCATTCGAGCGGGAAGGGCCACTAGCCTGGTCTCGGGACCCACGAGTCCCCGGAATTTGTCAGCGGACCTGGAATCGCTTCCCCACGCGGCGCGGCTGCTGTACGGCGTCGGTCCCGCGCGAACATGAGCACCAAGCCGTCGCGATCGAACGAGGGCCAGCGTACGAGCCTGTTCCCCGGCCCAACCGTCCTCGGACGCAAGCTCACGCCAGCGGAGGTCGCGCTCTTCGAGACCTTCGTGGTGCCGCGGTATCTGGAGAAGTTCGGGGAGCCCTTGCTCGGGATGATGCTCCTCGGCGGCACCGCTCGCGTCGCGCACTTCGGGTGCCGCACCGGCTACCCGGACCGGGAGCTCCTCGAGACGAGCGACGACTGCTCGGTCGTCGGCGTGGATGCCTCGCTCGCGGCCATCGAGCTCGCGCGGAACAAGGCCGCGACGCTGAGCGGCGCGTCGCTCGACTACCAGGTCGCGACGTCCTATCCGACGTCGCTCGAGACGGAGAGCTTCTCCCACGCGATGAGCCTCCATCCCCTCGGGGCGGCCGCCGATCGGAGCGAGCTCTTCCAGGAGATGCACCGCGTCCTCTATCCGGGCGGGCAGGCGCTCGTCTCCCTGCCGCTCCGCGGGTCGTTCCAGGAGATCGGGGACCTCTTCCGGGAGTACGCGCTGAAGCACGATCAGGGCGAGTTCGGGCGTGCCGTGGAGCTCGCCATGCAGGCGCGCCCGACCGTCGAAGCCCTCTCGGAGGAGCTCGAGGACGCCGGGTTCGACGACGTCGACGCCGACGTCCGCCAGGTGACGTTCTCCTTCGAGAGCGGTCGGAACTTCACGGAAGATCCGACGACGCGAATCCTCATCCTGCCGGAGCTCCGCGGGTCCATGGAGGCGAGCCGTTTCGACGAGCCGCTCGCCTACCTGAACGACGCCATCGGGAAGTACTGGTCCCGTCGCGAGTTCGAGCTCACCGTCGTCGTGGGCACCGCGAGCGCGAGGAAGTGAGCGCGGGGGAGGCGGGCCGGGCTCCGGGCTAGTACCGGTATTGCCAGAGCAGATCGAGCGCGCCGCCCGCGGTGCCGGCCTCCGTCCGGAGGGACCAGCGAGGGGCGAAGCGGTAGTCCACCGTGCCCGAGTACACGTTGCGATCCGTCCCGGACGCGCTCGGGTTCATCTGCGACTGCTGGTACGTGGACGCCTCGAACCAGAGGTTTCGTCCGACGGGCACGGCCGCCGTGTACCGCGGCTTCGACTCCGCCGTCGACTCGACCCGGAGCTCGATGGGGTTCTCGGAGACGAGCTGCGTGAGGCTCTGCGCCGCGATGTTCGTCCCGCTGCCGAGGACGAGCGCGGCGACCTCCGATTCCGGGAGCGGAGGATCGCTCCTGAGGGAGATCTGCGGTTCCTCGAGCGTCCCGGTGACGTCGACGAGCACCGTCGTGTCCGTCGGAGAGCGCCACGACGCCGTGACGTCCAGCCGCGGGTTCTGGGGGCGGCCCGTATCGAAGATCACGCGCCCGTGCTCGATGAGGAACGGCTTGCCGAGGACGGGCACGGCGCTCCCCTGGGCGATGTCCACGCTCCCGACGACCTCCGTCTCCTTGCCCAGGTAGACGATGGGCGCGCCGCTCACGCCGAGATCGACGTGGGTCCGGCGGAGCCGGACGCCGTTCCCGAGGTACACGGTGACGACGAAGTCCGAAGGGGTGGACGCTCCCTCCTCCGGGTTCTGCTCCTGGACGACGGTGACGTCCTCGTTCTGGGCGAGATCGATCACGGCGCGCGTGGAGGACTCCGGCAGCGCGGCGACGAGGTTCTCGACGTTGGCCTGGATGAGATAGACCTCGCCGTCGCGCGAGAGTCGGAACGAGGAGCTCCCCGTCACCCGGCCCTGAGGAGCGCCGTGGAACAGAACGGGGAGATCCTGAGCGCTGAGCTCACCCGTGCCGGAGGTGACCCGGAGTCCGGAGAGGACCAGCTCCGCGCTCCCGGTGAGGTTATCGCGCGAGGAGCGCACGCGCCCGTGCGCGTCCCGGATCGAGACGTTCGTCTCGCCGTTCTCGCCGTGGGCCGAGAGCTCCGCGCCGAGATCCCGCACGTCGAGGCCGAGGGTCTCCACCAGCGCCTGGCCCTCCGTGAGCGTCGCGGTCCCCTGGATCCCGAAGCGGCCGACGGGCATCCCGGCAGTCGACGCCGAGGGGGCGAGCGTCCCCGCCGGGAAGGTCGCCGTGAGGTTCGCGTCCAGGCGGCCTCCGACGCGCGTCAGCACCGATCGGACGAACGGAGCGAGCACCGCGGCGCTGAACTCCCGCGCGAGGAGGTGGGCGGAGAGCGGCGCGTCCTCCGCGACCGTCGGGTACCCGTGATCCCAGGCGACGTCGGTCGTCGCGTCCGCGTCGAGCCTGCCTCGCTCGCCGACGAACCCGACCTTCGCCGTCACGGCGCGCCCGTCCGTCCGAACGGAGAACCGCCCCTGTCCGAGCGGAGAATCGTCCACGGCGACGTCGTCCAGCCGCACGTCCGCCGTCAGGGCTCCGACCTCGGTCTTCCGGGAAAAGGACGCCGAGCCGGAGGCGACACCGGCGATACGAGCTCGCCCCGCCGTCGAGAGCAAGTCGAGCGGCACCCCCATGAGGTCCACGTGCCCTTCGCCCCGGAAGTCCGCGAGCGGGCCCTCCGGGACGACTCCGCGGACGGTCGCCGTCGCTGCCTCCCGCCCGTCCACGGTGAGGGTGCTCCTCCCGCTGACTTCTCGCGTGGTCCACTCGTACTGCGCCGTGGCACGGGCATCCACGGGGCGCGAGAGCGGCGCGCTCTCCGAGCCGAGCCCGAGCCCCTCGGCGCTCACGAACAGCGTCGGGTGGGAGAGCGTCCCTTTCACGTTCGCGTTCACGCTCACGGTGCCGGCGAGCCCCTCCGGACGCACGAGATCGGGGAGATCGGCGATGCTCCGCGGCGGGAGGCTCAGGATGGCGTCGACCGGCGTGTCCACGAGCTGCGCGAGCGCGGAGGACGGAGCGTCCACGAGTCGCGCGACGTCCACCTTGATGGCGCCGCTGCCCGACGCGAGTCCGCCCTTCGCGTCGGAGAGCAGGGTCGTTCCCGTGGAGTCCCCGGTCGCCCCGGAGAAGGCGCCCGTCGCCGTGACGTCGATGCCGGCGACGTGCACGTCGCCGCTCTTCCGCCGGAGGTCCATGACGAACCCGCGCGTTCCGACCGTCGCGAAGACGTCCGGGAGCGTGAGCTTCTCGTCCTTCCGGGAGAGGAGGATGCGCGCGAAGCCCTCGCCGCCGATGCGCGCGACGGGGCCCTCCCGCGGAAGCAGCACCGAGAGGAGCCCGAGCCGGACGTTGCCGATCTGCACCTCCGCTTCTCCCTTCGCGCGCTCCCATGACGACGGGTCGAAGGCAGGGCCCGCGAGCTCGCCGTTCCAGGTCGCCCCGAACGTACCGAGGCCGTTCACGAGGCCCGAGGCCTCGCCGTCGATGCGCTCGTCCTCGAGGTTCGCGGTGAGCTGGCCCGAGAGCCCGGCGATCATCCCGAGCGTCGCGCCGCCCAGGCCCACCCGGAGCTTCCCGCGCGTCACGTCGTGACCGACGGCGACGTTCGTGCTCACGCGGAGCGTGCCCTCCATCGTGCCGCGCGGGAGCCCGAGCGCCCTCGCGAGCGCGGCGAGGTCGATGCCCTGGCCTTCCGCTTCGACCTCGACGAGATCCCGGCCGAGTCGCGCGGAGCCGGTGAGCGAGCCGCCGGCTCCGGCGACGCGGATGTTCCGCACGTCGATGCGCCGCGAGTCCGGGTCCAGCTCTTGGACCTCGCCCTCGATGAGCACCGGATCCCGGCGGAGGGACACCTTCGTGCCGCGGACCACGACGTGCTCGCCGAGCCACACCGCGCCGGTCGCCCCGAGCTCCGTCGACGCTCCGTCGTCGGCGTGCGCGTCGAACGAGAGACGCGGCGGCGTCCCTCGAGCGTCGAGCGTCACGTGCTTCGCCGCGATCGTCCCGAGGAGCGCGTCTTCCCCCTGGATCTTCACGGAGGTTTCGAGTTTCGTCGGGTCGGCGAGGGGGACGGCGACGTCCGCGGCGACTCGGGCGTGGGACACGGAGACGCCCCGGGCCGCCATCTTCCGCACGTCGCCGTCGAACGTGGCGCGGATCTTCCCCGATTCGACGTGCGCCCGCCCGCGGACCCGCGCCGCGCCCTCGAGCCCGACGATCGGGAGTCGCGGAAGACGAGCGAGGTTCACCGGGCCCGAATCCAGAGTGACGTCCGCCGCGCCGGTCTTCTGGACGGTGAACTCCACCGTGAGCGGGACTCCGGGCTCGTGGACGTCGGCGCTGCCCGTCGTGACGCCGTCGCGGAACGTCGCGCGGACGTCCGCGGCGGGGACGAGCTGCCCGAGCACCGCGGTCGGCTGCGTCCGTGCGACCACGCCGATGGTCGGTTTGCCCTCTTCCATGCGCACGGCCACGTGGGCGTCCACGCCGAGGTCGGTCGGTGGCATGCCGGGCGCGACGAGGCGCGCGTCGAGGTGCGTCGCCGTCACGTCGAAGTCGGCGTGCTCGGGCGGGCGGAGCGTCACGTTCCCCTTGCCGGCCAGCGTGCCGTTCGCGAACCGAAGCACGCCGTTCACCGCGAGATCCGGGAAGTCTCCCTCGACGTCGAGGTGCGCCGACACGTCCTGCCCGACGGGCCATCCCGGGACGAGCGCGGACGCCGCCCGCGGCGTCACCCGGGGCGCGTCCACCGAGCCTTCGACGCGGGACCCCTCGAGCGACCCCTGGGCCTTGAGCTCGATGTCTCCGAAGAAGCCCTCGAACGTCGCGCGAACGGGACCCGGGGCCCGGACCGCGAAGGTGCCCGTCCCCCGAGCGTCCTCGCCGAAGCCCTGGAGGACGACGCCGAACCGCTTCACGTCCACCGCGACGCCCTTCGGGGTCACGAGAAGGAGCCCCTGGACGCCGTGCACGTCCGCTTCGAGCGGGCGTTCCACCTGAAGGCGCGAGTGGGCCCGCGCGCGCCCGACCTCGATGACGGGGAGATAGACCCGGAGACCCTCGCCCGGATTCGTCGTTCCCTTGCCCGGGGGGCCGGCCTTCGGCGCGAGCGCCTGCGCGATCGTCGGGACTCCCGTCTGCGGATCGGCGACGAGCGTCACGTCCGCCCGTTCGACCCGGACGTGGTTCACGACGATCGTCGGGCGCGCTCGGTCGAAGAGGAGCTCCTCCGCGACTCGACGGAGCGAGACGTCCACCCGGACGTCGGACAGCGAGAGGACGCGGGTCCCGCTCGAGTCGGACAGCGTCGCGAGCGGGACGACGATCCGCGACGGGCCGAGCTCCGACGGCGTCTCGATGACGACGCGTCCACCCAGCACCGAGGACGCCGCGTCGCTCGCGAGGCGCGCGAGCACCCGACGAGCGAGCGGCGTGTTCGCGTGGAGCGCGACGCTCGCGGCGAGGGAGAGAGCGATCGTTCCCACGGCAGCAGCCGCGAGGAGCAGCGGACGGCCGAGCTCGAGCGCGCGCGTCCGGAGCGCCACCTAGAACGACTCCCCGAGGGCGATGTGAATCGCGATCGGCAGCCCGAAGATCGTGCCGGGGTTCCCCTCCGTGTAGCTCGGTTTTTCGGTGCCGACCTCCTGCACGAACGGGATCCGATAGCCGACGTCGAGGCGCACCGGGCCCACGGGAGTTCCGTAGCGCAGGCCGAAGCCGGGGGACAGGTGCGGGTAGTCGAACCGGATGTGCGCCACCTCGCGCGACACGTCGCTCGCGTCGATGAAGAGGGCGCCGCGGAGCGGCTCCCAGATGGGGAAGCGCGCCTCCGCGGACGCCTCCCAGAGCGTGAGCCCACCGAGCGGCCGCTGGCAGCTCTCCGCGGACGCATCGAACTTGCAGGCCGCGGTGCTCGGGAGCAAGAACCCGAGCACGCCGTGGGGCCCGACGCCCCGGAACGGGTAGCCGCGGTTCGACGTCGGCCCGCCCGAGTAGAAGGCGCGGAGGAGCAGGATCTGCTGATCGCGGAGCGACGCCTCCGTGGGCGGCACCGGAGGCGCGCTCGCGAGCGTGCTTCCGTAGTTCTGGGGGAACAGGAATCCGACCGTCGCGCGCGTCGCGAAGGTGACCTTCTTCGAGATGGGCACGTAGGTGCGCACCTCGGGCTGCACCTTCACGTCGGAGACGTCCCCGCCGAAGCCGTTCCCCGCGACCTGCAGCACGTTGCTGACGAGCGCGCCCCGGTGCGGCTCGATCGGGTCGTCCCTGAAGTCCAGGAGGAGGTCGAGCTCGGGGAACGAGAGGAACACCGTGTGGATGTCCTTCTGCGTTCCGAGGTACGCGAACGGCACGTTCGCTTGCCAGTTGTAGGAGGGCGTCACGTAGAGGTGATGGGCGAAGAACGCTCGTTCGGCGCCGGTCTGGGCCTTCGTCTCGAGGTAGCCGATGACCGGATCGGAAGAGCTCTTCCCGAGGTCCGGGTAGAGCACCGGATAGACGTTGAACTCCGCCGCGACGAAGCCCGTCGTTCGCCCCTCGATGAACGAGGGCTGACGGAGCTCCATGCGGACCCGGTTCCTCGGCAGGAAGCGCCTCGGCCACTCCAGGTTGTCGATGCTGGTCGGAAAGAACACGACGCCCGGCTTCGACTCGATGGAGAAGCGCCGCATTCCTCCGAGGAAGTTCTTGTGCTCCCAGCCGAAGGTCAGATTGCTCGACCACTCGAGCACGTCGAGGCGCATTCCGCCGCCGATCTTCAGCGTGCGGAGCGGAGCCTCCGAGACGACGACCTTCACGGGCACGACCCCGGATTCCGGGTGGGAGAGATCCTGGCGAACGTCGACGTTCGCGAACACGCCGAGGTTCACGAGGGCCGTCTTCGCGTCGTCGAGCTCAGCCTTCTCGTACGGGGCGCCCTCCGTGATGTCGAGGTTCTCCCGGACCGGGCCTTCGGGGATCGATTTCAGTCCGACGATGTCGATGCGGCCGTAGCGCGCGCGGGGCCCGGGTGTGACGTCGAACCGGATCTTCGCCGTGTGCCGCGCGACGTCGACCGTCACCCGACCGACGATCTTCGCGAAGGCGTACCCGTGGTTCGCGAGCGAATCGACGATCCCCTTCTTCGACGCCTCGTAGTCGGCCTCGTCGAAGCGCGTTCGCCGCCGGAGCTTCACGGCGACGCTCGCCGCGGTCGCCGCCTCGATGTCGACCGTCTCCAGACCCTGCGCCCGCCACTCTTCGACGAGCACCTCGGGCCCCTCGTGGACGCGGAGCTCGACCCGGACGTGATGGTCGTCCGTCTTCACGACGCGGGCGGCGGTGACCTTCGCCTCGTAGAAACCCCGCGCGCGGTAGTACCGCTCGATGCGCTCGAGGTCGCGCTCGAGGAGCGCGTCGTCGAAGACCTCGTAGTCGAAGACGACGCCGTCCCAGATCCCGAGGAACCTCGGCGACTTGGCCGTAGCGAGTCCCGCGAGGACGTCGTCCCGGGAGACGGCATCGGAGCCCTCGAGCGTGACGCTCTCGACGACGGGCGAGTCCGCCGGAAACGCCTTCCGCCCGCATCCCGAGAGGGCGAGCGCGAAGAGGACGAGCCAGAGGACGAGCCGGGGTTTCAAGGCGCCCGCGCGAGCCTACCAGCTTCGCGGAACGGGGCTTTTCTCCACGCCGGGGGCGTCGCGGTCCGCGTGCCCTCGGTCGTGATGCGGGCGGGCCGGAGCCCGCGCCGTCACTTTCGCTTCATGCCCGGGAGCGTGGCGAGCTCGGGCGCCTGCTCGAGGACTTCGATCTCGGAGTAGGTGAGGAGACCCATGATCGGATCTGCGACGGTGCCCGACGTCGCCTTGGTGAACGTCGTCGCGTAGTTGCCCTTGACCGTGACCTTCGCGCCCTTGGCGGGAAGCGGGTCCGGCACTTTGACGCCCCAGAAGTTGTCGGTGAAGGCTTCCTTGTCCTTCGTGTCCTTGCCCTTCTGCTTGTCGAACTCCTCGATGGCGTCGTGGAGCTGAGCGAAGTTCGACGCCCAGCCCATCACCCGGATGCAGTCCGAGTCGGGGGCGTCCTTCGTGTCGCAGAGCCAGAAGGTCGGGATCGGCGGACGGCAACCTTCCGGGTCTTCCTTGCCCGTCTTGTGGATCGCGCACTTGGGCGCATCCATCAGGTTCGTCTTCCCGATGTAGCCGGTCACCTTCACGTCCTTGTCGGCGACGTCTTTGTGGTGCACGCGGCTCCGGAGCAGGTAGCTCACGCCCCAGACCGTGTACGCGTCGCCTGCCTTCATCGGCTTCTGCGGGACGTTCGGTACGGGGGGCAGGTTCGCCTTGACCCCGCTCGGCGCCGGCCGCGGCGTGTACTTCGGTTTTTCACCCCCACAGGCGAGGGTAGCGGACAGGGCGACGACAGCGGCGAAAGCGGACCGACCAAGCGGCATTTTGATGGCCTCCCAACGGGTTTCGGACCCGCACGGGTATCACGCGGGGAAGCCGGGGGGCAAGCTGAGTTTACAGTGCAGGCGGATCTAAGCCCCGTCCCCGGGCGCACGCAACCAGCCGAATTGACGGCAGGTTTTCGGGGAATACCCTTGCGCTCATGGGCAGCGGCGGCCGGCGCATCTTCATCGGCGACGTGCACGGCTGCGCCGCCGAGCTTTCCGACCTGCTCTCGCTCCTCGGCCCCGGCTCCTCCGATGCCGTCTACTTCGTCGGGGATCTCGTCGCTCGCGGGCCCGACAGCCGGGGCGTGCTCAAGCTCTACCGCGAGATCGCCGCGAAGGGCGTCATCGGCAACCACGAGGCGCGGCTCATCGAGGTGCGACGCGCCCGCGCGAGAGGCGAGGAAGGCCCGAAGCTCGGCCCGAGCCACGAGGCGCTCCTGAAGGAGCTCGGCGACTCGGACTGGACGCTCCTCGAATCGCTCCCGCTCTATCTGGAGTTGAAGACGGAAGAGCTCCGCGTCGTGCACGCCGGCGTGCTTCCCGGCGTACCGCTCCGCAAGCAGGAAGCGTGGGCTCTCACGCACATTCGCTCGGTGGACGCGAACGGAAAGGCGAGCTCGGAGCCCGGCGTGGAGAGCTGGGCCGCGGGCTATCGGGAGAGTCCGCACGTCGTGTTCGGGCACGACGCGCGTCGCGGGCTCCAGCTCCACCCGGCAGCGACGGGGCTCGACACCGCCTGCGTCTACGGTGGATCGCTCACCGCGCTCGTGCTGCCCAAGGGAACGAAGATGCCGTTCCCGAAAGACCGGCGAGATCTCCTGGTCTCGGTGCGTGCGCGCGCCCAGTACTACACGACGCCGGGATTCACCTAGACTGCGTCGCGGGGGGCGTGTGATCGCGGGCATCCGCGAGGCGCGAGAGCTCCAGGTAAACGCCGATCGCGGCGGCGAGGATCGCGGCGGCGACGAGCGTCTTCCGGTCATCGGGCATGCGTCGGAGATAGCCCGGGGCCCTCGCAATTGATACACCCCGAGGGGCGTGGCTTCGCGCTTCCGCGTTCCTCTGTCACCGCTCGGCTCGGGCGCCGCGACCCTCGATGCGGACGCGGGCCGCTACGTCGCGCGGGTCCATCGGCTCGGACCCGGGGACCACCTGACGCTGTTCGATCCCGATTCCGGGACGGAGGCCGACGCGACGATCGTCCGCAGCCACCCGGAGGTCGTCTGTGACGTCGGGCCGCTCCGCGCGGGGCGAGTGCCGTCCCGGGCCGTCACGCTCGTGCAGGCGCTCGGCAAGGGGGACAAGCCCGAGCAGGTCGTTCGCGACGCGACCGCGCTTTCGGTCACGCGCATCGTTTTCGTGGAGGCCGAGCGCTCCGTGCCCCGCGTGGGCGATCGCGCCGAGGCCAAGCGCGTCCGACTCCGCGCGGTCGCGGTCGACGCGGCACGGCAATCGGGGCGCGGGAACGTTCCGGAGATCGTCGCGGCGGTGCCGCTCCACGCGGCTTTTCGCGAGCTTCCTCCCGGGACGGTGTCCTTGTGCCTTTCGCCGGGAGCTCCCGAGTCGTTCGGGGCGGTGCTCGCTCGCGTTTCCCCGGACGCGCCGGTCGCGGTGTTCGTCGGCCCCGAGGGCGGATTCACGGACGGGGAGCTCTCCGTGCTCCGGGTCTCCGGTGCGACCCTGGTCTCCTTCGGGGATCTCGTCCTCAGGACCGAGACGGCCGCCGCGGCGGTCCTCGGCGCGCTCCTCGCTCATCGTCGCTGAACGTTCCCGTCGCCGAATGGATGGTAGGCTCGCGCCTCCCGCTTCGGTCACATGAGACGCTTCGCGCTGGCGATCACCCTGGCCCTGTTTCCCGTGGTCCACGGGGGGGTTGCGCACGCGGCGCTCACGGATTCGGAGAAGGCCGTCGTCAAGACCTTCGTGAAGAAGGGCGCGCTCGACTCGGCGAGCCGCGTCCGGGCGCTCGTGGGAAGGCCGGACCTCGAGAAGGACGAGGTCTCGGCCGTGCTCCGCGACGGGTACGCCGAGGCGCCGTTCGACGACGCGCACCTGCGGTTCACGGACGCGCTCCTCTTCGGTCCGGGCTCGGCCGCGGCGCGAAATGACCTCGTGGCCCCGGTCGTGACGGCCCTCCTCGCGCGCGCCGCCGCCCGCATGAACGAGGTGCCCATGGAGGCCGCTGCTCGCGTGACCGAAAAGGAGCGAGCGGCGACGGAAGAGCTCCTCGCGATCCACGGCTTCGTCGACCAGAAGATCGCGAACGGCGGTTCCCCGCCTCCCGACGGTCACGACGGCGCGCTCGCGATCCGGGAGGACGCGCTCGGCAGCGCGGCGAGGCAGTACGTGGAACACCTCGTCGCGCACGAGCGGTGGATGCGGGCGCCGGGGAACGTCTCCGCGGAGCTCGTCCGTGTCCGCGCACAGATGGCGCTCGCGCTCATCGATCTCTCGCGCGGCGTGCTCGGGAGACACGAGATCATCGGCGCGCTCGGTCTGGACGGCTCGCGCCGCGCGCTCTTCGAGCGCACGGGCGTGTTCGTGGAGGCGGGCGCGGCTCCGGACGCACGCCTCGCCGACGTGCTTCGCGTCGTGGAGAGCGTGCCGGACGCGCTCCGGGGCGTCTCGGCGCTCCTCGTCTCGAAGACGAGCCCCCTCGGCCTCGTCGGGCGCGGCAAGGTCCTCCGCGTGGGCGTCTCCGTCGGCGCGCAGGCGGACCCGATCGGCTGGGGAGCGCTCTGGCCCGACGAGGTCACGCCGTCGGCGCCCGACAAGGCCCTCGTCGCGGCGGCAGAAGCGGTGGCGGAGCTCGCGACGGCTCGCGCCCTCTCGGCGGATCCTGCGCTCGCCGAGAAGGCGCGCGCGGCCTCCGAACACGCCGCACGCGCCGGCGCCGTCGGCTATCTCGCGAAGCGCGCGCTCGCGGTGCCGCTCGCTCGCTCGCAAGGCCTGCCGGCGGCGGCGCCGGCCCCGGCCGTCGTCCTGGAGGAGGCGGTCGCGCTGCTCCTCCTCGACGCGCCACGCGCGGTCGACCTCGCCGTCGTGCGGGAAGCAGAAGGGCGACCGGAGCCCGCGGAGCAGCTCGCGCTCGCGCTCACCGTGCTCGCGAGCTCCGGAGCCAGGGCCGCGGCCGGTCGCACGAAGCAGGACGGCGGCGTCGAGTCGCTCCCTCTTTCGGAGGTGAAGCGAGAGGGCGCGCTCGTGACGGAGCTCCAGCTCGGGGGTCGCCGGGTCACCGTCACGTCGGACCCGGAGGGCGTCTTCAGCGTCGCTCTGGACGGCTCGCGTCCGAAGCTCACGTCGCTCCCGACGTTTCGCGAGCGGACGAAAGAAGCGGACTCCTGGGACGCCGACGGCCGCACGTACACGAAGCTCTTCGGCGCTCCGAAGGCGACCTTCCTCGACGACGGTCGCTTCGTCGTGGAAGGCAGTCACGCGGGCTTCGACGCCGTCGCCACGGGAGAGCCCGGCGCAGACGGAGAGATTTCGGCGGAGCTCTGGCCCGCCGGCGACGGAGGCGGGTTCGTCGCACGCGCCGTCGCGGGGGACTCGAGCTACGAGGGGGTGACGCTCCTGCTCGAGCCCGCTTCGTCGCAAGTGAGACTCCTCGCGATGGACGGGAAGGGGAAGGCGAGGCCGCTCGCGGATCCCGCGAAGCTCCCTCCGCCCGGGCCGAAAGGGTACGCCGTCTCGCTCGCCGTGAAGGGCGACCGCGTGACGGCGAAGGTCGACAAGGTCACCCTGTCGGCGTCGCTCACGGGCGGACCCACCGACGGCCACTTCGGGCTGGCGGTCCGGGCCGACGCCCGGCTCGAGGTGAGAACGCTGAAGGTGAAGCAGAGGGCGCCATGACGGAATCCCGGATCCGCGTCCTCGTCGCAAAGCCCGGTCTGGACGGCCACGATCGCGGCGCGAAGATCGTCGCTCGGGCCCTCCGCGACGCCGGGTTCGAGGTCGTCTACACGGGCCTCCACCAGACCCCGGAGATGATCGCGGCCGCGGCCATCCAGGAGGACGTGGACATCGTCGGGCTCTCCATCATGAGCGGCGCCCACAACACGCTCTTCCCCGCCGTCATCGAAGCGCTCAAAGCCCGAGGCGGCAGCGACATCCAGGTCTTCGGCGGAGGCATCGTCCCCGATGAAGACGTCCCGAGCCTCGAGGCCGCCGGAGTCCGGAAGGTCTTCAAGCCCGGCGCGCCCCTTCAAGACATCATCGACTGGGTCCGCGAGAACGTGAAACCGTCGCGCCTCGCGTAGGAGACGGCGGAAGGCGTCGTGGGGTTGGTTTGTGGGGGACCTTGTCCCCCGAGGCTTCCCTGCGGTCCTCGGGCTACGCCCTGCGGTCCTCGGGAACCTCGCCCCCTGCCGCGCCTAGCGGCGCGCGCTCGCCTTGCTCGCGGGGCCGTGAAGCGGCTGGACCAATCGGGGGGGGCGACTCGCCGGCTTCGCCGTGCTCGCGGGGCCGACCAATCGGGGGCGACTCGCCGCCCTTCGGGCGAGCTCGACGCGACGACGATCGGCGTCGTGGGGTTTGTTTGTGGGGGACCTTGTCCCCCGAGGCTCCTGTGGTCCTCGGGCTTCGCCCTTCGGGCCTCGGACCTCGCCCCCTGCCGCGCCTAGCGGCGCGCGCTCGCCGTGCTCGCGGGTAGCCGTGCATCGGCTGGACCAATCGCGGGGGCTCGCCGGCTTCGCCGAGCTCGCGGGGGCGTGGAACGGCGGGACCAATCGCGGGGGCTCGCCGGCTTCGCCGAGCTCGCGGGGGGACCAATCGGGGGTGAATAGTTTGTATACAAACTGTCCGGGGAGGAGATACCCCCCACGGCGCCGTTTGCCGTGCGGCGCTGCCGGGCGCGCTCGCTGTGTTCGCGGGGAGGTGAATCGGCGGGACCAATCGCTGGGCTGGATTCCCGGGCAGGGCTGAGTGTCTGGATAGCTGAACTTGGGTTCAGGTGAGTCCCTCGGTCACACGATCGCCTGGAATTTCCGGGGGCTCCGTTGTTGACAGGGGGGGGCCGGGACCCGTACCGTCGGGGCCGTTAGTGGGAAGAAGTGGGCCAAAGTGACGCCTCTTCCCCCAGGCTGGGTCGTCGCCGATGTTCCGCGGGCAGTTCGTTCACTCGATCGATCAGAAAGGACGCGTCAGTCTGCCGGCGCGCTTTCGCGACACCGTGCTCGCGACGGGGGACGCGCGACTCGTGATCACTCCCGCCCCCGCCGACCCGTGCCTGCATCTGTATCCGCTCGCAGACTGGGCGGAGTTCGAGAAGCGGATCGCCGATCTCCCCCGCTTCGATCCCCACATCGTTCGCTTCCGCCGCCTGTACGTGTCCGCCGCGCTCGAGTGCGAGGTGGACGCCTCGGGCCGCGTGCTGATTTCCCCCGACTACCGCGGCCGGGCGCATCTGGAAAAAGAAGTGCTCCTCGCGGGAATGGGACGTCACGTCGAGCTCTGGTCGAAGGAGCGCTGGGACCGCGCGACGGCGCCGCTCGCGCAGGCCGAGGAAGAGAAGTTCCTGAAGAGCGTGGAGGAGCTGATCCGCATATGACGATGGCAGCCACGATCCTCACCGACCCGCCTCCGTTCGAGCACGTCACCGTGCTCGGCGAAGAGACCATCGCCGCGCTCCGTCCCGGGGACGCGGAGAACGGAACGTTCGTGGACGTCACCGCCGGCGGCGGCGGACACTCGGCGCTCCTCCTCGCGCGCGCGCCCACGGCGCGCCTCTTCGCGTTCGATCGCGATCCGCGCGCCGTGGAGGCGGCGACCGCGCGTCTCGCGCCCTTCGGGGAGCGGGTCACGGTGGTCCATGGGACGTTCTCGGAGGTCGCGCCCTGGCTCGCCGAGCACGGCGTCACGACGGTGGACGGGCTCCTGGCGGATCTCGGCGTGTCGTCGCCTCAGATCGAAGACGCCGCGCGCGGCATGAGCTTCCGCTTCGAGGGCCCGCTCGACATGCGGATGGACCCGACGCAAGGGGAGACCGCTCGGGACCTCATCGAGCGACTCGACCAGGACGAGCTCGCCGACGCCATCTATCACTACGGCGAGGAGCACCGGTCGCGCCGCGTCGCGCGCTGCATCAAGCAGGCCCTCGACCGCGGCGAGCTCGAGACGACGCTCGATCTCCGTCGCGCCGTCGTGCGAGCGGTCGGGCCGCGGCGCGTCGGCGGGGTCGACCCCGCGACGCGGACGTTCCAGGCCCTCCGGATCCTCGTGAACCAGGAGCTCGCCGAGCTCGAGGGTCTCCTCGCGACGCTCCCGTCGCTCATCGAGCCGGGCGGCGTCGCGGCGATCATCAGCTTCCACTCCCTCGAGGATCGGCTCGTGAAGCGCGCGTTTTCGCAGCGGGACGTCTGGGAGCGCCTCTCCAAGAAGCCGATCGTCCCGACGGACGCGGAACAGGCGGAAAACCCCCGTTCCCGGAGCGCGAAGCTCCGCGCCGCCCGTCGCGTGGACGACGAGACGCCGGCCGCGCGTTTGGACGAGGAGGCCGAGTGAAGAAGAGCCCGTTCCTCGTCGTGTGGACGCTCGCCGTCGCCGCAGCGACCGCGGCGTTCACCGTGCACCTCGCGCTCCGCATGCGCTCCATCGAGCTCGGTTACGACCTCGGGCGCGCGCACGCGCACCTCGGGCGCCTTCGCGAGGTGAAGCGCGTGCTCGAGCTCGAGCTCGCGAGTCACGAGACGCCCGAGCGCGTGGACCTCATCGCCCGGAGCGTCCTCGGCATGAGGGAGCCCTCGGCCGACCGGATCCTCTCCGCCGGTCCGATGCCGGCGGTCGGCGAGACGGGCGGCATCGTCGCCCCGCCGCTCGACGGAGTGCCGAGGAAGGAGCCGTCCGCGCCGTGAATCGCCTCCAGAGCCCGAGCGGCCGTTACATCCGACTTCGGATGGGCATCCTCTGCGGCCTGCTCGCGCTCGGGATGGGGCTCGTCGTGTCCGCCGGGTACCAGCTCATGGTGTCGGACGGCGCGGAGTGGCGCGAGATGGCGGAGAAGCAGCGGCAGCGACGCCTCCACGTCACTCCGAAGCGAGGCACCTTCTACGATCGGAACGGGAGCGCTCTCGCCGTGAGCGTGGACGTCCCCGGCATCAGCCTGGATTCCGTCGAGCTCCTCCGCGGCGTGCCACCCCAGCGCGTCCCGTTCGTGGCGCGTGACGCCGCGAACCGGATCGGCGCGGCGCTCTCCATCGACCCCGCGGACGTCGAGCGGAAGATCCTGAAGAAGCGCCGCTTCTCGTGGCTCAAGCACTACGCGACTCCCGAGGAGACGGAACGCGTCCGACTCCTGTCGGACCCGGCGCAGGGCGAGCAGGAGATCGAGGGTCTCGTCGTCGAGGGCGAGGGGCGACGGTACTACCCGCGTCGTGAGCTCGCGGGCAGCATCCTCGGCTTCGTGTCGCCGGACGGCACGGGCCGCGACGGCCTCGAGCTCTCCCTGAACGGGGAGGTCGAGGGGCACCTCGAGCAGCTCCGCGGCCTCCGCGATCGCTCCGGGCGGCTCCTCTTCTCCGATGGCATCGAGGACGAACAGGCGCTCGCCGGCCACGACGTCACGCTCTCGATCGATCAGGGGATCCAGTACGTCGCCGAGCGGGAGCTCCGGAACGCGGCGCGTACCTTCGAGGCGATCGGCGGCTCCGTGGTCGTCGTGGATCCGCACACCGGGGAGATCCTCGCGCTCGCGAACTTCCCCTCCTACAACCCGAACGACTACTCGGAGAGCCCGCCGGAGGCTCGCCGCGCCAGCGCCCTCGCCGATCGGTTCGAGCCGGGCTCGACGATGAAGATGTTCACCATCGCCGCGGGGCTCGCCACCGGAACCATCACGCCTACCCAGAAGCTCTACTGCGAGAAGGGCGCGATGCCCCTCGACAACGTGATCATCCGGGACACGCACCCGTCCGAGTGGCTCACGATTCCGCAGATCCTCGCCGTGTCCTCCAACATCTGCGCGGCGAAGATCGCCCTCGGCATGGGCGGGGACAAGCTCTACGAGGCGCTCCGTCGCTTCGGTTTCGGCGAGCCCACGGAGGTGCCACTCCCGGGCGAGTCCTCCGGCGTGCTCCGCCCGCGGGGGCGCCCCTGGGTGCAGGTCGAGACGGCCTCCGCCGCGTTCGGGCAGGGCATCAGCGTCACGGCGCTCCAGCTCGCGATGGCGGCGAGCGCGATCGCGAACGGAGGCGAGCTCATGGAGCCGATCCTCGTGAAGCGGGTCCAGACCGCGACGGGCGAGGTGATCCGGGAAGCGGTGCCGAAGGTCCGGCGTCGCGCGGTGCCGAAGACGGCGGCGCGTCTCGTCGCGGAGATGATGATCGCCGTGACGGAGGGCGAAGGCACGGGCGTCGCCGCGGCGATCGACGGCTACCAGGTCGCCGGCAAGACGGCCACGGCGCAGAAGGCCGATCCGGCGACGGGGCTCTACTCCCTCGACAAGTTCATCGCGTCGTTCGTCGGGTTCGTCCCGGCGCGCGATCCCGCGGTAGCGATCGCCGTCGTGCTGGACGAGCCGATGGTGGAGCACGCCGGCGGCGCGGTCGCGGCTCCGGTGTTCCAGGCGGTCGCCTCGATGGCGCTCAAGTATCGCGGGCTCACGCCGCAGGGGACGCCCCGGACCGACCCGGCGGAGCTCGCCCGCCGTCCGGATCCGGCGCACGCCGTCTACGCCGAGTTCCGGAAAGCCGCGGGCCTTTCCCCCGCCGTCCAGGAGAGCCACGACACGGCCGGGCGCGTCGCGGAGGGCAAGGTCCGCCTCCCGGATCTCACGGGGTTTCCGGTGCGCCTCGCCATCCAGCGGAGTCTCGAGGCGGGCGTGAAGCCGCGCGTCGAGGGAACCGGATTGCTCTCCCGGCAGGTGCCGCCGCCCGGGCAGATCGTGGAGCAGGGGGCCGAGGTCGTCCTCGTGTTCGAGCCGGCCACATGAGTCTTCCCATGCCGCACCCCGCGAAAGGACTTCCGCTCGGCGTGCTCGTCCGCGAGCTCGGCCGCTCGGTCGCGCGTCTCTTCGGCGACCCGGAGGTGTGCGTGACCGACGTCCGCCAGGACTCGCGACGGGTCGAGCCCGGAGATCTCTTCGTCGCTCGCGCCGGCGGCAAGGTGGACGGCTCGCGGTTCGTCGTGGACGCCGCTCGTCGCGGCGCCGCGGCCGTGCTCACCGAGCACGGCGCGGCGCTCGAGGGCGTCTCGCTCCCCGTCATTCGCGTCGACGACGCGAAGGTCGCGCTCTCGTTCGCCGCGGAGGCCGTCCACGGCCATCCGTCCCGCGCGCTCCGCGTGACCGGCATCACCGGGACGAACGGCAAGACGACGACGGCCTGGCTCGCCGAGCGGGCCATCGAAGCCGCCGGCGGGGCCGCGGCGCGCCTCGGCACGCTCGGCTACTCGTTCCACGGAGACGTCATCGACGAGTCCCTGACGACGCCCGAGGCCGACGACATTTCGCGGATCGCCGCCCGCGCGCTCTCCCGCGGCGCGACGGATTTCGTGATGGAGGTGTCCAGCATCGCCCTCGTCCAGGCGCGCGTCGAGGCGCTCTCCTTCGCGGTCGCCGCGTTCTCGAATCTCACCCAGGACCATCTGGACTTCCACGGCACGATGGCAGAGTACGCGCGGGCCAAGGCGCGTCTCTTCACGGAGCTCTCGCCCGCGGCGTCCGTTCTCTTCGCCGACGACCCGTTCGGCGCCGAGCTCTCGCGCAAGGCGCGTGGCAAGGTGCTCACCGTCGGGCGCTCGGCGGACTGCTCGGTGCGCGCGCTCGAGACGCGCATCGACCGGAACGGCATCTTCGCGCGCGTCGCGACGCCCACCGGGGAAGTGACGCTCGACAGCCGGCTCGTCGGCGCGCATAACCTCGAGAACCTGCTCCTCGCGCTCGGCATCACGGTCGGGCTCGGCCTGGATCCGGAAAAGGCCGCGGAGGGGCTCTCGGCCGCCGGCGCGGCGCCCGGCCGCCTCGAGCGCTGCGACGGACCCGCGGACGACGTCACGGTCGTCGTGGACTACGCGCACACGCCCGACGCCCTCGTGCGGGTGCTCCACGCCGTCCGCTCGCTCGGGCCCGGCAAGGTGCATTGCGTCTTCGGGTGCGGCGGCGATCGCGATCCGGACAAGCGCCCGAAGATGGGCGCGGCCGTCGCGGAGCTCGCGGACCGCGCGACGATCACGAACGACAACCCGCGCACGGAGGATCCGGCCGCGATCGCCGCCGCCATCGACGTCGGGTTCGTCGGCTTCGGCACGCCCTACGAGATCGAGCTCGACCGCGAAGCGGCCATTCGCGAGGCGATCGCGATCGCGGCCCCCGGGGACGTCGTGCTCCTCGCCGGAAAGGGCCACGAGACGTACCAGATCATCGGGACGGAGAAGCGTCACTTCGACGACCGCGAGGTCGCGCGCGACGCGCTCCAGAAGCGACGCGGAGGGTCGGGCTGATGGCGACGCCGATCCCCGAGAACGTCGCGCCGTTCACCGTCCAGGAGATCGTGACCGCGACCGCCGGCACTCTCCGGCCCGGCTCCACCGAAGGCAGCGTGGCGGGCGTCACCACGGATTCGCGCACGAACGTCGCGGGGAAGCTCTTCGTCGCGCTCGTCGGCGAGACCTTCGACGGTCACCGGTTCGCCGGGGACGCGGTTCGAGCCGGCGCCGCGGCGCTCCTCGTCCGGAAGGGCGTTCCGGTCGACGTCCCGCCGGGCGTGCCCGTCGTCGAGGTCGCCGACACGCTCGTCGGGCTCGGCGCGCTCGCTCGCCTCCACCGAAAACGCTGGGGAGGAACCGTCGTGGGCGTCGCGGGCTCCGCGGGGAAGACCACGACGCGAAGTGCGGTCGCGGCGGCTCTCGAAGGGGTCTGTCCGGGCGAGGTTCACTCGGTCCCGGGGAACCTCAACAACCGCATCGGCGTCCCGATGGTGCTGCTCACGCTGACGCAGGCGAGCACCGTGTCCGTGGTGGAGATCGGCACCAACGTCCGCGGCGAGGTGAAGCTCCTCACGGCCATCGCTCTCCCGAACATCGGCGTCCTCACGCTCGTGGACGTGGAGCACGCCGAAGGCCTCGGCACCATCGATTCCATCGAGGAGGAGGAAGGGGACCTCCTCCGCGGGCTCCCGAAGAACGGCACCGCGATCGCGAACGGCGACGACGAGCGCGCCGCGCGACAGCTCGCGCGGGCCCCGTGCCGGAAGAAGCTCACCTACGGGACGCGCGGCACGGCGGACTACCGCATCCTGCGCCGCGAGAGCCTGGGCCTCGGCGGCAGCCGGATCGTCCTCGAGCGCCCGCGGGGACGGGGACGGGACACCATCTCGCTCGACGCGCCGCTCCTCGGCATGCCCGGCGCCCTCGCCATCGCCGCGGCCACGGCCGTGGCGGATCGCGTCGCCGGCCGGAACGGCGCTCTCGCCGACAGGCTCACCCAGGCGTTCGGCTCCGGGAAGCTCGGCGAGCCCGGACGGCTGCGGCCAGTGCTCTTGTCGGATCGGACCGTGGTCCTCGACGACAGCTACAACGCGAACCCGGCGAGCGTCCGCGCCGCCGTCGCGACGGCCCGCGAGATCGCCGACGACCGGAACGCGCGCCTCGTCCTCGTGCTGGGCGAGATGCGCGAGCTCGGGACGGAGTCCGCCCTGGAGCACGACGCCGTCGGTCGGGACCTCGGCGCGAGCGGCGCCGCGGCGCTCATCGCCGTCGCGGGGGAGGCGAAGCGCTTCGCGACGCAGGCGGCTTCGTCGGGCGTCGACGCGACGTTCGCTCCGGACTCCGAGCACGCGGTCGAGCTCGTCCTGTCCCGGGTGAAGCCGGGTGACGTCGTCCTCGTGAAGGCGTCCCGCGGCGTGCATGCCGAGCGCGTCGTCGAGGGACTCATCCGCGCGAAGGGACGCGCCGCGTGATCTACGAGCTCCTCTACCCGCTCTCCGGGAAGTTCGGCTGGGCCGGCGCCCTGAACGTGCTCCGGTACGTGCCGTTCCGCGCCATCATGGCGACGATCACGGCGATGTTCCTCTGCTTCTGGCTCGCGCCGTGGTTCATCCGCGAGCTCCAGAAGAAGCAGATCGGTCAGGTGGTCCGGAAGGAAGGTCCGGAGTCCCACTACAAGAAGGCGGGCACGCCCACGATGGGCGGCGCGCTGATCCTCCTCTGCGTGCTCGTCCCGACGATGCTCTGGGCGGACGTGAAGAACGCCTTCGTCGTCGCGACCGCGGGCCTCACGGCGGGCTACGGCGTCATCGGCTACGTCGACGACCGAATGAAGCTCACCCGGCGTTCGAGCGGCGGCCTCGCCGGGCGCTACAAGATCCTCGGACAGGTCGTCGTCGGCTTCGCGGCCATCGGCTACAGCTTCCTCTACGAGCCGGCGCTCCCCAGGGGCTGGGTGGAGATCCGCGCGCGCCTCTCGATCCCCTTCGTGGCGTTCGCGAAGCACCCGGTCGAGCTCCCGCTCTGGCTCTACGTGCTCTTCGCCGTGTTCGTCGTCGTCGCGACGAGCAACGCCGTGAACCTGACGGACGGTCTCGACGGCCTCGCGATCGGCCCCGTGATGATCAACGCGGGGACGTACCTCGTGTGGGCGTACATCGCCGGTCTCGTGCTCTTCGGCCGCCCGATGGCTCAGTATCTGGACATCCCCGGCATCGTGGAGATGGGCGAGCTCTCGATCTTCGCCGCGTCCGTCATCGGCGCCGGCATCGGCTTCCTCTGGTACAACACGTACCCGGCCCAGGTCTTCATGGGGGACGTGGGTTCGCTCGCGCTCGGCGGGGGCCTCGGCATGCTCGCCGTGCTCACGAAGAACGAGCTCCTCAGCATCGTCATCGGCGGGATCTTCTTCGTCGAGGCCGTGAGCGTCATCACTCAGGTGGTGAGCTTCAAGACGTTCGGACGCCGCGTCTTCCTGATGGCGCCCATCCACCACCACTTCGAGAAGAAGGGCTGGCCCGAGCCGCGGATCATCGTCCGCTTCTGGATCATCTCGATCCTCCTCGCCCTCTTCTCCCTCGCTTCCTTGAAGGTCCGGTGAGCGGCATGGAACTCCGCGGTAAGAGCGTCGTCGTCGTCGGGCTCGGTCGAAGCGGGATCGCCGCGGCGAAGCTCTGCCTCTCGCGCGGCGCCAAGGTGTCCGGGACCGATTCGCGCACGCTCGAGGAGATCGGCGACTCCGTTCGAACGCTCGGCGTCCCGCTCGTCCTCGGCGGGCACGACGCGGCGCCGTTCGGAGACGCGGACGTCGTCGTGGTGTCTCCCGGCGTCCCCCCGTTTTCGGCGCTCGACAAGGCCGCCCGGAACGGCGCGCTCGTCATCGGGGAGCTCGATCTCGCCGCGCGCTTCGTGAAGGCGCCCATCGTCGCCGTCGGCGGAACGAACGGGAAGAGCACCGTCACGACCGCGACCGCCGCCCTCGTCGCCGCCTCGGGCAAGAGGACGTTCTCCGGCGGTAACCTCGGGACGCCGCTCGCGGAGGCCGTGGACCAGCCGTTCGACGTCCTCGTCGTCGAGGTCTCGAGCTTCCAGCTCGAGCGCGCGCCGGCGTTCCACCCGAAGGTCGGCGTCCTGCTCAACGTGACGGAAGACCACCTCGACCGCTACCCGTCCTTCGACGCCTACGCGGCGGCGAAGGGCAACGCGTTCGTGAATCAGACGGACGACGACGTCGCGGTCGTCCCCGCGGGGGACCGCCTCTGCCGTCGCGAGGCGGAGCGCGGCGACGCTCGCGTCCTCACGTTCGGCGAGAAGGCGGACTACGTCGTCGACGGCGCGTCCGTCGTGGAGCGAGCTTCCGGTGAACGCTTCTCGCTCGAGGGCACCGACTTCCACGGCACGCACAACTTCTCGAACGCCGCGGCGTCCATCGCGGCCGCGCGCGCCATCGGTGTCGGCGCGGAGGCCGTCCGCGCGGGGCTCCGGGAGTTCCGCGCGCTCGGACACCGCATGGCGCTCGTCTCCGAGGTGAACGGCGTCCGCTACTACGACGATTCCAAGGCGACGAACGTCGGGGCCGCCGTCACGGCGCTCCGCGGCCTCGTCGAGCCCAGGGCGGTGCTCGTCGCGGGAGGCCGGGACAAGCTCGGCTCGTACGAGCCGCTCGTCCAGGCCCTCGTCGAGAAGGCGCGAGGAGTCGTGGTCATCGGGGAAGCGGCGGACCGCATCGCGAGCGCCGTATCGGGCCGCGTCCCGGTCGTGTTCGCGAAGACGATGGAAGACGCCGTCCGGAGGGCGCAGGAGCTCGCGAAGCCGGGCGACGCGGTCCTCCTCTCGCCGGCCTGCGCGAGCTTCGACATGTTCAAGGGCTACGCGGATCGGGGCGACCGGTTCGTCGAGGCCGTGAAGTCTCTCTCTCCCCGGAGCGCGTCATGAAGGAAGCCGCGTCCACACGAAAGCCGTCCGTGCGGCCTCCGGCGAGCGTTCCTCTGGCGAGCGTCGCGCCCGCGAGCGAAACCTGGGTGCCGCGCACGGGCCCCGTGGATCCGGTGCTCGCCGCCGTCGTGATCGCGCTCCTCGGGTTCGGGGTCGTCATGGTGTTCTCCGCGAGCACCATCGAGGCCACCGTCACGTTCCGGGACCCGTACTACTTCCTGAAGAAGCAAGGCGCGTACGCCGTGGTCGCTCTGGCCATCATGGCCTTCGTTTCCCGCGTCGACTACCACCGCCTGCGGCCGTTCACGTACCCCGTGCTCGGCGCGGTCACGATCCTCCTCGCGATGAGCGTCGTCGGCTTCGGGCATTCGGGCGGCGGCGCTGCGCGCTGGCTCCGGCTCGGTCCGATCAACATCCAGCCCTCGGAAGCCGCGAAGCTCGCGCTCATCCTGTGGCTCGGGTACTCGCTCGCGAAGAAGCAAGACAGGGTGAAGAGCTTCAGCATCGGGATGCTGCCGCACCTCCTGATGGCGGGCGTCCTCATGCTCCTCTGCCTCAAGCAGCCGGACTTCGGCGGCGCCCTCGTGCTGCTCCTCCTGACGTTCACGCTCCTCTTCGTCGCGGGCGCTCGTCTCGGGTACCTGCTCGGCGCGCTCATCCTCGGAGCCGCCGCGGGCGCGTGGCTCATCCGTTCCAAGGCGTACCGCTGGGAGCGCGTCCTCGCGTGGTTCAACATGGCCGAGCACCGGCAGGACCTCGCGTATCAGCCCTTCCAGAGCGTCATGAGCTTCGGCTCGGGGCGAGGGACCGGCCTCGGTCTCGGTCACGGCCTCCAGGTGCTGTACCTGCCGGAAGCCCACACGGACTTCGTCTCCGCGATCATCGGCGAGGAGCTCGGTTTCCTGGGAATTCTGTGCCTCTGCGTCACGTATCTCGTGATCGTCGCGCGCGGCGTGCGCACGGCGCTCCGCGCCGACGACGAGTACGGCGCGTACATCGCCTTCGGCATCGCCGTCCTGTTCGGGCTCCAGGCGCTCATCAACCTGGCCGTCGCGATGGCCATGCTGCCGACGAAGGGCCTCACGCTTCCGTTCGTGAGCTACGGCGGCTCGTCGCTCCTCGTGAGCGCCGCGGCGATGGGCGTCCTCCTGAACATCTCGCGATCCCGGGGGGACGTGCCGCGCGCGGTCCGTCCCGGGCCCCCCGCGGAGGCGAGCGCGCTCCTCGCGTCGGAGGCGGACTTCGCGCCCTCCGAGGCGAAGCGCGCCGCGGAGGTCCCGTCGTGAGCACGGTGCTCTTCGCCGGCGGCGGGACGGGCGGCCACGTCTTCCCGATGATCGCCGTGGCGGACGCCGTTCGCGGGCTCCGGCCCGACGTGGACATCGTCTTCGTCGGCACCGAGCGCGGCCTCGAGACGAAGCTCGTTCCCGAACGCGGCTATCGCCTCGAGCTCGTCCACGTCGAGCCGATGCGGGGCGGCGGTCCCGCGCAGTTCTTCCGCGGGACGACGCACGCGGCGCTCGCCGTCTTCAAGGCGCGGGGCCTCGTGAAGCGCCTCGCGCCGCAGGCCGTGTTCTCCATCGGCGGGTACGCGGCGGGGCCGATCGCGATCGCGGCGTGGACGCTCGGCATCCCGGTCGCGCTGATGGAGCCGAACTCGGCCGTCGGGCTCGCGAACCAGCTCGTGACGCCGTTCGTGCGACGCGCCTACACCGCGTTCCCCGAGTCCGATGCGCACTTCCCGTCGAACCGGGTCCTCCGGACCGGCGCGCCGATCCGTGAAGGATTCCAGCCGGTCGAGTACCGTCCGGGCCGGCCGCTCCGGATCCTCGTACTCGGCGGGAGCCAGGGCGCGAAGGCCCTGAACGACGCGGTCCCGCGCGCGCTGGCGGTCGCCGAGACGGACGTCACGGTCGTCCATCAGTGCGGCGCCGGGAAGGACGCCGCGGTCCGGGCCCTCTACGACGAGCTCGGCGCGGCCGATCGCGCGCGCGTCGTGCCGTTCATCGAAGACATGCCGGAGGCGCTCGCCGCCGCGGATCTGATCATCGGGCGAGCCGGCGCCGGCGCCGTCGCGGAGATCTGCGCCGTCGGGCGTCCGAGCCTGCTCGTGCCTTACCCGTTCGCGGGCGACCACCAGAAGGACAACGCGCTGTCCCTCGAGCGCGCCGGAGCCGCCGTGTGCATCCTCTCGAAGGACGCGACGCCGGAGCGGCTCGCCGCGGAGATCGAGCGGCTCGCGGCCGACCCGCGAGCGCTCCCCCGGATGGCGGACGCGGCTCGCAGCCTCGGTCGGCCGGACGCCGCTCGGGTCATCGCGCTCGACTTCCTGGAGATGGCCGGCCTCGCATCCTCGGGAGCCGCGGGCGCTCGCGCCGCCGGCGGAGGAACGGACACGGAGCCGACGCGCGGTCTCGCCGCCGAGCTGGAAGGAGGCGGTCGCCGTGTTTAGAGGACGCGTTCGCCACGTTCACTTCATCGGTGTCGGCGGCATCGGCATGTCCGGCCTCGCCGAGATCCTCCGCACGCTGGAGTTCGACGTCTCCGGCTCGGACATGAAGGAAGGGGAGACGACGGCGCGGCTCTCGCGCCTCGGCGTCCGCATCGACGTCGGGCACCGGTCCGAGAACGTCCGCGGCGCGGACGTCGTGGTCTATTCGAGCGCGATTCGCCCCGAAAACCCGGAGATCGTCGAGGCCCGGGCGCTCGGCATCCCCGTGATCCCGCGCGCGGAGATGCTCGCGGAGCTCATGCGCGTGAAGTACGGCGTCGCGATCGCCGGCTCTCACGGCAAGACGACGACGACGTCCCTCGTCGCGACGATCCTCGGCGCAGCCGGCTTCGACCCCACGGTCGTCGTCGGCGGGCGCATGCACATGCTCGGCACGAACGCGCGGCTCGGCGCCGGGGACCTCCTCGTCGCGGAGGCGGACGAGAGCGACGGCTCGTTCCTGAGACTCACCCCGACGATCGCCGCCGTCACGAACATCGACGCGGAGCACCTCGACTTCTACCGGACGTACGACGCCGTGAAGGCGGCGTTCCTCGAGTTCATCAACAAGGTGCCGTTCTACGGCCTCGCGGTCCTCTGCCTGGACCATCCCGCGGTGCAGGAGCTCCTGCCGAGCGTCGGGCGGCGGCACGTGACGTACGGGCTCTCGCCACAGGCGGACTACTCGGCGCGCGCCGTCGGCTTCCACAAGCTCCGCACGAGCTTCGTCGCCTACAAGCACGGAAGGCCCTTCGGCGAGTTCGTCGTGCAGATGCCGGGGCAGCACAACGTCCTGAACTGCCTCGCCGCGATCGCCATCGCCGACGAGCTCGAGGTCCCCCTCGACGTCATCAAGGAAGCCCTCGCGACGTTCCGCGGCGTGGCCCGGCGCTTCACCATCGTGGCGGAGCCGCGCGGCGTCGCCCTCGTCGACGACTACGGCCACCACCCCGCGGAGGTCGTCGCGACGCTCGCTGCGGCCCGGAAGGCCTACGACGGCCGGGTCATCGTCGCGTTCCAGCCCCACCGGCACACGCGGACGCATCACCTCTTCGAGGAGTTCACCCGGGCCTTCAACCAGGCCGACCGCCTGTTCCTGCTCCCCATCTACGCCGCCGGGGAGAAGCCCATCGAGGGCGTGTCGAGCGAGCGACTCGCCGAGGCCATCCGGAAGCACGGCCACCACGCCGTCACGTACGTCCCGGATCGGGGGGAGCTCGCACGTCTCTTGGCCGACGACGCGAAGCCGGGCGATTGCGTGATCGCGCTCGGCGCGGGCGACGTGAACAAGGTCCTGTCCGACGTCGAGGCGAGGATCATGGCGCGGCGTCCCGCCCCGCCGGAGGAGACCCCGTGACCCGCGGCCAGAAGAAGCGCCCCCCCCGGGCAAGCGTCGTGGAGGCGCCGAGCGAGTACGGCTTCGTCGCGAGCGACAGCCCGCCGCCCGGCCCCGTCGCGCCGAAAGCCCAGGCGACGGAGCCTGCGGGGAAGAGCCTCTGGGCGGTGCTCTGGGCGGGGGTGAGGCTCTCGCTCGGCATCGTCGCGGTCGTGTCGCTCTCGTTCGCCATCGCGTGGGGCGCCCATCGGTACGCGGTCACGTCCCCGCGGTTTTCCGTCCGGGAGTTCAAGGTGACCGGCAACCGGCACCACGGCGGAGCCGAGCTCGCGAAGATCGCCGGGCTCGAGAAGGGACAAAATCTCTTTTCCATCGACACCACCGGCGCGGAGCTCCGGCTCCTGGAAAACCCCTGGGTCAGCCAGGCCAAGGTCGGCCGAGAACTGCCCGGCATCATCCGGATCGACGTGACCGAGCGCGAGGCGGCCGGCGTCACGACGCTCGACGGCGTCCTCTATCTCGTGACCGCCGAGGGCGAGCCCTTCAAGCCCGTCGAGGGCAAGGATCCGACGGATTTGCCGGTCATCACCGGCATCACGCCCCGGGATCTCGCGATCGACCGCGCGCGGGCCGTCGATCGCTACGCGCAGGCGCTCGAGGTGCTCCGCGAATACGCCGCGCTCCCCCTCGGCCGGCTGTACGAGGCGGAGGAACTCCACCTGGAACCCGATGGGAGCGTCGTCCTCACGGTCGGGAAGAAGGGGACCACCCTGCACCTCGGAAAAGGGCCGTTCCGGCAGAAGCTGCTCATGGCGGCCCGGGTCCTCGCCAAGGTCCAGGCGGGAGCCGAGCCCCCGGGGATCGTCTTCCTCGACAACGAGGCGCACCCCGAGCGGGTCGTGGTGCGGATGCGATGACGGCCATCGGGAGAACCACCGACGTGACGTCACAGGGGGTCAAAAGTTGGCCCCGTCTCCGCGTGCGTGGCAGCGTCGCCGGCGTTCCTCAAGGGAAAAAAGGCTGAAATCCCCGAAGTGACGACCATGAGCCAGGGCAACATCATCGTAGGCCTCGACCTCGGCAGCACGAAAGTGTCGGCCGTCGTCGGCGAGGTCGACTCGGACGGCATCACGATCCTCGGGGTCGGGAACGTGCCGTGCCGGGGGCTTCGCAAGGGGGTCGTCTCGAACATCGACTGGACCGTCCGCTCGATCCGGGAGGCCATCGACGCCGCGCAGACGATGGCGGGCGTCGAGATCCAGACCGTCTACGCCGGCATCGCGGGCGGTCACATCCGGAGCCAGGTCTCGGAGGGCGTCGCCGCGATCTCGGGTCGCGAAGTGACGATGACGGACGTCGAGCGCGTCCTCGAAGGGGCCCGCGCCATCCCGGTCGACGCCGATCGGATGATCCTCCACGCCCTGCCGCGCGAGTACATCGTCGACAATCAGGACGGCGTCCGGGATCCGGTCGGCATGAGCGGCGTCCGGCTCCAGGTCCGGGTGAACCTCATCACGGCCGCGAGCTCCTGCGTCCAGAACGTGATCCGCTGCGTGGAGCGCTGCGGCCTGGAAGTCGCGGACGTCGTGCTCGAGCCCCTCGCGAGCGCGGACGCGGTCCTCTCCGACGACGAGAAGGAAATCGGCGTCGGCGTCATCGACATGGGCGGCGGCACGACGGACGTGCTCGTCTACGCCGACGGCGGCATCGCCCACACGAGCGTCATCCCCGCGGGCGGCAACAACATCACGCGCGACGTCTCCGCCGGCCTCCGGACTCCGGGCGGCGAGGCCGAGCGGCTCAAGCGGAACTTCGGCTGTGCCCTCGGCCGTCTCGTCGGAGACGAAGAGGAGCTCGAGGTGCCGGGTGTCGGCGGGCACGGGCCGCGCAAAGTCGCGCGCCGCGTGCTCAGCGACATCATCGAGCCGCGGGTGGAAGAGATCTTCAGCGAGGCGCGGCGCCGCATCGAGGAAGCCGGGCTCATCGAGCAGATCAGCGCCGGCATCGTCCTCACGGGCGGCTCCGTGCTGATGGAAGGCATGATCGAGTGCGCCGAAGAGGTGCTCGGCATGCCGGTTCGACTCGGGTTTCCGGTGGGCGTGGAGGGCATCAAGCAGCTCGTCCAGGGCCCCCAGTTCGCGACGGGCGTCGGGCTCGTCCGCTACGGCGCGGCGCGGCTCACCGAGTCGCACGCGCGCGCGGAGGCCGCCCAGCGGCCTTCGCCCGAGCCGCGGATTGCGGCTCATGCTCCGGCACCCCAGAAGGGTGGAGGTTTCTGGACGTGGTTCAAAGCCGCGTTCTGAGGATTCGAGCGCACTGAACTGATCTGAACGGAGAAGACTAATGAGTTTCTCGATCGAGTTCGCGGACGAGATGTCAGCCTACAACGCCCGCATCAAGGTGATCGGGTGTGGTGGGTCCGGCGGCAACGCCATCAACACGATGATGCACTTCGGCCTGGAAGGAGTGGAGTTCATCGCCGTGAACACGGACGCGCAGGCGCTCAATGCCAACGCTGCCCCCGTGAAGATCCCCATCGGGAGCGCCGTCACGAAGGGCCTCGGCGCGGGCGCCGACCCGGAGCGTGGCCGCAAGGCGGCTCTCGAGGACGTGACGCGTCTCAAGGAAGCCATCACCGGCGCCGACATGGTGTTCGTCACGGCCGGCATGGGCGGCGGCACCGGCACCGGCGCGGCCCCCATCGTCGCGCAGCTCGCTCGTGAAGAGGGCGCGCTCACCGTCGGCGTCGTCACGAAGCCGTTCATCTTCGAGGGCCGGAAGCGCGCCCGTCACGCGGAGCAGGGCCTGGCCGTCCTCTCCGAGCACGTGGACACGCTCATCACGATCCCGAACGAGAAGCTCATCACGCTCGCGGACGAAGAGATGACGTTCGTGGAGGCGTTCCGCAAGGCGGACGAGGTCCTCTACCAGGCCATCAAGGGGATCAGCGACCTCATCACCCAGGAAGGCATCGTGAACGTCGACTTCGCCGACGTCCGGGCCGTCATGAGCAGCATGGGCCGCGCGCTCATGGGCACCGGCTGCGCCAAGGGCGACGGCCGCGCGCGCCTCGCGGCTCAGGAGGCGATCACCTCGCCGCTGCTCGACGACATCTCCGTCGACGGCGCGACGGGCGTCCTCATCAACATCGTCGGCGGCCCCGACATGAAGATGCGGGAAATCCAGGAAGCCGCGACGCTCGTCCAGGAGCAGGCGCACGAGGACGCGAACATCATCTTCGGCGCGACCGTCGACGAGAGCATGGCCGACATGCTGAAGGTCACGGTCATCGCGACGGGCTTCGATCGGCAGAACGAGGAGCACGCGCACCTCATGAAGCAGGCGAGCCGCCAGCCGATGGAGCGCGAGGCCGCGCCGCAGACGCGCGCTTCCCACTCGATGCAACACCCCCACGCGCACGGTCACCACTCGCACGCCCCGGAGATGGCGTTCGCGTCGCGACGCCCCGCGCCCTCCTCGGCGATGCACGCCCACTCGAGCGCGCCGCCGGCGTCCGGGCTCGGGTCGGCCCAGCTCCCCCAGCTCCGCGAGCGCATCACGTTCCCGTCGCAATCGTCGCAGGCCAGCATGGACCACGAGTGGGACATCCCCACGTTCCAGCGCCGGAGCGGCGGCTGACGGACATTTTTCCCTTTCTTCGCCCCTCCTGAAAGCCGAACTGCCCTCTCGTGCCCTCCGAGAGGGCAGTTCTTTGTTCGGCACGGGTTCCCGACCGCCGGCAAATCGGGCGCGCGCTCGCCGTGCTCGCGGGGTCGTGGAACGGCTGGACCACTCGGGGGGCGAATAGTTTGTATACAAACTGTCCGGGGAGGAGATATCCCCCACGGCGCCGTTGGCCGTGCTCGCGGGGACGTGGAACGGCTGGACCAATCGGGGGCGAATGGTTTGTATACAAACTGTCCGGGGAGGAGATACCCCCACGGCGTCGTTCGCCGTGCGGCTCCCGTGGGCGTCAGTTGCAGCAGGGGCCGGAGGGATCGAGCCAGCAGCAGACGCCGCTGCAGATCTTCCATCCGTTGGACTGCGTGTGGCACTTGTCGGCGCAGCCGTTCGCGGCGCCGCCGTTGGAGGTGCCGGCGGCGCTGCTTCCGCCGTGACCGGGGGCCCCGCCGGTGCCGTCCACGGGTTCCTGGCCGGTGCCGGTCGAGTCGTCTCCACATCCGGCGATGCCGACGCCGAGGGCGCCGGCGCCGACCACGACGAGCGTGTGATAGAGCTTCGCGGTCTGCATGCGACCTCCTAGTGTGGGAGATGGTCGCAGCGGATTCGGGGGCGCGTCAACCGGCGCCTTTCGCGGAGCGGATTCGCGTGGGACATTCGAAGGCAATGAGCTCGGCGCGTCCGCTTCGGTGGGTCGGAGTGGCGCTCGTTCTCTCGTCGCTCGTTCGCTGCGGCAGCCACGAGCGAAATCCGTGGCTCGGGCGTCCGCCCTCGCCCCCGCGAGACGGCGGGGGTGGCGGCGCCGACTCCGGGCTCCAGTTCGGCGCGGCGGGCGACATCGGGAGCGTGGTCTTTCCGGACGGCTCCGCGTGCGCGGCCGAGGTGCGTCGCGCGGAGCTCCTCCCGCTCGATCTGCACGTGCTCCTCGATCGCTCGGGCTCGATGGCGGGCGTGACGAGCTCGGGCGCTACGAAATGGGACGCGGTCACCGCGGCGATCCGCGGGTTCGTGCAGGAAGACGGCTCGACGGGGCTCCGGGTCGGGATGCAGTACTTCCCGCTCCTCCGCCCCGGCGTCCCGAGCTCCTGCACCGCGGACGCCGACTGTGGTCCTGGCGCGCCGTGTCTTCTCAAGGCGTGCCTGAACGCGCCCGACGTCGTTCCGTGCTCCCTCGACGCCGATTGCGCCGACGGGCCGTGCGTCGACGTCGGCTGGTGCGAGCTCGCGCCGCCGAGCGGCGCTCCGCTCTACTGCACGCCGGTCGGGATCACCTGCCCCGATCCGTACGGGAAGTGCGTGGACATCCCGAGGCGGCCCTGCGTGAATGGCATCGACTGCAGCTCGGAGCGCTACCGGCAGCTCGACGTGGACGTCGTTCCCGTGCCGGCGGGCGCGGACGCCATCCTCGCGTCGATCTACCGGCAAGCGCCCGACGGCGATACGCCGACCGGCCCAGCCCTGGCCGGAGCGATCCAGGGTGCGAAGGACGGTCTCGCGGCGAACCCGGGGCACACGGTCGCGGTGGTGCTCGCCACCGACGGGCTTCCGACGACGTGCGATCCGAAGGACATCACGGACGTCGCCGCGATCGCGCGGACGGCCGCCGCCGGCACTCCCGCGGTCCTCACGTTCGTCGTCGGGGTGTTCGCGAGCACCGACACCGCGAGCCCGGGGAACCTCGACGCCATCGCGGTCGCCGGCGGCACCGACCACGCCTTCGTCGCGGACCCTTCGCACGACCTCACCGTCGAGTTCCGGGACGCGCTCGACGCGATCCGGGTCTCCTCGTTCCTCTCGTGCGAGCTCTCGATTCCGGCGAACACGTCGACGACGAAGGACCTCGACTACGATCGCGTGAACCTCACCCTCGCCGACTCGCGCGGCCGCCCGACGCAGCTCCTCTCGGTCGCGACGAGCGACGCTTGCGGCGAGGCGCCGGGCCTCGGCTGGTACTACGACGTGCCGCGAGGGGAGGGGACGCCGACGAAGGTGGAGCTCTGCCCCGACGTCTGCCGGCGCTACCGACGGACCGTCGGAGCGACGCTCTCCTTCCAGGTGGGGTGCAGAACCATTGCAAGATAGCGATAATAATTAGAATTTTTGAATTCTCAAAATAAGTGCATCGGTCAGAATTCAATGTTGACAGTCGATGGTGTCGCAGTTAAGAATGTGCCCATGAGCACTGCGACGGAACTCACTGTCTCTCACGACAACCCGATCCGCTGGGGTGAAGCGCTCTCCGCCCTCGTGACGCTCGCGCAGGACACGAGCCGGACGGACGCCGTCTTCACCATCATCTCCGCGCTGACTGGCAACAGCTTCGAGCGCACGTACCAGGCCTTCGTGAAGACCGCGCACGGTCAGAAGCTCCTCCGCGAGCGGCCGAGTCTGATGAGCCGGCTCGAGGATCGCGATGCGCTGCGCGCGATGCCGGAGGGCAGCCTCGGGCGCGAGTACCTGAAGTTCATGGAGAACGGGCAGCTCACGGCGGGCGGCCTCGTGGACGCGCAGACGACGGGCACGGATCCGAACGAGGCCCTCGACCTCGACGAGGATCGCCGGTACGTCGCGGACCGCATCCGCGATCAGCACGATCTCTGGCACGTGCTCACCGACTACGGCTGCGACGACACGGGCGAGATCGCGAACCTCTGGTTCTCGGTCGGGCAGTTCGGAAACCCGGGAATGGCGTTCATCGCCTTCATGGGCGGTCTCGACGGGCTCGGCTACGGGCCGGCCTGGGTCAGGTACTGCTACCGCGCCTTCCTGCGCGGGAAGTACGCCGCGCGGCTCGTCTCGGAGCCGCTCGAGGAGATGCTCGCGCTTCCCATCGACGAGGTCCGTCGCCGGCTCGGGATCGCCCGAACGTGCGAGCTCCACCCGGAAGGGATCCGGTTCGGGTATCGCCGCGACCGAAAGCTCGGCGCGGTGCCCGCGCTCGCGGCCTGACGCTCGATCCCTCCTGGCGCCACGCCGTCTCTATTTCGGAGGGATCCAGAGCGGCTCCCCCACCGTGAGCCGGTACCTCGGATCGACGTCGTTTTCCCGCGCGAGACGCGTGGGATCCACCTGATACCGGGCGGCGATGTCCGCGAGCGTTTCGCCGGGGAGCACGGTGTGGAGGCGGTGCGCCGCGTGCGCCGGGTCGTCCTCGGGCCACGTCTTCGGATAGGTTTCCACGGTCGCGCGCCGCGAATCGACGACTGCGTCGTGCATCGTCCTCCGGACGGTCTCCGGCGTCACCCGGGCGAACGCGTCCACGTTCGCGAACGCGGCGCGAGCGTCGCCGTGGACGAGCTCGGCGAGCGCGAGCCTCCGGCTGCGCTCCTCCACGTCGTCCCACGCTTCGAGCGCGCGCAGACGGAGGCGAGCCGCCGTGCGCCGGACGTCCACCGTGGACGGCCCGACGAGCCGCGTCTGCTTCAACGCGCCGTCGACGAATCGACGAATTCGATCCAGAGGGCCCTTCGTGCTCGCATCCACGCGAACGCCGTACAGGGCGCCGCCCTCGCCTCCTGACAGGAGCAGTTCCGTGCGGCGCGCGAGCCCGCGCTTCACGAGCAGCGCGTGGAGCCGACCGCCGCCCTCGCCGGCGAGGAGCTCGAAGCCGATCCGGAGACTCGCCATCTCGACCGGCGTCGCCTCGGGAACTGCCCACACGTAGTCGACGCCGGGCGCGTCCCGGTCGACGTCGAGCACGGTGAGGCGCTCCGTCGTCTGGTGGAGCGTCCAGGGTGCGGGCGCGCCGTCCTTCGCGGGACGCGTCGCGCCGAGTGCGCGCTCGACGACCGTCCAGGGTTCGGGTCCGACAGCCCCCGCGACGGCGACCGCATGTCCCCGCGGGGCTTCGGGCGGATCGCTTCCCTCGAGCGCGAGGGCGCGTGCGAGCGTCGCGGTATCGGGCGGCGGTCGGCCCTCGTCGTCGCTCGCGAGTCTCCGCTTCACGACGTCGAGCGAGAACGCGAGCTCGTCCGGTGCCGACGACAGACAGGCGACGGAGACGCCGGAGCGCTCGTCGTCGTGTTCCGTCACTCCGTGCGCGGCGAGCGTCCGCGCATCGGCGAGCGTCCCTGGGCTCGCGGGTTCCGTCGCGACGCACACGGCGACGCTCGCGCGCGTCGGGTCGTTCTGGAGCGCCACGGGCGCGCCGGCCGCGGTCAGTCGTCGCTCCACGTCGCCGAACGCCGGACCCGCGCTCGCGGCCCAGGGCGCCGCCGAGAGAGCGGCGGAGACGGCCATGCCGACGAGCACGGGCCGAGGAAGGCGCTCCGCAAGAGGAAGAAAGTGTCCGGGGGAGTTGCGCATTTTTCGTACAGTCGGCGGAGCCGGCTCGGCGATTGGTCGCCTGCGTGCTATCCGAGAGTGCAGTGTTCCGGAACCGCCTCGCGTCTGCACTCCTGCCTCTGCTCCTCGGCGCGCTCGGTTGCGAGGCGGGCGCGGCGCCCGGCACCAGCCGAACCGCCCCGAAACCGACGGCGCTTGCCGCGAAGGCGCCGAACCCGGTCGCTCCCGTGCCCGTGGCAGCTGCGCCACCACCGGCTCCGGCGAAGAACGGCGTCGAGTTCCGTGGAAACGTCGAATGGCATACGTGGGAGGAAGGCCTCGCGATCGCCGCGAAGGAGTCCAAGCCCATTTTCGTGCTGGTCTATGCGGACTGGTGCCCGCATTGCCGTGAGCTCGGACCGGTGTTCGCGGATCCTCGAGTCGAGGCGCTCTCGAAGCGCTTCGTGATGGTTCGTCAGAACCATGACGATGATCCGCCGTGGCTACAACCTTACAATCAAAAGTACGGCCAATACGTTCCGCGGATCTTCTTCTTCAACTCGAAGGGCCAGATCCGCGAAGACGTCACGAGCGGCCACCCGCGCTACCCGTACTTCTACGCCGCCGAACACGCCGAGCTCCTCACGGCGAGCATGCAACGCGTCGCAGGGAGCTGACGCGGGGTTCCAACGAAATCGCTCATGCGGAGTTCCGGCCGCGCGAGTAGACTGCTCCGCGCGCTGGACGGAAGTCGGCTCGGGGGTCGGTCCACGCTTCTTCGAAGGAACACGCGATGAACACGCCCGGACATTCTCCGAATGTGCTCGATGAGTTCTTCTCCTCGTCCGCCGCTCCACCCGAAGAGCGCGCAGAGGAGATCGACGTCGTCGCGGGCGACGACGCGGCTCCGCGACGCAGCGTGAGGCCTCCTCCGCCGTCCGCGCGCGGCGTGACGCCCCCGAGCGCGAAGTCGCTCCCGCCGCCTCCGCCTTCGATGCGCCGTGCCTCGGCGCCGCCGCCGGCGAGCCGTGGAAAGTCCGCGCCTCCGCCGCCTTCGCTCCGCGCGCGTCCGTCTGCGCCGCCTCCGCCGTCGATGCGCGCCGCCTCGCGCCCCCCGTCCCTCCACGACGTGCCCACGTCCCCCGGGGATCTCGAGGTGGACGTCGAGGTCGCGACGGAAGCCCATTCGAAGCACGAGGACAATCCGTTCCTCGCTCCGGCTCCGGCGGGGAGCCCGTCGCTCTTCGCGGTCCCCGCCGTTTCGGAAGACGCTCCGCCCGCGGCCGCGCTCTCGGAGGTCGTCGAGGAGGAGAAGCTGCCGCTCGCGAAACTCGAGAGCGCGAGCCCCGCGACCGAACGGTCGCCGAGCGACGCGCCTCCGGCGACCGCCGCCGTGGAAGGCGGCGCTCCGGCGCGCGAACCGGTGCACTCGCTCGCGAGGCGCGCGCTCCTGAGCGAGGCGCCCACGCCGCACACTCCGTTCGAGGCGTTCGACGAACCCGCGGAAGCGCCCTCGGCGGATTCCGGCGATCGCGTCGCCCTGATCCCGGACGCGCCGCCTCCGACGCTCGCGGCGCTTCCCACGCCGAAGATCGAGGCCGAGGCCGCCGCACCGATTCCGGAGGACGCTCCGGTGCCCGTCGTTCCGCCGCCGTCGCTCGAGGCGCTCGCCGCCGAGCCGGTGCCGCGTGCCCCGAAGCTCGTGCCGACCGCGTCGCTTCCGAAGCTCGCCCCTTCGGCGCCGAAGCTCACCCTGCCGCCGCCCGGCGCTCCCTCGGAAGACGCGCTCGCCCTCGGGTCGAAGCTCGGTCCCGTGCCCGCCGAGCGCGCGCCGTTCGGTGCGCCGCTGCCCCTGCCCGGGCGCACCGAAGGCGCGGCGGACGTGCCGCCCGCTCCGAAGCGCTCCATCCCTCCGCCGCCTCCGTCGGCGCGTGGAGTCCGGCCGCCAGTCGCCGCTCCGGTGAACACGGATTCGCTCGACGACGGCTGGGACATCGCGCCCGCGAAGGTCATCTCGCTCGCGCCGCCCCCGGTGGACGCTCCCGCCGGTCTCGCGCTCATCGAGGCGGGCGCCGACGACGGACAGGACCTCACTCGCCCGCTCATCGCGAAGATCGGTGCAGAGCCCCGCGAGGATCTCACTCGCCCGCTCCCCGCCGCGAGCGTGTCGATCGCCGAGAGCGCGGGCGAGGACCTCACGGGCCCGCTCCCCCGGAGCAGCGACCTCGCGCGGATCGACGGCGGAACGACGGACGTCGACGTCACGAACCCGCTCGCGAACCCCGTGGTGCCCTACGGCTCGGACGCCGAGCTGACGCGGCCCATCGTCCCGACGTCCGAGGAAGACGTGCGGACGTCGTCGGCGCCTCCGCCGAGCCTTCGCCTCCCGGTACCGAAGCCGCCGCCGCTCAAGGCATCGCCGGTCGTGTCGCTGCCTCCGCCTCCGGTGCCCGTGGTCGTCGCGGTTCCGCCCCCGAGCTCCGCGCCGATGCACCATCCGCCGAGCATCGAGATCGCGCCGCACGCGGGGAGGCGTTCGTCCGTGCCTCCGCCACCGGTTCCGCCGCGTTCCCCCATTTCGTCCGCGCCGCCGCGTGCGCAAGGGATGACGACGCTCCCGAGGATCCCGAAGCCGGCGCGAGTCCCGAAGGATTTCGACGTTCCCCGTGCGCGCGGGTCGTCGCTCGCGCCGACCACCGGTTCGATCCCGCCGAGTGATCTCCCGGCGCCCATTCCGGCGAGGAAGTGGCTCGTCGGCCTCGCCGCGCTCACGTTCGGCGCCGGGGCGCTCGCGGTCGGGCTCCGATCCCGTCCCGGGACGCTGGTCGTCACCGTCGCCGGTCCGGACGGCACGCCCGCTCGCGGCGTCGTCGTTCGCGTGGACGGCGCCGAGCGCTGCTCCCGGAGCCCGTGCGAGGTCACCGGCCTCGCGCCGGGCGTTCACCTCGTGAGCGCCGCCGCTGCCGGCCTTCCGTCGAGCGCCGATCGCGCGCTCGCTCTCGAAGCCGGCGAGCACGCCGCGGAGCACGTGGTCCTCGTCCCCGCGGCGCGCACGGAGGTCTCGGGCCTCACCGTCTCCGCCGTGGGCGAAGGTCTCTCGGTCTACGTGGACGGCAAGAACCTCGGCGCGCCGCCCGTCTCGCTCCGGGACGTGGAGCCCGGCCAGCACACCGTGCGAGTCGCCGGGGCCGACGGCGCCTACGAGGCGTACGAGCAGACGGTGAAGGTGGACACGGGCGAAGTGCGGAGCCTCGGCCCCGTTCGCCTCCGGCTCCTCAAGGGGCGTCTCCACCTGGAGGCCGGCGAGGGCGCGGCAGATGCGTCCATCACGGTGGACGGAAAGCGCGTCGCGCATCTCCCCGCGACGCTCGAGCTCTCTCCGGACGACTCCCACGAGGTGCGCGCGACGCGTCGCGGGTTCTCCGCGTTCGAGGAAGAGGTCGTATTCGACGGGAACGCCGAGCGGAGCGTCACCGTGAACCTCGAATCGGCGAGCGGAGCCCCCGGAGCGCGCGCTCCCCGCGTCGCGCGGAACGTGCCCCTTCGCGCCGCGGCGCCCGTCGTCCGCTCGGCGGCGGTTGCCGCGCCGTCGGGCGGCGGAGTCGCCACGCTGGACCTCAACTCGATTCCTCGCGCGAACGTCGTCGTGAACGGCCGCCCGATGGGCGCGACGCCGCTCATGGGCGTCCACGTGAACCCCGGGACGGAGACCATCGTCTTCGTGCACCCGACGCTCGGTCGGAAGGTCGTCTCCGCGACGGTTCCCGCCGGGGGCCGGAAGGCCGCTTTCGTGAAGTTCTGAGCTTCCCGACTTCTGATAGGCTCGCGGAATGAGCGAGAGCGCCCTCCTCCCCAAGGCCGAAGACGCCGACTCCGAGGACACGCGCTGGGCCCTCGAAACCGCCCGCACTCTCTGGAATCAGGGGGAGCGGCGGGAGGCCCTCCAGTGGGTCCGGCGCGCCGCCGAGTCGGCCGCCGAAGCCGGCCAGGACGACCGCGCCCTGACCCTCGCGAAGATGGGCGCCGAGCTCCGCGGGGCGCTCGACATCCCGCGGACGCTCCCGCCGCCGCCCATCGCCGTGCCCAAGGAAGCCCCTCCGGCGGAGGAGAAGGAAGAGCTGGTCGTGACCGTCGTCTCGACGGACGGCTCCCTTCCGGCCCGGGACGCGTCCTTCGTCGCCCACCGGGCCGTGCGAGTCGCGGTCATCGCGGTCGACAGCCCGAAGGAACTCCGTCTCCTCCGGCTCGCGCCGGGCGAGGTCGCTCCCGCCGATTCCACCGTCGCGCTCCTCGTCGCGTTCGAGCCGGGAGAGTCCCCGGTCCCGTCGGTCCGCGGCGGCTGAAGCCGTGTCGGGGGTGGGTTCCGGGGGGCGTTCGTGCGCCCGGGACTATCGCGCCGGGGGGTGCTTCGTGTCGCAGCCGAAGACGACGTCCACGCGCGCGTTCTGGTCGGCCTGCATCTTGGTGCAGCTCGCGGGGCAGGCGATCACCTTGCTCGGCGCGTTCGGATCGTCGAAGAACCAGCCACCCACCGGGTCCTGGCACTCGCCCTGGTTCGCGACGCCGTAGATCGTCTCCACCACTCCGCTGGTCGGCGTGAACTCGACGTTCACCTTGTTCGCGTTGAACGTGCTCCCGTCGGGCGGGGGCGGGATCGTCCACTCGCAGTCGACGGGTTTCGCGTCCGCCACGACGCCCTGTCCGAGGTTCTGGAAGATCGCGTTCCAGTCGGGAGCGGCCAGGTCGCTGTAGATCCCTCCCGTCTGCGTGACGAGATCGAGATACGTGACGCCGTTCCCCGAGCAGTTCACGCCGGTCGATTGGGGACCGCAGAACACCCCGTCGAAGCGCCACAGCGCTCCGGCAAACTGCTGGTTGAAGAAGCTCGTGAAATCCTGCTCCGTGGGCGTCGGGTTCGCGGCGTCGTCCGTGACGACGACGAAGTGCTTGGACGCATCCGCGCGGAGCGCCCCCGACCACTGCGGGTACGTGTTGATGAGCTCGCCGAGCGCGTTGTGGCTGTCGACGTTGTCGATGATGTGCGTGTAGACGGGCGGGTTCGTATCCCCGGGGCACGCGGCTCCGCTCCCGAGCGGTGGTGCGACGCACACGCCGTACGGTGGGATGAAGCCGAGCAGCGGCGGCCCCGCCGCGCCGACCACGACGACGTGCGCGTCGATCCCCGTCCCCGTGATGAAGGACGAGAAGGTGTTCATGTTCTGCTGAATGCCCGTCGTCTCGTCGAACATGCTGCCCGAGGAGTCGATGACGAAGATGATGTCGGCCTTCCCGCCGAGCTGCTTCTCCGCCTTCTGCACGACGCGCGGGCAGCCGCCGTCCGGATCGTCTCGTCCGATGGGTTGCCCGAAGCCGCCGCCGACGGCCTGATCGCCGCCCGGGCCGTTCGCTCCCGGACCTCCGAAGAGGTTTCCGCCGGTGTTCGCGTTGCCCGCGTTTCCGGCGCCGCCGCCGCCCACGAGGACGCCATCCCCGCTGTCATTCGTGCCGGCCGAACAGCCGGAAGCGATGGCGAATGCCGCTCCGAGACTCAGAAAAGACGACCAAGCGTGCTTCACACGGACCTCCGTATTCGCCCACACCGGAAGGTGGAGCACCGCGCCGCACTTGGTAGCCTAGCACGCAAGTTCGCCGGGCTGGAACCGGGGGCCGGTCACTCGGGTGAGAGGTTTCCCTACATCGCCGACCCGGCCGGGACCCGGTTCGGCTCGCGATCGGGCCCGAGCGCGAAGCCGCCCTCGCGCGGGTCGGCGTAGCCGTAGGCCGTGCCCTCCACGAGGAGGACGACGTTCGCGTCCCCGATCGAGCCCGTCGGCGCCGCCAGGCGGTGCCCGCGTCGCCGGAGGCCTTCGAGCACGCGCTTCGGGGGCGGGTGGGCGGACTCGTAGCGGATCTCGTCCGGGACGAAGCCGTGATGGAGCCGCGGCGCGTCGACGGCGCGGTCCAGCGTGAGCCCGTAGTCGACGACGTTCCGGAGGACGCGGACCACGGTGTTCGGGATGGTGTCCCCTCCCGGTGAGCCGAGCACGAGCACGGGCTCGCCGCCGCGGAGGACGAGCGTCGGGCTCATGGACGACGTGGGGCGTCGTCCTCCGGCGAGGACGTTCTTGCCCACGGTGCCGAACGCCGCGAGCGAGTCGTTCAGGAACACGCCCGCGGCCGTCACCTTCGCGCCGAAGCTCGCGGACAGCGTCGTGGTGCACGAGACGACGTTCCCCGCCGCGTCCGCGACGGAGAAGTGCGTCGTGTGCTCGAGCTCGTGCATCGCCGCATCGAAGAGCGGGTTCACGAGCTTCGACGGCGTCGCGTGCTCGGGATCGACGGGCGGCACGCGGCCGAGAAGGGCGTCCACGTCCAGGAAGTCGCGCCGGGCGGCCGCGTCGTCCCAGCCGGAGAACGTGTCCGGATCGCCGACCTCGAAGCGCCGGACCGCGTGCGCGCGCCGCGCGATCTCCGCGAACAGGTGCGACTCCTCCGCGGAGAGGAGCGGGAGCGGCGTCGGTTCGAGGCGCTCGAAGAGGCCGAGCATGGTGACGACGGCCACGCCGCCTGCGGACGACGGCGGAGCGACCTCGACGTCGAGCCCCCGGTAGCGGGTTCGGAGCGGCTCGCGCGTGACGGCGCGATATGCCGCGAGGTCTTCCTTCGTCACGAGCCCACCGCCCGGGGCGAGCGCCGCGATCGCGTCCGCGGTCTCCCCCTCGTAGAACCCGGCGTCGCCCTTCGCCTCGATGCGCTCGAGCGTCGCGGCGAGCTCCGGCTGCACGACCAGCGAGCCTGCCTTCTTCGGCTTTCCGCGCTCACCGAACGCCCTCGCTGCGGTCTGGTCGCGCGAGAGCGCGGGCCACGCCCAGGCGACCGTCTTCGCCTGGTACGCGCCCAGGGGAAACCCGTGCTTCGCGAGGCGAATCGCGTCTCGCATGACCTCGCTCCGCGGGAGCGTCCCGTAGCGAGCGAGGGCGAGATCGAGGCCCGCGACGGTTCCGGGGACGGCGGCGGCCGCGGGTCCGACGGCGCCGCCGCGGAGCATTCGCTCGAACTCCTCCTGGGTGACGAGCCGCGGCGCGCGCTCACGGAAATCGATCGCGACGGTGGGCGAGCCCTTCCGGTGAACGAGCAGGAAGCCGCCGCCGCCGAGGTTCCCGGCGTTCGGGTGCGTCACGGCGAGCGCGAAGCCGACCGCGACCGCGGCGTCCACCGCGTTGCCGCCCCGGGCGAGCACGGCGACGCCCGCGCGCGTCGCGTGCTCCTCCACGGAGCTCACCATTCCGAAATGGGATTCCGCCACGTGCCGTCCGCCGATCGACGACGCCATCGTCGGGAAAGCCCGCGCGGGCGCGCCCGCGGACGACGAAGGGGCGACTGCGGGCGGCGGTTCTCTCGACGACGAAACGGCGGGAAGCCCCGCCGACGCCGCAGGCAGCACGCTCGTTCCCGGCTTCCCGGCGGGCGCGGCGGAGCTCGGCGGGACGCCGCTCGGCTCGTGCCTCGTCGCCGGCGCCGGGTGACACGCCCACGCCACGAGCACGACGAGCCACGACGTGCACCGGGCGCGGACCTTCACACGAGGAAAATACACCGGACGAACGTTCCCTTCGACGCCTTCGGACGCACCGCCGACGCTCGCGCACCTCCGACCCGGAATCGCTCGCCCCGTCTTCGTGTTCTGGTACGGTTCCCGCCATGAGCGAGCGCGCTTTCGTCCCGGTGAACGTCGCCATCCTCACGGTGAGTGACACGCGCACCCCGGAGACGGACACGAGCGGAGCGGCGCTCTTCTCCGGGCTGTCGGAGGCGGGGCACCAGATCGTGCGCCGCCGCATCGTCCCCGACGACCTCTCGCGCCTCCGCACGACGTTCGAGGAATGGATCGGCGACCCGGAGGTCGACGTCGTCATCGCGACGGGGGGGACGGGCATCACGGGGCGGGACGTCACGCCCGAGTCGCTCGCGCCGCTCGTCACGAAGCACATCCCCGGGTTCGGCGAGCTCTTCCGTCACTACTCGCTCGCGGACATCGGAACGAGCACCATCCAGTCCCGGGCGGATGGCGCCGTCTGCGGGACGACGCTCGTGTTCCTCCTCCCGGGCTCGACGGGCGCCGTGAAGCTCGCGCTCGCGAAGATCCTGCTGCCGCAGCTCGACGCGCGGACGCGGCCCTGCAACTTCGTCGAGCTCATGCCGCGTCTCTCGGAATGACGCTCAGAGAAGCGAGATGCCCGGATCTCGCGCGGCCCATTCCCGGAGGTCCCCGACGGGGACCGCGAGGACCGGCGTTCCGAGCGCTCGCGCTTCCCGGACGACCGTCGGCGAGCCCTCCGCGCGCGACGCGCTGACGAGGAGATCGGCTGCCCGGATCCACTCCAGCGCCTCCGAGCGCGGGAGCCCGCCGCGGAGCTCCGGAGCGGGGTCGAGCCGGCCGAGTCGAGAGGCGAGGGGGCCCGTCCCGATGACGACGACGCGGGACGCGTGCGCGCGAGCGAGCGTGACCGCCCGCTCCGGATCTTTCGACGGGACGAGACGCCCGACGACCACGGCGAGGCGGTCCCCCGGGGCGATCCCGAGTCGTGCTCGTGCTTCGTCCCGGGAAGGGACGCAGGAGAGATCGATGGGGCACGGCTCGACGCGACTCGCCGGGAAGAGACGGGACGTCGTCCCGTGGGCGAGCGCGTCGCGGAGCTCCGCGGAGACGAATCGAAACGTCGCGCCGCGATCCAGGAGCCCTTCCACGAGTCCCCTGCGCGCCCCGCGGGGGGCGAGGAGCAGGAGCCGCGCGTCGGACCCGTGCACGACGACCTCGAGCTCACATTCCGCCGGAAGAGCGCTCGCGGCGGGCCACGCGCTCGGCAGGAGCCAGTGCGCGATCACGCGGTCGAACGGGCCCGCGTGTCGAAGGGCGCGACGCGCGGCACGGACGAACCGGATCGCGGCGAGGAAGCGCAAGGGACGTTCCCTGAGCCGGAAGAGCGCGCCCGGAGCGCCGAACGCGTCGCCCCCGGGAAGCCACGCGACGCGCAGACGCTCCCCGTCGAGAGGCGAGCCCTCGGTCCTACCCGGGGCGAAGACCGTGACGTCGCTTCCCGTCTCCGCGAGCCGGCGCGCTTCGGTCTCGACGAAGTGTCCGGCGCAATCGCCCGGGCGGCGCGGGTACGAGGTCGTGACGATCGCGACGCGCGGCCTTCGTCGAGAGCTCGCCGTCACGCGGAGAGCTCGGGGTGCTTCTCGGGGAGCTGGTCCCCGTGCGCGGCGTAGAGGTCCCCGAGTCGGCGCAGGTACCGGTACGTGTAGATGCCGGTCGAGTGCCCGTCGCCCCACCCGAGCTCGAGGGCGTAGTTTCCCACCTGGCCGATGTCCCGGAGCTCGGGCTCCCCGGCGTCGATGAAATGCGTCAGGGCCCCGTGACCCTGACAGCCCGCGCAGGGGCAGTAGCCCCGCAGGATCCGGTGCGGGAGACGCTGGGTGGTCCCGTCCGCCCACGAGATCTCGAAGACGCTCGCTCCGTGGGGGGCCTTCACGCCGGTGGGGGTGGTCCGGGGGTCGGTCTGCGCCATGGCCGCGGGCGGAGCATGGGCCCCGCTGGATCCCCTTGTAAAGGGGCGTGGAGTGGCCGAAAACCGCGGTTTCGGGCCGAAACTCCTTGCCCCCTCCGGGTGGGTCTGCCATATGCCCGGGCCCACGTGGCAAATCCGAGCGAAGCAATCCAGTGCCGGCCCCTCGAGGTCGGCGTCGGCGACAAGGGCATCGAGCGCGCGATCAAGCACCTCAAGCGGAAGATGGCCGCAGAGGGCATCCTCCGGGAGCTGAAGCGTCGGCGGCACTACATGAAGCCGTCCGTGAAGCGCCGGAAGAAGATGAGCGAAGCCGCCCGTCGCCGCCGCAAGCGCGAGAAGACCGAGCCGCGTCTCGGCTGAGAGCGCGCTCCGGGCGGACAAAGTGGGCCGGAAACCGCCGGCTCACGTAAAACGACGGGATGCGCGAGAGCGCCGATCCCGTCGTGGTGGACGTCCCGTCCCCGCCCGTTCGCCTGCGCTTCGTGTTGCTGGTCGCCGCGTTCGGCCTCGCGGCGTCGCTGCTCTACCCGCGCATGGGGGCGGCCTTCCGGCTGAACTCCGCCGCGAGCGCCTTCGCCGACTACGCGCTCTGCATGGTCGGTCCGACGGGGCCCTCGCTCCTCCGGGACAACCCGTCGGAGTTCCGTAAGCTCGTCCGAAGGCGCCTCGTCGCCGCGCCCGCGGAAGACCGCCCGTTCGCCCGCTGCGCGAAGGGGGCCCGCCTCGTCACGCAGTCGGTCTCCGTCGAGCGGGCGCACCTCGCCGTCGCCCGGTCGTTCGTCGAGTACGGGCTCGGTCCGTCTCTCACGACCGCGCCGGTGCGCCTCGACGAGCTCGCCGTCACGACGCGCCCGCTCTCGGAGCTCACGGACGCGGCGTGGCCGTTCGTGCGCGGCGGCTACACGAGCCTCATCGTCGCCTCCGCCTACGCGAGCGAAGCCGCGCACCCGTCCGAGTTTCCGCGCGCCGGCCTCGCGAAGGGTCCGACGCCCGGCCGCACCCTCGCGACGTGCGTCGCGTCCGGGGAGAGCGCGCCCCGGTATGCCGTCGGCCTCGCGCCGGATCGCAAGACGACGATCGTCCGGTCGCTCTCTCCCGAGGGAATCACGAGCGACGCGACGCTCGGCCCCGCCGAGGCGCGGATCGCCGCCGTCTCGTGCGACGACAAGACCCTCGTCGCCGCCGTCGGCCGTCCCGCGACCCGGAGCGTCTCGTTCTACTCCTGCTCGCACCTCGGGAGCTGTCAGCCGATGCCCGTTCCGAGGTTCGGCAAGGACGGCGCGGAGGCGGACTTCCCGCTGGACCTCGCTCGCATCGACGGCGTCACGGTCGTCGCCGTCGCGCGAGCGGGCATCACCCGCGTCGCCTCGTCGCGAGACGACGGGCGCACCTGGACGCCCTTCACCGTCGCCTTCGACGCGGAGTCGCACCGGGACGTCGTCCGCGACGGGCTCGTTCCGGATCGCCTCTTCGTTTCGGGGAAGCGGATCCTGCTCTACGCCGAGCCCAGGCGGCCGGGCGGCACGTTCCCGATCCTGGCTTCCGACGACGCCGGCGCATCGTTCCACGCGCCCTGAAGACTCGGCTGGCGTTCTGGACTCGAGATGCCCCACCCGGCATCTCGACACGGCTCGCGCGAGATCGGGTGAGCCTCCGTCCGTCGGAGGCTCACCGCCGACCGAGCGTGGCGAGCGCGCGCCTCGTCCACGACCGTGAAGCGTCTCTCCCCGCGGCGACCGCGTCGAGGTCTCCGGCGAGGAGCGCGAGCGCGCGGACCTGGACGGCGGCGCGGTGCTCGGAGCGCTCGTCCGGAGCGACGGCGAGGGCTCGCCTCCAGATCGCGAGCGCCGGGAGCCAGGCCTTTCGCTCGACGTGCCAGCGGGAGAGCTCCTCGGCGCGGGCGAGATCGTCCGGCGTGAGCTCCACGGCCATCTCGAGATCGTGGAACGCCTCCTCGGTTCGGCCCTGGGCCCTCCGGAGCCGTGCGCGTGCCGCGTACGCTTCCGGCGCGGAGCTTCGCTGCCGGATCGCCGTGGAGAAGAGGAGCTCGGCTTCTCCCGTTTCTCCCATCCCGAGTCGGAGCTTCGCGAGCGCGAGGAGCGCCGCGCCGTTCCGCGAATCGAGCTGGATCGCCTCCGAATACGCGCGGAGCGCCTCCGTGACGTGCCCTTCGCGGGCGAGCCGTTCCCCGCGTTCCACGAGGACGTCGGCGCCGCTCGGCGGGGTCCCGCGAGGCGAAGGCGAAGCCGGCTCCGGAGTCGCGGGCGGAGGGCTCGGCGCCGGAGGCGGCCGCGGAGCCTCCGGCGCTTCCCGCGGCACGCCGGGTGCGGGCGGAGCCGCGGCGCTCGCTGCGGGCGGAGGCGCGGCGCTCGGCGCAGGGGCCGCCGGGGCGTCGGCGAAGCGGGCGACGGAGTTCGCGAGCGCGACGCGCGCGGCGAGGAACGTCCCGAGCGCGACGCCGAGTCGACCGACGGCGCGCCTCACGTCACGCGAGACCGAGCCGCTTGCGCGCCTCGGCGTATCCGTCGCTCACGGCGAACACCGCCAGGTCCTTCGCCTCGGCCTGCCGAACGACCCACTTGAGTCGCTCCGCCGGATCCGCCGGCGGTCCGTCCGTGAGGCCCGCGACGAGAGCGACGCCCCGGAACGCGATCGCCGGGCTTCCGACGGCGAGGAGCGCCGCGCGGCTGCCCCACTGCCCGACGGCCTGCCCGAGCTGGCTCGCCCGGTTTCCGATGCTCCCGCCCACCTCGAGCGCGAGCGTCGCGGCGTCGTCGTCGACGCGCGCCGGCATGCCGGCGGCGATGCGCCGCTTCGCGTCCGCGAGCTTTCCGGCGTCCACGCCCTGCGGCTGGTAGCCCGGAGCCACCGCGGCGAGGAGCGCCGACGTCGCGGGCAGCAGCTCGATCGGCGGGATGCGGGTGAACGCCGCTGCTTCCGTCTGGAGGATCTTCAGCGCGCGGAACAGCGAGAAGTATCGCGCCGCGTCGTCGGACGAATCGAGGAGCGCCTGCCCCATGACCAGGCGAGGGGGCGCGCTCGACGCCGTGAGGAACACCGGTCCGAGCGCCGGCGAGACGAGGAACTCGACGCCCCGGAGGCCGACGGACTCGGCGACGACGCGCATCTCCTGGACGAGCTCGGTCGCCGGCGCCGGCGTCGCGCGAAGCGCCTTCAGATCCACCGGGTACGCGGCGTCCAGCGCGCCGCGGACCTTCACGAGGAGCGCCCGGAGCGCCGGCGAGAAGAGGTCCGGCGCGAGGAGGTCGTCGAGCTCGCGATCGGCGGCTCTCGCGCCGGCGCCGCCCACCTCGATGCCCTCCTTGCCCTCCAGGGCAGCGACCGTCGCGCGCGCGACGTCCGCTGCGTCCTTGCCGCCGCGGAGCTCCAGCGCCGCGCCGAGGATTCCGAAGAACTGCACGTCGAAGCGACCGTGCGCGAGCGCGCGCCGAGCTTCTGCCGCGGCGCGATCGAGGAGAACGCTCGCCGCCGCGGTTTCTCCGTGACGGACGTGGTGCTCGGCGAGCGCGCGGAGCACCGCGCTGTCGTGCGGCCACGCCTTTCGTGCCTTCTCCAGCACCGTGAACGCGCTCTTCTTGTCCTTCCCCGCGACGTCGTAGAGCGTCGCGAGCTCGAGCGTCCGGTCGCGTTTCTCTTCCGGGGTCGACGCCCGGTCGAGGAGCCCGTTCTGGAGCTCGATCGCCTTCACGGCGTCGCCCTGCTTCCCGTGTACGCGGATGAGCGACTCGATCGCCTTCACGTCGTTCGGTCGACGCTTCAGGATCTCGCGGTAGCAGATCTCCTCGCGCTGCGGGTTCGGGATGGACTGGTCGTACAGCGCAGCGAGTTTCTCGTACGTGCTCGCCTGCTTCTCCGGGTCCGTCGCGAGCCTCGCCAGGCGGATGTAGGCCTGCTCGGCGCTCGCGTGGTCGCCGTCCGCCACGCAGAGGGCGGCGAAGGCTTCGAGGGCGTCCACGTGGTCGGGGCTCGCCTCGAGCGCGGCGGAGAGCGCGCGCCGCGCCCCCTCGCGATCTCCGACGTCCGAGAGCGCCCGCCCGCGCGTCACCTCGAGCGCGATGCGTTCGCCGGGATCGGTCGTCTTCTCCAGCCGGCGCTCGAGGAGCGACGCGAGCTTGCCGCGATCGCCGCGTTGCACGTAGAGGAGCTGGAGCCGATCGAAGACGTCCTCGCGCGCGACGTCGATCGCCGCCGCGGCCTCCAGCGCCTCGAGCGCCTTCGGGACGTCGGATACCGCGTCCGCGTAGAGCACGCCGGCGCGGTACCAGGCCAGGAACACGTGCTCCGGGAGGCGCGCCGCGCGGGCCATCGCCTCGAGATCTTCGGCGGCGCCCCGGGCGTCGCCGGCCGCTTCGCGGAGACGAGCGCGAAGGTCCCGCGCGACGAAGTGCTCCGGAATCGCTTCCAGCGTGCGGTCCAGGAGCGGGAGCGCTTCCTCGGGTCTTCCGAGCGCGACGGCTGCCTCGGCGGCGCGGAGCGACAGGGTCGCACGATCCGTCGGGCGCGCGATGCGGTCCGCGAGCGCGCGGTCCGCGGCGTAGACGGCCGCGGCATCCCCGGCGACCCGTGCGTGCGCGCTCGTCTGACGGAGCGCCCAGAGCGTCGGGGAGGCGTGCCGCGCAGCCCGATACACGAAGGGCTTCGCGGATTCCCAGGTGCCCTGCTTCACCGCGAGGCGCGCGGCGAGACGTGCGTGCGCCGTCGATTCGCCGGGGTCGGAGAGCTCGGAGAGCTTCTCCGACAGGGCCGAGACGACCGTGTCGTCGTCGGAGCCGAGGTGCGCCTGCTCGTCGGCACGGAGCGCGAGGAGGCCCTCCTTCGGAAGCTCCCCGGACGTCTTCGCGATGCGCTCGCCGAGCACCTTCGCGAGCACGCTTCCGCCGGACTCGGCGGCGGCGCGAGCCGCCCGTGCCGCGCTCTCGGGATCGCCGGCGCGCTCGTACTCCGTCGCGGCCTCGAAGAAGAGCCGGGCGCGCGTCCTCGGTACGTCCGTCTTCGCGGCGAGGTCCTCCCGCACCTTGCCGCGTGCCGTGGACGGCTCGGGGGCAAACCGCTCGGCGAGGTCGTGGAGCGCGGCGTCGTCGCTCCGGACGTCGAGGGCTTCCTGGACGCGCGCCTTGGCCCGCTCCGGCGCCTCGTCGGCGACGAGCAAGGCTTCCCGGACCGCCGCGAGCGCGCGTTCCATCGGCTCCGTCGCGGCCTCTCGTTCGAGCTCGATGAAGCGGAGGAGCTTCCCGGCGTCGCCGGCGCCGCGCGCGAGTTCCGCGCCGCGGCGGGTCGCGAAGGGGAGGTCCTTCGCCGCTTCGTGCGCGCGGATGAGGAGATCGTCCACGGTCTCGCCGTCCTCGGGTGAGGTGAGCATGGCGGCCTCGTACAGGAGGAGGGACTTCCGCTCGCGCAGGCTCTCGTCCAGGGACTCGGCGAGCGTCGAGAGGAGATCCGGCGCCGAGCTCTCGCCGGGACGGAGGAGCGCGCGGACCGCGGCCTCGGCGACGTCGACGGAGCCGAGCGCGGCCGAGTACTGGCGTCGCGCGATGTCCGCGTGCCCGCCCGCTTCCTCGATGAGCGCCGCGGCCAGGGAGCCGTCCGCCTTTCGGTCCGGCGGGGCGAGGCGCGCGACCTCGGCCGCGACGGCGCTGGTCGCGCCGGCAGCGGCGTCGAGCTCGAGCGACAGGATCCGGCCGACGGCGGCGTTCGGCGCCGAGGCGCGGACCGCGTGGACGGTCTCCTTCAGGCCCTCCGGCGAGGGGACCGACCCGAGCGCACGGCCGAGGGCGAGGAGGGCCCTCGTCGCAGGATCCCCGATGGGGAGCGTGGCGCCCGCCACCGCCGCGACGGCGGCGGCGAGAGGACGGGCAGCCTCGTCGTCCGCGAGCTCGGCCGCTGCGCGAGAGAGCGCGGTGGCGTCCGCGCCCGAGAGCGCGGCGAGCGCGGCCTTGTCCGCGGCCGTGAACACGGGGCTCGCCGCGGAGTCCGAAGCGAGCGCCCGTTCCATCGCCGCGCCGTCCCCCTGCTCGAGCGAACGCGCGGCGAGCGCGCGGCGCACGGCAGGGTTTTCGTCTCGCTTCTCGAGTGCGACGAGCGCCTCGATCGCCGCCGGTCGCGTCTCGGCCGACGGCGCGAGGAGCGCGGCGGCGAGGAAGAGCGCGCCGTCTCCGATGCCGGGGACGTCGCGAAGCGTCGCGATCGCGCGGCCGGCCTGGCTCCGCTCGCCGCTCGCGAGCGCGCGACGGGCCACCTCGAAGGCGAGCGGCGCGGGCGCGCCCTCGGGTACGGACGTCTCCTTGCCGCGGAGCGCGACGAGCTCGTTCGCGGCGTCGCGGAGCGGAGCGACGTCGGACGCGTCGGGCCACTTCACCTTCGCGACGGTCCCCCGCTCCGCGAGCTCGGCGGCAGCGCGCTGGAGGTACGGTCGCGGGTCGCCCGGGGACGCTCGCACGACGAGATCCAGCCGACGCTCGGCGCTCTCCGGGTCGGAGAGCGCGCGCCGGTACACCTCGCTCGCGACGTACGCAGCGTGCGCCCGCGCGGCCTCGGCGGCGGCGCTCCGCGCCTCGGAATCGAGCGAGAGGGCGACCGCCTTCATGTCCCCCTCCACCAGCGCGACGGCTCGTGCCTGCCGCGCCGCGAGCCCGAGCGCGGCCGAGGCCTGCGTGGCCGCCTTGGCCGCGTCGCGCGCCCGGGACGAGTTCCCCGCCATCGCCCAGAGCTCGCTCGCCGCAAGGAGGAGGCGTGCCTTCGCGGGGGCGTCGCTCGACGCGTCCGCTTCGTCTTCGAACCACTCGGCGCGGGCCACCCAGGCGTCGATGAGCCGGTGATCGCCGAGGTGCGCGGCCGCCGGGCGATGATCGCCCGGGTCGCTCACCGTCGCGGGGGACGCGGGCGGCGACGCGGCGTTCGGCGCGCTGCCGAGCGCCGCGTCGGCTTCCTCCTCGGACACGCCGAGGTCGTCGAGCGACACCGAGCCGTATTCCACCGTTGCGTCGGGCGCGGCGGGCTCTTCCGGCGGCGGTGCGGGCGTCGACGCGGGCGGCGGGGGCACGGACTTCCGCGAGCCCGCCGGCTCGCCTTCCGGCGGGCGGCTCGCCTGCGCGGCTCCCAGGAGGTCGTCGAGCGACTGGATCGACGTCGGCCCTTCGTCCCAGTCGAGCGCCGCAGCCGCCGCTTCGATCGACGGCCCTTCGTCCGTCGGGCGCGCGGGTGGCGGCACCGTCTTGCTCTGGTCGTCGACGACGGCGCCGACGGCCGGAAGTTCCGCGCTCTGTCGCGTCTCCGGCAGGTCCTCTTCGTCGTCCACCGGACGGCTCTCGAGGTCGACCGCTCCGAGGTCGTCGAGCGAGGTCGTCGCCGTGTCGATCGGGGGTCGCCAGGATTCCGCGGCGCTCTCGTCCGCCGAAGCGTCGGGGGGCGCGGAGGAAGTCGAGCGTGCCGTCGGCGGCGGGGGCGCCGTCTTCGTCACCGGCGAGACGGAGCGCGTCTCGGGCTCCGGGCGCGGAGTCGGTGGCGTCGGCGGCGGGGCCGGGGTCGGTGGCGCCGGCGGCACCGTCGGGCTCGGCCGCGGACTGCTCGACGGTGGACGCGGGGGCAGGCTCGACCCCGGTCGCGGCGCCATCGGCGGGGGCGGTGCGGAGAGCGGCTGGAGCGCCGCATCGATCTCGGCGTCGTCGAAAGCGGGTCCGGGAAGCTTCGCCCCGGGGCGCGGCAACGCGCGCCCGGGAGCCGGGCTCGCCGCCGGGGGGAACGGCTCGCGCCGCGGAGGCCCGGCGGGATTCACCGCGGGCGGCGTTCCCGTGCGGACGTCGGGCCCAGCGGGGCGAGGCGCGCCCGGTCGCGGCACGCGACTGCCGCCGGCAAGCGCGGCTCCGGCGCTCGGCGCTGCCGGCTTCGCGCCGGGCACGTTCGGCCGCTGCGGAAGTCGAGGGCCGAGACTTCCCGGCGGCCGCGGTGCACCCGGGGTGCCCGGGCCACCGGGGCGGGGGAGTGCGGACGCGGGTTTCGGCGCCACCAGGCCCGGCTTCGCCGTCGGGGCCTGCGCGGGAGAAACGGGGTTCGCCGCGCCCGGCGCTTTCCGCGTCATGGCGGCGAGCGGCTCGGGATCGACGGGGATCGTCGCGAGCTCCTCGCGGTACCCCTCGTCGGTCGTCAGCGACTCGAGGAGGCCGTCCACGTCGTCGTCCGGTTGGATCGGCGACTTCTTCGGGTCCTTCGGATCGCTCACCGGACACCCATTCCGAGCTGCTCTCGGACCGTGAAGAACGACGGCGACAGCACGAACGCGATGAGGCGTTCGGCGCGGAGCTTACCTTCCGACGTGACCTGAGCTTGCCCGCGGCTTCGCTCGTCCGGGGACAGGATGAACGAGACGTCGCCGATGGCGACGGCCGCCATGCGGTCGAGGCTCGACTGCGCCGCGCGCACCCACTCGAGCGGGTCCTGTCCGGAGCTCTGAATCGCCTGCGCGATCTCGGGGAGCGCCTTCCGCACCTTTCGCGGCATCTCCTTGCCGATGAGTCGCTCGAACTCCGCGAGCATCGCGTACGGGGGAGAGTCGAGCTTCACGCCGACGACGTTGCACGCGGCGACGATGATCGCCGAGACGTCCGCGGGCTCCCGGTGGCGCAAGATCGTCGTCCCGAGCTTGAGTCCGAGGAGCTCGCGAGCGAGGGCCTGGCGGTGGGCGGCCGAGAGCGGGCTCTGCACGGAACCGCCGACGACGATCGAAGGCACCTCCGTGCCGACGGCGTAGATGGAATTCGGGTCGCGGCCGCCCACGTAGAGCTCGAACTCGCCGAGCCCGAGCGCGCCGACCCAGGCCGCGACCTCGTTCCGGACGGGGAGGCCGTCCTGCGGACGCACGCGCTCCTTCTTTCCGACGCCGAGCGCCGTGAGGCCCGGGCCGAGAGCCTCCGCGAGCGTCGTCGCGAGCCAGCGCATGAGGTCCGCGGTCGCGCCCTGGTCCTCCGGATCCCGGAGTTCGTCGACGACGCGGTCGTCCACGGCGATCTGTGGCGTGCGCGCGACGCGGCCGTCCAGCGTCGCGAGCTCTCCGAGGATCGACGGATCGCTCTTGCCGAGCGCGACGAGGGCGCCGAGCGTCACCTGGCGGAGCGGCAGGTCCCCCGTCTTCTTCGCGATCTCCGCGAGGCGAGCCATTCCTTCCACGTCGAGCGGCGACCGGGAGAGGCTCTCGATGACCGCGTCGCGACCACTCGAGAGGAGCTTCTGCGTGACGCCCTTCGGGAAGACGTCGCGGAGGACGAGGTCGAGGGCCTCGCCGTCGTCGGGGGCCTCGGCGAGCAAGCGCTCCACCGCCTTCTCGGCGCGGCCCGGCGAAGACAGGCGATCCCGGTAGAGCACCATCGCGAGCCGTGCGGCTTCGATGCGGCCCTCGCGGGTGTCCCGCTGGCCCATGAGCTCCTCGAGCACTTCGGTCGCGCGCTCCCAGGACTCCGCCTTCGCCGCGGCACGGGCGAGGCGCTCGCGCACCGGAAGCGTGGAGAGGCCCGAGCGATGGAGACCGGACAGCACCTCGAGCGCCCGGTCGACGCGACCGAGCCGGTTCTCGTAGAGATCCACGGCGGCGATGCCGCTCATCAGGCGTTGCTGCGCCGGGGCGGCGGAGAGCGACGCGAGGCGCGCGAGCTTCTCCGCGGCCTCCTCGAAGCGCTTGTCCGTGATGTAGATCTCGCCCGTGAGCGCGAGGGCGCCGACGTGATCGGGCTCGAGCATCGTGACGTTCTCGAGCGCCTCGAGCGCGCCGTCCGCGTCCCCCGACTCGCGGAGCACGCGGGCCCGCTCCCAGTAGAGCTTCGCGATCTCCTGAGGGTCTTCGGCGACCGCGAGGCGCTGCTCCGCGAGCTCGAGGAGGCGGGGGCCGTCCTTCCGGGCGCGCACCATGCGAAAGAGGCGATCGAACGCCCCGGTGCGCCCGATGTCCCGGGTGATGGCGCGCGAGAGGGCGAGCTCGCCGTTCTGCGCGTCCCCGAGATCGTCGAGGAGGATCGTCGCGGCGCGCTCCCAGAGCTCGGCGCCTTGATGGGGATCGCTCACCAGATCGCCGAGGGCGGCGGAGGCTTGCGCGAGGAGCGGCTTGTCTCCGGCGTGTTCGGCGGCGGCCCGGAGCCCTTCCCAGCCGACGATGTCCTCGCCGTGCTCGTCGACGTAGGCGCGGAACGCGGTGATCGCCGCGGTCGAGTCACCGGCGGCGAGGAGGTTCCAGCCCGCGAGCGCGGAGGCCGCGGCGCGGGAGCTCTCGTCCAGCACGTCGCGTGCCGCGAGGAGCGCGGTCGCGCGGCGATGCGGGTCGCACGAAGGCGGCGAGAGCTCCAGGTTCACGAGATCCGCCTCGGGTCCCGTCCTCGGGAGGAGCGGCGTGTCCGTGTCTCCCTTCGCGAGCCGCGCGGCGAGTCGCGCCGTGGAGAGGACCGCGGTGCCGGTCCTTCCGCCGAGGCGCGCGGCGAGCTCCTCGCGAGCGGCGATCTCCGCGTCCGCGTCGCCGTGCGCGGCGCTCTGCGCGACCCACTCGAGCGCCGCCGCGAGCGTCTTCTCCGCCGCGGCGAACGCCCGTGCCGTCTCCGCGCGAGCTTCGGCGGTCTCCGACTCGGAGAGGCTCGCGAAGTGCGCGGACGTCCTGGCGATGGCCGCCGCTTCGGGGCTCTTCTCCGACAGCGCGTCGAGGGCGGCGGCGCGCTTTGCCGTTCCGTCGAGCGCCCAGAGAGAGCGCGCGAGCGCGAGGGCGCGGGCCTGGACGTCCTCCCCCGACACGTCGGCGAGGCTCGTCGCCGCGGCGGCGCGTTCACCGTCGCTCCCCGCCTCGAGCCCGAATCGCTCCACGGCGAGCGCTCCGCGGTCTTCGCTCGATTCAGCGGCGTCGAGCGCTTTCCGGCGCGAAGAGACGTCGCTCGGCTTGGCGGCGCGGAGCGCCCATGAAAGCAGCGCCGAACCGGCCTCCGGCGCGGTGCCGGCTCCGGCCTCGAAGCAAGCGATCGCTCGCTCCCGCTCGCCCGCCCGGAAGAGCACGATCCCGGCCTCGAGCCGGAGCGCCGCGGCGACCTCGGCGTCGACGCAGGCGGCTGCGCAGATCTCGAGCACCGTGGCGGCGCCCGTGGCGTCCCCGGCACCCGCGAGCACGACCGACAGCGCCGTCGCGGCGAGGACGTCTCCGGGTTCGCTCTCGTGGAGCTCCCGGAGGTCGGCGAGTGCTTCGTCCTTCTTGCCCGCCAGGCGAAACCGGAGCGCCGCCGCGGTCCGGAACGCGCGGGAGAGATCCGTTTCCGTGGACAGGTCCGACAGCGCTTCGAGTGCCGTCGGGTCGCGGACCTTCTCCGCGTCCGGGCGTCCGAGCGCCGCGTACGCACGGAGCGCGCTCCCGAGGAACGCGCCGCCCGGCGCCGAAGCGAGGGAGACGAACGCCTCGTCCGCGGAAGCGGCCTCGCCGCGAAGCAGCCGGGAGCGGCCGAGCTCGAACCAGAGGCTCGGTCGCTCGGCCTCGGCGGGGTTCGTCGCGAGCAGGCGCTTCGTGGACTCGTCGAACCACGCGGCGTCGCCGGCGATGGCGGCGAGCATGCGACCGGTCCGCGCCACGAGCTCGAGGGACGCCGACGACGCGGCCGCCTGAGACAGCGCGGCCCGCGCGGCGTTCGAGTCCGACGCGCCCCGGCTCCACGTCTCGGCCGCGAGCAGGAAGAAGCGGGCAGCGAGGGATTCGCTCCCGAGCTGATTCGCGGCGCCTTCGAGCGCGCCGGCGAGCAGAGCGGGATCCCCGCCTCCGAGGAGGTGAAGCTGCAGCGAACGGGCAGGGATGCAGGCCGGGTCCTCGGCGAGGGCGCTCGCGAGGGCGTCGAGGGCGGCCTTGGCGTCGCCCGATGCGGCGGACGCCTCCGCGATCCGCATCCAGAGCGCGGCGGCCGCGGGTCCCTTCGTGCCGCGCGCGATCTCCGCACGCGCGAGCGTCGCGGCCGTGTCCGTGTCCCCGGTGGATTCGGCGGCGCGGAGCCGCGCGAACAGCGCCACGGGGTCGTCCGGCAAGAGCGAGACGACGCGATCCAGAAGCTCGAGCGCCTGGTCCGTCTGGCCGAGCGAGCGGCGCGCCGTGGACGCGCCGATCCAGGCGTCGGCCACGTGCGACTCCGTCCGGAGCGCGGCCGGCACGGCGGCGGCGCCGTCTTCCGTCGCTCCGACGATCGCGGCCTGGATCAAGGCCGCCTTCGACTCGAGGGCGCGGGCCGCGATCTCGCCGCGGCCGGATGCCGTCGCGACGCGTGCGAGCTCGGAGAGCGCCTCGAACGCGGCATCGGTCTTCGAATCAGCCGCTCGTTCGAGGGCGACGATCGCGCCGTCGACGTCGCCCCGGGCGGCGCGCGTCCGTCCGACGTCCAGGAGGAGCAGGGCTTTCCAGGTCGGATCGACGGCGAGCTCCGCGCGGGTCGAGAGCGCCCGCTCCCGGGCCTCGGCGTCTCCCGCTCGCGCGGCGAGGCGCTCGAGGTAGAGCCAGGCGTCGGTGTCGTCCGGCTTCGCCTCCGTCGCGCGCTCGAGGGCGTCCCGGGCGGCGGCCTCATCCGCTTCCTGGTCCTCCTTGAACTCGGAGAGCGCGACGAATGCGCGGGATCTTTCTTCCGGAGTCTCCGCGACCTTCGTGAGGCGGTCGACGAGCTTTCCGAGGTTCTTGTAGGACTTCCTGCGCTCGATGAGCACGACGAGCCGCTCGAGCGGTTCGTTGAACCCTGGGAGGGCGTTCACGGCGGAGAGGAGGTCGCGCGCCGCCTGCCCGTCGTTGTGGGCATCGTCCGCGAGCACGCCGATCTCGTGCAAGAGCACGGCCTTCGCCGCCTCCGACTCCGCGAGCTCGCACTCGGCCCGGAGCTCCGCTAGCGAATCGGAACCTCCCGGGTTCTGGTTGAAGGAGAACGCCATCGGGCGAGCGAGGAGGGAAACGGAGCGACTCTAGGCGACCGCTCCCCGCGATTCTAGGAGAACCGCGCGGTTCGCCTAGTTCCGCCGGAGGATCCAGTAGCCCCTTGGAGATTCGAGGGGCTCCCCGTAGACTTGTCCCTTTTTGAGCGTGAAGAGCGCGTATTCGAGCGGCGGTTCGAGCACCCCGCGGGGAATGGACCCTGCGTCCGCCATCGAGCCGCGATCCCCGCGCTTCACCGCTTCGTCGAAGTCCTTCTGTGCGACCGGAACGAGCTCTTTCGCGAGCGCGAGCGCCGACGCCCGATCACGGGCATTCGGCGGGGCGTCCTCGGCCCCTCGGAACGAGACCACGACTACCCCGAAGGAGACGTTCTGCGGCGCGTCCTTCGGGAGCTCCGGCACGGGGGCGCTGCTCGAGGGCGCGGGGACCGTGGGCACGGCCGGCTCGCCGCTCGGTTCGGGTCGCGGCGGCGGCGCCTTGTCCGACGCGGAGGTCACTTCCGCCGCGCGTTCGGGGATCTTGTCCGTGCGGCCCCGGACGACGAGGAAGATTCCAGCCGCGAGCAGCACCCCGAGAACGGCCCACGTCGAACGCTGCATCGGGGCCCGCGTATCACGAATGCTCCGAAGTCCGCGAGCGCTACTCGCGCCGGGCTCCCCGGACGCCGTCCGGGCCCCTGCGTCTCTGCGCGACAACTGTCCGGTCTACCTGATAGAAAGTTCCTTGGGTCGATGTTCAAAGTCGAATGTCCGGCTTGCCGAGCCCCCTATCAGGTGGACGAACGTCGGGTCCCCCCCGGCGGCCTCAAGATGCGGTGCCCGAAATGCGGCACGAGCTTCCAGGTCGAGCCGCCGCCGGCCGATCCGCGTGGGACGTCGCCTGCCCCCGTGCTCGGCGCCGCGCTCGGAGTCGGTGACGCCGATTCGTCGCTCCCGCCCGCGGCTCGACCCCCGCTGCCGAAGAAGAAGCCCGCCGTCCGCGGCACGATGATCGGCGTCGCGCCGCCGCTGAAACCCCCGGCCCCCGCGCCTGCACCGCCGGCGCCCGCGGCGCCTGCGGCCACCTCACTCGGCGAAGCGGACCTCGAGCTCGACCTTCCCGCTCCACGCGTCGCGTCGCCCGCCCAGGACCCGTTCGCCGACCTCGATCTCCCCGTCGCGGCCCCTCCGAAGCCTGCCGCCGCTGCGCCGAAACCTGCCGCGCAGAAGCCGCTCGTTCCGAGGCCCGCGCAGCAGGAAGAAGCCGATCTTCCGTCGCCCGTGGGTCCGCCGAAGCCCGGTCCACCGCGTCGCGGCATCCCGAGCCGCCCGCAGCCGGCGGCTCCGGCATCCACGAAGCCCGCACTGCCGCGCCCAGCCGAACTCGAAGCCGAGCTCCCGGCCCTCGTGGGCGGCGGCGATCCGTTCGGTGAGATCGATCTTCCGGCTCCCGCCGGCGCACCGTCCCCCGCGGCGCGCTCCGCGGACGCGGGGCTTCCTGCGGTCCCCACGCCGCTCGATCTGCCGTCGCCGCGGAAGGCGCCAGTGGCGGCTCCGAAGCCCGCCGCCCCGAGGCCACAGGCCGCCGCGCCCGTGCCGGCGCGGGCACCGGCTCGTCCGAGCGGCGCGCGCGAGCTCGACCTCCCCTCGCCGGCGGGCGGAGCCGACCTCCCGGCATCGTTCGACCTCGATCTCCCGTCCCCGAGCCTCGGGGCGGACCTGCCCTCCCCGGCAGGCGGCGTCGGACTCCCGTCGCTCTCGGAGCCGAACCTCCCTGCCGTGGGACGGGGGGGAGGCGGCTTCGGAGAGATCGATCTCCCGATCGTCAGCGCCGACCTGCCGTCCCCCGGTGGGGCCGGCCTTCCGTCGCCCTCGATGGCCGGCCTTCCGTCGCCTGCTGCGGCAGGTCTTCCGATGACCGCCGCCGGGCTCCCGGTGCCTGCGGTGGACGACCCGTTCGGCTCCGGGCACGACGCTCCGCCCTTCGCGGGCACCGCGACGCGGCCGCTCGGTTCGCTTCCGCCCGATCCGTTCGGCGCGGCCCCGGATCCGTTCGGTGACGGGGCGCCGCCGGATCCCTTCGGGGAACCGGCGCAGCGTCCGTCCGGCGGCTTCGGGGAACCGGCGCAGCGCCCGTCCGGCGGCTTCGGCGCGCCTCCTTCGTTCGAGGACGCACCGGCGGATCCGTTCTCGGCGGGCGCACCGGCGCCCGGCCCCGACGACGACGCGGGCGGCGAGTTCGCTCCTCCGCAGGAAGCCGACGTTCCGCAGGAAATCGAGCGGAAAGGGGGCGGCGGAACCGCGTACGGCGAGGTCAACCTCGACGACGCGGGCGCCGGCGTCGCCATCGAAGGCGACGTGCCGGAGCGGGCCGCGGCGCCGGAAGCGCCGAGACAGGCCGTCGGCGGCGTCGCGCGGCAGAGGGCAGACGCCGCCGCGGGCGGCGCGGTCGCCGAGATCCAGGCGAAGCGGCGCCGGAAGCGTCTCCGGGTCGCGGTCGTCAGCATCGCCGTCGCGGTGCTCGCGGGCGGATCGCTCACGCTCGTCCCGGCCCTGGGTCCGTTCGGCGCCTATTTCATCCTCGATCAGGTCCGTCGTGGCGAGTACGAGCGCTTGCTCGCCGGGGCCGAGAGCTCGTCGCGCCACGCGCTCGGCTCGGACACGTATCCGGACGCCGACAAGGCGCTCGCCGTCGTCTCGGAGGCCCAGGGGCGCGCGCTCCGGTACAAGCCGCTCGCGGCGTACCGGGCGTTCATCGGGTTCGAGAAGACGCTCCGTTTCGGCGCCGAGCCCCAGGTCTACGCCCGCGCGAAGGTGGCGCTCGAGGAGCTCGCCGACGCCAAGGCGGACAAGATGGACCTCGCGCTCGCCGCGCGGGCGGCCGTCGACGGCGAGCTCGCGCGCGGGAGAGAGCTGCTCACCGCGCTCTCGCAGCGCTCGCCGCGCGACGTGGACGTCGCCGTGGTGCGCGGCGAGCTCGAGCTCCGCGCGAAGGACCCGAAGGCCGCGCTCGCCGCGTGGACGACGGCGAACGGCCTCGAGAAGAGCGCACGGACGCTCTTCGGGCTCGCGCGCTCGCAGATCGCCGCCGGAGACGGCGACGCTGCCTCCAGGACGGCGGGCGACGTCCTCGCCGCGAATCCGAACCACATCGGGGCGAAGCTCCTCCTCGCGGAGGTGACGTGGCAGTCGAAGCACGACGAGGCCGCGGCCACGAAGCTCCTCGACGACGTGATCAAGAACTTCGCGCTCGCGGGTCCGGAGGAAAGCATCGAGGCGAAGAGCCTCGTCGGGGAAATCCACCTGAACCGAGGCCGCGTCTCGCTCGCAGAAGCGGCCTTCGACGAGGCCATCAAGATCGCCGAGTCCATCAAGCTGAACGCCCGCGCGGCGCGCGCTCTCGGCGGCCTCGGCGAGGCGCTGTTCCGCGCGGGTCGGTATTCGCAGGCCATCGCGCGCTTCAAGGCCGCCGCCCAGGCGGACCCGGACGAGCTCTTCGCGCAGCTCGGTCTCGCCAAGTCGAGCCTGCAGCTCGAGCGGCTCGAGGAGGCGCGGGACATGCTCGTGAAGCTCCGGAAGGCCCACCCGAAGCACATGGGCGTCGCGTACTGGTACGGCCGCGTGCAGGAGGCCCTCGGGGACCGCAAGGAAGCCGAGGTCGCGTACCGCGACGCCATCGACGCCGGGAAAGACGACCCTGAAGCCGTGCAGTCCTACATCGCGCTCGCGTCCGTCCAGAGCCAGAACGGGCAGCTGGATGCCGCGAACGCGACGCTCGCGGACGCACAGAAGCACCTGCCGTCCTCGCCCGCGCTCTACAAGGCGCTCGGGCGCGTCGCGATGAGCCAGGGCCGCTACGCCGACGGGTACAAGGAGTTCCAGCAAGCACTGACGGCGGACTCGGAGGACGTCGAGGCGAAGTTCTTGCTCGGCACGGCGCTCGTTCGCCAGCACGAGTTCGACAAGGCGCTCGAGACGTTCGACGCGGTAGCGAAGATCGACCGTGACTTCCCCGGGCTCGCGCTCGAGCGAGGCATCCTGTTCCAGGAGTCCGGTCGCACGGAAGAGGCGCTCCGCGAGTACGAGACTGCCCTCGCCAAGGCGCCGAACGATCTCGACCTGATTCTGCGCGTCGGCTGCGGCAAGGCGGACGTCGGCGCGGGCGTCGAGGCGGAGAAGCTCCTCCGCAAGGTGCTCGAGCAGCGTCAGACCTCGGCGGAGACGCACTTCTGCCTCGGGCGTGCGCTGATGAGCCGCAACGTGACGGACGCCCTGAAGGCCTTCGAGCGTGCCGTGCAGCTCGATCCGAACCACGCCGAGTACTACCTCTACATCGGCTGGGCCTCGAACGAAGCGGGCAACCTGACGAACGCCGGGAACGCGCTGAAGAAGGCGCTCGAGCTCGATCAGGGCCTCGCGGACGCCTACTGGCAGCGCGGCGTGCTCCGGCTCCGGCAGACGAGATCGAAGGACGCCGTCGACGATCTCACGAAGGCGCTCGAACTCCGCCCGTCCCGCTACGAGGCGCACGCGGATCTCGCGCTGGCGTACAACGACCTCGGCAAGGAAGATCTCGCGCTCGCGGAGTGGCAGAAGGCAATCGCCGCGAAGCCCACGGAGCCGACCTGGCGATTCCACTACGGCAAGCTCCTCTCGCTCCGGCTCCAGGCCGCGGCCGCCGCCGAGCAGCTCACCAAGGCCATCGAGCTCGCGGAAGCCCAGGGCGGCACGTTCGCGTGGCTCTCGGAAGCCCACCGTCTCGCCGCGATGAGCCTCGGCAACGTCCCCGCCGCGATCCCCCACTGGCAGGCATTCCTGAAGAACGGCGCCGCGACGTCCCCCTATCGCAACGAAGCGAAGGCGGCACTGAAGCGATTGGGGCAGCCCTGGGAAGAGGACTGAGCGCGGCTGCGAGCGGCGAACGACGGGGAGCGTCGTGGGGTTTTGTTTGTGGGGGACCTGGTCCCCCGAGGCTTCCCTGCGGTCCTCGGGCTTCGCCCTGCGGTCCTCGGGAACCTCTCCCCCTGCCGCGCCTGGCGGCGCGCGCTCGCCGTGCTCGCGGGTAGCCGTGGAACGGCTGGACCAATCGGGGGGGCGACTCGCCGCCCTTCGGGCGGGCTCGACGCGACGACGGGGAGCGTCGTGGGGTTTTGTTTGTGGGGGACCTTGTCCCCCGAGGCTTCCCTTGCGGTCCTCGGGCTTCGCCCTGCGGTCCTCGGGAACCTCTCCCCCTGCCGCGCCTGGCGGCGCGCGCTCGCCGTGCTCGCGGGGCCGTGGAACGGCTG
>DASZXK010000175.1:0-9016 GCA_035545855.1 Polyangiaceae bacterium
AACCCGGCTGCCGGGTGAGCACGGACGCTTGGGGCGGTCGGCAGCCCGCCTTGCGGGATGCCGGGTGGGGCAGCCCCGAATCTACCCACTTCGAAACCGCGCGAATTGACGGCTGAGATGTGACGAATCCTCAGCGCGCGATGGGAGGCAGCCCCTGCCTTCCCCTCCGCTGCCCTCATTCTCCGTGATCCCGATTCGCGGCCGGTGATCTAGCGGCGGCTCCGCCTCACTTCGGCGGCTTCCGGAGAGCGCCGTCGAGCCGGATGGTCTCGCCGTTCAGCATCTGGTTTTCGCAGATGTGGACCGCGAGCGCCGCGAACTCGGCGGGGTTACCGAGTCGGTTCGGGAACGGAATGCCCGCGGCGAGCGCCTGCCGCGATTCCTCGGGCAGGTTCGCGAGCATCGGCGTGTCGAACGTCCCGGGAGCGATGGTCACGACGCGAACGCCGAAGCGCGCGAGCTCGCGCGCGACGGGCAGCGTCATTCCGACGACGCCCGCCTTGGACGCCGAGTACGCGACCTGCCCGATCTGTCCGTCGAACGCCGCGATGGACGCGGTCGTCACGATGACGCCGCGCTCCCCGCCGCCGAGGTCCGGATTTTCCGCCATCGTGCCGGCGGCGATCCGCATCATGTTGAACATGCCGACGAGGTTCACGTCGATCGTCAGCTTGAAGAGATCCAGCGGGAAGAGCCCGCCCTTCCCCACCACGCGGCCCGCCGTGCCGATGCCCGCGCACCCGATGCAGGCATGAAGGCCGCCGAAGGCGCTCTTCGCGAGATCCACCGCGGCGCGCATCTGGGTCTCGTCCGTGACGTCCGTCTCGACGAAGCGGACCGGCGCGCCGAGCTCCTTCGCGAGCGCCTCTCCGGGTCCGCGCGACTTGTCGGCGATGACGACGCGCGCGCCCTTCTGCACGAGAGCGCGGACCGTCGCGCCGCCGAGCCCCGACGCGCCTCCGGTGACGAGAGCGACCCTGTCTTTCAGTTCCATCCCGAACTCCTTTCCGTCACGGCAACTTCGAGGGCGTCGGGAGCTCCGCGCCCGAGGACACGTACTGAACGATGGCGTCCACGAGCTTTCCGTCCGCCACTTCGCATTTCTTGCTCACGTCTCCGGTCGAGACGCCGTGACACTCCTTCTTCAGGGTGACGGCGGCCTGGTCGACCGTGGAATCCTTCCGGAGCGCCTCCCGCATCGGATCGTCCACGTAGCGCCACTCGATGCGCGGGTGCTTCGGCGCGGGCGGCTTTCGCATCGTGACCTCCTCGGAGGCGAGCGTCACGCACGCGCCGTTCCAGCGGAGCGCCTGGTAGCCGCCGGCGCCGCTCACCTGCATCCCGCCCTTCGGCGGCATGCGGGCCGCGAGGAGCAGCACCTCCTCGTCGAACTCGAGGAAATCGTTCTGCGACGCGCCGCCCTCGGCGTTCCACGCCTGGGTCTTCCGCGTGAGGTAGCCGTGCGTCCACGGCGCGTTCTTGTCGAACATCACGAGCGCGACGTTCAGGAACGTGCCGCCGCAGAGCCGCTTCAAGAAATCCTTCGGAACCGCGCAGACGTCGTTGTCCTGCTTCTCGCAGGCAGTCGGGATGCCGGTGGACTCGGGCGCCTTCTCGGCCGCGGACTCGTCCTTCGCAGGGTCGGCGGGCGCGGCCTCGGGCTCGGCGGCGGCCGTCTTCGGTGCCTCGGGCGGCGGCGCGCTCCCTCCACAGCCGACGAGCACCGAGACCGAGACGAAGACGGACGACAGAAGACGGTTCGACACGATACCGCCGAGCAGATCGCGCCCTCGGAGGGGCGTCAAGCGCGGCCCGAGCTCACGTGTCTTCGATGCCGGGGACGAGGCAGGCGATCCGTTCGTAGAGAACGCGATCTTGCGGGGACAGGGCCGAGAGGGTCGCGCGCAGCCGCTCGTAGTACCGGAGGAGCAGGAGCTCGTCGCCGACGGGCGCCTTCGCGCGGAGGGAGGCGAGCGTCTGGACGGACTCCTCGCGGAGGGGGCGAGCGGCGTGCAGGTGAAGCTCGATGGCGACGTCCACCCACCGGCTCGAGAGCGTCTCCGCCGCGAGGCGGAGCGCGTAGCGGCCGAGCGCGTCGATCAGCAGGGGTGGCGGGAGCCGGCCGACTCGCGCCGCCGACAGCCATTCGCCGAGCGGCTCCTCGAGCAGGGTCTGGGCGGCATCCACGCGGCCGAGCGCGAACATCTTGTCGGCGAGCCGGGCGGCGTATTCGAAGGCCTCCGTCTCGGAGAGCTCGCGGACCTTCTGCGTCTCGAGCCTCGAGAGCGACGGTCGACTGTGCTGGCCCGAAGACGGCGGCGATCGCCCGTGCTGGCCGGACGACGACGGCGATCGCACGTGCGGTCCGGAAGACGTCGGGTGCTCACTCTTCGCGGGTTCGAACACGGAGACGCCGCTCTCCGGCGTGTTGGACTCGGTGTCGTCGTAGCGCTCGAGCGTCGGGCGCGTCGGACGGTCCTCGCCCATCTGCCGAACGACCTCGATCTCCTGCGTGCCGATGAAGATGTGATCCCCCGGGAAGAGGAGCGCGCGGCCGTGGAGGCGCGCCTGGTTCACGAAGGTGCCGTTCGCGCTGCCGAGATCTTCGACGTAGGGCCGACCGCCCTCCATCACGACGCGCGCGTGCCTCCGGGAGACGAGACCTTCCGAAACGACGACGTGACAGTCCATGCCCCGGCCGATCAGCGTCTCACCCGAATTCACGGGAATTTCACGCTTTCCGACCTTGAGCCAGTAGTGCGCGACCTCGTCGTCCGGCGCAGACGACGGGCCATCAGGCGCTTTGAACTGCCCGCTGATACCCATGCAGTCGTAGAAAAGCCTACCACCTCACGCCCCGGGACCCAAGCCGGAGCCATTCCGCGATTTCTTCATTAATTGCGGAAATGATTGGTATTTTTAGATACCGGCCGGCCATCTTGTCGCCGCGACGCGACACCGACAGGAGCCCCGGCGGCGGGGGATGTGGGTGTCAGTCGTCCCGGCGGGACCCGAGGAGCCCGGAGCGGATCAGGAAGTACAGGAGCTGCAGAAGGGCCGTCACGGCGCCCGCGACGTAGGTCATCGCGGCCGCTCGCAGGACGGCGCCGGCGCCCTCCGCTTCGTCGGGATAGATGATGCCCGTCTCCTGGAGGGCCACGACCGCGCGCTTCGACGCGTCGAACTCCACGGGAAGCGTGACGAGCGCGAACAGCGCGCCGAGCGCCGAGCCGATGACGCCGAGCCACACGAGGCCCGTGAGGTGCGTCCCGAGGCCGAACATGAGCATCAGGTTGCTGAGGTTCGAGCCGATCATCGCGGGCTTCACGATCATCGCGCGGAGCTTCATCGGGCCGTAGTCGTGCGCGTGCTGGATCGCGTGGCCCGCCTCGTGAGCGGCGACGCCGAGCGCGGAGAGCGAGCGCCCGCGGTAGACGTCCGGCGAGAGACGGAGCACGCGCGCGCTCGGATCGTAGTGATCCGACAGGAAGCCGGGCGTCTCTTCGACCTGCACTCCCTGGATGCCGCGGCGGCGCACGAGCTCACGCGCCGCTTCGGCGCCCGTCATGCCGCGGCGGGAGCCGACCTCCGCGTATTTCGCGAACGTGCTCTTCACGCGGAAGCTCGCCCACATGCTGAGCAGCAGGCCGGGGGCGGCGAGGACGAGCCACAGGGGGTCGAAATACATGATTGGTGGAATCTAAGGCCGACGGCCGACGATTCAAGGTTGGAAGCCTGCCTGCCTGCCTGCCTGCCTACTTGTTGTCGTTGCCGGGCAAACCCTCCGCGAGAGGCGACCATTCCGGGAGAGCACACTAGTGCTAAAAGGGTAGGTCGCATGTCGTCCCGCACGCCCGCTCCCGCCGAGAAGACCGGCGGACGTGCTCTCGAGCACCAGCCGACCACGCTCTCGGGTCGTGGCTTCCAGACGCCGAGCCCGACGAACATCCAGAGCGGCATGTCCGTGCGCATGACCAGGGTCTGCCCGGCGTGCCTGGAGCGGTACCCGGCGGATTTCCGGGTCTGCCCCCGGGATGCGACGGAGCTCCGGGACGCGGAGGAGGGCGACGACGTCGATACTCTCCTCGGGGCGACGGTCGGGGACACGTTCTCCATCGTCCGCGTCGTGGGCGAGGGCGGCATGGCGCGCGTCTACGAGGGGCGGCACGTGCGGCTACCGAGCCGCCGGTTCGCGATCAAGGTGCTGCACCACATGTACGCGCAGCAGCCGAACATCGTGGCGCGGTTCCAGCGCGAAGCGGAGGCCGCGAGCGGCATCGGCCACCCCAACGTCGTGGACGTCTACGACGTGGGGACCACGCCCGACGGGCGGCCGTACCTGGTGAGCGAGCTCCTCGAAGGCCGGGATTTCGCGTCGCTGCTCGACGAGCGGGGGAGCCTCCCCGCGCCGGCGGCCGTCCACGTCGTGCGGCAGGTGTGCCGCGCCCTCACGGCCGCGCACGCGCATGGCGTCGTTCACCGGGACGTGAAACCCGAGAACGTGTTCCTCGTGGGGGACATGGAAGCGCCCATCGTGAAGGTGCTCGATTTCGGCATTTCCAAGGTGGACACGGGCGGCGGCGCGTCCCTCACGCAGACCGGCATGATCATGGGAACGCCGGGCTACATGCCTCCGGAGCAGGCGCGGGGCGGGAAGACGGATCACCGCGCGGACATCTACGGAGTCGGGGCGATGCTGTACCGCGCCGTAACGGGCAAGCTCCCGTTCGACTCCGACGACGCGACGGAAGCGCTCACGATGGTGCTCACGGAGGAGCCGCCCCGGCCCCGCTCGATCCAGCCGAGCATCCCCGAAGCCCTGGAGCTCATCATCGAGCGGGCGATGGCGAAGAACCCGGAGGACCGCTACTCCTCCATGGCGGAGCTCGACGAAAAGCTGGCGCCGTTCGATCCGGAGGCGGGCGCGTCGTTCTCGCTCGTGCCACCACCGCCGGGAACGGTCATCGCGCCGCGCACGACGGCGAAGGCGACGCTTTCGGCCTCCACGGTCCGTTCTCCGTCGATCGCGGACGTCGAGCGGGACACGCGAGACGCGAAGCTCGCTCGCCCGCTCCTCGTCCTGCTCTCGCTCGGGAGCTACGTGTGGCTCGTCGGCTGCCTCACGGACGCGGGGAGCGCCGGGCTCTCGCAGGTCCGGGGGACGCAATCGCCGTCGCCGACGGAGCGCTTCGTCGTGGCGATCGTGGTGCTAGCGATCTCCCTCGCCCCGCTCGTCTTCTGGATCCGGAAGCTCGCCGACGCCTGGAGGAACTCCGTCCGCGCCGTGGAGCTGTCGCGGACGTTCAAGCACGTCTTCCTCGCAGCAACGGTGCCGTACGCGTTCCTCGCGCTCGGGCTCCGGGTGCTGACGCCGCCCGTCGACTCGCGCCTCGCCCCGTTCCTCGTCGGGGTCAGCCTGATCTTCGGCATGGCGACGCTCGTCGTCTCCTCCATGGGCGGCAAGCGACGCCGCTGAAGCCCGTTCTGGTGTAGAACGCGCGCCCGTGGATCGACCGAGCGCCTCCTTTCAATCGCGGGACGCGCTCATGCTCCTCTTGCTCGCCCTGACGTGGGGGAACTCGTTCCTCTTCATCAAGCTCGCGGTCTCGGCGTTCCCCCCGCTCTGGGTGGTGACGCTCCGGATGACGATCGGCGGCCTTCTCCTCGTCCTGGTGGGCATCGCGCTTCGTCGGAAGCTCCCGCGGGACCCGAAGATGCTCGGCGCGCTCGCGTTCGTCGGGCTCTCGGGATCGGCGTTGCCCTGGGCGGGTCAGGCCTGGGCGCAGCAGTTCCTGGATTCCGGGCTCCTCTCCGTCCTGAACTCCTGCACGCCGGTGGCGACGCTCGCGCTCGCGGTCGCCGTCGGCCAGGAACGCCTCCACCGAAACCGAGTGCTCGGCCTCGCGACTGCAATCTCCGGGACTCTGGTCGTGATCCGCGGCGAGATCGGCGCGGGGCGTTCCGCGCTCGCGCTCGTCGTCGCCGTGCTCGCGACGACGGGATACGCCTTCGCGAGCGTCTATACGCGAGCGAAGATCTCCGGAAAGATCACGCCCCTCCCCGCCTCCGCGACGCAACTCTGCATCGGCGCCGCGGCGCTCGCCCCCGGAGCCTGGGCCGTCTACGGGCCGCCTCCCGCGCCGACGACGGTACCTCCGCTCGCGCTCGGCGCCGTGCTCATGCTCGGCCTCTTCGGCACCGGCGTCGCGTTCCTGATGTACTTCACGCTCATCGAGCGAGTCGGGGCGACGAACACGTCGATGGTCACCTACCTGGTCCCGATCGTCGGACTCTCCTCGGGCGCCGTCGTCAGGCACGAACGCTTCGGCCCGAACGTGTTCATCGGAGCCCTGCTCCTCGTCTCCGGCGTCTGGCTCGCCCAGAAACGGCCCGCAGGCTGACGTCCACCCGGCGGAACCGCGCGCCCGTGCGCCGGCCGCCCGCCGCCAGAAGAACACGGGCCAGACACACGCCCCCCCGGGCCCGCGCATCCGCCAGGACCAAGGGGGATCTCCCGCAGAGCGATGGTTTGTATACAAACTGTCCCTCCCGGCGCACCCCTCCCGCGGCCCGCGGCCCGCGGCCCGCGGCCCCAAGGACCAGGGCGGATCTCGCAGGGGGGATCTCGCGCTGAGCGATGGTTTGTATACAAACTGTCCCTCCCGGCACAGCCTCCCGCGGCCCGCGGCCCCAAGGACCACGGCGGATCTCGTAGGGGGGGGTCTCGCGCTGAGCGATGGTTCGTATACAAACTGTCCCTCCCGGCACAGCCTCCCGCCGGCGCGCGGCCCCGCGGACGAGGGGGGGCCTCGCGGGGCTTGCGGCGCCGTGTGTCGGCGGGACCCGTCGCGCGTGTGGTGCCCGCCGGCTTCGCCGAGCTCGGTTCGCGAGCTCGCCGTGAAGCCGTCTCAGCCCTTCAGGGCTTCTGCGCCGCCGATGATCTCCATGATCTCGGTGGTGATCGCGGCCTGGCGGGCTCGGTTGTAGACGAGCGTGAGGCGGTCGATGAGGTCGGAGGCGTTCTTCGTCGCGGAGTCCATCGCCGTCATCTGGGCGCCGAAGAAGGAAGCGCGAGATTCGTAGAGGGCGCGGAGGATCGAGATTTCCACGTACATGGGGACGAGTCGCTCGAGGAGGGCTTCCTTCGAGGGTTCGTACGTGAACGTGGAGAGGAGCGCGTCCGGCCTCGTTGGAGCGCTGCCGACGGCCTTCTGGAGCGGGAAGAGCGGCTCGAAGATCACCTTCTGCGTCATCGCGCTCTTGAACTCGTTGTAGACGAGGTAGATCGCGTCCACCTCGCCGGCGAGGAAGGGTGCGAGCACGTCGTGGGCGATGGCGCGGGCCTTCTCCGGGCCCATGTCTTCCCAGACCCCTTCGAAGATCTTCGTGATCGGCGCCTTGCGACGCTTGAAATAGTCCCGCCCCTTGCGACCGACGATCGCGAAGCTGACTTCCTTGCCCTCCGCGACGCGCTCCCGCCAGCCGCGCTCGGCGGCCTTGTTGATGCTGGAGTTGAACGCGCCGCAGAGACCCCGGTCCCCGGAGACGACCAGGAACAGCGCGCGCTTCTCGGGCCTGCGAGCGAGGAGCGGGTGCTCGAGTTCGCCCCCGCCCGCGTCCGTCCCGCCCTCGACGGCGGCCGTGCTCGCGGCGACGACCTCCGCGAGGACCTCCGCCGTGCGGACGGCGTAGGGACGCATCGCGGAGATGCGCTGCTGTGAGCGGTTCAGGCGCGCCGCGGCGACCATCTTCATGGCGCGCGTGATCTTCTGCGTGTTCTTCACGCTTCCGATGCGCTTACGGAGCGATTTGAGATCGGCCAATCGCGGGTTCTCCTTCGGTTTGGGGGCCCCGCGTCACGCCTTCGAGGGGACGAATGCGTCGGTGAACGCCTTCAGCATGCCCTCGAGCTTCGGCTTGAGGTCGTCCGTGACGGCCTTCTTCTCCTTGAGGGTCTGCCAGATCTCCGGGTGCTTCTCGTCGATGTGACGGTAGAGCTCCGCCTCGTACTGGCCGAGGGACTCGACCGGGAGCTTGTCCAGGAAGCCCTTGGTGCCGGCGTAGATGATGACGACCTGCTTCTCGACCGGGAGCGGGACGTACTGCCCCTGCTTCAGGATCTCGACGAGGCGCTCGCCACGCTCGAGCTGGGCGCGGGTCGCGGCGTCGAGGTCGCTCGCGAACTGGGCGAAGGCGGCCATGGCGCGATACTGGGCGAGGTCGAGCCGGAGCGTGCCGGAGACGCCCTTCATCGCCTTGATCTGCGCGTTGCCGCCGACGCGGCTGACCGAGATGCCGACGTTGATGGCCGGACGGACGCCCGAGTAGAAGAGGTCCGCCTCGAGGAAGATCTGGCCGTCGGTGATCGAGATGACGTTCGTCGGGATGTACGCCGAGACGTCGCCGCCCTGCGTCTCGATGATCGGCAGCGCCGTCATCGAGCCGCCGCCGCGCTCGTCGTTGAGCTGGACGGAGCGCTCCAGCAGGCGCGAGTGCAGGTAGAAGACGTCGCCCGGGTACGCCTCGCGGCCCGGCGGGCGGCGCAGGAGGAGCGACATCTGGCGGTAGGCGTAGGCGTGCTTGGTGAGGTCGTCGTAGACCGCCAGCGCGTGTCTGCCCTTGTAGAGGAAGTACTCGGCCATCGCGGCGCCGGCGTACGGCGCCATGAACTTGATCGGCGCGGCCTCGTCGGCGGCCGCGGCGACGATGATCGTCGAGTCCAGGGCGCCGTTCTCGGCGAGCGTCTCGGCGATGCCGACGACGGTCGAGAGGCGCTGGCCGATCGCGACGTAGACCGAGACGACGCCCGAGTCCTTGTTGTTGATGATCGTGTCGATCGCGATCGCCGTCTTGCCGGTCTGGCGGTCGCCGATGATCAGCTCGCGCTGGCCGCGGCCGATCGGGATCATCGCGTCGATGGCCATGATGCCGGTTTGCACGGGCTGGTTGACCGATTTGCGCTTCACAATGCCGGGGGCGATTTTTTCCACCGGGTATTGCGCGGTCGCATCGATGG
>DASZXK010000176.1:0-39578 GCA_035545855.1 Polyangiaceae bacterium
CCGGGACGCCGAACCCCGACGCCGGGCGCCCGGGGGCCGAAGCGGGTCACGCTCCCGAAGACGGAGGGCCGGAGAGCGGAACGCTCCGCGACGCGAGTCCGCCCCCCATCGACGCTCGAGTGCTCGCGGACGCGTCGCCGTCGGACGCGAGCGTCCTCGCCGGGCTCCTTCCCGAGCTCTCCTCGTCGAATCCGGAGGCCGGCGCCACGAACGTGCCGCGAACGACCTGGGTCACGCTCGGTTTCTCGTCGGACGTGACGGCGGATCTCGCGACGCTGCCGGAGCTCTCCTGCGACGACGTGGACACGGCGATCGACGTCTCCGTGCTCGACGCGCGGACGCTCGTCGTCGATCCGCGTGGCGTCCTTCCGGAATCCGCGACGTGCGTGGTTCGCCTCCCGACGGTCCGCGGAGAGCGCGTCGTGTCGTTCGGCGTCGCCGCGACCGGAGCACCAGCCGAGGTCCCCTACGACAGGAACGACCACCGGTTGCTCGGCCCCTTCCCGGACTCCTTCTACACCGTGGAGGACGCCTCGACGCGAACCGGGCGGCGCGTGGAGGTGCGCACGCCGGACCTCGATGCGGACGTGCTGCAGCTCATCGACGCCGCCATCGCGCCGACGACGAAGCTCGACGGCATGAGCCCCATCGCGCCGATCGTCGTCGCGCTGCCCGCGGCCGTCGATCCCACGACCATCCCGAGGACGGCCGCGGAGTCGCTCTCGCCGCTCGCGACGCTCGGCCTCTTCGACGTCGATCCCGCGAGCCCGAACCACGGGAAACGAGTGCCGTTCGACGCGCTCCTCCGGGACGAGGCCGACCGCTCCGGCGACCCAGCGCACGTCCTCGTCGTCTTCCCGTCCGTCCCGCTGGAACCTCGTGGGCGCTACGCGTTCGCCGTCACGAACCGGGTGCTCGTGGATCCGTCGCGGCCACTCGAAGCGTCCTCCTTCTTCCGGGTCGTCTCCAGTGGAGCTGCGGCGACGGCGGACGAGCTCCGGACCGCGCCCGGGCTCCTCCGGGTCACGGCCGAGCTGGAACGGACCACCCCTCCGCTCCGCGTGGACGATCTCGCCCTCGCCCTCGCCGTGGACGTCCGCTCGGACGACGACCTCCCGCTCGATCTGCTCGCGATCAGGCAGCAGGTCCTCGCCGCGCCTCCGCCCGCGTTCACCATCACGCAAGTCGTGGCGGATACCGCGGCGGGAAGCGACGTCGCCGCCGTCGTGACGGGGACGTGGTCCCCGTTGAATTTCACGAGCGATCAGACGTTCATCGCGAGGGACGGAGCCGGTCGTCCGAAGAGCGTCGGGACGGAGACGCTGCCGTTCACGCTCGCGATCCCGAAGTCGGCGAAGACCACGAAGGCCCCGCTCGTGATGTACCAGCATGGGCAACCCGGGAGCTCGGAGGTGGAGGTCCCGGCCGAGGCGCGCCGCGGCCTCCCCGGCTCGGGGCTCGCGCTCATCGGGTTCACGGACTACGCGAATCGCGTGATCATCCCCGACGGCGACGTCGTCAGCCTGAACGCCCAGGCAATCGCCGCGCTCTTCGCGAGCGGCGATCTCCCCGACTACCTGAGCCTCCTCACCCACGCGGAGCAGCTCTCGTTCCTGCGCCTGCTCCCGACGCTCGGCATCATCGACGTCCTGCCGCTCGGCGCGCCGGACGGGGTCCCGGATCTCGACGTGAACGCGCCGCTCGGGTACTTCGGCATCAGTCAGGGCTCGATCCACGGAACGGGGTTCCTGGCGTTCGCGCCGGAGATCCACGCCGCGGTGCTGACGGTCGGCGGCGGCCGGTTCTCCGGAACGCTGGTGCATCAGACGTCGGAGGCGCTCTATCAGGGCATCACGGACATCCTACCGACGCTCACACGGGCCGATTTCTACGCGGGCATCGCCCTGGTGCAGATGGGCTACGACCGGCAGGATCCGCTCACGCTCGCCCGGTTCTTCCGGCGCGCTCCGCTCTCCCTCGGAACGACGGCACGCGCGAGCGTCCTCATGACCGAAGGCCTCGGGGACTCGCTCGTGCCCTGGTACTCGACCCGCGCCGGCGCCCACGCCCTCGGGCTGTCCCAGCTCGTCCCCGCCGCGGAGGCCGTGCCGTTCCTTCCGCAGGTGACGGGTCCGGTCAGCGCGAACGTCGACGCCGATACGACGGGCGCCTTCTACCAGTTCGTGCCGGCGGGGTATCCGCTCGCGACGTCCTCTCCCGGCTGCGTGGCGCTCGCGGAGACGGAAGGCCACTTCTGCCCGCAGAGCGCATCCGAGGCGATCGCCCAGCGCACGACGTTCCTGAAGAGCGCCGTCTCGGGCGTTCCGACCGTCCTTCACCCGTGACGGCGCGCCTTCAGGCGACGCCGCGCGGAGGAACCCAGCCGCCGAAATCCTGCTCGAGCTCGAGCGCCGCACGGATGGTGACGTGGTCGTCGAACGCTCGCCCGATGACCTGAACGCCGAGCGGCAATCCTTCCCGGCCGAGGCCGAGAGGCACCTGGGTCGCCGGGAGGTGGAGCACGTTGACGATGCCGAAGTAGGCGAACGGCATCTGGAGCACGACGGCTTCCTTCACCGGCTGCCCGTGCGGCGGCGCGACCTTCGTGTACGAAGGGTAGAGCCAGAGGCCGCCGTCTCCCATGAGCTCCGCCATCTCCCTGCGGAGCGCGAGACCGGCGTCCACGAGCTTCTGGGCGTGACGACGGAAGACGCGCGGCAGCGGATCCGTGATGGCGAGGAGGATCGCCATGATCGTGTGGTCCGACTTTCCGAGCCCGAGCTTCGCCAGCTCCACGAGCGGCCGGATCGGCGTCCCCTCTCCCAGCATGGCGCCGAACGGCGTGTCCGTCGCCAGCCCCATCATGGAGCTCCAGATGTCGAACTGGAGCGCGAGCGCCCGAGGGCGGGCCGTCCGCACCCGCATCCCGCGTCGCTCGAGGGCGCGGACGGCCTGCTCGTGCGCGGCGCGGAGCTCGTCGCTCACCGGCAAGCGGCCGTTGTCCTCCACCGAGACGAGGGTCCGCCCCGCGAACGAGACGCTCTCCGGGGCGCCGAGCGTGACGGCCTCGCAGACCGGGTCGATGCCGTCGGGGCCCGCGAGCACGCGGACGAGGGGCATCAGGTCCTCCGCGCGCCGTGCGAGGGGGCCCGTCGTGAGGAACCGCTTCGCTTCGTTCTCCGCCTTAGGGTGCTGACCGCTGTTCGGGATGACGCCCGGGGTCGGCTTGTGACCGAACACGCCGTTGAAGAACGCGGGACCGCGGATGGACCCGCCGATGTCGGAGCCGAGGCCGAACGGCGAGGCGCCGGAGCCGACGATGGCCCCTTCCCCGCCGGAGCTCCCACCGACGATGCGCGTCGGGTCGTAGGGGTTGTTGCTCGTCCCGTACACGCGGTTCGTGGATTCCATCCACATGCAGAGCTCGCTCACGTTCGTGACGCCGAGCGGGATGGCCCCGGCGGCACGGAGGCGCTTCACGGCCGTCGCGTCGGTCGTCGCGACGACGTGCTTTCGCCGGACGAGCCCGGCCGAGTTCGGCATTCCCGTGAACTCGAAGCACTCCTTGATGGTGCAGGGCACGCCGTGGAAGGGCGGGAGCTCCGTCGCCGGGACGCTCGTCGTCTTCCGGTCCAGAGCGTCCGCCTCGCGGCGAGCGTCCGCGAAGCGCGTGCGCACGATGGCGTTCAGCGTCGGGTTCACCCGCTCGGCGAGGGCGATGTGGGCGTCCACCGCTTCACGTGCGGAGATCTCTCTCTTCTTGATGAGCTCGGCGAGGCGGACGGCGGAGAGGGTGACGAGGTTCATGGGCTCAGGCCGAATACCCGCGGCTCTTCGCGAAGGCTGCCTTCTTCCGTGCGCCGATCTTCTCGAACAGCGGGCGGAGCGTCGTGAACATCGCGGGAACGAGGTACGCCGCGGTCGCGATCTTGCCGGAGAGGACCGGGACGTCGAGCTCCGGGAGGTCCTCCTCGATCACGGTCGCGACGGCGCGCGCGACGTCCTCCGCGCTGCTGAGCGGCTGGGAAAAGACGATGTCCGGAACCGAACGCAGATCCGTCCCGAAGAAGCCGGTGTCCACCGGTCCCGGGTTCACGGAAGCGACGCGCACGCGGCTGCCGTGCAGCGAGAGCTCGGTGTTGAGCGACGCCGAGAAGGACCGGAGGCCGGCCTTCGACGCGGCGTAGGTCGCCTCGTGCGGCAAGGGCACCTTGCCGGCGAGGCTCGCGACGTTCACGACGACGCCGTCCGGCTCGATGACGTCCAGCGCGGCGCGCGTGAGGAGCACCGGAGCGAGCAGATTCGCTTCCAGGATGTCCTCGAGCTCCCTCGAGCTTCGTTCACGGAGGAGCCCTCGGTAGTTCATCCCCGCGTTGTTCACGACGAAGTCGAGGCGGCCCGAACGCTCCTTCACGCGACGAGGAAGGTCCGTGAGGGCCTTCCGATCCCGGACGTCCAGCGGGAACGCGACCGCTCGGTCGGCGCCGAGCGACTTCGCGAGCGTCTCGAGCTTGTCCGCCGTGCGCGCGACCAGCGCGACCCGCGCTCCCCTCGCGACGAAATCCTTGGCGACCGCGGCTCCGATGCCGCTCGACGCGCCCGTGACGATGGCAACCCGATTCTTCCAGTCCATCTCGCACCTCGGGGCGAAAGTGTCTGCTTTGCCGGGGACCGTGGCAAGGCTCCCCGGGCCCGCGAACCGGAACAATCCGACAAACCGAACGTGCGGAATGGATACCTCGACGAAGAGGACGCTCGACGCCGTCGCGGAGCGACGCCTACGGGGGCTGACTCTTCGTGGCGAGCGCCTGGAGCACCGGGTGCTTCAGCAGGTCCCGCCGACCGCGCGCGCCGAGGCGGCGCGCGGCGCGCGCCACCAGGACGCGAACGGTGGAGTCGGAGATCCCGAGCATGTACGCGATCTCCTTGTTCGTCTGACCGAGCGCCGCGTGAACCACGACCTGTCGCTCCCGATCCGTCAGCCCGAGGTCGGGGGCGCCGGCCTGGTTCTCGCGGGCGACGACGAAGCGGCGACCGTCGCTCTCGAACGAGTCCACGAGCGTCCATCGCGCGGAGGTCAGCGGGTGCCAGCTCTCCATCGCGAAGTCTCCGTCCGATCGATGCGCGCGTGTGCGCGCGGCGTCGATGGCGGCCGCCGCCGCGAGGATCTGGTCCCGCGCGGACTCCTCCTTCGCGACGCCCTCCGCGTGCACGATCCGCCCGTGGTCGTCGACGATCGCCTCGGCGACCGCCTTGCCGGACTCCGCGGAATCGAACCCCCCGAGCTCACCCCGGAGTCTCCGCCGACACCGGGTCGCGGCCGAGAGGTGATGGGCCATTCGCTTCAGGAGGGCGCGGTCCTTCGGACCGATCGAGAAGTCCTGGGTCCGGGCGCTGAAGAGGAGCGCGCAGCCGATGCCGGAAGGGTCGAGGGCGTTCAGGTAGAACATGTCGCCGTGACCGTGACGCTCCCGCTCGGCGAGCACCGGGCCGAGCGGGCCGAGCGCGGTCTTCTTCGCGCTGCCGACGAACAGGCTGCGGAACGTCGCTCTCGCGAAGGCGGGCGACAGCGTGGACTGGAACACGCTCCACACGGAGACGAGCTCCGGCGGGAGGGGCTCGAGCCGGCGCGGGGTACCGACCCTCGGCTTCTCCGTGTCGGACGCGTCGTAGAAGAACGCGGTGTAGTCGTGGCCCCTACCCGCGACGCGCGACAGCGCCGAAAGGCTCCCGGAGAGCCACTCGGGATCGGGAACGTCGAGCGCGTAGAACGCTTCGAGCACCGACACGAGCTCGCCGCCGTTCAAGGCCCGGCGCCTGCTGACGCGACGCTCGGACGCGGCCGGCGGTCGAGGTCTGTCGGGGTTCTGTCGATCCGAGCGCACGGGGTTCCTCCGCCGAGTGACGTTCCTCGGAAAGCGTACAACGAGACGACGTTCGTAAACCTCGAGCGTCTCCGGCCGAACCGTAAACGACGTAAACGCGCGCATCGTCCGTACGCGGAGGGGCGCGATTCGTAAACGAAAACCCAGCGGCGAAGAGTCCGCGTCCTCGCGATAGTTGATTCTCGATGAGACGCGTGCAGAAGGGACGGGCCAGCCTGACGCTCGCGACGGCTCTGATCCTGTCGGCGCCGTGGCGACCGGCAGTCGCGCAGTCCGACGAGCAGCGAGCGAACGCGCGGGCCCTCGCGACCCAGGGCGCGGAGGCGTTCTCCGGGCAGCGCTTCGCGGAGTCCGCGGATCTGTTCGAGCGCGCCGAGTCGCTCGTCCACGCGCCGACGCACCTCCTCTACGGGGCGCGCGCGCACGCGAAGCTCGGCCACTTCGTGAAGGCGCGCGAGCTCTACCTCCGCATCACGCGGGAGAAGCTCGACGCGAGCTCGCCGAAGCCCTTCGTCGAGGCGCACGCGGCGGCGGAGCGCGAGCTCGGCGCCGTGGAGCCCCACATCGGGGAGCTGACGATCTCGTTCCAGGGCGTTCCGCCGAAGAACGCCGAAGTGAAGATGGACGACGCGCCCGTGCCGAGCGTCCTCCTCGGCGCGCGCCGCCCGGTCGATCCCGGGCGGCACGTGATCGTCGCGAGCGCTCCCGGGTTCCGGACCCAGACCACCGAGGTCACCGTGGCGGACGGCGGACGCGCGAGCGCCGTCCTGACCCTGACCCCGGACGCGGCGGCAGGAAGCGCGACGCGGACGCCCCCGAAGGCGCCGGCGCCCGCGACCTCTTCCCCGCCGAAGGTCTCGTCACCCGAGGATCGGGGGACGGAGTCGGGCGCGGATCCTCAGCGCATCGCCGCCTACTCCGCGTTCGGCGTCGGGGCGCTCGGCGCCGGCCTCGGGGCGTTCTTCCTCGCGAAGTCCGCGTCGCAACGCTCGAAGGCCGACGACGCATTCGCGGCGTGCGGCGGCAGGACCGGCTGCCGGACGGCGGATCCGCGCTCCGGAGACGTCGCCTCGCTGGACGATTCCGCGCGAAGCTCCGAGACGCTCGGCATCGTCGGGCTGGTCGTCGGCGGAGCCGCGGCGGCGACGGGCGCCGTCCTCCTCTTCACCGCCGACGGCGGCGGGAAGCCGCGGCGCTCCGGATGGGTCGCGCCGCGCGTCAGGCTCGGCTCGGTCGGGCTCACGGGGGCATTTTGACGCCGGCGGTGCGCACGCTCGCCGCCGCCCTGCGGGTGCTCCTCGTCACGGCGGTGACGTGGGTCGCCGTCGCCTGCGCGAGCGCCGACGGCGAGAAGACCGACGACCCCGTCGGGACGACCACTCAGGCGTTCTGCACGGCGGGCGGATGCGGCCTCTGTCACGAGTGCATCAACGCGATCTGCGAGATCAGTCCGGGCGACTCGTGTCCCGGAGGGACCTGCGACGAGAACGGTGCCTGCTGCTCCGGGTGCCTGGACGGAGTCGGCCGGTGCCAGAGCGGGACCAGCGTCGCCGCGTGCGGCTCGGGAGGCTACTGTCAGGCTTGCACCGCGGGGCAGTGTCAGACGGCGTCGTGCTCCTCCGGGCAGTGCACGACGAGCAAGGCCCCCGACCGAACCGGCTGCACCGGCGGCCTCTGCTTCAACGGGAGCTGCTGCACGGGCTGCTGGAACGGCGCCGGGTGCTTCGCCGGCACCGCGGTCACGGCGTGCGGCTCCGCCGGGGGCCAGTGCGCCGTCTGCGACAGCAAGAACGAGTGCATGGCCGACTCCTGCACCAACGGCGCTTGCACGGCGAAGCCCGTCGCCGACGGCACGAGTTGCGGCAGCGGCACCGGAACGTGCCGCGCGGGGGCGTGCTGCAAGGGATGCTGGGACGGCACGAGCTGCCAGCCCGGCACGTCGAGCCCGACGGCGTGCGGCAAGGGCGGCGCCCTGTGCATGGCGTGCGACGACTCGAACGAGTGCACGACGGACGCCTGCACCGGCGGGACGTGCACCGGAACCGCCGTCGCCGATACGACGAGCTGCAACGGCGGCGCGGGCAAGTGCTTCTCGAAGAACTGCTGCGAGGGCTGCTGGGACGGCACGACGTGCCAGCCGGGTAACGCAGCGGCCAAGTGCGGCAAGGGCGGCGCCGCGTGCGCCGGGTGCGCGGACACGAACCCCTGCACGACGGACGCCTGCGGCAGTACGGGGACGTGCACGCACGCCGCCGTCCCGCCGGGGACCGGGTGCTCGGACGGCAACGTGTGCAACGGCGTCGAGGCGTGCAACGGCACGACGTGCACGTCCGGCGTCCCGCTCGACTGCGACGACGGAAAGCCGTGCACGAAGGACTCCTGCGACCCGGTGAGCGGCTGCACGTTCGTCGCGGACGACACGCTCTCCTGCAGCGACGGCTCGGCGTGCACCGTCGGGGACACGTGCCAGAGCGGAAAATGCGTCGCCGGCGGCCCGCTCTCCTGCGACGACGGGAAGCCCTGCACCAACGACGGCTGCGACCCGACGACGGGCTGCGTGCACACGAACGTGGACACGAACACCTGTTCGGACGGAAACGACTGCTCGGCGGGTGATCACTGCCAGAGCGGCGAGTGCGTCGCGACGTCGGGGCCGAACTGCAAGGATACGAATCCGTGCACCACGGACGGGTGCGACCTCACGACGGGCGCCTGCACGCACGCGAACGCGACGAACGACACGCCCTGCGACACGGGGAACAGGTGCATCCAGGGGCAGGTCTGCACGAACGGGACGTGCGGCGGCGGGACGCCGCTCGACTGCGCCGATACGGATCCGTGCACGACGGACACCTGCGACCCGGGAGTCGGCTGCGTGCACACGAACACGACGGGGACCGACTGCAGCGACGACGACCTCTGCACCGTCGGCGACCACTGCGGCACGGGCTCCTGCACGCCGGGGACCCGGACCTCGTGCCCGCCGAACGACGAGTGCCACGACCCGGGGACGTGCGACCCGAAGAACGGAACGTGCTCGAATCCGGAGAAGAGCGACGGCGAGCCCTGCACGAACGGAACCTGCGAGAGCGGCAAGTGCGTGCCCGTCGGAGGCGGCGGGACCGGCGGTGACGGCGGCGCCGGAAACGGCGGAGGACGTCCCGGGTCGGGCGGCGACGGTGTCGGTGGAGCGGCCGCCGGGAACGGATCGCCCGACGCGGCGGCGAGCGGTGGCCCGGACGGCGGAGCGGCCCGAGGCGGCCTCTACGCGCGGAACCCGGGCGGCTGCGCCTGCCGCGCCGGCATTCCGGACCGCGAGCCGGCGAGCGTCGGCTGGGTCGCCGCGTTGCTCGTGCTCGGCGTGCGGCGCCGGCGCGGCGTGTTTTGGGGCTGACAGCGCTCTCCCCCCGCGCTTGCATCGCCCGGTGCGACACCGAGAGCGACACCGGAGCCATCGCATCGGGTGGCTGCGCGCCGCCGTCCTCGGCGCGAACGACGGCATCGTCTCGACGGCGAGCCTCTTGCTCGGCGTCGCCGCGAGCGGAGCCTCCACGCACGCGGTCCTGGCGTCCGGCGCGGCCGGACTCGTCGCGGGCGCGATGTCCATGGCGGCGGGCGAGTACGTCTCCGTGAGCTCACAGGCCGACGCGGAGCACGCCGACGTCGAGCGCGAGAAGATGGAGCTCGCGACGAACGAGGACGCCGAGAAGCGCGAGCTCGCGAAGATCTACGTCGAACGCGGCCTCACGAAGGACCTGGCTCGACGGGTCGCGGAGGAGCTCATGGCGCACGACGCCATCGGCGCGCACGCGCGGGACGAGCTCGGCATCTCCGAGATGACCACGGCGCGCCCCGTCCAGGCTGCGCTCGCGTCCGCGGGGACGTTCGCCGTCGGAGCGGCGCTTCCCCTGGCCGTCGCCGCGCTCGCGCCGCCTCTCGTGGTCGCCGGGGCTTCGCTCGCCTGCCTCGGAGCGCTCGGCGGCATCGCGGCGAACGCCGGCGGGGCTTCCGTCGCGAAGGGCGCGCTCCGGGTCCTCGTGTGGGGTGCGCTCGCGATGGCCGCGACGAGCGGCATCGGAGAGCTCTTCGGCGCGGCCGTCTCCTGAGCACCGGACCTTGCCCCGAAAGGAGGGCCGGGGCACCCTTTCCCGGGAACATGCGGTGGTTCGTCAGGCCCTCGGTCTCCGCGGCGGCGAGCGCGTCGGTCGTTCCGCTGGACGCGATGCGAAGGGCCGCGCTCCGCGTCGTGGTCCGACACCCGCGCTGGTCGGATGTCGTGCTCCGGCGCGACCTCCGCATCGCGACCCTGGGCGTCCTCCACGCGGCCTTCGCGTTCGTGCTCGCGGTCTACTGCCCGGTCCTGCTCCTCGTGCTCGGACCGGTCCTGCTCGGCGTCGTCCACGTCGCGTCCGACGTCCGCTATCTCGTCGTCCGGAGGCAGGTTTCCGTCGGCGTGCAGCGGCTCGCCTGGGGCGCGTGCGGCGTGCTCGTCTTGCTCCGGGTCGTCGCACCGATGGGTCTCGCGAGCGCCGTCGGGCGGGCGGAGTGGGTCGTCGCCACGGCGTGGGTCGTCTCCGCCGCGGCGCTCGGCGGAGCGTCGGGGGGCGGCGCGCGACTCCGCTCCGCCGGAGCCGTGCTGCTCGCGCTCGCGCTGGGGACCGCGTCGATCCTGCATCCGGACACCGCGCGGCTCGTCTTCGTGCAGGCCCACAACGTCGTCGCGCTCCTCCTCTGGTTCTTCCTGTTCCGTCGGAATCGACGGGCGGTCGCGGTCCCGCTCGCGCTCACGGCCGCCCTCGCGGTGTGGCTCTGCTCCGGCCGGCTCTACGCCCTGACGCTCCACCACGGGCAGGCGACGGCGTTCGGCGTTCACGTCCTCGCCGCGGCAGACTGGCTCGTTCCGACCGTGGAACGGGCGGATCTCGCGGTTGGACTCACGTGTGCCTTCGTCTTCCTTCAATCCGTCCACTACGCCGTGTGGCTGCTCTACGTCCCGCAAGACGACCAGCGCTTCGAGGCGACGCCGAGCTTCCGGGCATCCGTCCGCGGGCTCGTCCGTGACTTCGGCCCGGCCTGGCTCGCCGCGATCGCCCTCGCGGCGGTCGTCGTCCTCGCGCTCGCGGCCGCGAGCCCGGTGAAGACGCGCCACACGTACCTTTCCCTCGCGACGTTCCACGGGTACCTCGAGCTCGCCCTCTTCGCCCATCTCTTCGCCCGGGGCAGGCTCCCGCGGGACGCGCGGTGACCGCGGCCGACTTCTCGCTCGAGTGGGCGCGAGCCTTCGCGCTGACGCTCGTCGTGGAATGGGCCGTGGCGATACCGCTTCTTCGTCGTTTCGGGGCTTCCCTTCCGCGCGTCGTCGCGCTCGTCACCTTCGCGCAGCTCGTCACGCACCCCGTCGTGTGGTTCGTGCTCCCCGGGCTTCCGGTGCCGCGCCTCGCGTTTCTCGTCGTGGCGGAGACCTGGGCGTGGCTCGGCGAAGCCCTGTTCTACGCCGTCACGCTCCCGGCGCTCCCGCGGCGGCGAGCGCTCGGGGTGGCGCTTCTGGCCAACGCGACGTCACTCGGGCTCGGGCTCGCCGCGAGAGCGCTCGGCGTCCCGGTCTGAGCGCACCGGAGGGTCCCGCGTGTGTTCGGCGCGCGATGAGAACGGCCCGATCGCCGTGGCATGCGCCCTGCAGTCTCCGGGGAACACGCGATGACACCGGCTTCGATCCGCGGCGTTTCGGGCAGACTGTCGTCTCCGGACCACAGTCCGACGGCCCCGGCTGTGCCGAAATCACGCCGCGGGGGGTGGACGAGGCACGCCTTCGCGCTGACCCTCGCCGCGGCCGGCGTCGCGGCGCTCGCCCGCCTGGTCGCGATCTCGGGCGCCTCGGACGTGTTCGCCGCGTGCCGGCGCGCCGGTTTCGGCGCCGGTCTCATCGCCGCCGCCCCCGCCGCCGGGCTCCTGATCCATACCCTCGCGTGGCGCACGCTCCTGCCGGCGAGCGCGAGGCCGCGCCTCGCCGATTCCTGCCGGGCGTTCGTCGCCGCGCAGGCGGGAAACGACCTCGGTTTCGGCTTCCTGGGGGAGCCGTTCAAGGTGCTCTCGCTCGCGCCGTCCGAACGGAGCGTGGGCGTGTCGGTCGTCGCGCTCGACAACCTGACGTCCGCGATCGCGCTCGTCGTGTTCTTCGGGCTCGTGGGAGCCGGCGCGGCGGCCCCCGGGCTCGCGGCACACCGCGCCGCGTCCCTCGCACTCCTCGCCGCCCTTCTCTGCGGCGCGGCGGTCCTCGTCGCGACGAGCGAGCGCGCCCGCGCGGTCGCTCGCACCTCCGTCGATCTCGTCGCCGAGCATCCGCTCCGCGCGGTGCTCGCGACGGGTCTTCATCTCCTCGGCAAGCTGTGGCTCGTCGCGGAGATGGCGCTGGCGACGGCGCTCCTCGATTCTCCGACGCTGCACGGCGCGCTCGTCCTCGCGCTCGCCTCCGCGACCGCCGCGGCCGTGGGCTCGCCGGTGCCGGGCCAGGTCGGCGTCGCGGAGGGCGCGTTGCTCGGCGCCGCGTCCGCGGCGGGCCTCCCGCCGACGACCGTTCTCGCCATCGGGCTCCTGCGCCGCGCTCGAAGTACGCTGTGGCTCGTCCTCGGCGGCTTCCTCGGCGTCCGCTTGCTTCGACTCCACGATCCGCTGCCACCGCCCGAGAGGAACCCATGCACAAGCTCCCGCTGATCGCCGAAACCCGTCCCGCTCTCCCGACTCTCCTGCCGGAGGTCGACGACGCGGAGCCGTCCCGTTTCGGCGCCGCCGACTACGTCGTCTACGGCGCGAAGCTCGCTTCCCGCATGGTGCGGAGCCGGGTCTTCGGCAGACATCGCCCGTTGCTCGTGAACATCGAGCCGACTCACCGCTGCAACCTCGACTGCACGTACTGCGACAAGGTGGATCCTCGCTCCCCGCAGATGGAGACCGGGGCGGCGCTCCGGATGATCGACGAGCTCGCGGAGATGGGAACGCTCTCCGTGTGCTTCGACGGCGGGGAGCCCCTCGTTCACCCCGGCATCGAGCGGTTCGTCCGGCGCGCGAAGTCCCACGGGATGCGCGTCTCGATGAGCTCGAACGGTCTCCTCTTCGAGCGAAAGCCCCAGGTGCTCGACTTCGTCGACACCGTCAAGGTGAGCATCGACGGCCCCGAGTGGGTCCACGACCAGGGGCGCGGCCCGCGCGCCTTCGAGAAGGCCATGAAGGGCGCCCGGCTCGCGAAGCAGCGTGGATGCCGCGTGTCGCTCCGGATGACGCTCGCCGAGCACAACGTCCCGTACTTCCGGGACGTGATTGTCCTGGCGAAGGAGCTCGGCGCCCAGGCGCTCTTCCAGCCTGCCATCGGCAACATCATGGACAACACCGAGGCGCCCGCGCCCCACTCGGCCGCGGTGGACGCCTACCGCGGCGCGATCGACGAGCTGATGCGCCTGAAGGACTCGGGCGAACCCGTCGGCAACGAGATGCTCTGCCTCGAGCACCTGCGGAACTGGCCGGAGCCGAAACCGGTGCCGTTCTGCAGCGGCGGTCGCGTCGAGGTCGCCATCGGGCCGGACGGCGGCATGTTCCCCTGCGGCCGAGTGGGGCGGAACCGGCCCGCGCCGAACGTCTTCGAGATCGGCGTCCGCCGAGCCTTCGCGGACGTCCTCCGCCCGACGGACTGCGCGAACTGCTGGTGCACGCTCACGGTCGCCGGCTGCTACCTCTACCGGGGGGATCTCCGCCTCCTCACGAGCTGACGGGCGACCGCGCGGCGAGAGCGTGAAATCCGCCCGACTCGCGGTAGGCTCCGCCCGTCATGATCGCCTTCCTCGGGACGGGTCTCCTCGGCTCCGGCTTCGTTCGCGCCCTCCGCCGCCGAGAGGTGGACGTGCACGTGTGGAACCGCACGCCGGAAAAGGCGCGCGCTCTGGCGTCCTCTGGCGCGCGTGCGTTCGACGATCCGCTCGAGGCGGTCCGAGGCGCGACGCGCGTGCACCTCGCCCTGTCGGACGACGCCGCGGTCGACTCCGTGCTCGAACGCGCAGCGCCCGGACTCGCGAGGGACGTGATCCTCGTGGATCACACCACGACGTCACCCACGGGCACGCGTGCTCGCGCCGAGCGGTGGCGGGAGCGCGGAGTTCGCTTCCTCCACGCGCCGGTGTTCATGGGGCCGCAGAACGCCCACGACGCGACGGGCGTGATGCTCGCCTCGGGCGACCGCGTCACGTTCGACGGGCTCGAGCCCGAGCTCTCCCGGATGACGGGGAAGGTCGTCTACCTCGGGCCCCTGGCGGAGCGAGCGGCGCAGCAGAAGCTCCTCGGCAACCTGTTTCTCATGTTCCTGACGGGCGGGCTCGCGGATTTCTTCGCCCTCGCGAAGGCGTTCGGCGTCGAGCCCGCGGACGCCGCGTCGCTGTTCCAGTACTTCGACCCGGGTGCGACCGTCGCCCTCCGGGCGAAGCGCATGATGAAGGTCGTGGAGCCGTCCTGGGAGCTTTCCATGGCGCGGAAGGACGCGCGGCTCATGCTGGAAGAGACGGCGCGCGCCGGAGCGTCGCTCGACGTCCTTCCGGCGATCGCGGCGCTCATGGACAAGTGGATCGCGCGCGGTCACGGCGGCGACGACTGGACGGTGATCGGCAGAGAGGCCGCATCGTGACCGCGCACGCAGAGCCCCTCGAGTTGAACGCGCTCGAGATCGCGATCCTCGAGGCGATGGCGAAGGAGCGGCCCTCGCTCGTCCTGGAGCTCGGGCGGCTCCAGGTCCAGGGAAGACGGCTCACGGGCGTCGGGAGCTACACGGACTTCGCGTGCGACGAAGCCGCCGAGCGGGACTCCGTGAAGCTCGCGGCGAGCATCGCGATCCCGGGGATCCGGAACGGCATGGGCGCCTCCCTCCTGTGCCGCGGGCACCGGCCCGAGTGCCTGGAGATCTTCACACGGGGGGACGAATTCTGGACCGGCGCGTTCGACGGGTTCTCCGTCGGCTGAGGCGGGGCAGCGGGCACACCCGCGCTCAGCGCTTCTTCCACGGCTCCGGCGGCTGGGATTCGCGCGGGTCGAGCGGCTCTTCCGGCGGGTGCCCGATGACGAAGTCCCTCACCGTGTCGATCTCGCTGGTCGCGAGGGACCCCGGCGCGCCGACGGCGAGAAACCGTCCCTCCTCGAGGAACCCGACGCGCTCCGCGACCGTGTAGACCGTGCGGAGGTCGTGGGAGACGACGACCGTCGTGATGCCCTGTTTCTCGCGGAGGTCCTGGATCAGGTCGGAGATCCGGTGGGCGTTCGGGGGGTCGAGCCCCTCCGTGGGCGAATCGTAGAGCACGACCTCCGGGCGCGTGATGATCGTGCGCGCGATCCCGACGCGCTTCCGCATTCCGCCGGAGAGATCCGCCGGCATGTTGGACGCTTCCCGGAGCGGGAGCGCGACCGCGTCGAGGGCCCAGGCCACGCGTTCGTCGATCTCCTCCTGGTGCATCGTGCGGAAGTACTGCTCGTGGAGCGCGTACTCGAGGTTCTCCCGGACGGTCATCGAGTCGAAGAGCACGCCGGCCTGGAAGAGGAGCCCCACCCGCTTCCGCAGCTCCGTCTGCTCGTCCGGGCCCATCTCCGGCACGCTCTTTCCGTCGAACCGGAGCACTCCGCGATCGACGGGGAGCAGCCCGACCATGCACTTCAGGAGCACCGTCTTCCCCGCCCCCGACGGCCCGATGATTCCGAAGCTCTCCCCGCGCCGGAGCTCGAGATCGATCCCCCGGAGGACGACGGCGTCTCCGAAGGATTTCCAGACGTCGTGCAGCTCGTAGAGGAGCGGCGGGCCAGGTGGGGACATGCGCGCCTCGAATCATTCGCCCCGGACGCGCGGAATGGAAGGCCCTTCCCGTCGGAGCTCCCTACGTGGGCTCGCCGCGATCGGTGTTCTTCGAGAGCCATGCGTGGAGCTCGCGCACGGCCGCGCCCCGATGAGACCGAGCGTTCCATTCGTCCGCGGGGAGCTCGGCGAGAGTCTTTTGGACGTCGGGGAGGAAGAGCAGCGGGTCGTAGCCGAATCCGGCGTCACCGCGGCCCTCTTCGAGCACCCGGCACTCGACCGCGCCCCGCGCCTCGAAGAGGATGCGCCCGGAGCCGTCCGCCAGGCACAGCGTGCACACGAGCCGCGCGGAGCGGTTCGCGTCCTCGGACTTCCGGAGCTCCTCGACGAGCTTCTCTCGGTTCGCGCGGTCGCGCTCCTCGCGAGGACCCGAGACGCCGGCGTACACGGCGGAGTGGACACCCGGCGCGCCCCCGAGGGCGTCCACCTCGACGCCGCTGTCGTCGGCGAGGCACGCTCGCCCGAGCGCGAGCGCGTAGCCGGTCGCCTTCGCGCGGGCGTTTTCCTCGAAGGTCGCGCCGTCCTCGACGGGCGGGGGGACCTCCACTCCGGCTTCCGCGAGGCTCTCCACCTCCACGCCGAGCGGGCCGAGAATCTCGCGGACTTCCCGGATCTTGTGCGGGTTCGTCGTCGCGAACACGAGCTTCATGGTCGGAAAATGCAACGTTTCCGCGGCGGAGGGAATCGGTTCGGCGCGCGGGATCGGTGCTACAAGGCGCGAGCCGGGCGGCCCGATGGAGCAGGCGAGACCAGCCGATACCGAGAGTCAGCCGAGACCGAAGCGCGTGCGGCCGGAGATCCTCGCACCCGCCGGGACGGAAGAGGCGTTCCAGGCCGCTCTGGCGAGCGGCGCGGACGCAGTGTACCTCGGGCTCGCCGAGGGGTTTCACGCGCGCGGGCGGTCGACGTCCTTCACGCTGGAGGGGCTCCCCGCACTCGTCCGTCGCGCGCACGCGGCGAACGCGAAGCTCTACCTGACGCTGAACACGCTCGTCTTCGAGCGCGAGCTCGCCCCGCTCGAGGAGCTCCTCCGCGGCGTCGTCGCGAGCGGCGTGGACGCCCTCATCGTCCAGGATCCGGCGACGGCGTTCATCGCCCGCCGTCTCTCGCCCGAGCTCCGCCTGCACGCGAGCACGCAGATGACCGTGTCGAGCGCCGAGGGGGCGCTCTTCGCCGCGACTCTCGGCGTCTCGCGGGTCGTGCTGCCCCGCGAGCTCTCCACGGAGGAAATTGCCCGCTTCACGAACGAGTGTCCGCTCGAGGCCGAGGTCTTCGTGCACGGCGCGCTCTGCATGTCGTGGAGCGGTCAGTGCCTCACGAGCGAAGCGTTCTCCGAGCGCTCGGCGAACCGGGGCCAGTGCTCCCAGGCCTGCCGGATGCCGTACGAGGCGATCGTCGACGGGCGGCGAAAGGACCTCGGAGACGTCCGTTATCTCCTGAGCCCGCAGGATCTCGCCGCACGGGAAGTCCTCCCGGAGCTCGTCCGGGCCGGCGTGCGGAGCCTCAAGATCGAGGGTCGATACAAGGGCCCGGCGTACGTGGCGACCGCGGTGGACTCGTTCCGGAACGGGCGGGACGCGATCCTCGACGGCACGGACGGCGCGGACCGGGAGCGGCAAGACGGGGACGCCCGCCGCACCCAGCTCACGTTCTCGCGCGGCGCGTCGCTCGGCTTCCTCCGGGGAGACGACCACCAGGCGCTCGTCGTCGCGACCACGCCGAAGCACCGGGGCCTGCCCCTCGGCGAGGTGACGGACGTCCGCGCGCGGAGCGTGCTCGCGAGGTGGACCTTGGATGAAGCGGCGCGCGGGCTCGTCCGTCCCGGCGCCGGCGTGAAGTTCGAACTCGTCGGGAGAAGCGACGCGGAGCACGACCCGGAAAACGCGCCCGGCGGACCGCTCTTCGGCGTGCGCACCTCGGGCGCGGACGTCGTGGAGCTCTCGTTCGGGCAGCCGGGACCGGATCTTCGGCGCGTGCGCGCCGGGGACATCGTCCGGTGGACGAGCGATCCGGAGATCACCCGCGAGGTCGAACGTCGGCTCGCTCGCCCCGTGGAAGGCCGGATTCCGCTCGCCCTCCGGATTTCGGGACGACCGGGGACGCCGCTCTCCGTCGCCGCCGAGGCCCGGGGCGCGGGGCGTACCCTTTGCGTGACGGCAGAGTCGACGAGCGCGCTCGAACTCGCACGCGCGGGGGCGGGGCTAGACCGGGCGATCCTCGAGGAGAAGCTCGGCGCTCTCGGCGGCACTCCGTTCCGGCTCGAGTCGCTCGTTCTCGATCTCGCGCCGGGTCTCCACCTCCCGGTATCGGAGCTGAAACGGCTCCGACGAGACGTGGTCGCGAGCCTCGAGCAGGAGCTCGCGCGCCCTCCGTACCCCGCGCCGCCGGAGGAACGGTGCGTGCCGGAGCTCCGCCGCGAGCTCTCCTCGAAGATCACCGAAGACCCCGGAGGCCCGGAGCTCGTCCCGCTGTGCCGCACGGAGGAGCAGCTCGAAGCCGTCCTCGCGAGCGGTCCACCGCCGGGCACGGAGGTGGAGCTCGACTGGATGGAGCTCGTGGGGCTCGCGCGCGCCGTGAAACGGGCGCGGGCCGGCGGGCTCCGCGTGACGCTCGCGACGGTCCGGGTGCAGAAACCCGGCGAAGAGGCGTTCGATCGTCGCCTCGGGCGGCTCGAGCCCGACGGCGTCCTGGTCCGGCACTGGGGCGCGCTCATGCACTTTTCGCGCATCGCGAGCGGCGACGCGCGAAGCGAGCGCCCCCTGTCGCTCCACGGAGACTTCTCGCTGAACGTGACGAACTCGCTCACGGCGGCGCACCTGCTCGGCCTGGGGCTCGGAACCGTGACCGCCTCGCACGACCTGAACCGAGACCAGCTCCTGGAGCTCCTCGCCGCGGTTCCGCGCGGGCGCGTCGCCGTCACGCTCCACCACCACATCGCGACGTTCCACAACTCGCACTGCGTGTACGCCCACCTCCTGAGCGAAGGTCGAGACTACCGGACGTGCGGGCGCCCGTGCGAGGCGCACCGGATCGCGCTCCGCGACTACGCCGGACACGAGCACCCCGTCGTCGTGGACGTCGGGTGCCGGAACACGATGTTCAACGCCCTCGCCCAGAGCGCCGCGCCTCTCGTCCCGCGTCTCCTCGAGCTCGGGGTGCGTCGCTTCCGGGTGGAGTTCGTGTGGGAACGCGCGGACGAGGTCACGAGGACGCTCACGGCCTACCGGAAGCTCCTCCGCGGCGAGCTCGCTCCGGCCGCGGCGCTCGAAGCCGCCTCCGTGCACGAGCGCTACGGCGTCACCACGCCGCTCCGGCTCCGAAAGCAGCGCTAGCGACCGCGGGACTTCGGTCCGACGTACGCTTCGCGGACCTTCCGGTCACCCACGCGACGGCCGATGCCCGGAAAATGCCGGAGCCCGAACGCGAATAGCCGTGCGCGACGGCCGGGCACCGTGAGGAAGCGATCCCCTTCCATGGCCCGGATCAGATCGCGGACGATCTCGGCCATGTCCGTGCGCGGGAGAGCGAGCGTGTGGGCGCGGTTCTCGGGCGTCCGCGTGCGATCGAGCGCCTCCACCATCGGGGAATCGAACTCCCCCGGGCAGGCGACCTGGACCAGGATCCCGCGCGGCGCGAGCTCCACTCGAAGCGCGTCGGAGACGCCGAGGAGCGCGTGCTTCGACGCGCAGTACGCCGTGTATCCGAACACGCCGGTGAGCGCCGCGACGGACGCGACGTTCAGGATCCGCCCGCGCGATCGCTCCAGGTGGGGCAGCGCCGCACGGATCGCGCGGAGCGTGCCGAAGCAGTTCACGTCCATCAGCGCGCGGAAGTCGTCGTCGGTCGAGTCGTCGAAGTAGCCCTCGCGGAGCACCCCGGCCGAGTTCACGAGCACGTCGATGCCGCCGAGCTCGGAGGCGATCTGGTCGAAGGCCGGAGCGAGGTCTCCCGAGCCGACGTCGAGCGAGTGCACGAAGACCACGCCGTCCGGGCGCGCGGCGAGGAGCTTCTCCCGCGCCGCCAGGAGCTTCGCCTCGTCCCGCGCGACGAGCGCGAGCCGAGCGCCGCGCGAAAACAGCGCCTCGGCGAGAGCGAGGCCGAGCCCCGACGAGCCGCCCGTGATCACGATCTTCCGGTCGTCTTGCATGGTCATGGCGTCTTCGTTCGCTCCATCTATCGTCTCACCCGCCCGCCGCGAGCCGATACACCCCGCCCCCGCCGTAATCCACGCCGTAGATCTCCCCGTCCTCGTCCCGTCCGAAGCTCGAAATGAGCAGCGGGAACTTCCCGAGCTCCTTCGCTTCGACGAGGCCCGTGGTCTGAAGAAACGCGCCGGGGAGCTTGAGCGCCCAGAGCGTGCCCGAGACGAAATCGGCGAAGACGTATTTTCCCGCGAGTTCCGGGACGCTCTTCCCCTGGTAGACGAAGCCGCCGGTGATGCACGAGCCCGCTTCGCGGCCGTACTCGTAGATCGGGTCGACGAGCCCCTCCGTGCGACAGCCTTCCTTCGGCTCGAAGCAGTGGGTCGCCTCGCGGACGTTCCAGCCCAGGTTCTCGCCGCGGCGGACGAGGTCCACTTCCTCGAAGCGGTCTTGCCCGACGTCCCCGACGACGATGCGCCCCTCGGGCTCGAACGAGAAGCGCCACGGGTTTCGGAGCCCGTAGGCCCAAATTTCCGGACGCGCCCCCTTCACCCCGACGAACGGGTTGTCCTTCGGAATGCCGTAGGCCGAAGCGGCGCGGTCATCGACGTCGATGCGGAGGATCTTGCCGAGGAGCGTCCCGAGCGACTGGCCGTTGCCGTGCGGGTCGTAGCGCCAGCCGCCGTCACCGAGACCGATGTAGAGGAACCCGTCCGCGCCGAAGAGGAGCTGACCGCCCTTGTGGTTTCCGTACGGCTGCGCCACCTCGAGGACGAGGCGCGCGTCGTGCGCCGGCGTCTTTCCGAGCTCGGCGTCTCGAACCACGTATTCCGTGACGTGCGTGCGGAGCGCGCCGCCCGCGGGGTTCGAATCGACGAAGAAGCGGCCGTTTTCGCGCCATTTCGGGTGAAATGCGAGCCCGAGGAGCCCCATCTCCGAATCGGTGTTCACGGGCACGTCGAGCACGGTGGCGCCGGGCGTGGCGACCGCGGGACGGGCCGCGGCCGCTCCCGATAGATCGACGAGGCGGGCTTTCCCGCCCTGTTCGAGCGCGACGGCGAGCCCCTTTCCACCCGGGACGAACACGAGGCCCGTGGGTTTCGAGAGGCCGCTCGCGACCTGCACCCAGCGAACGGAGCCGCGTGGCGCCGGGTTCCCGGCGGGGCGCTGAGCCGCCGCCGTCTGCCGGTAGTCCGGCGTGTACGCGACGACGAGCAGGCGGCGAGCCGCGCCGCGTACCGCGAACCCCACGCCGACGAGCCCGGCCAGCACGGCGAGCGCGATCCAGACGGGGCGGAGCGAACGCTCGGAGGACGGGGTCGTCATTCGCCGGAGAGGCGAGAAGACACGACCCCGCCCCGGACTTCAACCCGAGCAGCAGCTCGGCTGCGACTCTGCGCGTCGCCGTCGGTTCCGCGATGACCGGACGCCCACGACGCCGACCGCAAGGACGGCCGCGACCGTGAGAACGAGGAGCGCCGGCCGCACGACGGGCGCGACCGTTCCTGCCACGGAGGCGCCGACACCCCACGCCGAGAGCATCGCGGCCACGCAGAGCGGGCACTTCGGGACCAGCGCGGCGAGGACGAACGTCCCCGCCGTGCTGCCGAACGCCGTGCCCCGCGCGAGCCACGACGGCCTGGTCGTCGAACGACGTGCCTCAGCTCGCGACATCGTAGGCGTCCCGGTGACGGAGCCACGCATTCGGCGAAGGGAGCCCGGCTTCGTCCCGCCCCTTCGGCACGAGATCCAGGATCTGGTAGCCGGCGTTCACGTTGTCGAGACCGCGGCCGTAGGTGGAGTACGTGTGATAGATGGCGCCGTCCGTGTCCTTGAAGAAGACGCTGATGCCGGGGAGCTCGGAGCCTCCGAAGCTCTTCGGCGCGTAGTTGTAGATGCCGTCGCCCTTCCCTTCCTCGAAGGAGACGCGGAAGTCGAAGTTGAAGTCCGAGCGGGCCGAGGACACCCACTTGAACGTCCAGCCGAGGCGCTTCCGGAATGCCTCGATGTTCCGGAGAGACCCGCGGGAAACGGCGAGCATCGTGACGTCCCGGTGCGCGAGGTGCACGACGTGCCGCTCGAAGTTGTCTGCCCACCAGGAGCACGACTTGCACCCGACGGTCGCGTTCGGGCCGAGCATGAAGTGGTAGACGACGAGCTGCGAGCGCCCGTCGAAGAGATCCGCGAGCGTCTCCTCGCCGTTCGGGCCGTCGAACAGGTAGCGCTTCTCGACGCGCTCCCACGGGAGCTCGCGGCGCGCCTCGGCGACGGCGTCACGCGCCTTCTGGAACTCCTTCTCCTTCGCGAGGAGCGCCTTGCGGGCGACCGTCCATTCTTCCGGATTCACGATTCGATGCGTCGTCATGAGTGGTTTCCTTCCGCCCGGAGAAGGTCGCCGGGCCCCCATGGAAGTAGGCCCCTGGGCGCTCCGGGCGTGAGTAACAACTCCGTCGCGATTCGAGATAAGAAGGAGCGTGGACCCGGCGCTCGGCGCGGCTTCCGAGGCTCTGTCCCGCGGGGATCCGCTGGGGGCGCTCCGCTTCGTCGCGCTCCGGAGAGACGCGCCGGCGCTCGCGCTCCGGGGCGTCGCCCTGGCTCAGCTCGGCGAATACGCCACGGCCCGGAAGCTCCTCGGTCAGGCTGGGCGGGCGTTCCGGGACGTCGATCCGGGCGCGTATGCGCGGTGTCTCGCCGCCGAAGGAGAGGTCGCGCTCGAGTGTCGCGACCTCTCGAGTGCGGAGCGAGCCTTGGAGCGAGCGATTCCCCTCCTGGAGTCCTCGGGCGATCGCGAAAATGCCTGGTTCTGCCGGCTCCAGCTCGCACGTCGACTGGTCGTGCTCGGACGGCTCGCGGAGGCCGAGCGCGCGCTCTCCCGGCTCCGACGGCGCGGTCTCCCGCCGCGAATGCTCGTGCTGCTCGGACTTCTTTCCGCCGACGTCGCGCGCCGGAGCACGGAACCCGACGTCGCGCGCGCGGCGCTCGATCGTGCGTTCGGCTCGGCGCACGCGGCCGGCATTCCCGCCCTGCTCGCGGACGTCCGGGCGGCTCGGGAAGAGCTCGAGACGCCCGTCGGGCGGGTCGTCGAGCGCGGCCGGGAGCGCTCCGTCACGCTCCAGGACGTCGCGGACGTTCTGAAATCGCCGGCGCTCGTCGTCGACACGTGCCGTCGTGAAATTCGCGCCGGAAAGACCATCCTCCCTCTGCTCCGGCGGCCCGTGCTCCTCGCGCTCGCCGCGGCACTCGGGGAAGCGCATCCCGGGGAAGCGACGCGAGAGACCTTGATCCAGCGCGCGTTCGGCGCCGCTCGCGTCACGGAGTCGCTCCGCGCTCGCCTGCGCGTCGAGCTCGGACGACTGCGCCGGCTCCTCGGGTCACTCGGCGACGTGAACGCGACGGAAGCCGGCTTCGTGTTCGTGCCCCGGAGCGACCGCGCCGTGGTCGTGCTCCACCCGCCGGTGGAAGGACCCCGCGGGACGCTCCTCGCCCTCCTCGCTTCCGGGGAGCCGTGGAGCACGCAGGCGCTCGCCGCGGCGCTCGGCACGAGCGCGAGGACCGTGCAGCGCGCGCTCCTGGACCTCGAATCGGAGGGCAAGGTGCGCGGACTCGGAGCCGGAAGGGCCAGGAAATGGGCTCTGGCCGAGCTTCCTGGATTCGCGACATCGTTGTTACTCCTCGCCCAGGTGGGGAGAGGGGTAGAAGGCTAGGGATGTCGAAGGAGCGCGAGGTCCGGCCGCGTCCGGCCGAGGTGGTGCGCGAATACGGCCCGTTCGGAACCGACCACATCGCGGGACTGACGTTCGACGGCGAGCGCGTCTGGTACGCCGCGAAGGACCGGATGCAGTCCCTGGACGTCGAGGAAGGGTCGCTCGGCGCGGCGTTCGCCGTGCCGGCCACCGCGGGAACGGCCTTCGACGGCCGTCACTTCTACCAGATCGGAAACGACGTCATCCGTAAGGTCGACGCGAAGACGGGAGCCGTCGTGAAGTCCATGCCGACACCCGGTCCGCCCGGCACCTGCGCCGGACTCACCTGGGCGGAGGGGAAGCTCTGGGTGGGAGTCCACAAGAGCCGGAAGATCCTCCAGCTCGATCCGGAGACGGGACGGGTCCTGAAGGAGATTCCGACAGCGCGCTTCGTCACGGGCGTCACGTTCGTCGACGGCGATCTGTGGCACGGCACTCTGGAGAACGAGGTGAGCGATCTCCGTCGCGTCGATCCGGACACCGGTGAAGAGCTCGATCGCCTCGAGATGCCCGAAGGCACCTACGTCACTGGCCTCGAGACGGACGGCAAGGACCTCCTCTATTGCGGCGGCGGCGCGAGCAGCAAGGTCCGCGCCGTGAAGCGACCGAAGCGCTGACGCCGCGTCGGAGCGCCTTCGGGCACTCGACGCGCGCGCGCCGCACGCCGCTCACTTCGGATCGGGCTTCGGTGTCTTCGGCGAAGACTCCGGCAGCGTCGGCGCCTTCACGTAGTCGGCGGGGATGGGGCCAGTGAGCGTCCGGAGCCAGGTGACGATGGACTTCACGTCGTCCTCCGAGAGCTCCTTCGCGAGCTGGTAGGTCGCCATCTGCTTCACGGCGTCCTCCAGCGTCTTCGCCGAGGCGTCGTGGAAGTAGGGCGCCGTCTGATCCACGTTCCGGAGGATCGGCGTCTTGAACATCATGTCGTCGGACGGGCTCTTCGTGATGGCGCTGCGCCCCTTGTCCTTCTGATTCGGCCAGGGCTTCTCCTTGCCGACCTTCTGATACATCGTCCCGCCGACGAGCGGCCCCAGGTGACACGTCGGGCAGCCGACCTCGACGAACTTCAAAAACCCCTTCTTCTCGTCCTCGGAGAGCGCCGTCTTCTTGCCCTCGAGGAAGTCGTCCCACTTGGACGGCGTGACGAGCTTTCGCTCGAAGGCGCCCACGGCCTTCGCGAAGTTGTCGAACGTGATGGGCTTCTCGTCGTCGGGGAACGCCTTCTTGAACGCCTCCACGTAGCCCGGGATGGACTCGAGCGTCGCGACCGTGCGCTCCGGCGTGGACGCCATCTCCACCGGATTCGTCACGGGGCCCTTGGCCTGCTCCTCGACCGTCTCGGCGCGCCCGTCCCAGAACTGAACGAACTGTGCCGCCGCGTCGTACACCGTCGGCGAGTTGCGGCTGCCCTTCTGCTTCCGGTGGCCGTCGGAGACGTCCTTCCCGTCGACGCCGTACTTCGCGAGGTCGTGACAGCTGTTGCACGAGACGTCGTGGTTCTTCGAGAGGCGAGCGTCGAAGTACAGCATCCGTCCGAGCGAGATCTTCTCGGGCGTGAGCGGATTCGCCTTCGACTCCATCGCCTTCGGGAGCGGGCCGAACATCTCGAGCTTCGCCGAATCCACCAGGATCCCGGTCGCGGTGGGAGCCGGAGCCGCCGCGGGGGTGACCTTCGGCTTCACGGGCGCCTCCTCTTTGCAGGCGGCGAGAAGAGCAGCGACGGCGACGAGCGAGACGAGCGGACGCGGCATGAACGGCTCCTGGTTTCGGGACTGTTTCATCCCTGACGCGCTCGCGGATATCACGCCGAGCCGGGCGATGCCGAGCGCTTTCTGGGCCAGCGGACGGAACTCGACTGCCTGCTCGCGCGTGAGCGTTCGAGTCCTCCACGACCCCACGGCGTTTCGAGGAGACCCGCGCAGAAGCTGCGCCGACGTCCGCGCAGGAGCTGCGCCCACGCGCGAGATTTCCGCGGGTTACGGTCTGGCGTGCGGCTTGCTCTGGTTCGTGCGTCCCATGTCCGACGACGCCGGGCTCCGGCCCACCTTCCCGAACGGATCTCCGCGCGTCGAGTGGGCACCCCAGGGCGGGGCCTCCGTCGAGTCCGGTCATCGGCGAACGGGCGTTCGCGACGACGACGCCGAAGCGATTTGCCGCGCCGCGTTCGAGAACGCGAGCGACTCCGTCCTCTTCCTCCGCGCGGTCCGGGGAAGCGGCGGCGAGGTGACGGAATTCGTCGTCGAGGACGCCAACGACGCGGCTGCGGCATTTCACGGACTGCCCCGCGCCGAGCTCCGCGGCAAGCGGTGGAGCGAGATCGCTCCGCACGCCAGCGATGAGCAGTTCGTCGCCCTCGCCCGGGTCGCCGACACGGGCGAGCCCCATCTGTCCGAGCGCTCGTTCCGCGGGCGAGACAGCCTGACCAAGGCATTCCGTATCCGGAGCGACCTCGTCTGCTTCACCGCCGCCGACGTCACCGAGCGACGCCGCGCGGAACGGGCGATCGCCGAGAACGAGACGCTTCTCGTCGCCACGGAACGGAAGCTCGCCGCGCAGCGCTTGCGCGCGGAGAAGGAACGCCTCGCGATCACCCTCCGGAGCATCGGGGACGCGGTCATCGTCACGGACGACGGCGGCCGGGTGACGCTGTTCAATCCGGCGGCGGTCGCCCTCACCGGATTCCAGGAGAGCGAAGCGATCGGGCGCCCCCTCGAATCCGTGTTCCAGCTCGTCGAAGAAAAGACCAGCCGCCCGGTGCAGTGCCCGGGGGCCCGGACCGCGACGGAGGGGATGGTCGTGCGCGTCGACGGCCGGCTCGCCCTCGTCGGCCGGTCGGGAGATCTGGTGCCCGTGGCGAGCACCGCGTCGGCCATCCTTCACGAGGACGGCAGCTACGGCGGCGACGTCCTCGTGCTCCGGGATCAGACGCAGGAGCGTCGCGCCGAGGCGATGCTGGAGCGCTCCCGGAGCGAGCTCCTCGAATTGATCGAGCGCCTCCCGCTCGGCGTGTTCGTGACTCGAGAAGATCGATTCGTCTACGCGAACCAGGCGCTCTCGGCCTACCTCGGCCAGAGCCCCGCGGAGCTCATCGGACGGAAGACCGCCGAGTTCGGCCTGCGTCCGGACGGGACGGCCACCGGCACCGAGCACGTCCTCGATCGGCCGGACGGCACTCCCGTGACCCTCGAATTCGCCGCGACGAAGGACTTCGAGTTCGAGGGCAGCCCGGCGAAGCTCTGGGCGTGCCGGGACATGAGCGAGCTCCTCGCCATGAAGCGCCGGCTCATCGACGGGGACAGGCTCGCGAGCCTCGGGATGCTGGCCGCCGGAGTCGCGCACGAGATCAACAACCCCCTCGCCTACGTGACGTCGGCGCTCGAGGTCCTGAAGGAGGACCTGGCGGAGACCGGGACGGAAAGGACGGCGGCCCCGCGCGCCGAGATCGCCGCGGCGCTCCGGGACGCCCTGCAGGGGACCGAGCGCGTGAAGGCCATCGTGCGGGATCTCCGTGCCTTCTCCCGCCCGGCGAACGACGAGCAAACGTCGCTCGTCCTCGCCGACGTCCTCGACTCCGCGATCGGTATGGCGAGGCACGAGCTCCGGCCGCGCGCGCGCCTGGTGAAGGACTACGGGACGGTCCCGCGGGTGACCGCGAGCGAGGCGCGCCTCGGACAGGTGTTCCTGAACCTCCTGATCAACGCCGCGCACGCCATGCCTCTCGGCACGGCGGAGTTCCACGAGATCCGCGTGACGACGCGGACGGACGACGCCGGGCGCGTCGTCGTCGAGATCCGGGACGACGGGTGCGGCATTGCGCGGGAGAACCTCGCGCGGGTCTTCGATCCGTTCTTCACGACCAAGGGCAGCGGAGGGACGGGCCTCGGCCTCGCGATCTGCCGGAACACGATCGCGTCACTCGGCGGCGAGCTCACGCTCGAGAGCGAGGTGGGCAGGGGAACGACCGCGAGAGTCGTGCTCTCGCCGGCAAGCGCGCCGGCTCCGGAAGCGGCGCCCCCGGCCGTCTCTGCGAAACCCGCACGGCGAGCGCGCGTGCTCGTCGTGGACGACGAAGCGCAGATCTGCACGGCGTTCGGACGCATCCTCCGCGGCCACGACGTCGTGAGCGAGACGGACGCCCTTGCCGCGTGGGAACGGATCCGCCGGGGCGAGCGATTCGACGTCGTCTTCTGCGATCTCATGATGCCCGGCGTCACGGGCCTCGAGCTCCACGCTCGCCTGACGAAGGAGGCGCCGGACGTCGCACGCCGCTTCGTGTTCACGACGGGCGGGACGTTCACCGAGAGCGACGCGCGAGCGCTCGAGGCCTCGGGAGCGCCGATGGTGGACAAGCCCTTCGTGGCGAAGACCATCCGGGACGTGGTGAACCGCGCGATCGAGTGAACGGGCTCGGCGCCCTCCGGAGGAAGCCGACCGGTTCGGGTCCGGTTCGTCGCGCTCACGAGCCGCGCGGTCCTCCTTCACGGCGCGACGGCGGTCACGACGTGGGCACTCATCCGGTTTTCGAGGTGCGTCTTTCCGTAGCGCGCAGCGAGCGCCTCGGCGGTCACCCGCGTCGCATCTTCGAGCCGGGTCGGGCCGCGCGCCTCGATCTCGCCGCGAAACGGCGTCCCCTGACACATCCCCCTGGCGGCCCCCTCGGCAGTCGGCGCGTAGGTCACCTTCTTCACGGTCTCGATCGAGACCTGACCGAAGCCCGCCCCCTCGAGCTCGCGCCGGATGACGGAGACGTCGTGATGACCGAACGGCGTTCGCTCGAAGAAGTGCGAGGGGCTCTCCGGAAAGAGCGAGCCGACCGCGTCGTTCACGACCCGGGACAGGGGGTTTTCGTCGAGCCGATCCCAGACGCTGAAGAGGTATCGTCCACCGGAGCGGAGCACGCGCCGCGCCTCGCGGTAGCTCGCGGGGCGATCCGGGAAGAACATGACGCCGAACTGGCAGACCATCGCGTCCGCCGAGCCGTCGGACAACGGGAGCGACTGGGCGTTCGCCTGGGCCCACGTGACGGTCGGGTCCGCGACTCGCTTCGAGCCGACGGCGATCATGCCCTCGTTCAGGTCCGTCGCGAGGATGCGCACCGCGGGCGGCAGCGTTCGGCGAAGGACGCGCGTCACGGCGCCGGTGCCCGCAGCGAGCTCGAGCACGACGCCCTCTTTCAAGTCGGACAACCGTGCCGCCAGGTCTTCCGCGTACGGTTGGAACAGCAGCGGCACGAGGATCTCCTCGTAGAGAGTCGGGATCGAGCCCGCGAACTGGATGTCGGTGGACGCCATGATGCGCCGTAGCTTCGCCTCCCGTCGTCGAGCGTCAACCCGCGCGTGCCGGCCGTTCGACCGAAGCCGGGTGACGGAAAAGCCTCGCGCCGGCCGCGACAGGGCAATACTTTGTCCTCCGCGTGCCCTGGTCCCGATCTCTCGCGCTCGGTAGAGGGTTCACGCGGTCTCGAACATGCGGGCGGGAGGCGGGCCTTGTCGGACCGCTTTCCGTCCGACGGACGGATGGAGCAATGACTTCCACGAATTCCTTCGCGCTTCCCCTGATCCTCGCGCTCGCGGGCGCCGTTTCCGCCTGCTCGGGCAACGACTCGAACACCGGCACGCAGCCCGTGAGCGGTGCTGGCGGCGACCAGTCCGGGAGCGCCGGCGGCGGCGGGGACACATCCGGAAGCGGCGGCGCGCTCGGCGGAAACGGCGGCTCGACGCTTGGAAACGGCGGCGTACCGAACGGCAGTGGCGGCGGCGGGAGCGGCGACGGCGGCTCGCTCGGCTCGGGCGGCGTCGGCGGCTCGTCGGGCGGCGAGAACTCTTCGGGCGGTTCGGGCACCGGCGGCGCTCCCCCCGCGAAGCCCCCCTGCCTCCAGGACTCGAATCAGATCGTGCTCATCGGAGACTCCTACATCAACTGGGTCTCCCACACGTTCCCGACGGACATCAACACGGAGAGCGGCCTCACGATAGAGGACTTCGCCATCGGCGGCACCTCCATGGGCTCCGGCGGCATCGGGCTCATCCCGCCGCAGTTCGACACGGCGCTCGCGAAGCACCCCGACATCCGCGCCATCATCATGGACGGCGGCGGCAACGACGTCCTCGTGCCGGACACGGTGCAGTTCCCGCAGGGCGGGCAGTGCAAGATGATGGGCGCGACGTCCCCCACGATCCCGGATTGCCAGAAGATCGTGCAGAAGGCGCTCGACGCCGGGCGCGCCCTCTTCCTCCACATGGCCCAGGCCGGCGTGAAGGACGCGCTCTTCTTCTTCTACCCGCACGTCCCGACGGGCACGATCGTCGGCGGCACGGACCCGAACGGCATGCTCGACTACGCCTTGCCGAAGATCAAAGAAGAGTGCGACACGGCGTACGACCAGAGCGTGGCGGCGGACCCGAACCACACCATCCGGTGCCACTTCGTGGACCTGGTCCCCGTCTTCGAGGGTCACCCCGACTACTTCGCGCCGACCGACATCCACCCGAACCCCACGGGCTCGAAGGCGATGGCGAAGGCCATCTGGGCCAAGATGAAGACGGACTGCATCGCTCAGCCGGCCTCCAGCGGCTGCTGCGAGCCATGAGCTTCTTCGGGTAGACCACCGTCCCGCGGACGCGGGAGGCGCGGGAATTTCCGCGGGACGGCGTGCTCGCTCCGCGGAGCGGACGGTCTGATACTGTCCGCTCCATGAAGCGTGGGTTCGCGTGGAGCGTCGGGGCGTCCGCCTCGATCGCAGTCGTCGCCTGCAGCGGTGGAGATCACAGCCGAAACGTTCCCCCTCCTGGCGAGGACGCCGGCCTCGATGGCGCGTCGTCCGGTGGCTCGGCGGGTCGCGGCGGCGCGGGCGGCGCGAATACCGGCGGCACGAACGCCGGGGGCGCGAACACCGGCGGCGCGAACACCGGCGGCGCGAACACCGGCGGTTCCGGCACGGGCGGCGCGTCCTCCGGTGGGACCGACGCGGGGGCGGGCGGAACCGTGGACGCGGGCTCGGCGACTCACGACGCCGGCGCCCCCGACGCGAGCGACGCCGGCGCGCCCGGTCCGTGCCAGGGCCCTCTCGACTGCGCGGGCGGCCTCCGCTGCGAGTACGGCGTCTGCGTACCGAGCGTCCCCTGCACCACGAACGACGACTGCCTGAACGACGCCTACTGCGACACGGATCTGTTCTGCGTGCCGTGGGGGATCCCGCCGGCGGTGACGGCGAACGCCACGTGCGAGCGGCCCCCGCAGTTCGGGCCGTTCGACGTCGTGCTCCAGTGCTCCTTCACGGAGCCGCCCGCGGACCAGCTCCCCGCGTCGAATCAGGTCATGACGACGCCCTCCGTCGCGGACCTCGATCTCGACCACGATCCGACGACGGTCGCCCCGTCCCTCGTCTTCGCGACGTACGACACGCAGTCCTACCCGGCGCTCATCACCGGGAACCTCCGCATCATCGACGGGCGAACGTGCGCGCACCAGCAGAGCCTGATCGCGCCCGAGGATCGCGTCGTCAGCACCGCCATCCCGGCCCTCGCGGACCTCGACGGGGACGGGCGCATCGAGATCGTGACGCCGCGCGCGGCCGCCTACGGCGGTGTCATCGCGTTCTCTCAGGACGCGAACGGCAAATACCAGCGGCTCTTCACGTCGGCCGTCTGTGACAACCAGGGTGGTCGTGTGGACGACGGGACCGGGAAGAGCACGAACTACATGGGCGGTGTCTCCGTGCACGACCTCGACGACGACGGGAAACCGGAGATCATCTTCGGTACCGTCGTGTACGACTCGAAGGGCTGCCTCCTGGACGGCACGCACGGCCTCGTCACGTACCTCGACGGGAACATCACGACCCTCGCGGACCTGGACTCGAACGGTCAGGTGGAGGTCGCGACCGGCGATCAGCTCCTCTCCTGGTCGTCGGGGCACTGGATCGCCGCGCCGCGGTTCGTCGGCTCGCACACCCGTGGAATGACGGCGATCGCGGACTTCGGCGATTTCGGGGAAGGCCCGGGCGTCGCGGACATCGTGAACATCGCGTCGGGGAGCGCGACGATCGAGACCATCGACGGAAAGATCGCGTTCGGTCCGTTCTCGCCGGCCGGGCTCTACCGCGGCGGCCCGCCCACCGTCGCGGATTTCGACGGCGACGGAAGACCGGAGTTCGCCGCCGCCGGCGCGTCCAAGTACGTCGTGTTCGATCCGGACTGCGACGTGGATCCTCTCCCCGCGGACTGCGAGTCGCGCGGGATCCGGTGGACGAAGCCGTCCCAGGACCTCACCTCGAACGTCACGGGCTCCTCCGTCTTCGACTTCGAGGGCGACGGCGCCGCCGAGGTCGCCTACGCGGACGAGTGCTTCCTCCGCGTGTACGACGGGAAGACGGGCGCCGTGAAGTGGAGCACCGCGCGCGCGAGCGGCACGGCGTACGAGTATCCGCTCATCGCGGACGTGGACGGAGACTTCCACACGGAAATCGTCGTCGGCACGGACGACTGGCCGAGCGGCTGCAGCGGCGCGGACCCGCTCTTCCCGAGCGCGACGTTCTCGAGCTCCCACGGCGTCTTCGTCTATGCGAGCAAGAAGGACGACTGGGCGGGCTCCCGGATGCTCTGGAACCAGCACGCATACAGCGTCACGAACGTGCTGGACGACGGGAAGATCCCGAGGACGAGCGCCTGGCAGGCGAACTGGAAGGTTCCGAAGCTGAACGATTTCCGCCAGAACGTGCAAGGCACCGTCGCGCCGCTCGCCGCCGTGGATCTCACCGTCTCCTGCCGGCCCGGCGCGTGCACGCCCCAAGCCGTCTCCATCGACTGCTCCGTCTGCAACCGCGGCGCCCAGGGAGTGGACCGCGGCGTCCCCGTCAGCTTCACGACGAACTCGGACGCGGGCACGCCGTTCTGTCAGACCACGACGAACGCGTCGCTCCTCCCGGGTGGATGTTCCAGCGTCTCCTGCGACTGGACGGACCCGCCGCGCGGCGCCCCCGCCGACGTCCACGTCTTCGTGGACACGGGCGACGGCACGCGGGAATGCTTCGAGAAGAACGATCAGGCGCTCATCACAGGGTTTTCGTGCCCGCCGACGTGATGCCCAGATGTTCGAGTCCCGGCAAGATCACCTCGCGGACGGCTTCGTCGTGAGCCGCCGCGAGCAGTGACGGCGTGAAATAGCCCCAGCCGATCAGGTCTTCTCGCTCGACCTCGGTCCCTTCGCAGGACACCCTTCGGAGAGTCGCGAGGAGCTCGTCGAGGCGCTCCGCGATCAGCGCCTTCGCTCCCTCCGTGGTCGTGGAGAGGTATCCCCAGCCGACCTTGGCGTGCGCGAGCTCGTCGGCCGTGTGCCTCTGGTTCAGCTTGCGGAGCTCGGGGCTCGTGACGAACGGACGGACCTTCCGGAGGACGAACGAGCCGACCGTCTCCGTGAAGCAGCAGAACGTGATGCGGAGGAGTCGTTCTTCCGCTTCGGTTGCTCGCAGGAAGCGCACGGGGGCCGTGCTTCGAGGTCGGGGTTCGGCGGGCGCGCGGCCGAAGCGCTCCGCCCACTCGCGGCACCACCCGGAGTGTCGGTACTCGTCCGCGACGGATCTTTCGGCGAGGGAGAGGATGGGCGCCGGCGCGCCGTCGCGGCGCAGATCTTCCAGAACGTGTTCGAAGCCGTAGGCGGAGGTGAGCTCGCCCTCGGCGCGAGAGAACCAGTAGTCGGCGACGAGACGACGGTCGGCGAAATCGAGCTCGCCCACGGGCGCTTCGCTCGTCACCGGAGGGTCACCCACGCGCAGCCGCAGAGGAGCCGGTCCGGGCCGTCCTCGTCACAGTGCAGGCTGCGCTCCCGAAGGGGCGACGCGGCCACGCAGTCCGCCTGGCACGAATCCGTCTTCCTCACGCAGGAACACTGGAAGGGCACGCTCGCCGGGAGCGGTACGCCCGAAGGATCGGTCAGCCCATCCAGGCAGACGAGACGATCACCGAGCCGGCAGTCCGCTTCCGTACGGGGGCGGGAGGGATCACACTTGCACGCGGGAAGCGTGTAGCCGCGCCCCGTCCCTCCACACCGGAGATCCACTCCGGTGCAATCCCACTGCGCCGGCACGCACGGGAACGGCCCCGCGTCTTCGTCCGCCGCGCCGCCCGTCGAGAGCGCTCCGCCGGAACCGACGAACCCGCCCGGATGCAGGAACGTTCCGCCCGCGCCGACGGTGCCGCCCGTCTGCCCGAATCCGCCGGAGTCTCCATCGGGCGGCGCTCCACCCGCGCCGGTTCCGCCAGCGGCCTTCGTCTCCGCGACGCCACCGCAGCCCGTCGCGAGGGAGCTACCCATCACGACCATGGCCCGGAAGAGCGGATGATGAACCTTCGAGTTCGTGACGGTCGAATTCACGCGCACCCTCCTGTTCCTCGCACCGGAGTCTATCGGAGGGAGGGCGGGCCCGATAGGGCCGGCGATCGCTCGTAGCCCTAGGACTTCGCCCCACTCGGCTCGCACACGCCCGTGACGGCTGGAAGATCCTTCCCGAGGAGGAATTCGGCAGGGCGGTATTCGCTTCCGCGCTTCACGTAGATGGCACCGCTCTCGGGGTACATGCAGCCGTCGATGTCGCCCTCGCGCCAGTCACCGCTGCCGAAGCGGACGTCCACGGCGAAGCGCAGGAAGGACCGGCCCTTGCCGTCCACCAGGGCAGCGACGTCCGTGACGCGGACCCGGCGCTCGCGGGGCGCAGGGCGGCCGCGAGAAAATCGCGTGCTCTCCTGCTGGGCGAGCGGCGTCACGAGGCGAGACTGGACGCGATCCCGCACCCTGGACGCGAGGGAGTCATCGGCCAGGGCGAGCGACGAGACGGACGAGAGGGCGACGAGCCAGGCGAGGAGATGACGAGATTTCACGGCGGATCCTTTGGATAGTGAGGGTGAGTTCGTGGAAGAAGCGCGGAAACGAAGGCTGGCGAAGCTCGACGACGAGCGCCGAGAGCGGCACCGGCACCCACAGCGCGAGCACGTAGGCGAGGTCCGGATCGACGCCCGCGAAATCGAAGCCGACGAGCATCGCGCGAGAGACGACCGCGACGCTCATCTGCGCGACGACGTGATGCATCGCGCGCCGGTGCGAGACGAGGTCCCGACGGCGCGCCGTCACGATGCCGTACACCATGCCCGAGACGACTATGGCCGCGGAGAGCAAGAACCCGATCGCGACGACGGCGCCTCCCTTCGCGTCGAAGGCGAGCACGGCTCCCGCGGGGACGAGCCCGAAGAGCACCACGACGCCCGCGACGCGGCCGAGCCAGCGATGAAGCACGGGCCGGCGCTGGAGGAAGCGCGTGAGCAGGAGCAGGCAGAGTGGAAACGAGAGCGCCGCCGCCGCCACGTGCACCCGGAGCGAGAAGAGCCAGAGCCGTTCGAACCGGACGGGGAGCTTCTCGATGACGAACGGCGGGAGCGTGCCGAAGTCGAAATACGGGAGGCTGTACCAGGTGATGAGCGCCGAACCGGCGAGCATCACGGCGAGGAACACGCGGGCGGGGAGACGGCGAAGAACGAGCGGCACGTCCAATCCGACACCGGGCGGAGCGGAAAGTTTGCTCGAATTTCTCGGGCGTTGCGGAGGGAAGCTTTCGCCCACGGCCGGCGTAAGACGCGGATCGGTTCAGGAAAGAGCGGACGCGAGGGTAGACTCGCCGCGGACCATGAAACCCCGCGTTCTTCGACTCTCGTTCGTCGCCTGGCTCGCTTGCGGCTGCAGCGGCCAGTCCTGCTCCACGCTGACGTCGATCCCCGGCGGCTTTCCGGCGGGGCAGCGGATGCAGAACGCGATTCAGACGCGCGTTTCGTCCGCCGGCCTCGCGGCGATCCAGGCGGACCCCGTCACGTTCGCGAAGTACCTGTTCGGCGGCACGACGGATCTGAACGTGCCTTCCTCGTGCGGGTCGAGCACGGCCCTCTGCTGCCCGGGCGGAACGCCGAGTTCCGTGTGCGGGCCGCTGTCGATCGACGTCACCGCCCATCCGGGGGATTTGCCGCGGCTCGTGCTGGCGCCGTCGAGCGGCGCGTCGCGCCTCGACGTGACTCTCCGGGGTCGGCTCAAGACGACGTCCGACGTGCCCATCACGATTCCGGTCGCCGGAGATTGCAGCATCGCCGTCGACACGGCACCAGGCGCGGGCCCCGACATCGGCATCTCGTTTCCGCTTTCCTTCACACAGAACCCGATCGCGGGGACGACCGGACTCGTCGTGGGAGACGTGACGATCACCGGCCTCACGACGGAAGACGTGAAGCTGAACGGACCCTTCGCTTGCTCGCTCGCGTCGGCCGGGCTGAGCCTCTATCAGGACACCCTGCGCGCGATCCTGGGCGACGTCTTGCGCACCCAGGTCCAGCAGTCCGCGTGCAAGCCGTGCCCGACCGGAGACCTCGCCGAGTGCGGCCCGCTCGCCACGGCATGTACGGACAAGACCTGCATGCTCGGGAACGAATGCCTGCAGGAGCTCGGCTCGGTCGGCCGGCTCGCGGCGAGCGCGCTGCTCGACGGGGTACCTCCCGCGAATGGAGCCGCGCTCGACCTCTACGCCGTCGCGGGTGGGTATGGGACCTCCGACACCGGCGGAATCGCGTTCGGCGTGCTCGGTGGCGCCGTCACGGGCGACGATGGAACCGATCGCTGCGGCCCACCAGCGTCGCCGCCGACGAAGACGGCCATCCCAGAATCCCAGTACTTTCAGGGGAATACCCGCCCTGACACCGGGGCGCCGTTCGACGTCGCGATCGGCATTCACGGCTCGGAGCTCACCCAGCTCGCCTACGCGGCGTACGACAGCGGCTCCCTCTGCGCGACGTTCGGCCCCGACACGACGCCGACGCTGACGACCGACGCGCTCCTCGGGACCGCGCCCTCCCTCGCGGAGCTCTCGCCGGCGGGCACGCCGCTCTACCTCGGGCTTCGCCCGCAAGCGCCGCCCACGATCACGCTCGGCGACAACACGTTCGACGCGGGAGGCGCCGTCACGGCGCCGCTCGTGACCGCGGCGTTTCCCGGGATGGAGCTCGACGTCTACGCGCTGGTCGACGCCCAGCCCGTCCGCGTCCTGACGTTCGGGGGCGACATGACGCTCCCTCTCGGCGCGCGCTCGGACACGGTCGGCAAGATCACGCCCGTGCTCGGTGCACTGCAGCCTCCCGCGAACCCGACGGTGAAGAACGTCGATCACCTGACCGAGTCGAACGCGACGCTCGGCTCACTCGGCCCGATCCTCCAGAAGGTCGCGTTTCAGGAGCTCGCGAGTCGGCTCGGCCCGCTCGAGCTCCCGAGCGTCGTCGGGCACCCGCTCGACGTGAAGGCCATCACCGCGGTGGATGCCTCGAACTTCGTCGGCATCTTCGCGAACGTCGCGCCGCCGCCGGCGAATCTCGTGCTGTCCCCGGGAGGCATCGGCAGCGTCACGTCCAGCCTGCCGCGACGCGGCGCGGGGACGCTCGCGCTGTTCGGTGCGGCGGCGTTTCTGCTCGCCGTCGGGACGCGGCGGCGCTCCCGGAGGCTCTCCGCGGCTTTCCTGGCCGTGAGTGGCGCGGCGCTCGCCGTGAGCTGCGGCAGTTCCGACGGAACCGGCGCAGCCAGGCCGGAATCGCCCGACGGAAGCACGGCAGGGACGGGCCCGTCGAGTGGCGGGTCGGGGAACGGCGGCGAAGCCGGAGGCGCAAACGGTGGTGCTGCCGGAAACGGCGGAGGCGACAACGGCGGCGCTGCCGGAAACGGCGGGAATTCACCGTGTGGTGCCGCGCCCTGCACGCCCGGGGAAGTCGCTCGCGGGGGCCTCGGGCAGTGGAACTCGATGGACGCGACGACGACGCGCACGGTCGCGACGAGCTACGACGCCGTCCTCGGCGACCTCGTGCTCGTGGATCTGACCGCGGCGACGCCGACGTATCGTGCCGTGGACGGCGTTCCCTCGGCGACCCCGACGAACGACCCGAGCGGCTACCGGGGAGGGATCGCAGAGGCCGGGCCGGACGTCGGCGCGTGGACGTCCGTTCGACTCTCGGGGACCCTCGCGCGGGTCGCGTATCAGGATCGCGACCGCCAGGCGCTTCGATTCGCTTCGGAGACGAGCGGGGGCGCCTTCCAGACCTCCGACGTCGACGTGCCCGCGGCCACGGGCGACGCGGTCGGAGAGTACGCGTCACTCGTGCTCGGCACGACGCCCGCGATCGCCTATCGCGCGGCCAGCGCAGCAGCCGGAGACGGCACCTTCACGAGCGAGCTCCGGCTGGCTCGCGCGAGGAACGCCGCACCGGCGGGTGCTTCCGACTGGACGACGAGCACGCTCGCGACGAAGAGCGCGACGCTCGGCGCTGGACTCTCCGGCACCGCCCTCTTCGTGAATCTGCTCGCGCTCGGGGACGGGCGTCTCGTCGTCGTGTACTACGACCGAACGCGCACGGCGCTGGTCGCGCTCGTCGAAGGGACTGCCGGTAGTGGCGCATTCACCGAGACGGTGCTCGACGGCGCGGACGCCGCGGATCGCGGGCAGTGGGCCCGAGCCGTCGTGGACGGCACGGGAAACGTCCACGTCGCGTACCAGGACGGCGTGAGTCGCCGCGTGTACTACGTCGCGTTCACCCCAGGGGGCTCTCCAGGTACGCCGGAGCTCGTGGACGACGGCGTGCGCTCCGGCGATCGCGGGCACTGGGTGGGCGCCGGACTGGCGCTCTACCTCGACGGAAGCGCAAATCCGCGCGTCGTCTATCAGGACGCCTCGGGCGCGAACGTCGTCTCCGCGTCGAAGGACACGACCTGGACGCACACGGATCTCGTCGTCGGGGCGGACCTCGACGGCTTCTCGATCGCTGCGCCGTCGACGGCTCCCGCGACGCTCGTGTGGGGCAAGGTCGATCCGACGCTCCCGGGCTCGCACGAGCTCTCGGTGCACGCCGCGCCCTGAGCCGACGTGCCGGCGGCGGGCTCAGCGCCCGCCGCCGAACCCGATCCGTCGCGCGCTCTTGCGGAAGAGCCCTTCCGCGTCCGGCGCGAAGCGGAACGAGCGGAGGAAGTCCTCGACGTCGTAGTTCGGGAGGTGCTCGCGGATGCGCGAGACGAACGCGTGCGCTTCGTCCCTTCGGTTCGCGAGCGCGAGACAGTTCGCGGCGATGGCGAGGATGTGCGTGTGCGCGTTGGGCCGCCCCGCGGCCCGGACGGCCCAGCTCGCCGCTTCCTCCACTTCTCCGAGTCGGACGTGCGCGAGGGCGCGACTCGCGAGCATCGCGAACTGGAGGGGATCGAAGGGGGAGAGATCCCGCGAGTGGTTCGTCGCGTCGATGGCCGCCTTCGGATCTCCGGACTGGCTCCGGACGAACCCGAGCGTGTAGTGGCCGAGCGCGAAGTTCGGACTGAGCTCGACGCTCGTTCGAGCTCCGAGATGGACTCGGACTCCGCGCCCCGGAGCCAGAGGGCGCGCCCCATGGCCCAGTGCGCCGCGGGATCCCGGTCGTCAGCGCCGACGCTCCGCACCGCCGACTCGAACGCGAGCGCGACCTGCGCGTCCCTGTCCGGTGTGAGCGTCAGGAAGGCGTTCTGGAAATGCGCGAAGGAGAGTGCTGCGTAAGCGCGGGAGAACGTCGGATCCAGGCGGACCGCGTCGCGGAAGAGCCGCTCGGCGTGGACGTTGTCCGGACCGTTGAACTTGTACACGTGCCAGAGGCCCCGGTGATACGCCTCCCAGGCGTCGAGCGAGCTCGGCGGCTTCAGCAGCGCGCGCTGGCACTCGGCCGCCTCGATCTCCTCGGCGACGGCGGCCACGATGCGATCGACGATCGCGTCCATCACGGCGAACGCGTCGCCCGGCGCGGCGTCGAACTCGTCCGTCCAGACGATGCGCGCGCCGTCCGTCTCCGCGAGCTCGACCACGACGGACATCCGGCTCCCATGACGCCGGACCTTGCCCGTCACG
>DASZXK010000177.1:0-34556 GCA_035545855.1 Polyangiaceae bacterium
GGGGGAGAGGTCCGAGGCCCGCAGGGCGAAGCCCGAGGACCACAGGAGCCTCGGGGGACCAGGTCCCCCACAAACAAAACCCCACGACGCTAAACGTCGTCGCGTCGAGCCCGCCCGAAGGGCGGCGAGTCGCCCCCCCGATTGGTCCCGCCGATTCACGGCTACCCGCGAGCACGGCGAGCGCGCGCCCCATCGGGCGCGGCAGGGGGAGAGGTCCGAGGCCCGCAGGGCGAAGCCCGAGGACCACAGGAGCCTCGGGGGACCAGGTCCCCCACAAACACACCCCGCGACGCGATCCGCCGTCCTGCCCCGAAGGGAAGCCTCGGGGGACCAGGTCCCCCACAAACAAAACGAACCGCCGTTGGTCTCAGCGCCGAAGACGCACCACGCCGTCACCCGGGACGGGGTCCTGCGTCGCGCAGGCGGGACACAGGCAGGCCTTGCCGACGGCTTCCTTCGGGATCGCGGCGAGGCGTTCGGGATCGATCGTGACGGAGAAACACCAGCACGTGTCTTTTCCGAGCGCCGCCTGGCAGTCGTTCGGCCGCCCGCACGAGGGGCACACGTTCGGGTCGACGTCGGTCACGCTCTTTGTTCAGCATACGCGCTTTTTCGACGAAGTCGCGGACGGCAAACGCTGCCTTCGGCTATCTTGCGCGAGAGACATGGCATTCGAGTTCAGCGCACCTCACCACCTGGAGCTCGCGGACGCACGGGCCCGGCTCCACGCGCTCGGTGACTACCTCGGGAACAAGTACGGGCTCACGATCACGTGGACGGGGGAGAACACGGCGTCCGTCACCGGGAGCTATCTCGTCGTCACCGTGCAGGGAACGCTCGAGCTGGGCGAGAAGACCGTGACGTTTTCCGGGAAGGACCCGGGAATGCTCTGGCGCGGAAAAGCCAAGGACTACCTCCTCGGCAAGATCGAGAAGTACCTGAACCCGGGCACGCCGGTGGATTCGCTCCCCCGCCGCTGAGGTCCGCGCACCGAACGGCACCCGAGTCCCGCGCCCGGGCGGAGCGGCGCGGTCGTCGAACGTCTCATTGCGTTCCCCGTGGCGGTCGGCTCTCCTGACGGGTCACAGGGGAGGAGCCTCGGATGCAAATCGACTTCCATCATGCCGTGACCTACGTCCTCGCGAGACTCGCCGGATTCGACGACCGCGACGCGGGCGTCATCGGCTACGCCGCGCAGTACGTCGACGACGCGACGAACTCGGGCGAGATCTCCTTCGTGAACGGCGCCCGCTATTCACGCATCAGCTCCGCGCACAAGATGCTGGACTACCGGAACTTCCGGACGCTCGCGAACGCGCGCGTGTGGGTTCCGTTTCACTTCTTGCCCGGAAATGGCGGAAAGCCCGCGGGAGCGGACCCTGAAGGGAGCTTCATCCGGAAGCTCGTGTGCCGTCCGAACAGCCCCGTCGCCGTCGAAATGGTCGAGCGCGCGGTGAGTGCTCACGGCGAGCCGTGCGCGCTCCATCGACTCGGGATCACGATGCACGTCTACGCGGACACGTGGGCGCATCAGGGGTTCGCGGGCGTGAGCCACCCGATCAACACCGTGCGCGATCTCTCGGACGGGGACGGCAAGCTCGACCTGACGTTCCGGGACCGAGTCCGGGACTACTTCGGAGATCTCCACGACCTCCTGGCGAACGAAGCAGCGGACGGGCTCATGCTCGGTCACGGGGCCGCGCTGAGCCATCCCGACAAGCCGTTCCTCCGGTGGAGCTACACGAACGGGCTGAAGGAGAAGGTCGTCCGCGACAACCCGGCCGACTTCGTCCAGGCCGCGCTCCACCTGTTCGACGCGATGCGGATGTTCCGCGTCACGGCCGGGCGCCCGACTCCGAACGGCATGGCACCGGCCGATCGTGACCTCATCGAGCGGAACATCCGGGAATTCCAGGAGACCGAGGGCGAGGAGCGCCATGCCCGCTGGCTCGAGTGCATCGCCGCGGGGGAGTTCAGCTTCGGCAGGGCGCGGCTCTCCTACGTCGCGAAGGGGGAGGGGTCCTGGAAGTTTTCGGCCCTCGGCACCACGGAAGACAAGCAGACGCGGGAGGACGGCTACGAGTTCACCCCTGCCTTCCTCCGGAGCGACTGGAAGCTGTTCCACGATGCGCTGCAGGCGCACCGCCTGGCCGTACTCCACGACATCCTGCCGCGCTACGGCATCTGCGCGGCCTGAGTCGGCCGCGCCGAGCAAGCCAGCGCGTCTCGACCGATGCGATCCTCCCCGGAACCCGGTATCCTCCTCGGTCGGTGACCGCCGAGTCCTTGCGAGCTCCGCGCTCTCGTCGGAGGGAGGCGCCCGATTATCTCCGCCTGATGGACGCGGCCTATCGCGTCGCGGAGCCGGCGCCCGAATGGCTTCGGGGAATCGCCGACGCGGCTCACGGCGTGCTGGACCGCGGGCTCGGCGTGTTCGCGTTCCAGTACGACGCGAGCGACGCTTCGGCTCTCGATGTGGGCCCGGTCCAGAGCGCCGGGGAGACGCCGATCGACGCAGAGACGCTCCGGCGGGTGAGCAACGGCGCGGGACGAGATCCGGCCATCACGCGGAGGTTCTACCGGGGTGGCTGGCAGACCGCGCTACTCTCGGAGCTGGATCCCGAGTGGCCGCCGCCGGTCGTCGCGGAGCTCGCCCAGCGCGTCGGGTTCCGCGACGGACTCCTGCTTCGCGCGTACGATCGGTCGCACCGCGGCGTGCTGGTCGCGGCGCTCTCCCGGGATAGAGTCCCGATGCCCCCGCGGCGGCGGGCGACACTCTCCCGCGTGGCCGCGCATCTCGCGGCGGCGCACCGGCTTCGCCGCCGGACCGGGCGGGACCTCGAACGGGCGGACGCGATCTTCACCCCCGACGGGCGGCGAGAGCACGCGGCGCCCGGCCTGGACGCGGGACCCGAGATCGAACGGCGTGTCCGGGACCTGGTCCGCGGTCGGGAGCTCCGGCGCGAATCGCCGGAGCGTGCCGTCGAGCTCTGGCGCGCGCTCGTGTCCGGCCAGTGGTCGATTTTCGAGACCATGGACACGGACGGCAAGCACTTCCTCGTCGCGCGGCGAAACGAGCCCCGACTCGAAGATCCTCGTGCCCTCACGGTCGCGGAGCGACCGGTCGCTCTCTACGCGGCCTGGGGCCACTCCCAGAAGCTCATCGCCTACGAGCTCGGCATCGCCGAGTCCACCGTGAATCAGCGGCTGAAGAGCGTGCTGAAGAAGCTCGGCCTCCACCACCGCTCCGAGCTCGCCGGGCTGTTCGAAGAGGTCCCGTCCGAACCCGGCGCCGCGAATCGGGCAGCGGGCGGATGAGACGCGCCTCGCAGGTCGACTGCGCGCGCAGCGGCTAGGCGCAGTTCGTTCGTCGGGGACCGCAATCCGTTCGTGGAGCAGGGGCGACGAACCGGAAGCTGCGCCCGTGTCGGACTCGAACCGGGGCACGCCTCTTGCGAGGCGTCGAGGGCATGGCCCGAGCCGCGACCGGAGCCCTGGAGGAGACGGCCCCCCTCGGCGTCCTGCGCTGCGAGGCGCTCCGCAAGGTGTACCGGATGGGAGAGGTGGACGTTCGCGCTCTGGACGGCGTGGACTTCGAGCTCCGCCGCGCCGAGCTCCTGGTGCTCCTCGGTGTCTCCGGTAGCGGGAAGTCGACTCTCCTGAACATCCTCGGCGGGCTCGACGTCCCGACGAGCGGCCGCGTGTTCTTTCGCGACCTGGAGCTGTCGGAGGCCACGGAAGCCGAGCTCACTCGTTACCGGCGACGCCACGTCGGCTTCGTGTTCCAGTTCTACAACCTCGTTCCGAGCCTCACCGCCCGCGAGAACGTGGCGCTGGTCACGGACATCGCGGAAGACCCGCTCGAGGCGGAGGAGGCGCTCGGGCTCGTGGGGCTCGGGAACCGCCTCGACCACTTCCCGGCCCAGCTCTCCGGCGGAGAGCAGCAGCGGGTCGCCATCGCTCGGGCCGTCGCGAAGCGGCCGTCGGTGCTCCTCTGCGACGAGCCCACGGGTGCGCTGGATTTTCGGACGGGCGTGCTCGTCCTGGACGTCCTCGAACGGGTGAACCGTGAGCTCGGCACGGCGACGGCGATCATCACCCACAACGCGCCGATCGCGGAGATCGCGAACCGCGTCGTGACCCTCTCGGACGGTCGCGTCCAGAGCGAACGGCTCGTCGAGAGACGGGTCCGGTCGAGCGAGCTTCGCTGGTGAGCACGCGCGTCGTTCCCGCGATCGACCGGAAACTCCTTCGCGAGGTATCCCGGCTCAAGGGGCAGATCGCCACCATCGCGCTCGTCCTCGCGGGCGGGATGACGTGCTTCATCGGTCTCCGGGGCACGAGCGACTCGCTCGAGACGTCCCGGGACGCGTACTACGACCGCTTCCGGTTCGCGCACGTCTTCGCCCACCTGGAACGCGCGCCGGAGAGCATCGCGAGGCGCATCGAAGCCCTCCCGGGGGTCGAGACCCTGCAGACGCGGATCGCCGAGGACGTGAGCATCCCCATCGAGGGCATGGACCGGGCGGCCTCGGGGCGCCTCCTGTCCTTGCCGCCGAGCGGCGAGCCGGCGACGAACGCGCTCTACCTCCGGGAGGGGAGCTTTCCGACCCCGGGGCGCGACGAGGTCGTCGTGCTCGAGTCCTTCGCGACGGCGCACGGTCTCCGGCCTGGAGATCACCTGCCGGTCGTGCTGAACGGCAAGCTCCGGCAGCTCCGGATCGTGGGGCTCGCTCTGTGCCCGGAGTTCGTCTACGCGATCCGCCCGGGCGCCCTCGCGGACGACCCGAGCCGGAACGGCGTGCTGTGGATGGAGAGATCCGTGCTCGCGGCGGCCTTCGAGCTCGAGGGAGCCTTCGACGACGTCACCGTCCGGCTCCAGCCCGAGGCCTCGGAGCGCGCCACGCTGGACGCCGTCGATCGCATCCTCGCGCCCTACGGCGGGACGGGCGCCGTCGGGCGAAAGGACCAGATCTCGAACCGCATCCTCGTGAGCGAGCTCGAGCAACTGCGGTCGCTCGCGTCGATGGTGCCCTCGGTCTTCCTCGCCGTCGCGGCGTTCCTGGTGAACATGGTCCTCGGGCGGCTCATCGCGAATCAGCGCGGGGAAATCGCCGTCCTGAAGGCCATCGGCTACACGAACCTGGAGGTCACCCGGCACTACCTGTGGCTCGTCGCGGTCGTCATGGTGCCCGGCGGCCTCCTCGGGGTCCTCGGGGGCGTCGCGCTCGGGCACTTCGTGCTCGGACTGTACGCCGGGATCTTCCGGTTTCCGTCGCTGGAGTTCGGGATCTCGAGCCCGCTCGTCGCGTCCGCGATGTCTCTCGGCGCTCTCTCGGCGATCGTCGGCGCCTTGCTCGCGGTTCGCGCCGCGGCGTCGCTTCCGCCCGCGGAAGCGATGCGTCCTCCGGCTCCCGCGCGGTACCGGAGAGGGATCCTCGGGCGCCTGGGTATCGAGGCGTTTCTCGGCTCCAGCACGACGATGGTGCTCCGCGAGATCGGCCGAAAGCCGCTTCGCACGATGCTCTCCGCCGTGGGAATGGGCGGCGCCATCGCGCTCATCGTGTTCGGGAGCTGCGGCTCCGACGCACTCGACTACTACCTGGACTCGACGTTCCGGAGAGAGCAGCGGCAGGACCTCGGCGTCACCTTCACGAGGCCCGTCGAGCCGCGAGTCGTCCGGGAGCTCGGGCGGCTCCCGGGCGTGCTCAAGGCGGAGGCGGTCCGCGCCGTGCCCATCCGGGTGCGCCACGAGAACCGGATGCGGGATTCGGTGCTCATGGGGCTTCCCCACGAGGCGACCCTCAGGCATCTCGTCGCGCGCGGAGCGGGGGAGGTCCCGCTCCCCGACCAGGGCGTGCTCGTGACGCGGACCCTCGCGGACCTCCTCGGCCTCTCCGTGGGCGACCGAGCCGAGCTCGAGCTCAGGGAAGGCGATCGGCGCGTCGTGCGCCCGGTGATCGCGGGGCTCGTGGACGAGGCCGTCGGTCTCCAGCTCTATGCCACGGACGACGTCGCGGCCGCGCTCTCGGGGGATCACGGCGCCGCGTCGATGGCGCTCCTTCGCGTGGACCCGTCCCGGCGCGTCGACGTCGAGCGTCAGCTCAGGAACTCCCCGGCCGTGCTGGACGTCTCGGACGTGAACGCGGACATCGATCGCATGCGGGCCATGAACGGAGAAGCGATGGACGTATGGACCTGGGTGGCCATGACGCTCTCGGCGCTGATCGTGTTCGGGGTGGTCTACAACAACGCGCGCATCGCGCTCGCCACGGGAAGTCGGGACCTCGCGACGCTCCGGGTGCTGGGGATGACGCTGGGGGAGATATCGGCCATCTTGATCGGCGGACTCGCGGTGCAAGTCGCGATCGCGATTCCGCTCGGCCTGGTCATGGGCAAGGCGTTCGCCGCCTACTTCTTCGCGACGACCATCGATCAGGAGACGTTCCGCTTCCAGGCCGTGATCGACGACCGGACCTACGTGCGCGCCGCCGTCGTCGCGCTGGTGGCGGCGGCGGCGAGCGCCCTCTCGGTCCGCCAGGCGCTCGGACGGCTGGATCTCATCGGCGTGCTGAAGACGAAGGACTGAGCCTCAGCGCAGGCGCAGCGCAGGGAGCACGAGCTCGAGCACGAAGAGCAGCAGGATGGCGACCTCGAGCAGGACGAGGCGCCGTTCTCTCGCGACGCCCAGCACGAGCTCCAGGGATTCCTGCACGCTCCGGAGCTTGAGCTCGAGCGCCACGTAGCGATCGCCGAGGTCGAACTCGGCGCGGAGGTCCGCGTAGATGCGATCCATCGTGCGGTCCTCCCAGGTCTCGTCCGGCTTGTCGAGGAGGGCGAGGACGGTGAACACCTCGGACCGCGTCGCGATGGCCTCGCCGATGAAACGGTGGAGCGGGCGCGTCCTCACGGAGACCGTTCCGACTCGCTCCAGGCGTTCGACGAGCGCTGCCGTGCGCTCGAACATCTGGGTGACGATTCGCTCGTAGTATTCCATCGCCGCGCTCTGCGCGACCGTCAGCGCGACGATCCCCGCGCGGTCCGGGCCGAGCCGGTCCACGCGGAGGACACCCTCGGAGACGCCGGCCGGGGCTCCGGGCTCCTCCATCACCGTGAACTGCTCCTTCACCGCGGGCGCCGTCAGTCGAGGCTGGAGCTTGCGGAGTCGGTCGACCTCGGCGTTCGCGACGTCCTCCGGCACGTTCCGGAAGACGATGGCGCCGAACGGGTAGAGATAGCAGGACCCGTCGCGGAGCGGATAGCGGATCTCCCGCGGAGAACGCCGCGCGTCCGGATACGAAAGCGCGAGGTCCCGCAGCGGGAAGTTCTCCGCGAACGCGATCGCCGTGAACGAGTGGGTCTTCGGCGCCGAGTCCATCCGTCCGGAGCTTACGACGGACGGAAGCCGGAGTCGTTCCGTGCGAGCCCGAGGGTCGTCATCGTCGCGCCTCGACGCGGACGCCGTCGCGTACGCGATCACCGGGGTGCACGAGGACCGCCGCACCCGCCGCGAGTCCGGACGTGATCTCGGCCTCCCGTTCTCCCCGATGCCCCACCGCCACGGACACGAGCCTCGCGATCCCGTCCCGGACGGCGTAGGCGCCCCAGCCGTCCCCGTGACGGAATACGGCACCGAGCGGCACCTTCGTCACGTCCGCCGCTCGCCAGAGGACGAAGCGGGCCTCCACGCGATAGCCGTCGCCGAGGGCGGCGAAGCTCTCCCTCGGGCCGGTGAAGGCGACCACGACGTTCACCCGCTGCTCGTCCACGCCGAGCGCAGAAGGCCGCGTGAACGCCGACGGCTCCACGAGCCGCACCCTGCCGTCGAGGGGTCGCTCCTCGCCCCAGCCGCGAATGGCAACGGGAGTCCCCGGCTCGATGTGCACCGCGTCGGTCGTGAGGAGGTCCACGACGACCTCGAGCGCGGCCGGGTCCCCGATCTCCAGCAAGGGCGCTCCCGGCGGGACCACGCCCGCGCTCTTCTGGTGGACGGCGAGCACCGTCCCCGTCACCGGCGCGAAGACGTCCACATGGCGGTCCTTGGCCGCGTGCTCCGGGTCCTGCCCGAGAGCGGCCCGGGCCATCCGCACTTCCTCGCCGGCGACCTTCTCCGCGAACGTCGCGGAGGCGGACTCCTCGCGGCGCATGCGGGCGTCGAACTCCTCGCGTTCGAGCGTCTGCGCCGGGACGGTGCCCGTCCGGGCGAGCGTGCGGGTGCGGGCGAGCTCGCGGGTCGCGAGCTCCTCGGCGGCCGCCGCGCGCGCCTTCGCCGTGCGGGCCTGCGATAGCGCCGCGAGGGCGGCACCGAGCCGGGCTTCCGCCTCCGTCCGCGTCCGGTCGTCGAGCAACGGGGACAGGGTGGGGGCGATCTCGGCGAGCGTGTCGCCCTCTTTCACGACGTCACCCGGTTCGTGGCCGACGCGAGACAGGCTGCCGGCGACGGGCGCGGACACGACGTAGCGGTCCTTGACTCGCGTCTTGCCGCTCTCCTCTATCTCCACGACGAGGGGCCCGCGGACGACGGTCGCCACGTCGACGAGGACGGGACGAGGCCGCATCGCGAGCGCGAAAGCGCCCGCCGTCATCGAGCCGGCGGCGACGAGGAGCGCGCGTCTCACGAGGCGCGCGACTGCCCGTCGCCGCTCCCGCGCGGAGCGCACCTCTCCGGACAAGCGAGCCGCGAGCGGCGTCGTCCCGAGCGGCTCGGATCCGACGGGAGCATCCACGTGGCTCAGGATCCCTGATGAGCCGGGTCGTTCGGACGGCGGGCGCGGGTCGACATCCCGAGGACGCGGTAGAGCGGGCAGTAGCCGACGAGGCCCGTGAGGAGCGGAATGGCCCCCAGGTAACCCCACGCGGTCTTCGGGCCCGTGAACACCAGCGAGAGCAGGATCAGGCCGACCACCACGCGAAGCACCCGATCAGCAGTTCCTTCGTTCGATTGCATGACGAACCTCCGGCTCGCGGACGATGCAAGCGCGGTGCCGCGAGAATTTTGGCGGATCTAGCGGGTGAACCCCCTGGGCCAGGTCGGCAAGAATTCGTCGAGGCGCAATTCGTTCGCTTCGAGCGGGAGAGCCGTGTCGAGGAGAAGCCGCGCCCCGGCCGGGAGCTCGTCCGCCGGGCGATAAGCGGCCACGAAGGCGTCGAAGATCTCGAGCCGGCCGTCGCTCACGCTCGGCCCCCGGGAACGCAGCCGGAGGCGCCGCCGGCATTCGTCGAGGTCAGCCCGGCACTCGACGAAGTAGAACGGCGCGGCATGGCGGCGGGCGAGCTCCACGGCGAGCGCCCGGAGCTCGGGCGATCGGAAGCTCGCGTCGAGCACGACGGGGCGCCCCGACTCGAGGACGAAGCCCGCCCGTCGGACGAGCTCGGCGTACACGCGCGCGGTTTCCTCGGAAGCGTACGCGCCGGACCAGGCGCCGCCGCCGAGCGGCGTGGTCGCCGGGACGCCCGCCAGTTCCTTTCGCACCCGATCGGCCTCGACGACCGGGGCGCTCGCCATGCGGCCGACGGCGGCGGCCACCGTGCTCTTTCCCGATGCGATGATCCCGCCCACCGCCACGACACACGGTTCGAGAAGTCGCTTCCGTCCCTCCGAGAGGGAGAGCAGGTACGCGAGGCGAGCGGCGCGCTCGGCCGTCTGTCGGGTCGCCTCGGCGGCGCCGGCGTCCGCGGCGAGAATCGAGGCGACCTTCCCTCGGACGTACGCGCGGTATCCCTCGTAGAAGTCGACGACACGATAGAGCTCGTGATCCCCCGAGGCGCTCGCGTACGACGCGAGCAGGTACTCCGCGAGGTCCGCGCGGCCGAGTCGTTCGAGGTCCATCGAGAGGAACGCGATGTCCGCGCAGACGTCGGCGTAGCGGAAGCGCTCGTTGAACTCGATGCAATCGATGATCTGGGGAGGGCCATCGTCCGTCAGGTACACGTGCTCGAGCCGGAGATCGCCGTGGCCGTCCCTGACCCTTCCTCGCGCGGCCCGCGATCGGAAGAGCTCCGCGTTCCGTTCCACGAAGCCCACCTGCGTTCGTTCGAGCTCTCGGGCCTTCGCGGGGCCGAGGTGAGCGCCGATCGAGTCGCGGGTCTGGGAGAAGTTCTCCCGCACGTTCGCGAGGATGGCCTCGGGCGCGCCGAAACGGGCGATCTCATCGCTCGTCGGCATCCGAGCGTGGAACTGGACGAGGTACTCGGCGATCGCTCGGATGTCGTCGTGAGAGAGCGCGCCGTTCGCGAGCCGGAGATCGGCCCGCGTTTCGTCCGAGAGCCGTCTCATCCTGACCGCGTAGTCGACGACGTCTCCGGCACCGGCGAGGTGATGCCCCGATGCGTCCCGGGTGACGGGATCCACGCCGAGGTACACGCTCGGCGCGAGGCGCGCGTTCAGGGCGACCTCCGCCTCGCAGGCCGCTTTTCGCTTCGCGAGCGTCGAGTAATCCAGAAAGCCGTAGTCGACCGGCTTCTTCACCTTCCAGACGAGCTGCTCGTCGAGGAACACCCACGCGGTGTGCGTCTCGATGAGCGTGCGACCTCGAACGAGATCGGTCTGGAGGGTGGAGCCCGTCATCGCGGACGCGGTGCCGGCCCGGCACGATAGATGCCGATACCGAACCACGTGACGAACATTGCCATCATCGCGAGGGTGTCCGGGTGCCACATGATGCAAACGGGTGCTAGCAACGGCCGTGCCGGTCTCCGGGACACGCTCGAGATACGCACTAAAGCCGGGAAATCAGGGGCATCCCGGCGGCCGACTTCCGCCGAACCGTCGGTGCGCGCACCGCGGGCGCCGTGCGCGCACGGCGCGTGAGGCGAATGATCTCGACTATGCTGACCCCGCCGAACGGAGCGGGCGCGTGACGACGAGATTTCGAAAGCGAGCGCAGCGAATCGCATACGTCCTCGCCGTCGTCGCACTCGCACCCGCCGCCGCCGGCTGCGGTCGCACGGAGCGCGCTGCCGCTCCTCCACAGGAAGAAGAGGTGCCCATGTCCTCGCTGAAGCTGACGTCTACCGCCTTCGCCCATCAAGAAGCGATACCGCCGAAGTACACCTGCGAAGGCGCGGACACTTCGCCGCCGCTCGCGTGGTCCGGCGCCCCCGCGGGAACCCAATCCTTCGCGCTCGTCGTCGACGATCCGGACGCCCCCGACCCGAAGGCTCCGAAGCGCACGTGGGTGCACTGGGTCCTCGCGGACATTCCGCCGTCCGTGAACGCGCTCGGGGAGGGCGCCGCCGCCTCGGGTCTTCCGGCGGGAACGGTCGTCGGCAAGAACGATTGGGGCAAGGCCACCTACGGCGGACCGTGCCCGCCGATCGGCCGGCACCGCTACTTCCACAAGCTCTACGCGCTCGACCGGGCCCTCGGTCTCGCGAACCCGACGAAGGCCGACCTCGAGCGGGCCATGAAGGGCCACGTTCTCGGCGAAGCCGTCCTCGTCGGGACCTACGAGAAGAAGAGCTGACCTCGCCGGAGCTCCGGCGCCGGGAGCTGGCTCAGAAGCACTGAGAGCCCATGCAGGCGCAGCTCCAGACGTTCCCGTTCGACGGGTAGTACATCCCGAACGTGTTGCACATCTCGTCGCCCGACGTCTCGCCGAGCTTCACTTCGCGATCGGTCGTGTTGTCGAACGCGCACTGGAAGAGGAGGGATTCTCCGGCCTTCACGTGGAGGTAGCCCGGGTGATCTCCGCCCATCGTGCGCCTCACCGGGTCCGCCGCATCGAAGGTGATTCCGTCGCGGAAGTAGAGGTTCCCGGGCTCGCTCCAGTCGAACGTCTCGTAGACGTTCTCTTGCGACCCGTCCGTGTGCTCGTACCAGACGGAGAACCGAGTCCCGGTCTTGTGAAAGTGGCCGGTGAGGAGAGCGACGTATCGATCGGACGGCGCGGTGCACTTCGCGATCTTCGTGTCGAACTGCGTGTGGGGCTTCACGTCGATGTCGCCCTGGAAGAACGTGATCATGTCGACCAGGTTATCGACCTCGGACGCCTTCGCGTAGTCGAAGGAGATCCACGCCTCCTTCAGGACGGCCTCTTCCGTCGGGTTCACGTAGTGGAGATCGAGGCGCATCGGGACGTGCGCGGGGATCTTCTGCGCCAGGTGGTAGTCGGGATCGCCGGGCTGGGCAGCCGTCTGTCCGAAGCCGCCGGCGCCGCCGATGGCGACATCCATCTTCGGCGACTGCGAGCCGACGAGCCATCGTGCGCCGACGACGTCCGTCGGGGAGCACTTCACCGGGAGGTCGTCGTCCGGGACTTCGTGGTCCAGCGTCGTCACGATGAGATGGTGCGAGTGGGGCCTGAGGCGACCGTGGTAGTCCTTCACGTACGCGAGCTCGTCGTTCGGCGAATGCACGAAGGTGCACGTCTCGTCCTCGTCCCCCGCGGCGAGGGTGAACGTCGCGACGTCGGCGGGGTCGTCGTAGTCCTTGGGCCCGTAGTGGAAGAGCATCCCCGAATCCGACTGGGGCTGGCAGAGCGCGAGCTCGTCGCCGGCGAAGCCCGACCCGGCCTTGCAGAGGACGGCGCCGGCCTCGTCCACACAGGCCTCCGACGTCTGAGCGCCCGGATCCGCGGGGCAACGCGGAAGTCCCGTCACCGAATCGATGGTGACGGGCGACGGCGTCGTGCCTCCGGAGTTCGAACCGCACCCCGAGAGCGAGCTCAGGATCAGCGTGGTGAAGGAAACGGTGAGGGTCGAAAATCGCATGGGCGTCACCTCGTCGAGTGGCCCCCCGGAATTGGACCGATCGGTTGCAACCCGCGGGCCAGTGCGCGAAATCCCAGGAAATTCGCGGATCGGCGATCTTCGGAGCGCGAAGATCCTGCGCGTGGCGGCGAACCGTGCGTGACGCGATCGGACGAGCCGCTGCGCGCGCGAGTTCGTGTTGCCGGACCTCGCGACGTTCGTGCGGGCTTCGCGCAAAGCATTCACCGCTCCGGAGGCGCCAAGCGCCGTTCCGGGCGCAGATCGCTCGTGCTTTCCTGGCACGGAAGGTGCTGCGCTCGCGCCACCGAAATGACCGAAATCGACGTCGCTCGCACCCCGGAGACCTCCTCCAGCGAAGAGCCCGCATGGCTCCCGGCACTTCAACGGATCGCGAAGGAGGTCACCGGCCCCGCGGCGACCGCCGTCGATCGGGAGGCACGGTTCCCGCGAGAGTCCTTCGCGGCGCTCTCGAAGGGCGGGTTCCTCGGCGCGGCCGTGCCGGTCTCCCTCGGCGGGATGGGTGCTTCCATCGAAGAGATGTCCGTGATGTGCGAGACGCTCGGCCGGAGGTGCGCCGCCACCGCGATGGTGTTCGCGATGCACCACATCCAGGTCGCGTGCATCGAGCGACACCGCGGTAGCTCGAGGTTCTTCGCGGAATACCTTCGCGAGGTCGCGGAGAAGCAGCGGCTCATCGCCTCCGTGACGTCCGAGGCCGGGGTCGGCGGGTCCACCCGCACGAGCGTCGCGCCCATCGAGCGCGACGGCGAGCTCTGCAAGTTCCGGAAGGACGGAACCGTCGTCTCTTACGGCGAGAACGCGGACGACCTGCTCGTCACGGTGCGTCGTTCGGCGGACGCTCCGATGAACGATCAGGCGCTCGTGCTCGTGCGCCGGAGCGCCTGCTCGATGGAGCGGACCGGGAGCTGGGATACGCTCGGGATGCGCGGAACCTGCAGCCCGGGCTACATCGTGGCGGCCACGTTCCCCGAGGAGCAGGTGCTCGAGAGTCCCTTCTCGGACATCTCCAGCATGACGATGGTGCCGTTCGCGCACCTGCTCTGGGGATCCGCGTGGCTCGGCATCGCCGCGGACGCCGTCGCCCGGGCGCGCATGCACGTCCGGGACGTCGCCCGTCAGATGCCGGGCACGGTGCCTCCCGGGGCGGTCCGACTCTCCGAGGTGTCCACGCCGCTCCAGCTCATGCGCACGCAGATCCGGGACCTGGCGCGCGAGTTCGATTCACTCGCGTCTCGCCCGGACCGCGGCAAGAGCGTGCTCACGTCCGTCGGCTACGCGCTAAGGATGAACGCGCTGAAGATCTCCTCGTCGGAGCTGGTGGTGGACATCGTCACGCGCGCCCTCCGCATCGTGGGCACGTCCGGATACCGGAACGACTCCCGCTACAGCCTGACGCGGCACCTCAGGGACGCGCACTCCGCGGCGCTGATGATCGGCAACGAGCGCATGCACGGCGCGAACGCGGCGCTGCTCCTCGTCCACAAGGACGACTGAGCGACGCGCGCTCGTACGCGACTCACCGCTCTCTCGACCCCTGGCGAAAGCCGTCGCCCGTCGCTGCGGCCGGCAGGAAGGCCAAAATCCAAAAAGCGCAGGGCGGGCGCACTATTTTCGCCGCGGTCTCCCTGGAGAGGTAGCATCCCTGCCTCCCCCGGGGGTCAGTGGCCGAGCACTCCACCATCGACGTCGACGAAGGCACGTTTCGCGGTCTCCTGGAGGCGGCGCCGGACGCGCTCGTCATCGTGGAACCGGACGGACGAATCGCGCTGGTGAACGGGCAGACGGAGCGCCTCTTCGGCTACGACCGCGCGGAGCTCGTCGGACGTCCCGTGGAGATCCTCGTCCCCGAGCGGTTCCGCGCCACCCACCCCGCGCGCCGGGCAGGCTACTTCACCGCCCCGCGGCCCCGCGCGATGGGCGAGAGCGCGACGCTCCACGCGCTCCGCAAGGACGGAAGCGAGTTCCCTGCCGAGATCAGCCTCGCTCCGCTCCACACCGAGCAGGGAACGCTCGTCACGGCGGCGATTCGCGACGTCACGTCGCAGCGCCGGGCCGAGCACAAGTTCCGAGGGCTCCTCGAGGCCGCGCCGGACGCGATGGTCATCGTCGACGGATCCGGCGGCATCGTCCTCGTCAACGCGCAGACGGAGAAGCTCTTCGGTCACGGTCGGGATGCGATGATCGGCCGCTCGGTGGAGATGCTGATTCCCGAGCGCTCGCGGGACCGCCACGTCGCCCACCGCGGCGACTTCTTCTCGTCGCCGCAGGCGCGGAACATGGGTTCGGGCCTCGAGCTCCGTGGGCTCCGCGCGGACGGCACGGAGTTCCCCGTCGAGATCAGCCTGAGCCCGCTCGAGACGGAGGAAGGCACCGTCGTGTCCGCATCCATCCGCGACATCACGGAACGGAAGCTCCTCGAGGTGCGCATGGCGGAGGCGAACCGGCTGAAGAGCGAGTTCCTCGCGAACATGTCGCACGAGCTCCGGACTCCGCTGAACGCGATCATCGGGTTCAGCGAGCTGATGCACGGGGGCCGCGTCGGCGAGCTCGCTCCGGCGCACAAGGAATACCTCGGGGACATCCTCACGAGCGCGAAGCACCTGCTCCAGCTCATCAACGACGTCCTGGATCTGGCGAAGGTCGAGTCCGGGCGCATGGATTTCCGCGTCACGAAGGTCGATCTCAAGAACCTCGTCCAGGAGGTGCGGGACGTCGTCCGCGGCCTCGCGGCGACGAAGCGGCTCCGGCTCGAGCATCACGTCGATCCGAGCGTCGACTTCGTGGAGGTGGACGCCCCGCGCGTGAAGCAGGTCCTCTACAACTACCTCTCGAACGCCATCAAGTTCACCGGGTCCGGGGGCGTCGTCACGGTGCGCGTGCTCCCCGAGGGAACGGACTTCTTCCGGATCGACGTGGAGGACACGGGCATCGGCATCCCGCCGGACGGACTCGCCAAGCTCTTCGTCGAGTTCCAGCAACTCGACGCGAGCTCGGCCAAGAAGTACCAGGGAACGGGCCTCGGGCTCGCGCTCACGAAGCGGATCTGCGAAGCTCACGGCGGTCGCGTGGAAGTGCGTAGCGAGATCGGCAAGGGAAGCGTCTTCTCGGCGGTGCTGCCGCGGGTGACGGCCCACGAAGCGGAGCAGGGAACGGCGGAATGAGCGCGAGGATCCTCGTCGTCGACGACAATCCACAGAACTTGAAGCTCGTCCGGCTCATCCTGTCGGGGGAGGGCTACGACGTCCGGACGGCGGGAGACGCGGAGGAGGCGCTCCGCGTCCTTTCGGAATTTCCGGCGGAGCTCGTCCTGATGGACCTCCAGCTCCCCGGAATGGACGGGCTCGAGCTCACCCGGCGGCTGAAGGCGGATCCGAAGACGGCCGCGACGATCGTCGTCGCGCTGACGGCGTACGCCATGAAGGGGGACGACCAGAAGGCGCTCGCCGCCGGATGTGACGGCTACGTCACGAAGCCCATCGACGTGGACGAGCTCCCCGCTCTCGTCGCGAGGCTCCTCGCTAGTCGGGGCGGCGCGGCCTGAAGTCAGTCCGAGAAATCGCGCGCGCGGATGCCGAGCGCCTTCATCTTCAGGTGGAGCGTCTTGTAGTCCGTCTGCAGAGCCCGCGCCGCCCGGCTCTTGTTCCCGCGGGCGTCCCGGAGAGCGCCGGAGATCGCGGCTCGCTCCGCTTCCCGGACCGCCGCGGCCGCGACGTCGCGGAGCGACGCGCCCGGGGCGCCAGGAGGCAGCGTGCCTCGTGAGGGGCGGTCCGCCGTTCCCGGGGCGGCCTTGAACGCATCTCGTCGGATCACCATCTCCCGGGACGAGAGGACCGCCTGCCGGACGCTGTTCCGGAGCTCCCGGACGTTGCCGGGCCACGGCCTTCTCTGGAGCCAGGCGAGCGCGTCCGGCGCGATCTCCAGCACCGGACGGCGGAGCTCCACGCTCGCCTCGGTCGCGAAGCGCGTCGCGAGGTAGGGGATGTCCTCCGGGCGATCCCGGAGGGGCGTGAGCCGCAGCGTGTACTGGGCGAGGCGGAAGTAGAGGTCGGCGCGGAACCGACCCTCCTGGACCCGCGCCTCCAGGTCGTCGTTCGTCGCCGCGACGAAGCGCACGTCGAGCGGCGTGGCGCGCGCACCGCCCACGGGCGCGACCTCCTGGGACTCGAGGACGCGGAGGAGCTTCGCCTGGAGGCCGAGGGGGAGGTTCCCCACTTCGTCCAGGAACAGCGTGCCTCCCTGCGCGAGCTGGAAGCGTCCCTGCTTCTTCCGGTCAGCGCCGGTGAAGGAGCCCTTCTCGTACCCGAACAGCTCGGATTCCAGGAGCGGCTCCGGGATCGCGCCGCAATCGAGAGCGATGAAGGGCGCCTCGCGTCGATCGCTCTGCCGGTGGAGCGCCTGCGCCACGAGCTCTTTTCCGGTACCGGTCTCGCCGAGGACGAGCACGGTGAACCGTGTGGGAGCCACGGTCGCGACTCGTTCCGCGAGGCGCTCGACGGCGCTGCTCGCCCCCATGAGCGCCTCCAATGTAGGTCCGTCCGAGAGCCGCTGGCGCAGCCGCTGCACCTCGCGTCTCAAATTGCGCGCCTCGAGCGCGTGACGCACGCTCGAGAGCACTTCCTCCTGGTCGACCGGTTTCGTCAGGTAGTCGTAGGCGCCGAGCCGCGTGGCGGCGACCGCTGCCTTCACGTCGTGCTCCGCCGTGAGCATGAGGACGGCGCAATCGGCGCCCGTGGCCTTGAGCCGTTCGAGAGCGGAGAGGCCGTCGCCGTCCGGCATGAGGAGGTCGAGGAGCACGACGTCCGGGGCTTCTTTTTCGGCACGCTCGAGGCCCGAGCGCGTGTCCTCTGCCTCGAGCACCTCGAACCCCTCGGCGTTGAAGATGGCCCGTATCAGACGCCGGCAGCTCGCGTCGTCGTCGACGACGAGGAGCCGCTTTTCCGGAGCGCCCGCGGGTCGGGCTAGGGTGCTCATACCATGGTGCATGTACCAGAACTATGGCGGCGGAACCATAGAACTTCATCGGCAACGTCCGGTATTTGACGCTTTCGTGAATGGCACGGAACTCGCTTCTGGAACCGATCAGTGTCTGCTCCCGGTTCCCCCTTCATCCTCGCGTCCTCCGGCGCCCGCGCTCCGAACGACAGGGGGCCGCTCGGTCCTTTCGGCGCCGATCCGGATCAGCCGCTCTCCGGGGCGGACGTCCTCGTGGTGGAGGACGACGGTCCGTGCCGTCGCCTCCTCGCGCTCCTCCTCCGGGAGGCCGGCGCACACGTGAACGTCGCGGCGAGCGCCGAGGACGCGGAGGAGTTCCTCGCCGCGCACCGCCCCTCGCTCGTCGTCCTGGATCTCATCCTTCCCGCGGCGAGCGGGCTCGCTCTCGCGGAACACATCAGACGGGATCCCGCCACGCGGGACACGCGCATCGTCGCCGTCACCTCCTTCAACGGGCCCGGCGGCGAGCGCCTCGCGATCGAGGCCGGGTGCAACGCCTACGTGCAGAAGCCCATCGACGTGAGCACGTTCGCCGCCACCATCGCCAGCCACCTGGGGGAATGAAATGGATTGCCTAGCCAAGGAAGTCACGCCCGGTCTCGGTCGGACGGTCCTGCTCGTCGACGACGACGGAGTGCAGCGGAAGATCGCGCAGTTCCAGCTCGAGCTCGCGGGGTTCGTGGTGACTCCAGTCGAGAGCGCGCGGCGGGCGCTCGAGATCGTTCGGGAGCTCCGCCCGGACGCGGTCGTCTGCGACGTCCTGATGGACGACATGGACGGCTTCTCCCTGTGCGAGGAGCTCCGACGCGTACCGGAGCTCGTCGAGACGCCCGTCGTCCTGGTGAGCGCATACTTCGACGAGAAGGCGGACGGCGCCCTCGCTCGCAGCGTGGGCGCGAGCGCCCTGGTCGAGCGCTCGCCGACCATGCAGGCCTGCGTCGGTGCGCTCGTGGAGGGTCTCGCGCGCGGGGCCGCGCCGAGAACGCTGACGCCACCGGAGCCGCTCCACGCGAAGCGCCTCGCGCATCGACTCTTCCAGATGCACGAGGAGTCCGTCCGCGTACAGGCGCAGTTCCGCGCGCTCTTCGAGAACGCGAACGACGCGGTCTCCATCGTCACGCCCGAAGGGGTCGTGACGGACGTGAACCGCCGCTGGGAGCAGATCACGGGTCGCCCGCGGAAGGAGCTCGTCGGGCTCCGCGTCGAGGACTTTTCCCCGCCCGGCTCGGGGGCGGAGGGCCTCGCGCGCTGTCGGGGTGCGGCGTGCACGGACTCCGATCGCCACGGGCCCGTCCCGATCCGCCGGGCCGATGGGAGCACGATGCTGATGGAGTTCTCGACGGCGACCGTGGAGCTCGTCGGGATGCGCCGGGTGCTGGCGATCGGCCGAGACGTGACCGACGTCGTGGAGAGCCGGCGGCGCCTCGAGGAGAGCGAGCGCCGCTACCGGTCGCTCGTCGAGAACATTCCGGAGGTGTTCTGGTCCTGCACCGTCCCCGACATGAAGATCCTCTTCGTGAGCGGGAACGTCCAGCGCCTCTGCGGTTACTCGGTCGAACGGATCCACGCCACGCCGATCGAGACGCTGGTGGGGCGCGTCCACCCGGACGACCTTCCCGGCTTCGAGACCGCGATGGAAGAAACGATGACCGTCGGGACGCCGATGGATCGCGAGTACCGGTGGCTCCACCCGGACGGCAAGTACCGCTGGTTCCACGTTCGCGCCGTCCTCGCCCCCGGGGCCGACGGAGCGCCCTGCATGGAGGGCGTCTTCTCGGACGTGACCGCGAAGAAGAGTCTCGAAGAGCAGCTCATCCGGGCGCAGAAGATCGAGGCCGTCGCGCAGCTCACCGCGGGCATCTCCCACGACTTCAACAACATCCTGAGCGTTGTCCTCGCCGGGGCGGAGTTCCTGGCCGAGATGCTGCCTCCGGGCGAGGGCCGAGACGTGGCGCTCGAGATCTGTCAGTCCGCGCACCGCGGCGCGGAGTTGAACTCGCGCCTCCTCGGGTTCGCCCGGCGGCGTGAAGACGAGACGCGCGAGATGAACCTCGACGGCGTGCTCGAGGGGCTCCGGCCGATGCTCGCGCGCGCAGTCGGCTCGAAGGTGTCCGTCAATACGCTCGGCAGCCCGGGACTCGGCATGATCCGGGCGGACCGCGGGGAGCTCGAGCAGGTCCTGATGAACCTCGCCGTGAATGCCCGCGACGCGATGCCGAAAGGGGGCGTCTTCACCCTGTCGACGTCGAACGTCGAGGTGGTCCCCGGTGCGGACAAGGACGCGGTGCCGCCTCCGGGCCGCTACGTCGTGCTCTCCGTGCGGGACACCGGGACGGGCATGAGCGAGGAAACGCTGGCCCGCCTCTTCGAGCCGTTCTTCACGACCAAGCAGGAGAAGGGGACGGGGCTCGGGCTCTCGACGTCCTACGGGATCGTCCGGAAGCACGGGGGGTACGTCAGGGTGGAGAGCGCGGTCGGAAAGGGGACGGTCTTCACGATCTATTTCCCGTGCGTCGGGCAAGCGAGAGCGCACGCCGCCGAGGCGGCGAACGGAGGCGTCCGGACGGTCGAGCTCTGCGCGTGAGCCCGGTCTGAACCGGTGCAGTTCGGCTGGATTGGTCGTTCCCCGCTGCCGACCGAACCGCGATGATGTCTTCGTGACGCCGCACCTCGGGAATGTTTCGGCGGCGTGACATGGATGGGAGCAGGCTATTTCCATGGCCAACTCACCGCACACGGCGATTTCCTCTGGAGCCGAAGCCCGAGTGCACGGGGCGCGGCCCGGCGCGTCGAAAGCCATCGCGACCATCGTCGTGGCGATCGACGGCCCCGGTAACGCTGGAAACGTGCTCGCTACCGCCACGGGTCTCGCCTCGCAGACGCCGAGCGCGACGGTCCACGTCGTTCACGTGCTCCGGAGCGCCCGGCTCGACCATGCGCGCGCCGGGGTGCCCGCGACCCCGGCGGCGGAGCTCGCGCGGGTCGTCGAGTATCTCGAGCAACAGGTCCAAACCACGCGGATGCTGTGCGCCAATCAGGTCGTGGGACACTTCGCGGTCGGCTCTCCCGTGGACGAGATCGTGCGGGTCTGCAAGGAGACTCGCGCCGACGTGGTCGTGGTCGGCGATCCCGACCGGCACGGCCTGGAACGGCTGCTCCTCGGGTCGCTCGCGGCGACGCTGATCCGGAACGCGCCCTGTTCCGTGCTCGTGGTCCGTCCGCCCGTCGCGCACTGAGCGGCCAGGGCTGCCGACTCTTCCGGGCTCCTGACGTGCCCTTGAAGAGAGCGGCGGCCGCCTTGACGACGGCGTGATGTGCGGATTGCCAAGCTGTTCCTCGACGGCGCGCATCGCGCGTCGCGTTCTCCGGCCAACCGATCGGGTCGGCCCGGGATGGAAAGGTGAAGGAGCCCATGGACCCTCTCATTTACATCGCTCTGTTCCTGCTCGCGTGGACGGCGCTCGCGTTCTGGACGGTCGCCAAGGCGAGCCGCATCGGAGTTCGTTCGACGACGGACGCGAAGGGAGCCGAGGCAAGAGCGCGTAGGCGAGCGTTCGCCAACATCCGGTGATGCGGACGAAGTGATGGAGGAAATCATGCTGCGAACGACGGCGTCTTCCGGCAGTCGCGCCGTGCACATCCGGAGCGAACGTGGGTTCTGGCGAGTGTTCTCCGACGACGGCGCCGTCGGAGGAACCTTCGTGAGCCGCGAAGCCGCGCGGAGGTACGCGCTGCGGGAATACTGGGGAGCTCAGGGCCGCCCGGTCATCGAAGACCCGATCCGGTAGACGGAAGCGACGACGCGGCGCGCTCACTCCGCGGCGAGCGCGCCCTGGATCGCGTCCAGGTCGGCCTGGGACAGCAGGTTTCTGTCGGCCTCGGCGAGTCCGTGAACGGCCTCCCGGTCGCCCCGCCGGAAGAGCAGATCGGCGAGCAGCTTCGTCGTCTCCCGGCTCCGGTGACCGACGCCCCGCGCCGACTCCAGGAGCGCGACGGCTTCCTCCGTGCGATTGCAGGTCGTGAGATACGACGCCACGAGGTACACGTCCCTCGATTCCGGCGGGAGGCCCTGGAGCGCGAGGTGCGCCGCGAAGGGGTCGCTCTCTGCGATCGCCGCCCAGGCGAGCGTCCGGTGGAGGCGCTCGCGCACCGTTTTCGCGAGAGCGATTTCGAGTCCCGCGCGAGCGAGCCCCATGGCCCTCCTGGATTCGCCCGCGTCGAGGGCGAGCTCGGCGTCCCGGGCTCGCTGGAGCGCCCCGGAACGGACATCGGAGAAATCGCGGTAGGACTCGACGACGGCGTGCGCAGCCGCGAACAGCACGAGCCCACAGAGCCCGATGAAGAGAGGCTCGAGGGGCACGGAGAGCACGCCCGCCGCCACGGCGACGACGAGCATCGACGAGGCGACGGAGAACGTGAACCGTGTTTCGGGCGCCGCGCGCTCGAGGAGCGCCTTGCCGACGTCGAACGGCGAAAGCGGAAGCAACGAGAGCCCCGCCCAGGCGACGTGGAGCTTCGAGAGGACGCCGAGGAGCTCCTCCGGAGCCGCGGACAGCCGGCGAGCGACGAGGTGCAAGACGAGCGCCATCGAGCCGTTCGCGACGGCGCCGATCGTCGCGACGAGGAACCGCGAAAGTCGGCCCATCGAGGCCGGCTCCCGTTCGAGCAAGCCACCGGACGCCGTGAGGGCGACCTTGCAGGACACGCCGTACGCTCTGCAGACGAGGGCTCTCGGCACCTCGTGAGTCGCGAGCACGGATCCGAGCGCGAGGAGGGCCGCCACGCTCCCCGAGAACCCATGAGTCGAACCAACGGAAGCGCAGAGGAGCACGAATCCGAGGCTCATCCCGAACCGCAATCGGGGTCGGCCGTCCCCGCGAGCCAGCTCGCTCGCCAGTTCGATCGCGCCGAGTTTCCAGACCATCACCGAGTCCTCGAGCGGGATTCGCCCGAGGCGGAGCCGGCCAGGTCTCGGCGGGGACGGCATTCCTTTGCCTAGCGCGCGGGCCGCTCAAGATGCCGTCAAGAATCCGATCGGGGTCGGGAAGCCGTGACGGAACCTTGATGGGGGACGGCGGCACCTTGGCGGATCCGTGACCGAAGGCGCACCAGACTCTTCGGAATCTCGGAGGTCGCCATGTCCGTCTCCTCGCATCGTCTCGGAAACACCCTCGGCCGCGTCGCGGCCGCGCTCTCGGGTCTCGTCCTCGCGGGCGCCGTGGCTGTTCGCGTGGTTCGGCCGACGGCGACGCCGGAGGCCGATCCGCCGAGCGACGGGCCGAAGACGGCGCTCGTAGGGCCCGAAGGGATGATTCCAGAATCGGCCATCACCTGGATCGACGGCGCGCCGACGGTCTTCGTCGTGGAGAGGGAGCTCCATCTGCTCGTTGCCACGCCGATCACGATCGCCGCGAACCTCGGGACCGACGAACGTCGCGTCGACGGGCTCGCCGCGGGGCAGCAAGTGCTGCTCGCTCCGGTCGCGAGCGTCGAGCAGGGCTTCGCTCGGTGAACGGATCGAGCGCAGGAGGTTCACATGGACGAGCCCCGGACGCAGGGTTTGCGTGACCAAACCGCGCGGCCGCTCGCGGACCAGCCCGTATTGGACCGCGATCTGTCGGGTGGAGATCGCTTGGCCCGCCTGATGCAACGAAGCGCAGACATGGCGCTTGCATCGAGGGAACGCGCGGTCCACGCGGAAGAGCCGGCTCCGGAAAGTGGAGCGCGACCCGGGAAAGGCATGCGGCAGGGGCGGTTCAAGCACGTCGCGGTGCTCACGGCCGTGGTCCTGGCGTCGGGAGCCGCGTTCGCTCTCTGGGTCTCGAACGTCACGGAGGAGACGCGCGCCGTCCAGCACCTGCCGCCCGCAGAACGCCGCGCGCTGTACGAGCGAACGCTGCGCACGCTCGAGGGGCCCTGTCGCCCAGGGGACGACTCTCGCGGCCTGCGGGCGTTCTGCGTCGAGCAGGCGAACTTCATCCAGAAGTTCCCCGAGTGCGGCGCGTCGTGCCGAAGCATCGCGAGGGAGTACCTGCGAACGCCGGCGAAGTAGTCGTGGCCGGAGGAGCGAAGCGAGGTGGGCCCGGCGCGTTCGCCGGGGAGAAGTGCAGGGATCTGCTCCGTTTCCAGACGAACCAGCGCGTTAGGCGCTCTTGATCACCACTCGGACGAACTTGACGTCTCCTTGATGTGCGCGGGCCTAGCTTTGGACCCGCACCGATGAAGCCGCTCAGCGGCACGTGTTTCTGGAGGTCGAAGGCCATGATGGATGTCGTTTACCTGGGTCTCACCGTCGCGCTCGTCGCGGGGACGTGGGGCCTCGTTCGACTGTTCGACCGTGTCGCCTGACGGAGGTTCGAAATGCCCATTCTCTATGTCGTCGGCGGAATCGTTTCGCTGCTCCTCCTCGGATACCTGTTCGTGGCCCTTCTCAAACCGGAGATGTTCTCGTGAGCTGGCAAGGTAGTGCGCAGATCCTCCTGTACTTCGTCGTGCTCATCGCCTGCGCGAAGCCGCTCGGCTCGTTCATGGCGAAGGTCTACGAGAACGAGCGGACCTTCCTGGACAAGATCCTCGGGCCCCTCGAACGGCTGATCTACCGCGCCGCGGGGACGAAGCCCGAGGAGGACATGGACTGGAAGCAGTACGCGCTCGCGATGCTCCTCTTCAACGCCGCGGGACTCGTCGTCGTGTACGCGCTCCAGCGCCTGCAAGCGAGCCTTCCGCTGAACCCGGCGGCCATGCCGGCGGTGACGCCGGACTCCTCGTGGAACACGGCGATCAGCTTCGCCACGAACACGAACTGGCAAGGCTACGGTGGCGAATCGACGATGAGCTACCTGACGCAGATGCTGGGGCTCGCGGTCCAGAATTTCGTTTCCGCTGCCTCCGGCATGGCGGTGATGGCCGCCGTCATCCGCGGGTTCGCCCGGAAGCAATCGAACGGGATCGGCAACTTCTGGGTCGACCTCGTGAGGGGCACCCTCTACATCCTTCTCCCGCTCTCGGTGGTCGTCGCGCTCGTCCTGGTCTCCCAGGGTGTGGTGCAGACGTTCTCCGCCTATCACACGGTTTCCCTGCTGCAGCCGTTCAAGGGCGCGGACGGGAAAGACGTGGTGGATCAGGTGCTCGCGGTGGGTCCCGCGGCGTCTCAGATCGCGATCAAACAGCTCGGCACGAACGGCGGCGGCTTCTTCAACGTGAACTCGGCTCACCCGTTCGAGAATCCCACGGCGTTCTCCAACTTCGTCGAGGTGCTCTCGATCCTCGTGATCTCGGGAGCCGTCTGTTACACCTTCGGCAAGATGGTGAAGGACACCCGGCAAGGCTGGGTGCTCCTCGCAGCCATGATGGTCGTCCTGGTACCGCTGATGCTCGTCTGCGCGCAGCAGGAGCAGGCGGGAAACCCGGGGCTCTGGGGCCTCTCCGTCGACCAGGTCGGAAGCGCCCTGCACTCCGGCGGGAACATGGAGGGCAAGGAAGTCCGCTACGGCATCAGCGCGTCCTCCATCTGGGCCGCGGCGACGACCGCCGCGTCCAACGGATCGGTCAACTCGATGCACGACTCCTTCACGCCGCTCGGCGGATTGATCCCGATGTGGCTGATCCAGCTCGGCGAGATCATCTTCGGCGGCGTCGGTTCGGGCCTCTACGGGATGATTCTCTTCGCGGTCGTCGCGGTGTTCGTCGCGGGGCTCATGGTCGGACGCACGCCCGAGTACCTCGGAAAGAAGATCGAGGCGTACGAGATGAAGATGGCTTCCTTCGGCATCCTCGTGCCGTGCGCCGTGGTGCTCGTCGGCACCGCCGTCGCTGTCGTGACCGACGGCGGGACGAAGACCATCTTCAACCCCGGCACGCACGGCTTCAGCGAGGTGCTCTACGCGTTCTCCTCCGCGGGGAACAACAACGGCAGCGCCTTCGCCGGCCTCGGGGCGAACACGCCGTTCTACAACACCGCTCTCGGTCTCTCGATGTTCTTCGGCCGGTTCTGGGTGAAGATCGCGGCCATCGCTCTCGCGGGCTCGCTCGCGAAGAAGAAGATCGTTCCGGCGAGCGAGGGGACGCTCCCCACGCACACGCCGCTCTTCGTGGGGATGCTCGTCGGCACCATCGTCGTGGTGGGTGCGCTCACGTTCATTCCTTCCCTCGCGCTCGGCCCCATCGTCGAGCACATCGCCGCGCATTCCTGAGAAGGCTCTCCGGAGAATCACATGGCTACCACTCAGCTCGCTCCCCCGTCTCGGCCCGAAACCTCGGGCCCCATCTCCGCCGGCGCTGCCGGCGCGGGCCCGGTGTCCGGTCACGTCGTTCACGGCGCGCACCGCGATCGAAGCCAGGCTCGCCCCCTCTGGGATCCGCCCATCGTGAAGCGGGCCATCGGAGACTCGTTCCGGAAGCTCGACCCGCGTCACCAGATGCGGAATCCCGTCATGTTCGTCGTGGAGGTCGGCAGCGTCTTCACGACCGTGCTCTGGCTCCAGGCGCTCGGAGGGCACGGGGAGGCGCCGGCTGGCTTCATCCTCGGGATCACGGCGTGGCTCTGGTTCACCGTGCTCTTCGCCAACTTCGCCGAGGCGATGGCGGAGGGTCGCGGCAAGGCTCAAGCGGATTCCCTCAGGAAGGCGCGGAAGGACATCCAGGCGAAGAAGCTCGGCGACGCGCGGAGAGACGGCAAGAGCGTGCTCGTGCCGTCTTCCGACCTGCGCAAGGGCGATCACGTGCTCGTCGAAGCCGGGGACTTCATCCCGAGCGACGGCGAGATCGTCGAAGGAGTGGCTTCGGTCGACGAGAGCGCCATCACGGGTGAGAGCGCGCCGGTCATCCGCGAGAGCGGAGGCGATCGGAGCGCGGTCACGGGCGGCACCCGGGTGCTCTCGGACTGGATCGTCGTGCGGATCTCCGCCGATCCGGGCGGGACGTTCCTCGATCGCATGATCAGCATGGTGGAGGGCGCGAAGCGTCAGAAGACGCCGAACGAGATCGCGCTCGACATCCTGCTCGCGGCGCTGACGATCATCTTCCTCCTCGCGACCGTCACGCTCCTCCCGTACTCGCTCTACAGCGTGCACGCGGTGGGCAAGGGGGCGCCCGTGACCATCACGGTGCTCGTCGCTCTCCTCGTGTGCCTCATCCCGACGACGATCGGCGGCCTGCTCTCGGCCATCGGCATCGCCGGCATGGACCGCATGATCCAGGCGAACATCATCGCGACCTCCGGTCGCGCGGTGGAAGCGGCGGGCGACGTGGACGTGCTCCTCCTCGACAAGACGGGCACGATCACGCTCGGCAATCGCCAGGCCTCCGACTTCCTGACGGCGCCCGGCGTCTCCGCGGAGGAGCTCGCCGACGCCGCGCAGCTCTCGTCCCTCGCCGACGAGACGCCGGAGGGGCGGAGCATCGTCGTGCTCGCCAAGGAAAAGTACGGCATCCGGGAGCGGGACGTCGGGGCCCTCGGCGCGACGTTCGTGCCGTTCACGGCGCAGACCCGCATGAGCGGTGTGGACCTGCCGGGCGGGCGCGAGATCCGGAAGGGCGCGGCCGACGCCGTCGAGGCGTACGTGAAGAAGAACGGCGGCGCGTTCCCCCAGGCCGTCCGCGCGGCGGTGGACGAGGTCGCGAAGAAGGGCGCGACGCCGCTCGTCGTCGCGGAAGGCGCGAAGGTGTTCGGCGTCGTTCAGCTGAAGGACATCGTGAAGGGCGGCATCAAGGAGCGCTTCGCGGAGCTCCGGAAGATGGGCATCAAGACCGTGATGATCACCGGGGACAATCCGATGACCGCCGCCGCCATCGCCGCGGAAGCGGGAGTCGACGATTTCCTCGCCCAGGCGACTCCGGAGACGAAGCTCGAGCTCATCCGCGACCACCAGAAGGGCGGCCGGCTCGTAGCGATGACGGGAGACGGCACGAACGACGCTCCCGCGCTCGCCCAGGCGGACGTCGCCGTCGCCATGAACACGGGCACCCAGGCCGCGAAGGAAGCCGGCAACATGGTCGACCTGGACTCGAACCCGACGAAGCTCATCGAGGTCGTCGAGATCGGCAAGCAGCTCCTCATGACGCGCGGCGCGCTCACGACGTTCAGCATCGCGAACGACGTCGCCAAGTACTTCGCCATCATCCCGGCCGCGTTCGCGACGACCTACCCGGCGCTCTCCGTGCTGAACGTCATGCACCTCGCCACGCCCTCGAGCGCGATCCTCTCTGCCGTGATCTTCAACGCGCTCATCATCATCGTGCTGATCCCCCTCGCGCTTCGGGGCATCAAGTATCGTCCGGTCGGGGCGTCCCAGCTCCTCCGGGATCACCTCCTCGTGTACGGGCTCGGCGGCATCGTCGCGCCGTTCATCGGCATCAAGCTGGTGGACCTCGCCCTCGTGCTCCTCGGTCTCGCCTGAAAGGAATCGTCATGTTCGGCAAACAGCTCCGCGCGTCCCTCGTCGTCCTCGGATTCCTCTCCGTGCTCACGGGCATCGCGTATCCGCTCGCCGTCACGGGCGTGGCCCAGGCGGCGTTCCCGCGGCAGGCGAACGGCAGCCTCATCGAACGGAACGGAAAGGCCGTCGGCTCGTCGCTCATCGGGCAACCGTTCGACGACCCGAAGTACTTCTGGAGTCGGCTCTCCGCGACGACGCCGGCGTACAACGGCGCGGCGTCCTCGGGCTCGAACTACGGTCCGCTGAACCCCGCGTTCCGCGACGCAGCCAAGGCGCGGATCGACGCGCTCCGCGCCGCGGATCCGGAGAGCGTCGGCCCCGTCCCGGTGGACCTCGTCACGGCTTCCGGCAGCGGCCTGGATCCGCACATCTCGCCCGCCGCAGCGGAGTACCAGGTGCACCGCGTGGCGAAGGTCCGCGGACTTCCGGAAGCCCGGGTGCGGGAGCTCGTCGCCGCACACACGGAGGGCCGAGCGCTCGTCGTCCTGGGAGAGCCCGGCGTGAACGTTCTCGAGCTGAATCTCGCGCTCGATGCGCTACATTGAAGCCGCCCGGCGGCGACGATGACGGATGACGACAAACGTCCCGATCCCGAAGCTCTACTGAAGCGCATTCGGGCGGAGAGCGCGCGGGAGGGCCGCGCGAAGCTCCGCGTCTACCTCGGCTACGCTCCGGGCGTCGGGAAGACGTTCGCGATGCTCTCGGCCGCGCGGGACCTCACGAACACGGACGTCGTCGTGGGGGTCGTGGAGACGCACGGTCGTTACGACACGGCGGCGATGGTGCTCGGTCTCGAGGTCCTTCCGCGTCGATCCATCGAGTACCGCGGGCGAACGCTGGAGGAGTTCGACCTCGACGCCGCGCTCCGCCGGAAGCCGAAGGTGATCCTGGTCGACGAGCTCGCGCACACCAACGCCGCGGGCGCGCGCCACGCCAAGCGCTGGCAGGACGTGCTGGATCTCCTCGACGCCGGCATCGACGTCCACACGACGATGAACGTCCAGCACATCGAGAGCCTGAACGACGTCATCGCGCAGATCACGCAGGTCCGCGTGCGGGAGACGGTGCCGGATTCCGTGCTCGCCCGCGCCGACGAGATCGAGCTGATAGACGTGCCGCCCGAGGAGCTCCTGAAGCGCCTGAAGGACGGCAAGGTCTACCTCTCCGAGCAGGCGGCTCGCGCGGTGGACAACTTCTTCAGGCGCGGGAACCTCCTCGCGCTCCGCGAGCTCGCGCTCCGCCGGGTGGCGGACCGCGTGGATCAAGAGGTGCTCGCGCACCGCGCCGAGCACGAGATCGGAGCGACGTGGCCGACGCAGGAGCGCATCGTCGTCTGCGTCGGGCCCTCGCCGGCCTCCTCGCGTCTCGTCCGGGCGACGGCGCGGATGGCCGCGGGCCTACGCGCTCCGTGGGTCGCCGCCTACGTGGAGCCGACGGCCGTCGCGCCCATGACGGACGCGGATCGGGGGCGGCTCGAGACGCACCTGAAGCTCGCCGAGTCTCTCGGGGCGGAGATCGTCCGTCTCACGGGAGAGAAGATCAGCGTCGCGCTTCTCTCGTATGCGAGCAAGCACAACGTCACGCGCCTCGTCATCGGAAAGCCGACGCACTCCCGGCTTCGTGACCTCCTCCGGGGGTCGCTCCTGGACGAGGTCGTCCGCGGCAGCGGCGCGATCGACGTCCACGTCATTTCGGGGGACGCCGGGCAGACGGAGGGGACGGCGGAACCCATGCCGGTGGCGTCGACGCCGCTGGACCCTCGCGAATATGCCGTGACCGCGTCCCTGGTTCTCGGAGCGACGGCGCTCGGCGGAGCGGCCCAGCGGTTTCTCGCGCTCCCGGACCTCATCGCCATCTATCTCCTCGTCATCATGATCGTGGCGGCTCGCTATGGTCGCGGGGCGTCCGTCCTCGCGTCCGTGCTGTCCGTCGCGGCGTACGACTTCTTCTTCATCCCCCCGTTTCACACGTTCGCCGTGACGGACGTCCGCCACATGCTGACGTTCCTCCTGATGTTCGGCGTGGGCCTGTTCATCAGCGGGCTCACGTTCCGCATCCGTCGCGGCGAGCAGGAAGCCCGGGCGCGCGAGGCGGAGACGGCCGCCCTGTACGCGCTCTCGCGGGACGTGGGCGCCGCGGTGGACGAGCGCGGCATCGGCGAGGCGGCGGCCAAGCACGCCGCCGGTCTCTTCGCGACGGCGACCGGCGTGGCCGTGAAGAACGCGCAGGGAGTTCCGGTCCTTCTCGCCGAAACCGGTCCCGTTCCGTTCGAGGAGCCGGAGCGCGCGGTGGCGGAGTGGGTGTTCGAGCACGGGAGCCCCGCCGGTCTCGGGACGGACACGCTGCCGGGCGCGAAGATCACGTGCCTCCCCATCGGAATCGCGGGTGACACGATCGCCGTCCTCGCCGTCGCCGCGAGATCCGGCGCCGTCACGGCCATGGACGACCGGCACTTCCGGGACGCCTACCTCCGTCAGGCGGCCCTCGCCCTCGGACGGGCGCGGCTCGCGGAGGACGCGAAGGCCTCCGCCCTCCGCGCCCGAACGGAGGAGATGCGAAGCTCGCTCCTCAGCGCGGTCTCCCACGACCTCCGGACGCCGCTCGCCGCGATCACCGGCGCCGCGACGACGCTCCGCGACGGGTCGTCGGCGCTCACGCCCGCGCAGAGCCGGGAGCTCGAGGAGATGATCTGCGAGGAGGCCGAGCGGCTCGAGCGCCTGGTCGGAAATCTGCTCGACATGACGCGGCTCGAATCCGGCGCCGTCACGGTGAAGCGAGACTGGGTTCCGCTCGAGGAGCTCGTCTCCTCCGCGCGCGCCCGGGCGGAGAAGCGCCTCGGCGATCGGGCCGTCGAGGTGGACATCGCGGAGGACGTTCCGCTCCTCCACGTGGACCCGATCCTCTTCGAGCAGGTCCTCCTGAACCTCCTGGAGAACGCCGGGAAATACACGCCGCCGGGGAGCCCCGTCGCCGTCCTCGCCCGACGTCGCGGCGCGGGCGTGACCGTGGAAGTGGCAGATCGGGGGCCGGGGTTGCCGCCGGGTGCGGAAGCGCACGTCTTCGAGAAGTTCTACCGAGGGCCGAACGCCGGCACGAGCGGCGTCGGCCTCGGGCTGCCGATCTGCCGGGGCATCGTCGAAGCGCATGGGGGAACGCTGACGGCCGCGAACCGCCAGGGGGGAGGGGCCGTGTTCCGCATCGAGCTACCGCCTCAGGCGAGCTCTCCGCCGATCCCCGTCGAGGCCGACGGCGCGGACCTCGCCTCGGCTCCGGCCTGACTCGCGTCCCGGAGCCTCGGCCGAGTGCGTTAGGCTAGCGGGCGATGACCCCCGCGTCGGTCTTCGCGAGCGGGCTCGTCGCCGCGCTCGTCGCCGCCGCGGCCGTCCGTCTCCGGGCGCTCCTCGCCGGCGATTGCGGTCGGTGGCACGGGCCTCATGCGCTCGTGCGGGCCGTCCGCGCGCCGTTCGTGGGCATGTACGAAGGAGCGGCCTCCTGGTTTCGCGCCGTCGCTGCCGTGGCGGGCGGCGCCTTCCTCGCCGTCTCGTCCTTCGAGCTCGCCGGGCGCGGGGCACGCGCCGTGCCGCCGGCCCTAGACGTCGCGCGGGCTCTGGTGATGGCGGCGACGTTCGTGGCCGCCGCGGGCGCGGCCCGCCGCCGTGGGCCCCCGGTCCCTCGCCTCGAGCGGTGGCTCGTCGCCGCGGCGTCCGTGATCGGTCTGGTCGTCGGGCCGCTGGCGCGGGCGCTCGGGGGCTTCTCGGGGGAGCTGCCTCCGTCTTTCGCGGAGGCCTCTGCGACGGGCGCGCTCGTCGTGCTCTCGTTCGCCGGGCGTCTCTTCGATCCGATCGGGCACTGGGTGCTCGCGTTCGCCGGGGACGCAGGGCCCCGGTCCTCGGCGCCGCTGCCGGAACCCTCGGCGGAGCTCCGGGCTCGCACCGGAGAGCTCGCGGAGCGATTCCGTCGCGACGGGCGACTCGTCGTGGAGCGCGCCCTCCCCGAAGACGTCGCGATCGCCGTGGCGACGGCCCTGTCGCGGCTCGAAACGGCCCGGACCGAGAACTCGTCGTACGGCGCGAGGCTCTCGGAGCGCGTCTTCGTTCCGCATCCCGACTGCCGAGGTCCCTGCGGCCCCGCGTGCCGCTTCGCCGAGAGTCTCGCGCGCGGTCCGTTTCGCTCCTGGCTCCGCGAGGTCACCGGTCGTTCGCGACTCGTCACCCGCTCGAGCGCGACGCTCGGTCCGCTCGCCGCCGTGCACGCGTTCGGGTCCGGGGACCATCTCGGACCGCATCGCGACGCGGAGAGCGGAGAGCACGACCGGGCGGCGATCGTCTGCGTGTGGCACGCGAACGCGACCTGGGATTCGGCGTGGGGCGGCGCGCTCCGGTTCCTCCGCGAGGAAGACGGACACGCCGTCGCGACCCTTCCGCCGCGCTTCGACGAGCTCCACGTCTTCCGCGTGCCCGCGCTCCACGACGTGACCCCCGTCACGGGCCCGGAGACGCGGCGCACGCTCAACGTCCGTCTGTACGAGCCCCTCGCGGGCACCGTGGACTGAAGGAAAAACGAGCTGTTCCGTCCGCCCCCGAGCCCGGAGTTGACGGCGCGCCTGGAATTAAGTTATCAGTCAATTACTTTGCGGTCGGTGCTGCGGGCGCCCACGGGCGCCGGACGGTGCCTTCATGCCCATTCGCCACTCGCGGGATCCGATCGTCTGCTCTCGCCGTCGTTTCCTCGGCATGGCCGCTCTCGAAGCCGCGGCTGCGCTCGGGCTCACCACCGTGTCCTGCAGCTCGTCGTCGGGCGCTGCCCACGCCGGTGAGCCGGGCGGTGGTGGGGGAGACGGTGGTCCGGACGGTGGTCTCACGGCCGACGCCGGGCGCGCCATGGAAGGCGGGGACGCGTCCGACGTGTTCGCCGCGGTCGTCGTCGGGACCGGCTACGGCGCCGCCGTGACGGCTCTCCGGCTCGGCGAGGCGGGGATCCGCACGCTGATGCTCGAGATGGGACAGCTCTGGGTGAACCCGGGAAAGGACGGCAAGGTGTTCTGCAACATGCTCGCTCCGGACGAGCGATCGTCGTGGTTCAAGACGCGCACGGAGGCGCCGCTCGCGACGTTCCTCTGGCTCGACGTCGCGAATCGGGACATCGCGCCGTACGCGGGCGTCCTCGATCGCGTCCACCACGGCGAGATGTCGGTGTACGTCGGGCGCGGCGTCGGCGGAGGGTCGCTCGTGAACGGCGCGATGGCCGTCACGCCGAAGCGCAGCTACTTCGAGGAGATCCTCCCGGACGTGGACGCCGACGAGATGTACTCCGTCTACTTTCCCCGGGCGAACGCCATGCTCGGGACGAATCACGTGGACCCGGCGTGGTTCGAGACCTGCGCGTGCTACCAGTTCGCGCGCGTCTCTCGCGCAGCGGCGCAGAAGGCCGGGCTCGGGACCACGTTCGTCCCGAGCACGTACGACTTCGAGTACATGAAGAAGGAGGAGGCGAATACGGTCCCGCGCTCCGCGCTCGCCTCCGAGGTGATCTACGGGAACAACCACGGCAAGGGCTCGCTCGACAAGACGTACCTCGCGGCCGCTCTCGGGACGGGCAACGTCACCATCCGCGCGCTCCACGAGGTGCAGAGCGTGGACGTTGCCGACGACGGCACGTTCGTCCTGGACGTCCGGCGCCGCCAGCCGGACGGGACGGAGCTCGAGAGCGTCCAGATCGCCGCGCGCGCGTTGTTCCTCGGTGCCGGGAGCCTGGGATCCACGGAGCTCCTCCTCCGCGCCAGGGACACGGGGCGTCTCCCGCTCCTCTCCGACGAGATCGGAAGGGGGTGGGGCACGAACGGAAACGTCATGCTCGGTCGCGCCAACTACGCGACGGATCCGACGGGGACTCTCCAGTCCGGCATGCCGGCGCTCGGCATCGACGCCTGGAGCGACCCGACGCCGGTGTTCGCGGAGGTCGCGCCCGTTCCCGCCGGGACCGAGACGTGGCTCAGCCTGTACCTCGCCATCACGAAGAACCCCGAGCGCGGATACTTCGAGTACGACGCCGTCAGCGACTCGGCGCGACTCCGCTGGGACGTCGCGCAGGGAGACGCGTCCATCCAGGCGGCAAAGACGCTCTTCGATCGCGTCAACGCCGCGAACGGAACCGTGTATCGCTCGGACCTGTTCGGGGACACGCGCGAGTTCGAGAACCGCTTCACGTACCACCCGCTCGGCGGGCTCGTCCTCGGCAAGGCTACCGACCTCTACGGCCGGGTTCTCGGCTACCCGCGCCTATACGTCGTGGACGGGTCACTCGTTCCGGGGAGCACCGGGGTGAACCCCTTCGTGACGATCACCGCGCTCGCCGAGCGGAACGTCGAGCGGATCATCGCGGAAGACCTGAGCTGAG
>DASZXK010000178.1:0-56778 GCA_035545855.1 Polyangiaceae bacterium
GGCTTGCACGTCGGATCCGCGGTGCACCCGGTCGGAGGCGTGCTCCCGCACTGATAACAACACGGGTCGTTCGGATCCGTCTCGCAAGCCGCCGAGCCTCCCGGGAGGAGCGTCTCCGCCTTCATCGCCACGAACTCCGTGGCGCCGGCCCGCGTCGAGCAGTCGTTCTCGTTCGAGAGGAACACGACGGCGAGGGCGGAGTCGTTCCGGAGGAAGCGCCCGCGCTCGGCGAGGAGCTCCAAATCCACGCCCGTCTGCGTCGCGCACTGCTTCGTCGAGTCGCCGGGGCACGCGGCGATGGTGGACGTGAGATACGGCTTCGGATCCACGAGGAACCGGTAGGCGCTCTCGAGGGTCTGTTCGTAGCCACAGCCGAACTCGTCCGCTGCCTCCACCAGGTGTTGCACCTTCTCCACCAGTGACGTCGAGTCGGCCCCCACCGTCCAGGTGAGGAACCCCTCCGGCACGCCGGCGCTCGCCGCGCGCGGACGCGTGCCGAGGAGGTGCGCCTGGTCGTTCGTCTCCTCCGGGCGTGGAGGAGTGGCGCTCGGGTTGTCGCACGTGGTCGTGCCGAAGCTCCCGAGGCTCGTCGTGATGACGCCGACGTGGAGGTCGATGACGCCGCTGCCGGAGGCGGTCAGCGGCTGGAGCAGCTTCGGCACGCTGTTCGAGAGGACCTTCTGCAGGTCCGTCATGCCGAGCGAGTTGTCGACGACGAGCAGCAGGTCGAGCTTCGGCGACGTCGTGAGCCCCGTCGCTCCGCCGCCGGTGCCGTCTCCGGACGAACCCCCGCCACCGCCGCCGAAACCGGCGCTGCCTCCCTGACCGGAAGGCGACGACGAGTCGTCATTGCCCGCACTGCACCCGAAACAAAGCACCCCGAGGGCGACCCAGACCCCTGTTCTCCACATACCACCCAGCATGCGCCGAACCTACGGCGCCGCACAACGGATGCTTCCCCGGGTGGCCCCGACATTTTGTGTCATGTTCCGGCGGCGCGGGGCCGCCAGATGACCCTCCATCCGACACGAAACCCCATGAAAGACGCCGTTTTCGTGACGCGACGGAAGGGCGTGTTAGCGTGAGTTCGATGTCTGGCCAGCGGTTCATTCCCCTTCGCGTCGTGCTCACCCTGGACCGGGAGACGGTTCAGTGGGTCGCTCGCTGCGTGGAGTACGACATCGTGGCGAGCGGCCGCACGTTGCTCGACGCGCAGCGGGCGTTCATCGGCGTCTTTGCCGCACAGGTCATCGCGAACGTGAGCGCCGGCAGGCAACCTCTGGAAGGGGTCCCGGAAGCACCCCCGGAGATCGCCCGACGTTTTGACGAAGGCCAGCCGCTCGGCGAGCGCGGGCGCGCTCTCGAGATTCCGCCGGCGATGTTGCCGCCCAACTACATGATCGATGCGCAGCTCGAGGAGATGCGCGTCTGCGCCTGACGCTGCCAAGTGCTCACGTACCGGGGTTTTCGCGAGCGGTTGCGCGACCAAGACGCCTGTCGCTTGAGATCGATCGATCTCGCGTTCACGACGAATGATGGCGTGTTCTACATAGTAGAGCGAGTCGTGGACGGCCGAACCCGCCAGGTCACGCTGCAAGGAACCGACACCGACCTGGTCCCGCGAGAGGTGATACAGGTGATCTGCGATCGACTTGGGATCAGTCGCGCAGAGTTCGGTTGCTGACGGGTCACGAAGAGACTCCACGCGCCGGCGGCCCGCTCGCCCTTCGGGGCGCTCGGCTCGGGGACTCGTCCCGCTGGACTTCGCGATCTCGGAGCTGTCCCCCATCCCGGGAATCGTCGCCGGTCTCGCCACCCTGCCTGGCCCACCTGGTGGGCCACGGGTGGGCCGGGAATTGAGCCCACTGTCGGACTTGAACCGACGACCTGCGCTTTACGAAAGCGCTGCTCTACCACTGAGCTAAGTGGGCGTGACTTGCGTTGCTTCGTGTCTTCGCGGGGGTTTCTTCGCGGGACGGCGTTGCCGTTTCAGGGCCGCGCGCGCCGCCGTCGGGTAGGCTCCCGTCGGAAGGCCCGGGAGCATACGCAGGGCGAGGTTCGCGTCAAGGTGCGAGACACACGGATTTTCGGAGGGTTTTTGCCGGTCCCGGCGCGCCTCGCGCTCGGGGTCTCGCTCGCGCTCACCCCCCTCCTCACCGCGTGCGCGGCCGAGAACGGGACCATCGGCGCCCTCCTCGGGCAGCGTCCCGACGGGCGACTCTTCGTGCGCGACGTGCCGCCGCTCCTCGCCGCGCATCGGGATGGGCTGGCTCCCGGTGACGAGATCCTGCTCGTCGACGGCAAGGACGTGCGAGCCCTCGGTGAACGAGAACTGCGCGCCGCGCTCGAGGGGGACGTGGGAAGCCCCGTGAGGCTCACGATCGTCCGCAATGACGCGGTCTTCCGCGTGACGGTCCGCCGCACCCCGCCGCCGCGACGCACCCCGGGGGCGGGTTCCGGCGGGGACTGATGAATCGCCGTTCGCGGGAAAATTCCGGGGGCCCGTGGGCTCGCCGTCCGTGCTAGCCTCCGCGCCTCCCAATGAGCCGCTACCTCTTCACCTCCGAATCCGTCACCGAAGGCCACCCCGACAAGCTCTGCGACGCAGTGAGCGATTCCATTCTGGACGCCGTGCTCGCGCAGGACCCGAAAGCGCGCGTCGCGTGCGAGACGTTCTGCAAGACGGGCTTCGTCATCGTCGGCGGGGAAATCACGACGACGGCCACGGTCGACTTCGGCAAGCTCGCCCGTCAGGCGATCAAGGAGATCGGCTACACGAGCTCCGAGATGGGCTTCGACTGGGAGACCTGCGCGGTGATGACGGCCATCGAGCCGCAGTCCCCCGACATCTCCCAGGGCGTCACCGAGGGCGAAGGCCTCCACAAGGAGCAGGGCGCCGGTGACCAGGGCCTCATGTTCGGCTTCGCGTGCGACGAGACGCCGGAGCTCATGCCCGCGCCGATCATGTACGCCCACAAGCTCACGCAGATCCTCACGCAGATCCGCAAGAAGGGCACCGTCAAGTTCCTCCGCCCCGACGGCAAGAGCCAGGTCACCGTGGAGTACGACGGGGACAAGCCGAAGCGCATCGACGCCGTCGTGCTCTCCACCCAGCACTCGCCGGACGTGACGCACGAAGAGCTCGAGGCGACGATCATCGAGCTCGTCATCAAGAAGGCGATCCCGGCGAAGCTCATCGACAAGAACACGAAATTCTACGTGAACCCCACGGGTCGGTTCGTCATCGGCGGTCCGTTCGGGGACGCCGGCCTCACCGGCCGGAAGATCATCGTGGACACGTACGGCGGCATGGGCCGCCACGGCGGCGGCGCCTTCAGCGGGAAGGACCCGTCGAAGGTGGACCGCTCGGCGGCCTACTACGCCCGCTACGTGGCGAAGAACGTCGTGGCCTCCGGCGTCGCCCGGAAGTGCGAGGTCCAGGTCGCCTACGCGATCGGCGTCGCGAAGCCCGTCGGCGTGCACGTGAACACGTTCGGCACCGGCAAGGTGGATGACGAGATCCTCGGCGAGTACATCGCGGAGAACTTCGACATGCGGCCTCGCGCCATCATCGAGCAGCTGAACCTGCTCCGCCCGATCTACCGGGAGACGGCCGCGTACGGCCACTTCGGTCGCAAGGGCTTCCCCTGGGAGAAGACGGACCGGGCGAAGCAGATCGCGCGGGACCTCCTCGGCAAGGGCGGCAAGAAGGCCGCCGCGAAGAAGGCCGCGAAGAACGCTCCGAAGGCCAAGGCCGCCAAGGCGGACGCCGAGGAGCAGGCGCCGAAGTCGACGCGCCGGGTGCGCGCGGGCGCCGAGAAGGCCGCCGCGCCGAAGAAGGTCGCTCGCCGCGGCGGCAAGCGTCGCGCGGCACGCCGCTGACCCTCACGCCCATCGGCGTGTCCCTGAAGGGAGGAAGCCCATGAAGTCGTGGTGTCACATCGTCGCCGTGGGCTTCGCCGCCCTCGGCGCCGTCGGTTGCGTGGACAAGGAAAAGTGCGACGAGGCGATCCGCGTGACGCGGGACGCGCTCTCCAAGGACCAGCCGGACATCGCCCGTCAGTGGCGAGACCGAGCCTGGAAGATCTGCAACGATTCCGAGAAGACCGCTCCGCTGGACAAGGAGATCACGGACAAGGAGGCCGAGGCAGCGAAGAAGGCCGCCGACCTCGCCAAGGGCGTCGCGACCGCCGCTCAGCAGCGGATGAACCAGGCGCAGGGGGTCTGGCTGGCGTTCGACAAGCTGCCGGAGAAAGACCACACGCTGGAGCGCCTCGACGCCCACCGGGACACCGCCGCGCGGATGTCGAACGGCCTTCCGCCCGAGTACGCGCAGCAGGTCGAAACGTACAATGCCCAGCAGTACGCGAACCGGAAGGCATCCCTCCCGACGCCCAAGTGAGGCAAGGCGGGGCGCCGCGGGGGCGCCGGAGGGCGGGAAGAATCGCGCGCGCCGCGCGAAGTGTGAGAGAGTGCGACCGTGGGAAGGGCGACAGTGATCAGGAAGGTATTCCGGGGCCTCGGCTTCGGGCTCCCGCTCGCCGTCATCGCGTGGGGATGCGGGAGCCGGACGGACATCGCCGCGGCGGACACGGTGGGCCCGCCCTGCGACGTCCCGAGCGACTGCGTGATCGTCCCCGACTCCTGCTGTGGGACGTGCGGGGCCGCCACCCGGACGGACATGCGGGTCGTCACGCGGCAGTATTTCCTCGCCGGCAACGACCGCTGCGCGAACAGCACGTGCCGCGAGTGCTTCCAGACGACGGATCCGACGCTCGTCGCCACGTGCCGATCGGGCCGCTGTGCGATCGTGGATCTGCTGGCGGATCGCGCGACGGCCTGCACCACGGGCGAGGACTGCACCTTTCGCTCGAGCCAGTGCTGCGGTTACGGCTCGACGGACACCGTCGTCTCCTTGAACAACGACCGCGGGAGCGCGCGCGTCGACGACCTCGTCTGCGACACGAAACAGACGAGCTGCGACGTCTCCCGCCAGGCGGTCTGGCCCACGGGCGCGACTCCGCTGTGCGAGAACGGCCACTGCAGGCTCGCCACGTCGACCTCCTGCCCGAGCTGCCAGGAGTGAGCGCGCGCGCCGGGCGGGCGCATCACCCCGAAGTATCCTCGTAACGCTTCGTCGTGTATGGGTTTTCAGGCATGGACGAGGATCGCGTCATCGCCGTCTCTCCGCGGCACTCGGTCCGGCTCGCGCGCGAGTACGTCGTCCTCGTCGATCACGCGCCGATGCAGGACTACGTCGTCCGGACCATCACGCGCCGGGAAGCGAACGGCATGCCGCTCATGACGGCCGAGATCGTCATCGCGGGCCGTGAGGCCCGGGAACGGTTTCCGCTCGCGGCGCGCTACCCGCTCCATTTCCGGAAGTCCTACACGTCCGCGCGGCTCCACGGAGACGCGACGGTGGAGCTCGAGGCGCAGCGGGCCGCGGAGAAGCTCGTGCACGTCCCTCCCGCCATCGGCGCGACGGAATCCACGTACCGGAGCTGTCTCGTCCCCGGGAACCCCTACCCGCGCGTCAGCCCGTTCGGCGCCGAACCGGACGAGGCGAACCTTCGGCTCGCCAAGGAGGTCTCCCTGGCCGAAGCTGCGGGCCTCTGGCACCTGCTCGAGCAGGCATTCTCCACGCTCGCGACGCTCCACGACGGCGGTCTCGCCCACGGGGACGCGGAGCTCCACAACTTCATCGTCAGCCCCTCCCCGCTCGAGATGGTGCTCATCGACTACGAGAGCGTCGTCCGGAAGAGCGCCGTGGACGACGCGACCTGGAAGGCGCGAATCCTCGCGGATTTCGCGCCACTCTTGAAGGAATCCATCTACGTCGAGGTCGCCCTCGGAAGACAGGAGGGCCCCCTCGCGAACGCCGCCCACGCCGCCATGAGCACCCTCTTCAAGGACCCCGGCCGCTTCGAGCGGGCAATCGACGACCACGACGGATTTTGACGGCGGCTTCGCGAACGGCCCGTTCCATCGCCTCAGGGGCGATGACCCAGCGGCTCCGTTCCGATCGATGGTTTGTATACAAACCATCCGATGGCGTGCAGCGAAGCGCCTCTTCTCTCGACGAGGAGGAGCTCCGATCGACGGTTTGTATGCAAACCATCAGATGGCGTGCAGCGAAGCCTCTCTTCGCCTGACGAGGAGGAGCTCCGAACGATGGTTTGTATACAAACCATCCGATGGCGTGCAGCGAAGCCTCTCTTCGCCTGACGGGGAGGACCTACGAATTTCCGCCGGTGATGGCGCGACGCGACGCCCGTTCCGTGACAGACGTGGGTACGAGGATCGATGGTTTGTATACAAACTATCCGATGTGACCAATACCCCCCGGTGCGTGAAGCGGGTGCGACGAAAGAAAACGGCCGGGCTTTCGCCCGGCCGTCTGCGTGTGCCGTCCTCGCGCGGTTCAGCGCATGAACAGCATTTCCTGGTACGTCGGGAGCGGCCAGAGCTCGTCGGAGACGAGCGCCTCGAGGGCGTCCGCCGAGCCACGAACCTTGAGCATCGCCGGGAGCACCTTCGAGCAGAGGTATTCCGCCTCCGCCTGGAGGCTCGACGCGCCGTGGTGGGCGGCGGCGGCTTCCAGCGCCTCGATGTTCGCCTCGAGCTCCTGCGCGAGCTTCACGACCTTGCCCGTGACCTTGAGCTCGAGACCCTTCGCCTGCCCGAGCTCCGCGACGTACTTCGCGGCGGCGGGGAGGATCTGGGTCTGCGCGATCTCGACCGTGAGCTTCGTCTCGACCGTGATGGTCTTGATGTACTGCTCGAGGTAGATGTCGTAGCGGCTGTGGAGCTCGCGCGGCGAGAGCACGCCGTACTTCTCGAACAGCTTCACGGTCTCCGGGTTCTCGAGAACCTTGAGCGCCTCGGGGGAGGTCTTCAGGTTCAGGAGGCCGCGCTTCTCGGCTTCCGCGTGCCACTCGGCCGAGTAGCCGTCGCCGTTGAACACGACGGCGCCGTGCTCCTTGTAGACGTCCGCCACGACCTGCTGCACGGCCTGGTTCAGGGGCTTCCCGGAACCGACGGCGGCCTCGAGCTTGGTCGCGACGTAGTCCACCGCTTCCGCCATCGCCGTGTTGAGGGCGATGAGCGGGCCGCCGATCGACTGACCGGAACCGACCGCGCGGAACTCGAACTTGTTGCCGGTGAAGGCGAACGGGCTCGTGCGGTTGCGGTCGCCCGCGTCCATCGGGAGCTTCGGCAGCGTGTCCACGCCGATGTCGAGCATGCCCTTCGACTTGGAGCTCTTCGCGCCGCCGGCCTTGATCTGCTCGAACACGTCGAACAGCTGCTCGCCGAGGAACACGGAGATGATCGCCGGGGGCGCTTCGTTCGCGCCGAGGCGGTGATCGTTGCTCGCGGACGCGATCGCCGCGCGAAGGACGGGGCCGTACTTGTGGACGGCGCGGAGCGCGGCCGCACAGAACACGAGGAACTGCGCGTTGTCGTGCGGGGTGCTGCCCGGCTCGAGGAAGTTCCCCTGAGTCGAGTTGCCGAACGACCAGTTCACGTGCTTGCCGGAGCCGTTCACGCCGGCGAAGGGCTTCTCGTGGAGCAGGCACACCATGCCGTGGCGTTCCGCGATCTTGCGGAGCGTCGCCATGATGAGGTGCTGGTGGTCGGTTCCGACGTTCGCCTGCTCGTAGACGGGGGCGACCTCGTACTGGCCGGGGGCGACCTCGTTGTGGCGGGTCTTCACCGGCACGCCGAGCTTGAAGCACTCCGTCTCCACCTCGACCATGAACGCGAGGACGCGCTCGGGGATGATCCCGAAGTACTGGTCCTCGAATTCCTGGCCGCGCGGCGGCTTCGCGCCGAAGAGCGTGCGGCCCGCGTTCAGCAGGTCCGGGCGAGCGAGGTAGAACTTCTTGTCGATGAGGAAGTACTCCTGCTCCGGACCGGCGAAGGAGACGATGCGCGCGATGTCCGTGTGGCCGAAGAGCTTGAGGACGCGGCGCGCCTGCGTGTCCAGCGCCTGCTGGGAGCGGAGCATCGGCGCCTTCATGTCGAGCGCCTCGCCCGTCCAGGAGACGAACGCGGTCGGGATGCAGAGGGTCTCGCCGTCGAGCACGTAGGCCGGGCTCGTGACGTCCCACGCGGTGTAGCCGCGGGCCTCGAACGTGGAGCGGATGCCACCACTCGGGAAGCTCGAGGCGTCGGGCTCGCCCTGGATGAGGAGCTTGCCGGAGAGCTCGCTGATCGCGCCGCCCTCGCCGTCGGGGCTCACGAAGGTGTCGTGCTTCTCGGCCGTGGCGCCCGTCAGCGGGTAGAAGATGTGCGCGTAGTGGGTCGCGCCCTTGCCGATGGCCCACTCCTTCATCGCCGCGGCGACGACGTCGGCCGTGGCCGCGTCGAGCTTCGCGCCCGTCTCGATCGTCTTCTTCAGCGACTTGAAGACGTCCTTCGGAAGCGTCGCCTTCATGGCCGCGAGCCCGAACACGTTCTCACCGAACTGGGCGTGAGGGCCCTCACCCGTCCGAAGCTGCTTGGCCTTCTGCTTGAAGGCTGCAACAGCCGCCACTGCCTGCTGACGCACCGTAGTTCCGTTCATCGTCAATGTTTCCTTTTGCAGATGGGTCGCGCGCTTCGTGTGCGCCGGTCCCGGGATGGTTTGTGGGATCTACGCCGAGTATGTTTCGGAGAGGTTTCGTGGTGGAACGGAGCGCCTCACGACGGCGTCAAGAATCGCTTGGCGGCCGTCGGAAGCCCCGAAGGGACGTTCAGATGTCGTAGTAGAGATGGAATTCGTAGGGGTGAGGTCGCAGGCGGATCGCGTTGATCTCCTGCTCGTATTTGTATTCGACGTGCATGTCGAGGACGTCCCGCGTGAAGACGTCCCCTCGGAGGAGGTACTGGTGGTCCCGTTCGAGCTCCTCGAGCGCTTCCTCGAGCGAGGCCGGCATCCGCGGGACGTCCTTCAGCTCCTCGGGTGAGAGGGAGTAGATGTCCTTGTCCAGCGGATCGCGGGGGTCGATCTTGTTCTGGATGCCGTCGAGGCCCGCGAGCACGAGGGCCGCGAACGCCAGGTACGGGTTGCACGTCGGGTCCGGGAAGCGGGCTTCGATGCGCTTCGCCTTGGGAGAAGAGGAGTACGTCGAGATCCGGATGGCCGCCGACCGGTTCCGGCTCGAATACGCGAGGTTCACGGGCGCCTCGAAGCCCGGGACGAGGCGCTTGTAGCTGTTCAGCGTCGGGTTCGTCAGCGCGGCGAGGGAGCGGGCGTGCTTCAGGATGCCGCCGATGTAGTGGAGCGCGAGGTCGCTCATGCCCGCGTAGCCGTCCCCGGCGAAGAGGGGCTTGCCCTCCTTCCAGAGGGACTGGTGCACGTGCATCCCGTTGCCGTTGTCCCCGAAGAGGGGCTTCGGCATGAACGTCGCCGTCTTGCCGTACCGGAAGGCGACGTTCTTCACGACGTACTTGAACCAGCACAGCTTGTCCGCCATCCGGACCAGGCTGTCGTACTGCATGTCGATCTCGCCCTGACCGGCGGTCGCGACCTCGTGGTGCGAGACCTCGATGGGGATCCCGAGGGCTTCCATCACCTGCACGATGTCCGTGCGGAGATCTTGCTGGGTGTCGTTCGGAGGGAGCGGGAAATACCCTTCCTTCGTTCGGATCTTGTTCCCGAGGTTCGGCTTTTCGTCCCGGCCGGTGTTCCAGACGGCCTCCGCCGAATCCACCCGGTGCATGCTCGAGTTGCCCGAATACTCGTACCGGACGTCGTCGAAGACGAAGAACTCGGCCTCGGGCCCGATGTACGCGGTGTCCGCGATGCCCGTGCTCTTCAGGTACGCCTCGAGCTTCCGCGCGATGTTCCGAGGGTCCCGCGTGTAGCTCTGCCTCGTGATCGTGTCCTGGATCGTGCAGAAGAGCACCAGGGTCGGGTGCTTCATGAACGGGTCCATCCGGGCGGTGGACGGGTCCGGCACGAGGAGCATGTCGCTCGCGTTGATCGGCTGGAAGCCCCGGATCGAGGAACCGTCGAAGCCGACGCCCTCCGTGAACGTGGATTCTTCCAGGCGATAGAAGGGAGTGCTGGTGTGCTGCTGCTTGCCGGGCAGATCGATGAACCGATAGTCCACCATCACGGCGCCGTTCTTCTTGCCGAACTCGATCGCTTCCTTCGGTGTCACTGCCCTCTACTTCTCCTCGGCTCCTCGCGCCGATTCGCGCGCGACGGAGTCCGCGACCTCCCGACCCGAGGGCGAGAGGCCGCGCAGAACCCGCGCGTCAGATCGCTTCCTCGGCGCGCTCGCCGGTCCGGATCCGGACCGCTTCTTCCACGTTGCTGACGAAGATCTTCCCGTCGCCGATGCGGCCGGTCTTCGCGCTCTTCTCGATCGCGTCGATGACCTGCTGCGCCTGGCTGTCGGCCACGACGATCTCGATCTTCACCTTCGGGACGAAATCGACGACGTACGCCGAGCCCCGGTAGACTTCCTTCTTGCCGCCCGTGCGGCCGAAGCCCTTGACCTCGGTCACGGTCATGCCCTGGATCCCCACCTCGGAAAGGGCGTCTTTGACTTCGTCCAACTTGAACGGCTTGATGATGGCCTCGACCTTTTTCATGGTTTCCCTCGCTGGCTCGCTCGGCCACCCAGCTCTCGGGCACGGGCCGACGACGCGGTTTTTCGGATACTTGGACCCGCCTTAAAGGCGTGTCGGTCGAGTACCGGGAACCACGTTTCCGAAATGTTTCCTGACTACATCCATTCGCGGGCCGCGGTTCTTTCACGGGGCCGGCCCGGGATCCAGCCGGTACGGGTGTTCCGTGCGAGACCGAGGCGCTTCTTCGCGTTTCTCAGCCCGGCGGGGGCAACACGGTGGCGTTCAGAAACGTTCCCGGTGGCTCGTCGCCGAAGCACAGGCCGAGATCGCGCCCGGTCTGGAGGATCTCCGAGTCGAGTGGAACGAGGCGGGTGCCCACCGCCTGATCCAGCGGAACGAGGCGAATCGAGGTCCCGCTCACGGCGACCAGGCCGGATTCCTCCGTCTCGGCGAGAAATCGAGTCGCGGCGGTGCCGAGCCGGAGGGAAAGCAGCCTATCCGCGGTGACCGGGGCCCCGCCCCGCTGGAGGTGCCCGAGGACGATGCTCCGCGTCTCCTTCCCGGTGAGCCGCTCGATCTCGCCTGCGACCCACGCGCCGATCCCGCCGAGTCGGGCGTGCTCGTGGAAGGTGTCCTTGCCCGCCTGGACGACGGCTTCGCCGCCCTTCGGCCTCGCGCCCTCCGCCACGCACACGATCGCGAACGGGCGGCCGCGCCGCTGCCGGCGGAGGATCTTCTCCGCCACGAGGCCCATGTCGAAGGGGAGCTCCGGGATGAGGATGACGTCCGCGCTGCCCGCGATGCCCGCGTAGAGGGCGATCCAGCCCGCCGTCCTCCCCATCACCTCGACCACCATGACGCGCTCGTGCGCCTGCGCCGTGGAGTGGAGCTTGTCGAGCGCGTCGGTCGCCGTCGCGACGGCCGTCTGGAAACCGAACGTCACGTCCGTCCCGGGCAGGTCGTTGTCGATCGTCTTCGGAACGGCGACCACGCGGGGGAGTCCGATTCGTTGCAGGCGGTGGGCGAGCCGGATGGAGCCGTCTCCGCCGATGGCGACGAAGGCGTCGATGCCGAGGTCGCGGGCCCGGGCGACGAGCTTCGCCGAGACGTCCTTCGGGACGAGAACGCCGTGCTCCTCCACGGGGTAGTGGAACGGGTCCCCCTTGTTCGTGCTCCCGAGGATGGTCCCGCCGATGTGCGTGATGCCGCGGACGGCGTCCCGATCGAGACGCACGATGAGGCTCGGGTCGTCCTCGATGAGCCCGCGGTACCCGTACCGGATGCCGAGGACGTCCCAGCCGCGGAACCGTGCCGAGAGCGTGACGGCGCGAATGACCGCGTTCAGGCCTGGGGCATCTCCGCCCCCCGTGTTGACCGCGATCCGCCGGATGGTTCCGCTCATGACGAGAAATTTCCGTAGCTCGGTGCCGGGCGCGGGCGCAAGCACTGCCTCCGGTGGGCGACCGGGGTAAATCCGGGGCCGTGAGCGCATCGGAAACCGAATTTTCGGCCGGTCCGGGAGCGGATTGCTCGGCGAACGCTCCCCCGGGCCCGGTATTGGCATACTCTCCCGTACCGTCCCGATAGATGCCCGCCGAGAAGACCCATCCCCTCCCCGTCGACACGCTGCTCGACGGGAAGTTCCGCGTCACGAAGGAGATCGGGCGCGGCGGCATGGCGGCGGTGTACGAGGCCGAGAACGTCGACATCGGGAAACGCGTGGCGGTGAAGGTCCTCGCCGCGGAGCTGGTCTCGTCTCGCACGGTGACGGAACGGTTCATCCGCGAAGCTCGGGCCGCCGCGGCCATCCGCAGCCCGTACATCTGCGACGTCTACGACGTCGGCACCTTCGAGGACCGACCGTTCCTGGTGATGGAGCTGCTCGAGGGAGAGAGCCTCTACGATCGGCTCTCCCGGGTCCGCCGGCTCGACGTGAAGCAGACCTTGATCATCTGCCAGCAGGTCGCCAAGGGCCTCGTGAAGGCCCACGAGGCGAACATCGTCCACCGGGACCTGAAGCCCGAGAACATCTTCCTCACGAAGAACGAGGAAGGCGAGATCGTCTCGAAGATCGTGGACTTCGGGCTCGCCAAGTTCTACGAGCCGGCGCTCGAGGGCGGCGCCTCGGCGCGCCTCACCAAGGAGGGCGCGCTCTTCGGCACGCCCGCGTACATGAGCCCGGAGCAGGCGAAGGCCCAGGGCGAGGTGGACCAGCGCGCGGACCTCTGGGCGCTCGCCTGCATCGTGTACGAGTGCCTCACGGGGCGCACGGTCTGGAACGTCGACCAGGGCGTCGCGATGATCCTCGCGCAGATCGCCGGAGCGCCGATCCCCCGCCCCTCGCGGCTCCGGGACGACCTCCCGAAGACGTTCGACGACTGGTTCCTCCGCGCGCTCGATAGAAACCCCGACAAGCGCTACCAGACGGCCAAGGAGTTCTCGGACGCGCTCCAGATCGCGCTCGACCCGCCCGAGGGTTCGATCAAGCAGGCGCCGATCAACACCGCCGAAGAGGGCACGGTCGTCGACCACATCCTGAGCCAGCCCGATCAGCCGCGTCCGCGGTCGGAACCGGTGATCCAGCTTCCCCTGGTGGAGGAGAGCGACGAGGCCGTCGCGCTCATGCCGTCGATCCCGCCGCCGCGCGCCCGTGGCCCGGGCGTCGCCATCGCCGTGCTCCTCGCGACCAGCGCGCTCGCGCTCGGCGGATACGCGGCCTGGTTCTACGTGCTTCATCCGGCGGAGCGGAGCCGGCTCACGCGAGCCGTGGGGTTCACCCCGCCGCCGCCCACGAGCTCCGCGCCGCAGAAGCGCGGCGAGATCGCCGAGACGGAGCCGTTCGCGCTCCAGATCGCCACGGCGCAGCAGCACCTCGCGAAGGGCGATACGGAGGTCGCCGTCCAGCTCTTCAAGGGCGCCTTCGACGCGAGCGGCGGGAGCAACGCCGCGCGCTCCTTCTACGTCCACGCCGAGGTCATCGGCGAAAATGGCGCGAGCGCGCCGTGCAAGGTCACCGGCCTCGGGCGGCCGCGCCCCTTCTCCGGGAACCTCGACGCGAGCTCCCTTCCGGCCATCGCGCTCTCCGCGTCGGGCCTCGTCGCCGGCTGGGCCGAGACGGACCCGGCGACGCGCCGTCGCTACGCGTTCACCACGACGCTCGATTCCGTGTTCCGCCGCGTGACGCCCACGGTCACCGTCACGCCCGAGGCGAAGCTCGTGCAGCAGCCGGAGCTCGAGGCGCTCGACGACGGCCTCGCCCTTCTCTACTGGGACAGCTCGCCCGAGGGCGCGGGCGTCTTCGTTCGGAAGCTCGACGCCTCCGGAAGCATCGTGGGCGCCCCCGTGGCCGTCTCCCCGAGCGGGGAGAAGCAGAGCTTTCCGACGCTCACCCGCGAACCGAACGGCAAGCTCTGGATCGCGTGGACGGAGAAGGACGGCCAGCGCGTCTCGAACATCCTCGTCCGCCCCCTCGGGAGCGACCTCAAGCCGGCGGGCTCGACGGCGCGGCTGACGCGCTACGCGCCGCCCCCGCGGAACTCTTCCACCGCGCAGAAGGCGGCGCTCGCGGTCGCGCACGGCTTCCTGAACGTCGCGTATTCGCTCGAGCGCGGCGTGGAGCGCCACATCTTCGCGCTTCGCGTGTCGCTCACCGATCCGGCGCTCGTCGGCGGCGGGCTCCCCGCGCCGTCGGAGGACACGCAGAAGCGCGAGCCGGACCGCTTCCTCGGTCAAATCGTGCCGGTCAGCGTGGGCCCGGGGCAGCACACGGCGCCGAGCATCGCGTGCGTCGAGGCGGGCTGCTTCGTCGCCTGGGACGACCAGAAGAACGGCGCGCACGCCGCGTTCTTCGCCGGCCAGAACGGCGAGGTCATCTGGCGCCGCGACCTCGGGCCGAAGTCCCTGTCTCCGACGCTCGCGGTGTCGGGGAACGAGGCGAGCATCGCGTGGTACGACGGCGGCAAGCTCCGCCTCGCGAAGATCGGCCGGGACGGCGTCGGGCCGACGACGCTCCTCGGCCGGGCCACGGGCTACCAGCCCGCCCCGAACTTGCTCGCCGGCCAGAAGGCGGGAGAGTGGATCGCGTCGTGGCGTGATTTCGAGGCGGGGCAGCACGAGGGATTCGTGGTGCGCGCCGAGTGCAAGTGAAAGACAGGCAAGGAGAAGACGCGCCCGCCGCCGGTGCGCGAGCGAAGAACGTCGGGAGCTACCTGACGATCCCGTCGCGGAGCGCCATCCGCGCGCACCCCGTGGAGACGGCGCGCACCGTCCTCACGCCGATCGATCCCGCCGACGGCCCCGAGCTCTTCGCCGTCGTGGAAGAGTCGCGGTGGCACCTCGAGCGGTGGCTCCCCTGGGTCCCGTTCAACAACTCCACGGACGCGAGCCAGCGCTATGCGGACGCCTGCGCGGCGGACTGGGACGCGGGACGCGCCGTCCGCTTCGGCATCCGGGACAAGCACGGCCGGGCGCTCCTCGGCGTCGTCGGGCTGGACTCCTGCGTGCACCTCCACCGGTCCTGCGAGCTCGGCTACTGGCTCCGGCGGGACGCGACGGGGCGCGGCCTCATGACCGAGGCGGCGCTCGCGTGCGCGAACTTCGCCATCGAACGACTCTCCGTGCATCGCATCCGGTGCGCCGCAGCGACGGACAACTACGCTTCGCTCCGCGTGATCTCGCGCCTCTGCTTCCGCTTCGAGGGCATCGCGCGTCAGGCGGAATTCGTCGGAGGGCGCTGGGTCGATCACGCGGTGTTCGCGAGACTCTCGACGGACTGACCATGCGTCGGCGGAGCCTCCTCACGCTCGCGCCGACGCTCGTGGTCGTACTCGGCATCTCGGTCGCGGCGCTGGTCGGCTTCCTCGGGTTCTTCGAGCTCCGCTCCCACGGCGAGGAAGCCGTCGCGGAGCGGAGCCGCCTCCTCGCGACGACGCTCGCCGCGAGGCTCCGCGCGACGTCCGCGGCGTACCGGAAGGCCGTCGTGGAGAAGGCCGCGGAGCGCTCGGGGGGCGAGATCCTCCTCGTGGATTCCGAGGGAACGGTGGCGGCGGACGGGTCGCTCGGGCCCCCCGGCCGCGCGGAGCTCGTCTCGCTCCTCGTGAACCTCGACGGCGAGACCGAGACGAGGCTCGGGCGCGCGCACTATCACGCGACGCCCCTCGGCGCGCCGCTGTCGAACCTCTCCGTCGTCGTCTTCGTGCCGGCGCCGGAGCTTCCCTTCGCGTCGCAATCGCTGCTCCGCGCCGTCGCCGCGCTCACGACGATCCTGGTCTCCGCGGCGGCGTTCGTCGCGTACGCCTTCGCTCGCGACGTGCACATGGACGTCGCCTACGTCCGCGAGCGCATCGCCCTCATGGCGCGCGAAGGGACGAGCCCGAGCGGCATCCTCGTCCCCGTGCGCGACACGGACCAGGTCGGCATCCTCACCTCGGCGTTCAATCGCCTGGTCGAACGCTTCGCGGCGGCCGAGGCCGCTTATCGGCAGGACCTCGCGGGCGCCCTCGCGTTCGATCGGGACCGGAGCGCCTTTCTCGCCGCCCTGTCCCACGAGCTCCGCACTCCGCTGAACGCCATCCTCGGCTTCGCCGACGTGCTCCTCGCCGAGGTCGACGGGCCCCTCGGGGACGACGCTCGGGAAAACCTCACCGTTCTCCGGCAGAGCGCCGACCACCTCCGCGGGCTCATCGACGACATCCTGGACCTCTCCGCGCTCGAGTCGGGCGAGCTCCGGCTCGATCTCGGCGCGGTGGACGTCTTCGGCATCGCCGCGGAGGTCGCCCGGGAGGCCCGCGTGACGGCGGAGGAGAAGGACCTCACCGTGAAGCTCGTCGGGAGCCCCGCGACGGCGTGGGCGGACGCCCGGCGGGTCCGCCAGATCCTTCAGAACCTCGTCTCGAACGCGGTGAAGTTCACGAGCGTCGGGGGCGTGTCGCTCTCCGTCGAGCTCCGCGGGGACTCCGTCGCGGTGTCCGTGAGCGACACGGGCCCGGGCATTCCGGCGGAGCAGCAGGCCGCCATCTTCGAGGAGTACTGGCAGGCGCCCGCGTCCGCCCGCACGAGAGTCGGCGCGGGGCTCGGGCTCGCGATCACGCGGCGTCTCGTGCGCATGCACGGCGGCACGATCGAGCTCGAGAGCGCGCCCGGCGCCGGCGCGCGGTTCACCGTCCTCTTCCCGATCCAGGCGCCGGAGCGGCGACCCGTGCGCTTCATCAGCAGCGCGCCGCCTCCGCCCGACGGGATCCCCGGAGTCGTCTCGTGAACGACGCTGCCGCCCGCCTCGCGTCCCGCGTCGCGGCGTGGCTCGCCGTGTTCTCGGTGGCGACGACGCTGATCCTCGGCGCCCTCCTCCCGTCCCTGCTCCTCCTCTCGTCCGTCGCGGCCGACGCCGCGACGGAGCGCGAGCTCGTCCTTCTCACGGTGGCGTCCGCGACGGCGATGATCCTCGTCATCGGGCGGCTCCGGCGTTACCGGTACCTGCTCCGTGCGCTCGCCCTCGGCTCGAGGTCCATCGAGCCCTTCGAGATGGCGGACCTCGGGCGCGAACCCGGGCGGCTCTCGCGGCGCTGGGTCCTCCCTCACGTCTTCGCGCAGGTCTCGTTCATGACGTGGGCTCGCCCGAAGACGATCGCCCTGCCGACGGCGACGAGCGTCGCGATGCTCTCGGGCGTCTTCGTCGCGGCGGCGTCCCTCCTCCTCTACGTCGTCGTGCGCGCGCTGTTCCTCCGGGCGACGGAGCTCGCGCCTCCCGAGGTCATGCACGAGGTCGTCGAGGCCGCCGAGCGCTCGGGCCGCGCCCGGTGGCGCATCCTGCGCCGCCTCCGCACGGCCGTCCTCACGCCGGTCGCGCTCGTCGCGGTCGGAACGGCGCTCATCGCGAGCGCGCACGTCCGGCGAGCGGACGAGGTCGCCCGCGAGGCGACGGCGCGCACCGTGTCGCGCGCGGCGCTCGAGCTCGGTCCGGGCGTGGTCGAGTCGGCGGGGCTCACCGACGCGGTGGCGGAGCTCGACGCCTTCGCCTTCTCCGTGTCCCTCTCCGACGATCCGCTCCCGTATCGCGTCGAGCAGGGGGACGACGGCTCGACGGTCGTGACGACGCCGCTCGACGCGGGCTCCGCCGTGCTCCGGTTCCGGGACACGACGGTGCCCGTCCTCTCACGGACGTCCGTCCTCGTCGCCCTGGTCACCGTGCTCCTCGCGGGCGCACTCGGCGGCGCGCTCGGCCGCGCCCACACGCTGGATCTCCAGCACGCGACCGAGGGGATCCGCCTCCTCGGCACGGAGGCCGTGATCCGCGGCGGGCGCCTCCCCGTGCGCCCGCCGCGCTTCGAGGTCGTCCTCGAGCTCGAGGACGCGATCGAGCGCCTCGCGGAGCGGTTCCGCGTCTTCGCGCGCGCTCAGGAGCGCGCCATCCTCGCCCGCGAAGCGGCGACGCGGACGCGGGGACTCTTCTTCGCCAGCGTCAGCCACGACCTGAAGAGCCCGCTGAACGCCATCCTCGGCTTCGCGGAGCTCGTGCGGCTCGAGCCGCTCACCCCGGGACAGCAGGAGAGCCTGGACGTCATCGCGAAGCGAGGGAGGGAGCTCCTCGCGCTCATCGAGACGATCCTGGACGCTGCGCGCGTCGAGGCCGGACAGCTCGCGCTCGTCGTGGAACGGATCAAGGTCACCGATCTCTTCGGGGACGCCTTCGCGAAGGCGCGTGACCTCGTGAGCGACCGCCCCGCGGAGATCGTCGGTGAGATGGGGGAAGGGCTCACGGAGCTTCCGATCGATCGGGTGCGCATGGCCCGCGCGCTCGCGACGCTCGTCGCGTTCGCGGTGAAGAGCGCGCGCTCCGGAACCGTCTACGTGCGGGCGAGCCGGGACGGCGACGAACACGCTCTCGTCGAGGTGGAGGTTCCGGCGGGGGGCGGCCGGCGCACGGCGGTTCACCTCGCGAAGCTGCTCTCCGAGGCGGGGAAGCCGGGAGGCGGGGAGCACCGGGGGCTCTCCCTCGGGCTCTCCCTCGCGCGTTCCATCGTGGAGCTCCACGACGGCACGCTCCGCGTGACGTCGCGACCCACCGGGAACCCGGCGTTCTCGCTCCGGCTCCCGCTCCGAGCGTGACACCGCTCGGCCGGTTCAGCCGCCGACCCGGTGCCCTCGAAAGAACATCGGCCGGGGTGCGGAGGGCGTCCCGACGGACGGCGCCGACGGCGGCGCGACGACCGCCGGCGATCGGTCGGTCGCGGGCGCGCGTTCCTCGGCGACCGCGACGGGCGCTTCGAGCACGAGCGGACCGAGCTTCCGCGCGACCAGATTCGTCGCGACCCGGAGCGCAGGGAGACTCGCGGCCGCGGACAGGAGGACGCCGAGGAAGGCGCCCGAGACCTCTCTCACGAAGAGTCGGTGCTCGGCGAACTTCAGGACGCACCCCTTGAAGCCGTCGGCGAGGGCCGAGCTCGCTTCGATGAGTCGCGCGAGCCGCGGCCCCGCCTCCGAGAACACGTCGGCGTCGAAGACCGCCGGCATCGTGCTGCCGAGGAGGCCTCCCTGATCGGTGATGACGAAGCTCCCGAGGACACCCTCGACGTCCGAGAGACTTCCGAGCACGGCCTTGATCTTGCTCATGACGCCCTCCTCACAGCCCGACGCTCCGCGCGACCGTCGCGAGGTCTTCCCCGGCATTGCCTTCGATCACGACCACCTTGCCGCCCTCCTCCACGCAGAGGATCGTGCGAGTCGATTCGAACGCGACGTCCATCGCGGCGAACTTTCCGAGGCCGAGCGACTGACCGACGAGCTCGCCGACGCGCGCCGCGTACGCCGCGAACCCGGCGAGCTCGGATGCCTCCCCGGTCGCGCCGAGGACGTTGCCCGCCGCGTCGATGCGGACGGCGCGTCGAGGGCTCGATGATGGAGACGCAGGCTCGATGTTCGGTTTCACGCTCGGTTCCTCTGCTCGGGGGAGTTCCTCCGCCTCGCTCGTGACGTCGTCCGCTTCGGCCGGCAGAGCAGCCGCGCGCCGGCTCGGCAGGTGCACGAGCTTCCCCGCCGCCTGCTCGTCGTTCTGGGTCGCCGCGCCGAGGAGCAGGTTCTGCCAGCTCATCTTGACGGTCGGCCGCTCGGGCCACGCGATGTTGCACGGCTCGAACGTTCCGTCCGTCCAGCCGAGCATTTCCTGCGCGGCGCGCTCGCCGACGAGGGTCTTCGTCGTGGCGTGGAAGATTTCTCCGTCCTTGAAGAACAGGTAGCCGACGCGGCCCGCGGACACGACGCGCACGCAGCGCCGCGCTCTCGCGAGGCACTCCATCTGCACGAGATCGAAGAGGGAGAGCCCCTCGAGCCTCGCGCGGAAACCGTTCGCGCTCACCGGATCCGTGTCACGCGTCGCCTCGATCTTCGTCGCTCGATTGTCGTCCGGATCACCGGGTGCCATGCGCGTCATCATCGGGGTTCGCGTCGATCGAAATCAAGCGCCGGGCTCGCGAGAGGAACGCGCAATCGTGCCGAAACCGGCCGGCAACGCCCGGACCGGTCCGAGCAGTTTCCCGACGCGATTTCGCAACGCTCCCGTCGCATACCGAAGCGCGCCGATGTCGGACGCGCACGCACCGGAGCGAGCGCCCGCGACGATCACGTCACGGCGCGAGCACGTCCCCGGACGCCCGTCACTTCACGGCGGCGAGCACGTCCGCCGCGTGGGCGGCAGGGTCCACCTTTTCCCAGACCTCTTGCACGCGTCCATCGGCGCCGACGAGGAACGTCACGCGCGAGGTGACGCCGAGGTGGCCGGGCGCGCCGTACGCGCGCTGGATCTCTCCGCTCTCGTCCGCCGCGAGGAGGAACGGGAGCGCGTGGGCCTTCCTGAATTTCTCGTGACTCGCCTCGCTGTCCCGCGACACGCCGAAGACGACGACGCCGCGCTTCTCGTACTCCGCGAACGCGTCGCGAAACGCGCACGCTTCCTTCGTGCAGCCGGGCGTCTCGTCCTTCGGATAGAAGTAGACGACGCGCGGATGGCCCGCGAGGCTCGAGAACCGGACGGGGGCGCCCGCCGCGTCCCGCGCGACGAAGTCCGGCGCGACGGAGCCCGGGGGCAGCATCCCGGTGTTGCCGTCCGGGCGGCGCGTGGCCGCGCAACCGCCGAGCGACGCGAGCAGGGCGAGCGCGGCCACCGCCAGAACGCCGTTCGACCGACGTGGCACGCGCCTCCGGACGAACGACGACGAAAGGCCGAGCATGACGCCCATTTCTCGTGAATCCGGGGAGGATCGTCAATGGGGTCGGAACCGATTGTGACCGGGGAGACCCGCTACTATGTTGCCGCGTTCCCCGATGGCGAGCCGAAAGAAGCGCGACTCCGGCGAGGGCGCGGAAGAGACCGCGGCGAGACTGGTGGAGTCCGGCGCGCGCGGAGACGACGACCGCTTCGATCGCCTGTTCCGGCCGAAGACGCTGGACGATTTCGTGGGCCAGACGAAGCACAAGGAAAACCTCCGCGTCTACGTGAAGGCCGCGAAGAAGCGCGGGGAGCCGCTCGACCACATCCTCCTCTCCGGGCCGCCCGGGCTCGGCAAGACGACGCTAGCGCACATCCTCGCGAACGAGCTCGGCGTGAACCTCTTCGTGACGAGCGGCCCCGCCATCGAGCACAAGGGCGCGCTCACGGGCGTCCTCACGCGCCTGGGCCGGAACGACATCCTCTTCATCGACGAGATCCATCGCCTGAGCGCCCCCGTGGAAGAGACGCTCTATCCGGCGATCGAAGACTTCCGCATCGACGTCGTCACCGGAGACGGCCCATACGCCGAGAGCATCCGCATCGACATCAAGCCGTTCACGCTCATCGGCGCGACGACGCGCGAAGGGCTCCTCACGCAGCCGATGCACGAGCGCTTCGGCGTCACGATGCGCCTGGATTTCTACCCCGTGCAGGATCTCGAGCGCATCGTCCGGAGGAACGCGGCCCTCCTCGGCGTCCCGTGCGACGCGGCGGGGGCCGGAGCGCTCGCGGAGCGTTCTCGCGGAACGCCCCGGGTCGCCAATCGTCTACTGCGGCGCGCGAGAGACTTCGCCGACGTGGAAGGCAACGGACAGATCGACGAGCGCATCGTGAAGCTCACCTGCGATCGACTGGAAGTGGACGCGGCGGGCCTGGACGAAATGGACCGGCGTCTGCTCCGCGTGCTCATCGAGCACTACCGCGGCGGCCCCGTGGGCGTCGAAACCCTGGCCGCGGCCCTCGCCGAGCCCCGGGACACCATCGAGGACGTCTACGAGCCGTACCTCCTCCAGCAGGGCTTCATCGGTCGCACCCCCCGCGGCCGCGTCGCCAACAAGAAGGCCTACGAGCACCTCGGCGTCCCCTTCGGAGAAGAAGCGCGCCAGACGAAGCTGTTCTGAGCGGGGCCGAGCAGCTCTCACCCGCACTTCACCGTGCGGCTCACGAGCTCGACCTTCCCGTTCTCCGCGCCACGGAGGTAGACGAGGAGGAGTCGCCCGTCGGAGAGCGCGGCGACCCGCGACTCGAACACGCCGCCGTCCACGGGCACGGGCGCGCCGAACGCGGAGAGTGTCGCGTCCACGGGCACGAGGACGAGCCGGCGCGCCTTGTCGTCGGCCTGGACCGCGACGAACCGCGTGCCACCCTGGAGGACGCCCGAGATCGGTCCGGTCAGCGCGAGATCCGCCAGGCGGAGCTCCGACAGCATCGCGGGGAGCTGGGACGCGCCCGGCTCGAAGAGGAGCGCGCGCCCCGTGGCGTGGTCGGCGTCCCGCGTGACGACGAGGAGCGCGGTCTCGGGTCCGAACGTGGAGAAGCGGGGCGCGCCGGGGGATCCGCCGGGGAACACCCGCATGGGGCCGCGCGGCCGCTCGTCCGCGTCGAGCATCCACGCGAACAGGCTGCCGCGGAAGCGGGTCGACAGAGCGAACTCTCCGTTCCCGAGATCCGTGGCGATCGGGGCCTCGAACTCGGGGAGCTTGGTGGGCGCCTTGCCGATGGCGGCCGTATGGAGTGTGACGCGGCCGCGCCCCGAGTCGGGCAGCACGAAGAGCTCCATCGCGTAGTCCGTGGTGCCGTCCTCGAGCGGCTGCGCGACGAGCTCCGAGCCGACCGTGAACGCGTGGGCGCCGGCGTGGTTCGTGATCGAGCGGCAGTCCCGGAGCTCCCGCTGCTTGTCCCCCTTGGGCTTCGCGGAGCTCGCGCTCGCGACGACCTCGGACTGGGGCGGGACGGGCGGGTGCGGCGGCACGACGGATGGAACGACGGGCGCCGCCACGCCCTGGACGGCCTCGGCGCGCCGCTTCCGCGCAGCCTGCATGCGCGCGAAATCGATCTCCTTGAGGAGAGCGTGACTCTTGGCCGGATCGACGGGGGACTTGCCCGCCACGGTCGCGGGCTTCTGAGCGACCGCGGGGGCCGGAGGGACGGCGTTCGCGCCAGGCGACGCGGGGGACGGCGTGACGGCGTTCGCGGCGGGGGAAGCCGGCGGCGTCGCGGGAGGCTTCGCGGACGGCGCGGGGGCCGGCGGCGGCGGTTTCGGGGCAGATCCCGCGGGCTCCGCGGGCTTCGCGGGCGCCGGGCCCACCCGATCTTCATCCAGGGCGAGGAGCGGCTTTCCGTCGAAGCGGAGCACGTCGTCGGCTGCCTCGCTCGTGCCGCACGCGACCACCCGGTGGTTCGCCTCGACGCGCTCCGAGTCCACGTAAGCCACCACGCCACCGGCAGCTCCGACCGCGCCCGTCACCCGATGGATCTCCCGGCGCCCCTTGTCCTTCGGGATCGTCTCCGTCAGGGCCTTCTTCACGGGCAGCGCCTTCTGCTCCCCCACCCCCTTGTCGTCGAACACGAGGACCTTCGGCGCAGACCCGACGAGCACGCCGAAGGCCACGCGCCCCCCCGGAAGCGAGCTCATGGATACTCCCGCGACCACGCTCGCGGTGTCGGCCCAGACCTTCTCCGCTTCGACCGCGCACGTCGGCGCCTTGCCCGCCGGCGCGACGGGCGCCGGGGCGAGAGCCGCGCTCTCTGCGGGAGCGGCGGAGGGACTCCCGGCCGGCGCGGGCGCCTCCTTGGCGCACCCGACGGCCAGGGCGAAGCACGACCATACGAAGCAAGACGGACGAAGGACCCTCGACATGGCGCCCACGGTAGTCCGTCCCGCGGTCGTTTTCACGATCCGGCGGCGGCCGAAAATCCGACTAAGCTCCCGCTCATGAAGGCCGTCGATCGCGTCGCGTTCGCGCTCGGGACGTGGTTCGGGTTCGGCCTGTCGCCGATCGCGCCCGGGACGTGCGGAGCCATCGGCGCGATCCCGCTGCATTTCCTCTTCGCGCGGTGGTCCCTGCCGCTCCATGCGCTCGCGATCGGGGTGCTCTCGCTCGTCGGAATCTGGGCGTCCCATCGCGTCGCGACGGTCACCGGCGAGAAGGACCCGCAGATCGTCGTCATCGACGAGGTCGCGGGCGTCCTCATCGCGATGGCCGCGGTTCGCGAATTCGGCACGTGGCCCCTCGTGCTCGCGTTCCTCCTGTTCCGCGCCTTCGACATCACGAAGCCCGGCCCGATCCGGAAGGCCGAACACCTGCCGCCCGTCGGCTTCGGCGTCATGGCAGACGATCTGCTGGCCGGCGTCGTGGCGGCCCTCGTGGCGCGCGGAGCCGTGATGATCAGCGCGTCCCTATGAGTCCGCGATCGCGGCGAGCGCTCGTCCGAGCGCCGAGACGACGCGCGACAGCCGCCCGAAGTCGAGCTCTTCCGGGAGGTCCGTCTTCTGGTGATGGTGCGGGTACCGGAAGGGCCCGGTGTCCGTGACCGTGACGGTGGGGAAGCCGAGCGCGTCGAAGCCCGCGCACGCGCCGTGGGTCCGGAGCGACGAGCCCTCCGGAACGACGACGCCGACGACCGGGAGCGTCGCCGTCTTCAGGGACGGCAGGACCGCGTCGTAGAAGGCGCGCCCCTTCTCGGTGCCGACCGCGGCGACGAAGTCCGCGACGTCCGGGAGGAGCCCGAGCGCGTCCGCCGACGGGTGCTCGCTCTTCGCCTCCGTGCGGTAGACGCCGAGGCCGTCCAGGCAGAACCCGCCGACGACCTGGTCCCCGCGCTGCACCATGCCCTTGCCGAACACGAGACTGCCGGCGTGCTCCGTCCCGACGTGGGGTGCTTCCCCGTTCGAGAGGAGCGAAAACCTCACCGTGCGCTTCGTCTTGCGATCGCGGAACGCGCGCGCGAGCTCGACGACGGCCGCGACCCCGCTCGCGTCGTCGTCCGCGCCGGGGCTCCCGCTCGCGGTGTCGAAGTGGGCGGCGACGAAGACGATTTCGTTGCCCTTGTCGCCCCCGCCGGAGGCGACCTCGAGGTTCTGAACGACGTCCTCGCCGACCACGATGCCCTGGCGGGTCACCAGGTAGCCCATCTTTTCCAGCGTGCGCGCGAGGTCGTCCGTCGCGCTCGCGAGGTTCCAGGACCGCGCGACGTTGCGATCGCCGATGTCGCGGGCGAGGTGCTCCACCGTCTCCTTCAGGCGCCCCTCGAGCGCCCGTTCCTCCTCGGTCGCGGGGGCGAGGACCGCTGCGGAGGGCGGAGGAGTCGGAGACGGCGAGACGGCCGGGACCGCCACGTCGGCGCGAGCGGGACCCTTGGGCACGCACCCCGCGGCTCCGACGGCCAGGGAAAGCAGCGCGCCGCGGAAGATCGTTGCAGCGAACACGGGCAGAGCCTATCCCGGCACGCACCGGAGCGCCTAGCGCGCTCGCGGGAGGAGAAGAGAGCGGTGTCGAAGAAGAATCAAGTGCTGGTGTCCGTCGTGATGGGCTCGAAGAGCGACTGGGAAACCATGAAGAACACGGTGGACACGCTCACCGAGCTCGGCATCGAGAGCGAGCCGCGAGTCTACTCGGCGCACCGCACGCCGGATGCGCTCGAGGAGTACCTGAAGACGCTCGAGTCCCGCGGCGTCCAGGTGGTCATCGCGGCGGCCGGCGGCGCGGCGCACCTCGGCGGCGTGATCGCGGCGAAGTCTCCGCTCCCCGTCCTCGGCGTCCCGATGGAGAGCAAGGTGAACGGGCTCGACTCGCTCCTGTCGATGGTCCAGATGCCCGCCGGGATCCCCGTCGCGACGCTCGCCATCGGCAAGGCCGGCGCGATCAACGCCGCGCTCTTCGCCGCCGCGATCCTCGCGACCTCGCACCCGGACATCCGGGAGTCGCTCGTCCAGTTCCGGGCGAAGCAGACGAAGAAGGTCCTCGAGAACACGGACCCGCGGAAGTAACCGCGGGGGGCCGAGCGGCCCGGGAGCGAGCGCGACAAGCGTCGTCGCGCTCGCTCGGGGGCCCGGCGCACGGCGGCGTGACGAGAGGGCGCGGCCGATTTCGGCTGGATCCCGCGACGCGTCCGGAAGGGCGAAGCGTCGCGCGGCCCTCGTGTATCCTGCGATGTGATGTCCTGGGCCGTTCCTCGCTTCGATCACGTGGTGACGTTCGCCGGCGCCTCCCACCAGGGGAACGTGCGGACGTCCAATGAAGACGTATGGAGGGCCGATCCCGGCCTCGGGCTCTTCGCCGTCGCCGACGGCATGGGCGGGCACGCGGCGGGAGAAGTCGCGGCGCGCATCGCCGTCATCGCCATCGGGAACGCCGTCCGGACGCCCGAGGCGATGAAGGTGTTCGACCAGTTCCTCGAGACGCCGACGCTCGATCTCCGTCGCCAGGTGTTCGACGTCCTGGAAACGGGCGCGGAGAAGGCCCACGCAGCCGTGCTCGAGACCGCGCAGACGGACGTGAAGCGCCGGGGCATGGGGTGCACCCTCGACGCGGCCCTCCTCCTCGGGAACAAGGCGTTCCTCGTCCACGCGGGCGACGGCCGGTCGTACCTCTCGCGCACGAACACGACGATCCAGCTCACGCACGACCACACCATCCACGGAACGCTCGTCGCGCGCGGAGTCATGACTCCCTCCCAGTTCCCCGGGAAATCGAACGTCCTCACGAACGCCGTCGGGCGGAAGGGGAACCTCAGCGTGGACGAGGTGTTCGTCGACCTCGGCGAAGGAGATCGGCTCCTCCTCTGCACGGACGGCGTCCACGGCGAGCTCGGGGACGAGAGCATCATCAGCGAGCTCGCACGCCGCGGCGGTCCGGTGGACGACGTCTCCGCCGCCATCGTCGCCGCGGCGCTCGAGAAGGGCGGGAAGGACAACGCGACGGCGCTCGTCGTCGAGGTCGGTCCGCGTCGCGTGAACCGGTCCATCTCCGATGAGGGGCTCGCCGCGAGAGACGCGACGTTCGCGGCGCATTCGCTGCTGCTCCAGGGCGTCCCCGAGGAGCTGGTCCGGGTCGCGCTCCGGGCCGCGATCGAGGTCGAGTTCGAGCAGGGGGACCCGGTTCCGCGCTTCTTCGCGGGCGACCGCGTCGGGTACATCGTGCTCGAGGGCCGCATCGATTCCCCGAGCGGATGGACGCTCGGCCCCTCCGCCATCGCCTACCCGGAGTGCCTCGCCGGCGGCGGCAAGGGCCCCGAGCTCTGCACCGCGGGCGAGCGTTCGCGGGCCCTGCGCATCCGCGCCGACGACTTCCGCGAGATCTGCCGGTCCGACGTGAAGCTCGCGGCGATGCTCTACGAGCGTCTCGCCACGATGCTCGCGCGCGCGAACCTTCCGAAATAGCGATCATCGCTCGGGAATTCGGCGGCTGAAAGGCGCTCGTCCGCCGGGCGGTCGGGGTATCGTGTCGGGCGTGAAAACCGCATTCGTCGCCCCGATCGCGCTCCTCCTCTCCGTGAACGCCTGCTCCAAGAAGAGCGACGCCACGAACGCCGCGGGATCCGCCGCCGCTCCGGCCGGAGACACGCCCGCGCTCGCCGCACTCGGCGCCCTGAAGGGCTTCGAGGGCGAGATCACGGTCTCGGTGAAATCGACCAAGGAGCGGAAGCCGGTGCCGCCCATCACGATCGCCGTGAAGGGCGCGAAGCTCCGCTTCGACACGCCGGAAGGCATGGAGAACGGGGCGCGGATGGCGGCCGGCGCGCACATCATCGTGGACGGCCCCGGGAAGCGAATGCTCGCCGTCGTCGACGAGAAGAAGCAGGTCGTCGTGATCGGCTTCGACACGTTCGCCGACCAGATGAAGGCGTTCAAGGTACCCGGGGCGCCCGGGGCGCCCGGCGAGCCCTCGGTGGACAGCCCCTCCCGGGTGACGAAGACCGGAAAGACGGACACCGTCGCCGGTTACAAGTGCGAGGAGTGGGAGGCCGTGAACGCGAAGGGCGAGAAGGCGCACATTTGCGTCGCTGGCGAAGAAGCCTCTTTCTTCGAGCTCCCGACGCTGTCGCTGCCCGCGGAGCACGCCTGGGCGAAGGAGCTCTTCGACGGCCACCACTTCCCCGTCCGCATGATCGGCTACGACACTTCCGGCGCCGAGGAGTCCCGCATCGAGGTGACGAAGCTCGAGAAGAAGCCGGAGCCGGACGCCCTCTTCGAGCCCCCCCCCGGCTACCAGACGATGGACATGGGCGCGGCGATGAAGGGCATGATGGGCGCGCTCTCCCAGATGGGCGGAATGCCCGGCATGGCCCCGCCCGGCGCGTCCGGCGCGGTTCCCGGCGCGTTCCAGCTCCCCCCGGGCGTGAAGCTCCCGCCCGGAATGCAGGTCCCGAACCTGCAGAACATGCAGCTCCCCGCCGGAGCGGCGGAAATGATGAAGCAGATGCAGGAGCGCGCGAAGGCGGCCGGGATCCAGCCGCCGCCGGCACCGCAACCGCACTGACTCGCGTTCGCGGGCCTCGGCCTCCCGCGCAGCCGCACTGACTCGCGTTCGCGGGCCTCGGCCTCAACGCGCCCCGCTCGGCTCGATCGCCTCGGAGGGGAGGATCCCCCGTTCGGCTTCTGCGGCGATAGTTTGTATACAAACTGTCCGATCGCGACGGATACCCGCGCGACGAGACGAGACAGGACGGTCAGTCCCCGGCAGGAGGCGCGGCTCGCGTGCGCACGGGCGTTTTGCTAAGCCGTCCTCCATGCGCGCGCTGCCCGTCGTTCGAGGCCGCCGGGAGCCGTTCGCGGGGCTCCTCGGCGGACGGGCGCGCGGTCGGGCCGAGCCGCTTCCGATGTCCCTCGCGGAGGCGAAGCAACGCGGCTGGGACGAGCTCGACGTCGTGTTCGTCACGGGAGACGCCTACGTCGATCATCCGAGCTTTGCCATGGCGCTCCTCGGGCGGCTCCTCGAGAGCGCGGGGTATCGCGTCGGGATCCTGAGTCAGCCCGACTGGAGGAGCGCCGAGCCCTTCCGGGCGCTCGGCCGTCCGCGCCTGTTCTTCGCCGTGAGCGCGGGGAACATGGACTCGATGATCAACCACTACACCGCGAACAAGAAGGTGCGGAACGACGACGCGTACAGCCCGGGCGGCCGCATCGGCATGCGCCCGGACCGCGCGACGCTCGCGTACTGCCAGCGGGCGCGCGAGGCGTTCCCGGGCGTCCCCGTCGTCGCGGGCGGCGTGGAGGCGAGCCTTCGCCGCATCGCGCACTACGACTACTGGAGCGACACGGTCCGGAGGAGCATCCTCCTCGACGCGAAACCGGACCTCCTGGGATTCGGCATGGGGGAACGCGGGATCCTGGAGATCGCACGGCGCCTCGCCGACGGCGAGCCGCTGACGTCGCTCCGGGACGTCCGGGGCGTCGCGTTCCGTCTCGGCGCGAAGGAAGACCCGCCGAGCGGCGAAGACGTCGTGACGCTCCCCTCCTACGAGGACGTCTCGAAAGACCCGCGCGCGTTCGCCGAGATGACCCGGCTCGCGCACCGGGAGACGAGCCCGCTGAACGGCAGGCGGCTCGTGCAGTTCCACGGCGCGGAGAAGATCGTCGTGAACCCGCCCGCCCTCCCCCTCGAGGAAGCGGAGATGGACTGGGTCTACGGCCTCCCTTACACGCGAAAGCCCCACCCGACCTACGGCACCGAGAAGATCCCCGCGTTCGACGTCGTGAGGACGAGCGTCCAGATCATGCGAGGATGCTTCGGGGGCTGCACCTTCTGCTCCATCACGGCGCACGAGGGACGCATCATCCAGAGCCGGAGCGAGGAGAGCGTCCTCTCCGAGATCCGGAAGATGACGAAGGACGAGGGCTTCACCGGCGTCGTCTCGGACATCGGCGGCCCCACCGCGAACATGTACCGGATGCGCTGCACGCGCCCCGACGTGGAGGAAAAATGCAAGCGCGCGTCCTGCGTCCATCCGACGGTGTGCAAGCTCCTCGGCACGGACCACGCGCCCCTCGTCGCGCTCATGAAGAAGGCGCGAGCCTTGCCGGGCGTCCGGAAGGTGTTCGTCGCCTCCGGCATCCGGATGGACCTCGCGAGGAAATCCCCGGAGTACATGAACGAGCTCGCGGCGCACCACGTGGGCGGGCTCCTGAAGGTCGCGCCGGAGCACACGGACCCGGAGGTCCTCGAGCTGATGAAGAAGCCGGGGCCGGAGGATTTCCTCGCGTTCGGCCGCGAGTTCCAGAAGGCGAGCGAGCGCGCCGGAAAGACGCAGCACCTCGTGCCGTATTTCATCGCGAGCCACCCCGGGAGTGACACGGCGAAGATGATCGAGCTTTCCCTGTTCCTGAAGAGGAACGGCTACGAGCCCGACCAGGTGCAGGATTTCATCCCGAGCCCCTTCGACGTCGCGACTTGCATGTATCACACCGGCCTGGACCCGATGACGATGCGACCGGTGAAGACCGCGCGTGCCCTCCGCGATCGGAAGACGCAGCGCGCGCTCCTCCAGTTCTGGAAACCGGAGAACTACTTCCTGGTGCACGAGGCGCTCACGAAGGCCGGCCGCACCGAGCTCATCGGAGACGGCTGCGACGCGCTCATCCCGAGCCGCCCCCCGCGTGAGGCCGTCGAGGCGCGACGTGCGAGCGCGGAGGGGCAGCTCCGCTCGAATCGCGGCGAGAACGCGGCACCGAGCGGCGGCTATCGGCCGAAGCGGAAGACGGCCAAGAGACGATCACGGCACTGACGGCGTCACCGCCATCTTCTCGACCTGTCAGGTCTTGGGATCCACCGAGCCGGTACGCCGCAGGGAACGCGGACGACGTTGGTCTACGCGGGTAGGCGCGTAGAAGACCGTCGAACGGCGTACCGGCTGGTGGATAAGGGCGGCGCCAGAGACGCCTGTACCGACCGTACCGTACAGGTACCTACCTCGCAACGATGGTCGCGCGTACGCTCGGAATGATAATCAATCCGAGCAGTTATGCCGGGCGGACGCGATAGATGGTGGTGGGGCGGAGGAAGGACCCGTCCGCGTCGTTGTCTGCGGGAGCCTCCACTCGGGCGACGGCATCCAGGCCCGTGACGTCGAGGAAACCGCGATCCGGATCGCCGACGAGCACGTCCGCGCCGCGACGCGCGAGCGCCCGGAGCCACGCGAGCGCCGGGGCCGCCATCTCGGTGCCGTAGAAGACGTCGCCGCAGAGGACGACGTCCCACGACGGATCCACGACGCCGACGAGGTTCTCCGTCGTCACTTCGAGCGACACGCCGTTCAGCTCCGCGTTCACGAGGGCGGCCTCGGTCGCCATGGGATCGATGTCGTTCGCGAGCACGCACGCGCCGACGAGCGCTGCGGCGATGCCCTCGACGGCTCCCCCCGCGCCGAAGTCGAGGACTCGCTTGTTCCGTACGAGCTCGGGATGATCGAGCAGGTGCCGCGCGAGGGCTTGCCCGCCCGCCCACGAGAACGCCCAGTACGGCTCGACGAGCCCCGAGCGCGCAGCTTCCTCCTCGGACGCTTTCCAGAGCGGGCACTCGGCGGTCACCAGACGGAGACGGATCTCCGGACAGAGCCGCGCCGCGGCGAGCGTCGTGTGCGCGAGGATCGGCTCGCGGAGTCTGCGACGGTCGGCGAGACTGCTGGCCGGGGTGGCGTGGCCGAGGTGCACGGCGGCCGGTTCTATCACCGGCCCCGCTCGCGGTGGATCGGCGAGTGTTTCGATTGCTAGAGTGGGAGGCGCATGAACCCGCTCGGACGTCTCGGGGCCCTCGTTCCGCTCCTCGTCCTCGCCGTCGGCTGCGGCGGCGGGACGCTCTCCGTGCTCCACGCGAGGGGCAAGGCGAAGGGAGACGGCCCCGCCCAGGTCGCCGTCCAGAACTCGAGCGGCGTCCCGATCGAACGCCTCTACGTCGCGAAAGCGGAGGACGTCCAGAAGGCGAAGCGGAACGGCGTCGCGCCGGACACGGAGGGCGATCAGGCGCTCTGGGGAGACGACCAGCTCGGAAACACCGGGCTCATGGCGGGGAGCACGTGGAGCGGGCTCCTCACGCTGCCCGCCGATCGCTACGACGTCCTCGTCGTGGATCACGACCACCGGGAGCAGCTCGTGGAACACGTGACGCTGAAGCCCGGCGGGAAGTACGTCCTCGAGATCGGGGACGACTGGACCCAGGCGCGCTGACGAGACGGCGCGGCTGCGAGCCTCGGACGAGCGGCGCGCTCAACCCGGAGCGAGCATCGGCAGGCGACGGCGTGCGTCGGGCTTCCAGGAGAAGTCCGTGAGCTTCTTGGACGGCCGGATGCCGCCCGCGGCGGGATCGGCCCAGCTCGCGAAGTCCTCGGGGAGAGGTCCGGGGAGGGTGGGCTGCGCGGTGCGCTCGAAGAGCTGGAAATCGTGGCTGTGCGTGAGCTCGGGGAGCGGCCCGCTCGCGAGGCCTCCCTGCTTCAGGAATCGGTGGAAGAGCTCCGCGTTCCGCGCGACGACGAGATGCTGCGGGTCCCTCCGGAGCGCGCTCCGGAGGTGCGCCTCGACTCCGGCGACGTCACCGCGGCGCGCCGCGACGCACGCGAGGAGATTCTCCGCGAGACCGGGCACGGGATACTCGAGGTCGAGGGCGCGCCGTGCGTGGGATTCGGCCTGTTCCAGCTTGCCCGCCTCGAGACAGGCGCCCGCGAGATCCATGTGAGCGGCGTGGTGGTCACCGAGGCGCTCCAGGATCCCCCGGCACTCGGCCTCGCTCGCACGGTACCCCTCGCGGATCCCCTTGTTCCGGGAGAACCAGTCCGTCAGGAGCGCCGTGTCCTCGGGCGAGGCGTCGAACGGAGTCTTCAGCTCCTGGAAGTCTCCCGTGAAATACACCTCGCGATCGAGCCAGCCTGCGGCCTCCGCGTCGTCGAAGTCGAGGGTCCCGGGGTAGATCGAGAGGCAGGAGAAGAGGTACTGGTGCGGCTTCACGCGACGGAGAAACTCGAGCGTTTCCTCGAACGTCTGCCGCGTCTCCCCGCGGTTGCCGAGCATCATGTAGTAGCGGACGTGAACGCCGTACTTCTTCGCGAGCTCGGTGGACTCCTCGATCTTCTGGACGGTGATCTTCTTGTGGATGTTGGAGAGGATGGTGGGAGAGCCGGATTCCACGCCGAGCGAGAGGCGCTGGCAGCCGGCGAGCCGCATTTCCCGGAGGAGCTCGTCCGAGAGGACGTCCACCCGCGTGTCGCAGCTCCAGAAGAAGTTCAGCCGTCTCTCGCGGATGCCGCGACAGATCTCGAGCACGCGCTTCTTGTTCGTCGTGAAGGTGTCGTCCTTGATCTGGAGCATCCGCACCGGGAGCCGCGCGAGGGCGCTCTCCAGCGCGTCGAGGACGTACGCGACGCTCTGACCGCGAAAGCCGCGGCCCCACGTCGTCTCCGCGCCGCAGAACGTGCACTGCCAAGGGCACCCTCGCGACGTCATCACGATGTGCGTCGAGAAATAGTCGTGCGGGCACGCGAGCGAATCCAGCTCCGGGATGGAGGGGCGCTCCGGGCCACGGACGATCTGATGGCCGTCGCGGTAGAGCGCGCCTGCGAGGCCCGAGAGCGGCGCGCCCGCTTCGAGGCGCTCCACCAGCTCGAGGAACGTGGCGTCCCCTTCCCCGACGACCACCGTGTCGATGGCCGCGTGATGAGCGAGCATCTCCTTCGCGAGGGGCGTCGCGTGCGGACCGCCGACCACCACGTGCGCGTTCGGATGCACGCGCTTCACGAGCTCCGCGACGAGCGCGACGCCTCTCCGGTTCGCCGTCCAGCAGGACAAGCCGAACATGTCCGCGTCGAGGGCGCGCACGATCTCCTCCACCTTCTCCCAGGAGAACGCGGAGAGATTGTAGATCTTCGCAGCGTGCCCGGCGCGGACGACCGCCGCGCCGAGCGCGAAGAGGCCGTACGGCGTCTGATGAAAGTCCGCGTCGAGATCCCCCTCGCGATACTCCGCGGGCGGGCCATCTTTCCCGAAATCCGCCGGCGCGCCGGGCGCCGGGATCTTCCAGGGGGGTGGATAGAGGAGGACGACTCTCATCGGACGGCGCGACGGCCGGGGCCGCAGTGTAGCGCGGGGCCGTCCGGTGAGAACGGCGGGGAGGTAGCGCCAGGCCGTCCGGTGGCGATGCAGCGGGGCCGTCCGGTGAGAACGGCGGGATGCTCCTCGCGGACCGCCCGGGATGGTTCGTATACAAACCATCGCTCCGTGCGGGTGCCCCCCGACTCTCCGCGCTCTCTCGAGGCCGTCCCGCGGAACGGTAGCGGTGCTCCCTCGCGGACCTGCCCCCGATGGTTCGTATACAAACTATCGGTCGGTGCGCGCCCCTCCCCAGGACTCTCCCGCGCTTCTCCCGCGCTCTCGCGACCGCGAGGCCGAGCCCCGGACCGTCGGGCTCAGTATTCGCAGCCTTCGATGACCGCCCCGTCCGCCGCGACGCCGATCACGCGGCGGCCGTCGGCAAACAGGCTGATGATCGGGACGCGCCACGTCTGGTCTTCCCAGGCGCGCGTCCACCGGCCGGGGTCCTGGGGCGTCTGCACCCACATCCGGCCGAGGCTCGACGTCCAGGCGCGCTGGTTCGGCTCGACGACGACCGCGGAAAGATCCGGCTCACCCGGAACGATGGATTCTTCCAGCGCTCCGGCGTTGATCCGGAGCGTGCGACCTTCGGCGCCGACGACGACGCCGACGCCGACCTCCGCGACGGCGGCGCAGGCCGTGAACGTCCGGATCGGGGGAGACGGCAGCGGCTGCACCTCCCACCGAAGCGGTGAATACAGCCCCGCGAACGCTCCCCCTCCGCGCCTCCGCCCCGCGACGATCCAGCGCTCTTCGTCGAAGCGCGCGAGCCCGAGGAGCGACGCGGCCTCCGGCACGGGGAGCTCCCGGAGCCAGCGCTTTCCGGACAGGCCGTACAGGAACGGCGTGAACCCCTCGCCCACGGCCGTCGCGACGCAGAGATCGTCCGGGTGCCCGCTGATCGAGTCGAACGTCGCGGACACCCGCGGTCGGCGGAGTCGCTGGAGCCCCTCGAGCACGGCGTAGTACGCCATGAGCCCGTGATCGCCGCCGATGAGCCACACGCCGGGGCTCACGTGGTGCACGGACCGGACGGCGAGGGCCACCTCGCGCTCGATCGCGACGTCCTTCCAGTCCGTGCCGTTCCAGAACGCGAGGCCGTCGGTGGTCGCGGCGAGACAGCACCCGGCGGCGTCCCACGCGACGCTGCGGATCGCGCGATCGCTCCCCGGCGCGAACCGGACCTTCCAGTTCCAGGTGGACGAGGGCCGCACGGCCATGCGGTCCGTGAGCCTCCGGCGGGAGAGCGGCGGCTCCCCACGCAGGCTGTCCGTCCGGAGCGCGCTCGTGATCATGTTCCCGAGGATGCCGGCCTGCTGCGGGCGATCGCGCGCGTCCGGCGCCGTCGCGAGGGCGATGGCGGAGTCGATGGCGTTGCAGGTGCTCGGGCGAGCCCGAAGCTCGTCGCAGAGGGTCAGCGCGTCGCGGATGCTCCGGCGCTTCCGGTCGCGAGCGAGCTCGAGGATCTTCATCACGTTGTCCCCGACGAAGAGCTCCTCCCCGGTGATGATCGAGTAGGCCGTCGCCGCGAGGCTGAAGACGTCGGACGCGGGCCCGATGTTCTTCTCGTCCATCAGGATCTGCTCGGGCGACGCGTAGCCAGGCGTCCCCATGGACCCTTGCATGAACGTCTGCCGGAGCCCCACGGGGCGCGCGACGCCGAAGTCCGAGATCTTGAACGCCTCGTCCGGCACGGTGCCGCAGCAGAGGACGTTGTTCGGCTTGATGTCGCGGTGGAGCACGTCGACGGAGTGCACGGCGTCGAGCCCCGAGGCGATCGCCTCGATGCAGAGGGCCGCGCGCGCCGGATCGAACGAGAACCCCGTCTCCTTCACGCACCGCTCGATGCGCGTCTCGAGCGTGTCGCCGTGGACGTACTCCAGGGCGAGCCACGGGAGGACGAGCCGCTGCGCGCCGTATTGCACCTCCGTCTCGCCGCTCTCGATGAAGCGGACGACGAAGGGCGTCGGCGGCACGCGCTCGTTCAAGCGGCCGAGCGCGACGGACTCCTTCCGGATCGTGAGGAGCGCCGTCTCGGCCGCCGCGCGCACGAACTCCGGCCGCGCCATCTTGATGACGGCGACGCCCGTCCCCGTCGGCTGACGCCGCTCGACGAGGAACGCGACGGCCATGCTCCCGGCGCCGAGCGCCCGATCGAGCCGGTACGAGACGCCCGGGTACACGTTCGACACGAGGAGCGCGCCCGTCAGGCCGTTCAGCGTGTCGTCTCCCGCCGGGACTCGCAGCACGGGGGCAGCCTAACCCGAAGCCGGGCGCGGTCTGGTTACGTCGGAGATTACGGCCGGGTTCCCGAGGGCCGGCCGAAGTCGGGCCGATGGGGCGAACTGGAGATTAATCGTCTCAATTGGCGACTAGTAACCAATTCGCGCCAATTCTCGCCAGTTTTGGCGATATATATTGTGTGAATTACTCGTCTCTTATGGCGAGCTACCCTCCCGATGCGGCATCAATTCGCCAGAATCAGCGAGTCATGAAGATCCAATCGACGTGGACGGACGAAGCGACGCTCCGGGAGCTCGGCAAGCGACTCGCGCGGTACCGGCTCGCACGAAACCTCACTCAGGCAGACCTCGCACGGGAAGCCGGCGTCTCGAAGAGGACGGTCGAGCGCGTCGAGGGTGGCGAGTCCGCGCAGCTCTCGAGCTTCATCCGCCTGCTGCGCGCGCTCGGTCTCGGCGGGGGGCTCGACACGCTGGTGCCGGAGTCTTCGCCGAGCCCCCTGGAAGAGCTCGAGCTCCGAGGCAAGCACCGAAAGCGCGCGTCGCACCGCGAGCCCCGCAGCGAACCGCGAACGCCGTGGAAGTGGGGAGAGGAGACGTGACGGTCGCGGCCGTCCGTCTCTGGGGACGGCAGATCGGAGCCGTCTCGCTCGGCGCTCGCCGTTCCCATGCCGCGTTCCAGTACACCCCGGAGTTCGTCGCGAGCGGCATCCAGGTCTCGCCCCTCGTCATGCCGCTCGACGAGCGCGTCTACGAGTTCCCGGCTCTTCCTCGCGCGACGTTCCGCGGGCTCCCCGGCCTGCTCGCGGACTCGCTGCCGGATCGGTTCGGCAACGCGCTCATCGACGCCTGGCTCGCGTCCGAGGGGCGCACGAAGGAGGACTTCGACGCCGTCGAGCGCCTCTCCTACACGGGCGCTCGCGGCATGGGCGCGCTCGAGTACGAGCCCGCCGTCTTCCCGCGAGACGGCGCGTCGCGAAAGCTCCAGGTGGAGGCCCTCGTCGCGCTCGCCTCCGAGGTGCTCTCGCACCGGGAGAAGCTCGTCTCCTCCTTCTCCGATTCCGCGAAGAGCGCAGCCCTCTCGGACATGCTGAAGGTCGGCACCTCCGCCGGCGGGGGGCGCGCGAAGGCCGTCATCGCGTGGAACCCCGACACGAACGAGGCGCGCTCCGGACAGGTCCGCGCGCCCGAGGGCTTTTCGTACTGGCTCCTCAAGTTCGACGGCGTGACCGGCAACCGGGACAGGGAGCTCGAAGACCCGACCGGATACTCTGCGATCGAATTCGCCTACTCGCTCATGGCGAAGGCGGCGGGCATCCAGATGACGGAGTGCCGGCTCCTCGAAGAGAACGGCCGGCGTCATTTCATGACGAAGCGCTTCGACCGCGGAGAGCGCGGAGAGAAGGTGCACATGCAGACGCTCGGGGCCCTCGCGCACCTGGACTTCAACGCGGCGGGAGCCCACTCGTACGAGGAAGCGTTCGGCGTCATGCGCCGCCTCGGCCTCCCCATGGACCAGGTGGAGCAGCTCTTCCGCCGCATGCTTTTCAACGTCGTCGCCCGCAACCAGGACGACCACGTGAAGAACATCGCGTTCCTGATGGATAAAGCCGGACGGTGGCGGCTCTCGCCCGCCTTCGACGTCACGTACGCCTACGACCCGAGCGGCACGTGGACCAGCACCCATCAGATGACGCTGAACGGAAAGCGAGACGGATTTTCGCGAGAGGATTTCGTCGCGTGCGGCAAGGTCGCGTCGCTGAAGCGCGGGCGAGCAATCGCGATGCTCGAAGAGGTGACGAGCGTGGTGAAACGGTGGGCGGAGTTCGCGGAGCGCGGGAACGTCGCGGCAGCGCAGGCGGCGGCGATCGGAAGGGTGCAGCGGACGGGGCTCGGCTGAAGCGCGCTCGCATCCTACGAAGGCGGCAACGATCGGCACAGTTCGTCCCAGCGCCGAACGCGCGGATCGTCTTCACCTTCCTACCGCGCGCGGCCCCGTAGTAGCCGTACGCAATGGCGCCGCCGATGGCATAGGGCACGCCACGGCTCTCGAGAGCGTCTGCCACGACCCGGGCGACGGCCGCGGCGTCCCTCACCGACGCTCGAGTCGCTGAAGTCGTTCGAGAACCGCGACGTCGGCCAGATCCTGCGGGCGGGCGGACGCTCGCTTGTTCTGAAGCAGGTCGCCGAGCCCGATGACGGGGCATCGGACTCCTTCGCCGAAGTCTGCCCGAATCGTTCCCGGCCACGCTTCCTCGAAGCGAACTCCGCTGACGGCGGAGAGCACGTCGATGCGTCCCGGCTCGACGCCGATCTGTAAACCGACGCCCGGCTGAGCGAGATCCGCTTCCGTGAGCCCCATCAGCGGCGCACCAAAATCGCGGAGCGCCGCCATGATCCTGGGCGCGTTCGTCGGGGTTGCTTCCACCCACACGTCGAGATCCTTCGTCGCACGCGGGTGTCCGTGCACGCCGACGGCGTACGCCCCGACGACCATGAAGCGCGCGTCAGCGGCCAACAATGCGCGCAGTAGATCGAGAAAGTCCGGGGTCATAGGGACGATCGGGATGCGCCAGTGCGTGGAGTTCCAGGCTCAGCTTCCAGACGAATTCGGCGCGCTGGTCGACTGGAATGCGTGCCCAATACAGGGCGTCAGCGTCTGCGGCGGCTTCCTCTTCTCCGGCGCGGAAGACGCGAACCTCCGCGTTGGCGCGGGCGGCTTTCCGGAGCTCGGCTTCGGACGCCATGTTCCGAGAAGACTAGCACGACGTCGCCGCCGAACCGCCACGCTGGGACGGAATCGCGCGACGCCAGCCGCCTAGTTCGAGGAAGTGGCTCGACCGGCCACCGATGGCCCATCGCTTGCAGAATCCCGCGTGATGCGGCTGCGTGGCGTGCTGCTCGACGTCGACGGAACGTTGCTGGACAGCAACGTCGCGCATGCATCGAGCTTCGTGGACGCGCTCACTGCTCACGGCTGGAGGCGTCCGCCCGAGAGCGTCCTCCCGCTGATCGGCATGGGTGGGGACCGGGTGATCGAAATACTCGGGCTCGACCCGAAGTCCGACGTCGGCAAGGCCGTGCTGAAGGACACGAAGCGGATCTTCAAGACGCGCTACTTGCCGGGCCTCTTCCCCTTTCCCGGAGCGCGAGAGCTGCTCCTCCGGATGCGCCAGAGCGAGCTCCGTCTCGTGGTCGCCTCCTCTGCCGCGCGCACGGAGCTCGATGCGCTCCTCGATGCCGCTCGAGTTCGGGACCTCGTCGACGACACGACCTCCGCCGACGACGCCGCGGAGGCCAAGCCCGCGCCGGACATCGTGCACGCCGCGATCGCGAAGGCGCGCCTCCCCGCGGACGAACTGATCCTCCTCGGGGACACGCCGTACGACGTGGAAGCGGGGCGGCGAGCGGGAGTCCGGGTCGTCGCGGTCCGATCGGGGGGATGGAGCGACGCGGCCCTCCGAGGAGCGTCGCGGATCTACGCGGATGTCGCGGAGCTGCTCGCGCGCTACGACGAGTCGCCGTTCACGGAACGTCCCGCCGGCTAGACGCTCGAATCCGCGGCGCAAAGCGGGCGATGGGATCGATGCGACGGCACTTCGGCCTCCGGGACGAGCGCCGCCGCCATGGCGCCATGCTAGCCGACTCGCGCGCGATCAACCGCGCGGAAGGGGCTCGTCATGAAGAAATTCCTGATTCTCTACAAGGCACCCACCGCCTCGTTCGAGCAAGCGATGAAGTCCACGCCCGAACAGCAGAAAGCCGGAATGGACGCGTGGATGAAGTGGGGAAAGAAAGCCGAGTCTTCGATCGTGGACATGGGCGCGCCGCTCGGAAAGAGCCTCCGCGTGACGCCGAAGGGCGCCTCCCCCGTCGTGAACGATCTCGGCGGCTACTCGATCCTCCAGGGCGAATCGAAGGAGGCCGTCGCGAAGCTGCTCGAAGGGCATCCCCATTTCATGATGGCGGACGGGACGATCGAGGTCGTCGAGCTGATGCCGATTCCGGGAATGTGAGAGACGCGGGGGCGGGCCGCCGGGTGCGGACCGGCGGCCTTGGGCATCCGGAAGGGCGGATACTCCGCCTGAATCCGGAGGGGAACACGAGGCGTGAAATGACCGCGGGCCGCTCACCTTTCGGTAAACGGCCCGCGGTCCATATCCGACCCGATGCGATGTCAGTCGCAGGCGCCGGTGTTCGTGCCGTCGAGCGGGTTCTTGCAGGGCGCGCACTTCTCGTCCGCCGCGCACGTCGACTGGCCGAGGAGGCCGGCGAAGGCGTTCGTCTTCGCCTGGAAGTCGATGATGTACTGGGGAACGCACGCGGCGGGCTGCGTCGGATCCGGCGGTGCGGGGGCGATCACCGGAGCGCAGCTCGGGAACTTGTAGTTCAGGTCCTTCGCCTTCTCCGTCGGGGCGCAGAGCTCGTCCGTTCCAGTGCACGTGTCCACCGGGAGCGCGGTCTGGAGATTTGCCGGCACCAGGCTCTTCGGCACGCACTTGCCTCGCCCACTGCCGCAGTCCGCGAAGACCTTCGGCGTCTTGTCGACGGGCCCGGTGTCGCACCCCTGGCTGCAGGCGCCCGTGTCCGTCGAGTCGATCGGGTTGAAGCACGGCGCGCACTTCTCGCTGTCCGCGCAGACGTCCTTCGGGAGCTGGTCGTACTGCTGGGCGACCTGGGGGATGCAGCTCGAGATGCAGCGGCCTTCCGCGCCGAGGAGCGACGTGCACGTCTTCGGGAGGAACTTGCCGAAGGCGGCGATGTACGCGTCGGGAACGCAGGACTGCGAGGCGTCCGCGCACTTGGCGAGGAGCGCCGGGTCGGTCCCGGCGGGGATGAGCGCCGTCGGAACGCAATGAGCGAGCGTGCACTTGTCCTGCGCGCACGCGGTGAACGTGAGGTCGGGCGGGTTCGTGGCGTCCGGACACTTCGTGACGGTGCTTCCATCGAGCGTGTACTTCGTGCCGCCGCCGGCCGCGCCGCCGTTGCTACCGCCGCTTCCCGCCTGGGCGCCGCCGTTGCCGGTCTGAGCGCCGCCGTTACCCGTCTGAGCGCCGCCATTTCCGGTCGCATTGCCGCCCGCGGGAGCCCCGCCGCTTCCGGACCCGCCGAACGAGAATCCGCCGGTGCCTTGCTGACCGGAAGGCTCCCCGGACGCGTCCGAATTGCTGCTGCATCCCGCGACGACGGCTGCGGCGCCCACCGAAAGAACGAGACCCAAGCCCACGTACCGAAAGCGAATCGCGCTCATGTTCCGAAGCAAACCTCTCTAGAGGGGGAGAACCCTCTCTGAACCCGCGAAGCGGGCTACGATGCACCACTGCCCGCGCTCACGAAGTCGGGCAGTGAACCGTACCGTCTGGTGGACCGAGGTCAAGAGCGAGCCACGTTGTCCGACGCCGATACCAAGCCCATTTCAGCCGAATCATTGACCCCGGCCGGCCGAGGGCCGACCGATTTGGCCGCGACGAGCGCCGTCGCGGGAGCGGCCCGAAATGATGGAGGCGGAATTCGCAACCGCTGGCTGGAACGGCCAAGTCTGCGTCGCGCGGCCACCGCCCGGCGCTTCACGTGGCTCGAGCTTCTCTACGACGTCGTCACGGGGACGGCGCTCGTCGCGCTCGGCGACGCGTTGAGTCGAAACTCGACCGCCGATCGGTTCGTGACGTTTTCGGTGACGACGGCCGCGATCTGGATCGCGTGGACCGGCTTCACCTTCTTTCACAACCGCTTCGCGGCGGACGACCTGCTCCACCGCGTCCTGGTGTTGCTGCAGATCTTCGCCCTGGGCGCATTCGGCGTGACCGCCCCCCGGGTGCTGGACGGGGACACGCGGACGTTCTCGGTGGGTTACGGAGTCTCCCAGCTCGTCCTCGCGGTCTTCTACTCGCGCGCGCGGAGCGCGATCGGCGAGGCCCGCTCTCTCTCGACCTACTACGCGGGCCTCTACACGCTCTCCGCCGTGGTCTGGTTTTCGTCCGCGGCGACGCCCACGCGGGTCACGCTCGTGCTCTGGGCCGTCGGCGTCCTCATCGGACTCTCGTTCCCGGTGAATCGACGCTCACGGCAGCTCGCCACCGAGCACCCGCCAGACGTCCGTCACGCCTCGGAGCGCTACGGGCTCCTCACGCTCGTGCTCCTCGGCCTCGGGTACGCGAGCGTGCTCCGGGTGCTCTCCGGTCACGACGACGGACATGCGCTCGCGGTCGCGACGCTCTCCCTGCTCGTCGCGTTCAGCCTGTTCTGGCTCTATTTCGACGACGTCGCCGGGGCGAGCATCAAGAGCGAGCCGGGCGCGGCGTTCGTCTGGGTGTACTCGCACCTGCCGCTCTCCATCGGCCTCGTCGCGACGCTCGCGGGTATCGCGGGGATCGCCGGCGCGCCGCCGGACGGCCGCGTCGCGGAACCGGTGCGCTGGCTCGCCGCGGGCGGGCTCTCTCTCTCGCTCCTCGGGATGGCGCTCATCGACTCCGTCACGGTCCGGAGGCACGTGGAGGTCGGCGATCGGACGCGGGTCTCCGCGCGCATGGTCTTCGCCGTCATCGCGCTCGCCACGGCGCCGATCGGCGCGTCACTGAATCCGGTGGAGCTCCTCGCGCTCACGGCGGCGCCCTGCGTCGCGATGGTCGTGTTCGATCTCATGATGGCGCCGCTCGCGACGCTCCTCTCCACGGAATCGGAGTCCTCGCCCATCGTCGCGTCGTTCCCGCCGCTCTCGGGCGACGCGCCGCGCGGGCGGCCGAACCGCGTCGGCGAGGCAATCCGCAAGGGGACGCCGAGCGAGCTCCGCCGGGATCTCTACTTCCTCTTCATGGAGGGGCCGTGGTCCCGGCTCGTGCTCTCGCTCGCGTTCCTCTACCTCGCCGCGAACTCCGTCTTCGCGGGGCTGTACTTGCTCGAGCCGGGGTCGATCGCGAACGCGAAGCCGAGCTCCTTCGCGGATGCCTTCTTCTTCAGCGTCCAGACGTTCGCGACCATCGGCTACGGCGGGATGACCCCGGCGACGCCGTACGGGAACGTGCTCGTGACGACGGAGGCCGCCGTGAGCCTCATCGCGACTGCGGTCGCGACGGGGCTCATGGTCGCGAAGGCGTCGAGGCCGCGCTCGAGCACGGTGTTCAGCGACGTGATGGTCCTCGGCCCGAGGAACGGCGTTCCCGCGCTCATGTTCCGGGCCGGAAACGCGCGCGGGAACGAGGTCGTGGACGCGAGCGTCACCGTCACCGCGCTGATGGACGACGTGTCACTCGAGGGCCACCGCATGCGACGCATGCACGACATGACGCTCCTCCGGAGTCGTTCACCGATGTTCACGATGACGTGGTCCGTCATCCACGAGATCGACGAGAAGAGCCCGCTTCACGGCCTGGACCTCGGAAAGCCGGGGCCGCTCGTCGCGATCATCGTGACGCTCATGGGCCACGACGGCACGTATGGCCAGACGACGTACAGCCGGAAGGTCTACCTCCCGACGGACATCCGGCCCGGGCACCGCTTCGTCGACGTGACGAGCCAGCTCGAAGACGGCCGCTTCGTCATCGACTACGGGAAGTTCCACGACACCGTGCCGCAGGACGCGCCGGGGGCGCGAAGCGACCCGCCGTCGCAGGGCTGAGGAGACTCCATCGAGCGCCGGGGGCAACGGCCTGAGCGAGGTCGTGGCTTCTGCTACACTCTGCGCATGCGCGCCGTCCTGCCGGGCTGGGTCGTATCGAACGGCGCCTCGGTCCGCGCCTAGGTGGCAGAGTGGAAGGGGCTCGGGCCTCCGGCTCTCCTCAGGCTCGCGGATCGGTGCGCCCGGGACGCGATGTGGGCCGCGCGCGCGGGCGGAAACCGCGAGCGCACCTTGAGTGAGCTTCGACGAGACGCGGAAGCGCGCGCCCGCATGGTCGAAGAAGGCATGTTCGTCGCGCGCTGGGACGGCATGCGCATCGACGTCTTCCTGCCGAGCATTCCGTTCTCGCTCGAGGCCGAGCGAACGAGGACCCGCGTGACGGACGACGACGGCTGGTCCGGGTGGTTCCTGTCTGCGGAGTCGCTCGCGGTAGCTGAACGCCGCCGCGTCAGCCCCCGAGTCGCTGCGCGGTCGGACCGTGCACGATCTTGCCGTCGTTCGTGAGGAGCGTGCCCGACGTCACCTCGTCCGTGACGTCGATGTTGAGCGCGCCTTCCTTCGTGATGACGTTCTGGAGCAGCGCGAAGACGTTCCGCGCATAGAGCATGCTCGCGTCTCCCGGCATCGTCGCCGGGAGGTTCGACGGCCCGATGATGAGGACGCCGTGCTTCCGGACTTCCTTGTCCTTCTCGGAGAGCTCGCAGTTTCCGCCCTGCTCGACCGCGAGATCCACGATGACGGCGCCGGGCTTCATCTTCTCCACTATCCACGCGGGGAGGAGCTTCGGAGCGGGGCGCCCCGGGACGAGCGCCGTCGTGACGACGACGTCCGCCTGAGCGACGTGCCGGCCGACGATCTCCTGCTGGGCCTTCAGGAAGTCCGCGCTCATTTCCTTCGCGTAGCCGCCCTGGCCGCTGCCCGTCTCTTCCGTCTTCGGGAGCTCGATGAATTTTCCGCCGAGGGACAGGATCTGTTCCTTCGTCTCGGGGCGGACGTCGCTCGCTTCGACGACGGCGCCGAGGCGCTTCGCCGTCGCGATCGCCTGGAGGCCCGCGACGCCGGCGCCCATGATGACGACGCGTGCCGGCTTCACCGTGCCGGCGGCCGTCATGAACAGCGGGAAGTACTTCGGGAGGTTCACCGCCGCGACGAGCACGGCCTTGTAGCCGGCGATGTTCGCCTGGGAAGAGAGCGCGTCCATCTTCTGCGCACGCGTGATGCGAGGCACGAGCTCCATGGGGAGCGAGATCACCCGCTTCGCAGCGTAGCGCCGGATCATCTCGTCGTTCTTGTACGGAGCGAGGAAGCCGATGACGACGGCGCCGTCCTTCGTCGCCTCGATCTCGTCGAGCGACGCGTGCTTCTCCGGCGCCCGCACCTTGAGCACCACGTCCGCCGCGCCCCAGGCGGCCTTCGGATCGGCGACGACGGTCGCTCCCGCGTCCGTGAATGCCTTGTCCGAGAAGAACGCGCTCTCGCCCGCGCCGGCTTCCACCGTGACGGCGAGCCCCGCCTTGATCATCTGCTTGACGGTGTCCGGCGTGGCCGAAACGCGGGTTTCGCCTTCGACTCTCTCCCTGGCAACGAGCACGGTGAGCGGCATGAGGCGGGCGATATAGCCCAGGCGGGAGGGCGTTCGCCAGCCGGGCGTGAAATCCGCGGACGGCGGAACGACGCGGCCGGCTCCCCAGCTCGATCCGCGGGACGAAAGGCGGGGGCGTCGCCCGCTCCCCCCGGCACTCGCGCCGCGTCACGCGCTCGATCGGCTCGGAGACGATGACCCGCCACGCGCCTCGACGGAGATAGTTTGTATACAAACTGTCGGTTCGGGTGAATACCCGGTTGCGAACGGGCGAGCCGACCGAAGGCGGCGGGGAACCGTCCCGGGGACCACAGGCGAGTGCGCGGAGCCAGCCGGCCGAACGCCGCCGGGGGAGTCGTTCCGAGGACCGCAGGCGAAGCCCGGAACCGCCTGGCCCCGCCGCCCGCAGCGTCTCACCGCGCCGCGAGCGTCCCGGCGTCCTCCACGACCTTCGTCAGCGCCGCGGGATCGGACGTCGAGTAGTACCCGCGGATCTCGAGCTCCGGGTCCACGAGGACGAGCTGCGTGCCGTGGTTGATGCCGAAGCCGGCCTTCGACGGATCGGCCGTCCCCTCGACCGCGATCTTGAAGCCGTGCTCGGCGGTCTTCTGGACGTCGGCGAGATTGCCCGTGGCAAACGTCCAGGTGCTCGTGTCGGCGTCGTATTCCTTCGCGTACTTCGAGAGGACCTCGGGCGTGTCGTTGTCGGGGTCGATGCTGAAGCTCACGAGCCGGAGCGCGAGGTTCCGCTTCTTCGCGTCGAGCTGGACGTCCTTCATCGCGCGGGTCACCCGGGGGCACGCCGTCGGGCAGCGGGTGAACACGAACGCGGCCGCCCAGACGGACCCGCGGACGCTGTCCTCCGAGAACGGCTTCCCGTCCTGATCCTTCATCGAAAACGCGGGGACGCGTCCGAAATGGGGGAGCTCCCCCGACTTCCGGCATCCGGTGAGGAAGGCCACGACGCACAGGCAGAACCAAACCAGAAACGATCGGGATCTCATCGGCTCTCCGGAGGGGGGAAGGACGGCCGGCTTCGGTTCTCAGCGGGTCTCGCGGTGAAGTGCCCGGAGCGTCTCCAGCGACGAGCTCCGTTCACGCCTCGCGATCTGCCATACGAACGACTGCGCCGCACGGTTCACCGGCGTCGCGACCCGAGCCCGCTCGCCATGGAGGACGACCTCTCCGTTCAGGAAGTCCACGGCGGGCGGCCGGCCCCGCTCGATCGCGGCGAGCATGGACGAGCGGAGCTTCCGGTACCGAAAACCCGCAGCGAGCAGCACCGCGTGCTTCGCGACGAGGGACGAGCCGCCGTGCCTCCGCTCGGCGTCCGTGAGCGCGAGCCAGTCGAGGTCGACCGTGCCGGCGACCTTCTCGAGCCGCACGCGGAGGGCCCTCGCGACGAGCACGGTCTCCGTCATGATCTCGAGCACGAGCCGGCGAACGAACCCGTGGCGCATGAGGACACCGACGCGATCGCCGCCGATGGTGCCGAGCGTCGAGATGGCGGCGTTGATGGCGAGCTTCGACCATCGCGCGCCGAGGAGGTTCTCCGTGATCTTCACGGGGCCGACGGCGCGAAGCATCTCCGCGATCTCGGCGACCGGGGCGTCGTTCTGCCCCTCGAGGCGGCCCAGGGTGAAGCCGCCCTCGGACGTGCGCTCGTAGACGCCGGGCTCCCGCATGGACGCGCCCCACGCGACGACCGCGCCGACGACGCGTTCCCGGCCGACGAGCTTCGCGACGCGCTCCTCGCAGAGCCCGTTCTGGAAGCACACGACCCGCGCGTCCTCGGCGAGGAGCGGCAGCACGTCGCCGGTCGCCTCCTCCACCTGGGGTGGCTGCGTCGCGAGGAACACGACGTCGAACGGACCGACCGCGCCCGCGGCGGACCCGGCGACGGCTCGTGCCGGCACGTCCGCTCCGGGCGTCTTTCCCGTGAGCCGGAAACCACGCTCCCGAAGGCTCCGCGCGATGTCCGGGTTCGTCGTGAGGACCGTGGGATCGTGACCGGCGCGCGCGAGGTTCCCCGCGACGACGCCGCCGATCGCGCCGGCGCCCACCACCAGCACCCGGGGACGGGCAGCGACGCGACCGGGCGACGGCGGCTTCATGGCGGACGGGCCGGATCTATCGCGGTTCCCCTCGAAATGGTTGCGCCGGACGCCCCCCGGGGTGTATTGAGCGCACCTACATCGTTCCCCCTCCGCGGGTCCGGAACGGTGCGGAAGGACCGACCCATGCGACGCCTCTTCAAGAAGCTGTTCGGCGGCCTCCGGATGCCGCTCCCGGCTCTGGCCGCCTGAGCGGGGTTTTCCCGCACTGCGTCACCGCCCGGGCCTTCCCGGGCGGTTCTGCTTTTGTCCCGGGAGCACGGCCCAAACATGACTCCCGCGTCATCTTCGTATTGCTAGACACCCTGCGCCGGGTTAAACGCTCCGGGCCCCAAACCTACCCGCTCGGTAAGAATTGGCGGCGCGGCAAGCGGGACCTTCGCGGCCCCAAGCCAGGAACTCAAGGAGACCAACATCATGCGTGAAGTCGTCATCGTAGACAGCGTTCGTACCGGCCTCGCCAAGTCCCACCGCGGGAGCTTCAACATCACGCGCCCCGACGACATGGCGGCGCACTGTATCAAGGCGCTCCTCGCCCGGACGAAGCTCGATCCGGCGACGATCGACGACGTCATCGTCGGCACCGGCATCCCGGAAGGCCCCCAGGGCATGAACATCGGCCGCGTCGTCGCGATCCGCGCCGAGCTCCCGGTCTCCGTCCCCGGCGTCACGGTTTCGCGCTTCTGCGCATCCGGCCTCGCGTCGATCGCGATGGGCGCGGCTCAGATCGCCTCCGGCGACATGGACATCGTCGTCGCGGGCGGCACCGAGTCGATCACGATGCTGCAGAACGACATGAACATGAAGAACCTCGTGAACCCGTGGGTGGGTGCCAACAAGGAAGGCATCTATCACCCCATGGGCATGACGGCGGAGAAGGTCGCGGCGAAGTACAACGTCACGCGCGAGGCGCAGGACCTCTACTCGCTCGAGAGCCAGAAGCGCACGGGCGCGGCGCAGGCCGCCGGCTACTTCAAGGACGAGATCGTCCCGATGACGGTGAAGTACGCGAAGCTGGACAAGGCGACGGGCCAGACCTCCGAGGTCGAGGTCACGGTCGACAAGGACGAGTGCAACCGCCCCGACACGACGCTCGAAGGCCTCGCGAAGCTCCCGCCCGCGTTCGGCGGCACGGTCACGGCCGGCAATGCTTCGCAGCTCTCGGACGGCGCGTCGATGACGCTCCTCATGAGCGCCGAGAAGGCGAAGCAGCTCGGCCTCACGCCGATGGGCGCGTTCCGCGGCTACGCGGTCGCCGGCTGCGAGCCGGACGAGATGGGGATCGGCCCGGTCTTCGCGGTGCCGAAGCTCCTGAAGAGGAAGGGCCTCACGAACAAGGACCTCGGCATCGTGGAGCTGAACGAGGCCTTCGCCTCGCAGTGCCTCTACTGCCGGGACAAGCTCGAGTTCGACCCGGCCACGTACAACCCCGATGGCGGTTCGATCAGCATCGGTCACCCGTACGGCATGACGGGCTCGCGCCTCGTCGGTCACATCCTCCGCGCCCTCAAGCGCGAGAAGAAGAAGTACGGCCTCGTGACGATGTGCGTCGGCGGCGGCCAGGGCGCGGCGGGCCTCTTCGAAGCGTTCATCTGAACGACGACCAGCGAACGGAGCGGGCGGCGTGTCGCCCGCCGCTCGCCACACCCGACGAAGCGCACGCGACTCCTCCTGGTCGCGTGCGCTTCTTTTTTTGTCCAGGGAAGTCGGGCAGACTGCGGCCGAACGGCGGAGGGCGCCGGGGAGGATCGAACGAACATGCGAGCGAGGGTGCTGGCGGCGGCGGTGGCGCTGGGGTTCGGGGTGGCGGCGGGAAGCGCGCGTGCGCAGGCGGGCGCGGGTGCCGTCGCGTCCGCTCCGGACGTCGTGATGCTGAAGGATGGCGGTCTCCTTCGCGGGACGATCGCCGAGCTCGTGCCCGACAAGCGCGTCGTCATCGTGCTCATCACCGGCGACAAGCGCACCTTCTCGATGAAGGACGTGACGTACGCCGGGCCGGCCGCGAACGCACCAGGCGCCGCGACTGCTCCGGCGCCCGCACCGGAAACGCCGACCCCGAACTCGACCGGCGCGCTTCCGGACACGCCGGGGGAGCCCGGGGAACCGGCAGAAGAGGCGCCGAGGAAGCATCACCGCCACGAGAAGCCGACCGAGCTCGAGGATGCCCTCACCGGTGGAGGTGGAGACGAACCCGCACCGCAAGCGAGGAGACGCGGGCCTTCGCTGGACGCGCCCGCCGAGAACTCCGTTCGCTTCGAGAGCTCGGAGTCGGGGCTGTGGGTCTACGTGCTCGAAGGAACCGCCACCGCCGAGATCGGTTGGGGCGGCCACCTTCGGGTCGACGCCTACCGCCCACTCTGCCAGACGCCCTGCAGCGCGACGCTCGCGCCGGGCTCCTATCAATTCGCGCTCGCGCACGAACGGGGAGACAAGCCCGCCGCGTCCGAAGATCTGATCGAGGTCCGGAGCGGCACGACGGTCCACGCCGAGTACGAGTCGAAGGCCGGGCTCCGTGCCGCAGGCTGGATCCTCGCCCTCGGCGGGACCCTCGGCGGCACCCTGCTGATGCTGGACTCCATACACAAGGAAGGCCCCTGCATCTCCGGGACGGACCCGTGCATCCACGAATCCAGCTCGGACAGCGGCGAGCTCGTCGGCGGGCTCGTACTGACCGCCGTCGGAGTCGGCGTCGGAACCGTCCTCATCATCCAGAAGGATTCGTCCTCGTTCTCGCTCGGCGCGGGCCCCGTCGCCTTCGGGGGCGCGCGGTGGAAGACGGGCGAGCTCGGCCGGTCCTCCCTTCCCATCCCGGCCCCGGGCCTCGGGCTCTCCGGCACGTTCTGAGCTGGGGCTACTCGGCGTCGAGCACGGTCGCGACGAAGGGGGAACGCGCCCGAACACCCGTGTCCAGCCGCACGGCGGCCTCGCACAGCGTGCGCGCCAGGCGCAGGCGCTTCGGATAGTCGTCCCGGCCGAGATCGCGGGCGACCGCGGCGCCGTTCCACGCGAACGCCGCGGCGAGCACGAGGACGTCGGCGTCCGATCTCTGCGTGCGTGCGAGCGCGTCTTCGAGTCGCGGACCGATCACCGGAGCGTCCTCCCCCGGGCCGCCGGCGATCCGCGCCGTCGCTTCCCGAACCATTCCGAGCACGGATTCGCGCGAGGTGATCGCCGCGACGAGGTCCGCCTTCGCCCAGCCCGCGTCGCCCCACCGGGCCACGCGCCGTCGCGCCCGTTCGAGCGGCCCGCCCGCGGCTCCGAGCGTGCGGTACCCCTCGAGGATGGGGTCGAGCGGCACGGCGACACCGATGCCCTCGACGCCCTTCCGCGGGTCCCCGCGCGCGACGACGATGCCGAGAAGCGCCTCGTGTTCGTCCGTCACGGGGCCGCCGGAGTTACCGGGGTTCACCGCGATGTCGAGCTGGAGGCTCCCGTCCCGGAGCGCGCCGGCGATGATGCCCCGGTTCGACTGCGGCTGCTTCCGGTCGGCGTCGAGTGGATACCCCACCGCGTACACCGTGCTTCGCACAGGAACGGAAGGCGCGACGGCAGGCAGCGAGACGGCGTCCGACGGCGGGCCTCCGGCATAGACGAACGCGTAGTCGTGGCGCTGATCTGCGAACACGACGCTCGCCGGGCGTGCGTGCGCGTCCGCCGGGCCCATCACGGCGACGAACGAGGCGTGCTCGACGACGTGATACGCGGTGAGGATCAGGCCGTCTGGAGCGACGCGAACGCCGCTGCCGTGGACGGATTCGGGAACGGCGAGACGGTAGGAGCGGCCGGACTTCGTCGTGACGTCGCGGGTCGTGACCTCGTGCGCGGCAAAGACCCGGACCGTCGCCTTGTCGATCGCCGAGTAGGTGACCTGCGCGGCCCCCACTCCGCAAAACAGCGCACCGGAGGCAAACGACGCGAACGCGAGCACGAGCTTCCGCCCCGGTCCCACGCGACGCACTCTAGCAGGTCACGAGCTCGGCTTCCGCTCGAAGCCGTTGCAGGCGACCACCGGAAGGGGCGGGTACTTTCGGAAACGCGAGTCCGTGCGAGAGAGCTCGCAGAGCCAGAACGTGCTGCCCTTGGCCGAGTCGACGCGTCGGGAGTGCCGGCACTCCGCACAGAGACCCACACGCATTCTCTCCGAGCTGGAAACCGGAGCGGGCGACGCGCGCGGGCCTGGCGGTGGATCGGACGGACGGCGGGGAAAACCTTCGCTCATTCCCCGTTACTGTCTCCGAACGCGGCCGGCGCGCCGAGACAAAAGGCGAAGGCGCGTGTTACAGTCGAAGATTTTCGTGTGATTCATGTAAACTCGTCTCGGATCGGACGGCGCCGCTCTGGGTGAGCGCTCGTACGGGCCGACTTACTTGCGAGGAACCGCGACGATGAAACGGCTCCTATTCCCGGCAGCGCTCGCCACGGTCCTCGGGACGGCCCTTCCGGCCGCCGCGATCAGCACGGACTTCAATCCGAGCGCCGACACGAGCATCTTCGCGGACGCGGTCGACAACGCCGCCGGCGGCGCGCTGTCGCTCTGGGCCGGAGGCGGCACGGCGGCGAGGCGTACCCTGATCCGGTTCAACGTCGGCGCCATCCCCTCCGGCTCCGTCATCTGGAGCACCACGCTCTGGCTCTACATGACGAGAGTGCCGGCGCCGACGGCACCGGCCGTCCCGGTGAACGAGACGCTCTATGCGCACCGGCTGCTCAAGGCCTTCTACGAGGGGACGGACACGTCCACGGTGACGCCCGCCGTGGCAGCGACGAGCTTCTCGTCGACGTGGGAGTGGCAATACAACGGGCTCACCTACTGGACCAGCGGCGGGAGCGACGTGAACGGCACCGCCAGCGGCTCGTGGGCGGAGAACACGAGCCTCGGCTGGCAAGCGGTGACGGGCGGCGGTCTTTCGACCGACGTTTCGAACTGGGTGAACGGTTCGGCGAACTACGGCTGGATGCTCTACGTGTGGCCCGGCTCGCAGTACACGGGGCGCCAGTTCGATTCGCGCGAGGGCGCGACGCCGCCGATCCTCCGGGTCGTCTGGTACAAGGGCCTCGGCGCGGCGTGCGGGAGCGGCGCCGAGTGCTGGAGTGGCGCGTGCCCGAACGGGTACTGCTGCAGCGTCTCGAGCTGTCCGGGGCAGACGGAGTGCCAGTCCACGGCGCCGACGTGCGGACCGTCCGGCTCGTGCACGAACTCGAACTACGGCACCGGCCAGGGCTGCTCCTCGGACGGAAATCCCTGCACCGTGGACCACTGCAACGGCAGCGGCACCTGCATCCACACCGCCGGCAACGCGGGCGCGTCGTGCACGGATGACGGCAACCCGTGCACGGCGGACCAGTGCGACGGCTCGTCCACCTCTTGCCAGCATCCGGCCGGCAACGCAGGTGCGTCCTGCTCGAGCGACGGAGACCCGTGCACCCTGGATCAGTGCAACGGCTCGTCCACCTCTTGCCAGCATCCCGGCGGAAACAACGGCGCGAGCTGCAACGACGGAAACCTCTGCACGCAGGTGGATAGCTGCTCCGGCGGTTCCTGCGTCGGCGGGAGCCCGAAGAGCTGTCCCGCGATCGACGAGTGCCACACCGCGGGCTCCTGCGATCCCGCGACCGGGATCTGCTCGACGCCCGCGAAGGCGGACGGCACGGGCTGTACCGACGACGGGAACCCCTGCACCCTGGACCAGTGCGTCGGCGGCGTGTGCTCGCACCCGGCCGGCAATGCCGGAGCGGCCTGCACGGACGACGGCAACGCGTGCACCAGCGATCAGTGCAACGGCAGCGCCACCACGTGCCAGCACCCGCCGAAGGGCCTCGGGACGGCGTGCGCGGCGGACACGAATCCGTGCACGCTGGACCAGTGCAACGGCGCTGGGGCCTGCACGCACCCGGCCGGCAACGCGGGCGCGCAGTGCAGCCCGCCGAGCTGCGCGTGCCCCGGAGGGGTCTGCTCGGCCACGCTCGCCGCCACTTGCACCGGGGCGTCGACCACCTGCCCCACCGCGGGAACGGTCGACTGCCAGGGCGCGCTCTGCAGCGGGAACGTGTGCGCGGGCGGATGCGTCGACGACACCGGCTGCACGAGCGGCAACTTCTGCCTGGGCGGCAAGTGCACGCCGAAGCGCGGAAACGGCGACCCGCTCGGGTGCTCCGCCGGCAACTACTGCTCGAGCGGCAACTGCGTGGACGGCTACTGCTGCAACACCGCGTGCGCGGGCGGAACGTCCGACTGTCAGGCCTGCAGCGTTCCGGGCAAGCTCGGGATCTGCTCGCCGGTGCCGGCGGGAGCGTCCTGTCGCACCGCCGCGGGCGCCTGCGACGCGGCGGACACGTGCGACGGCGTCACCACGACGTGCACGGACAAGAAGCAACCCGCGAACACGCCCTGCGCCGACGAGGGCAACGAATGCACGAACGACACGTGCGACGGCACCCAGAACGCGTGTCAGCACCCGGCGAAGACCAACGGCACCGGCTGCACCGACGACGGGAACCCCTGCACGACGGACAGCTGTCAGGGTGGAACGTGCAGTCACCCGGCCGGCAACCCGAACGCGCAGTGTCGCGCGAGCGCGGGCGTCTGCGACGTCCTGGAGAAGTGCACCGGGACGAGCGCGGCGTGCCCGACGGACGGGTTCGCCGCCGGCACCCTCTCCTGCCGAGCAGCGTCCTGCACGAGCGGCGTCCAGACCCTCGCGGCGACGTGCACGGGGTCGGGCCCCGCGTGCCCGGCCGTGACGACCAAGAACTGCGCGCCCTACGTGTGCGGCGCGACCACGTGCAAGACGACGTGCGCGACGGACAACGACTGCTCCACCGGCAACTGGTGCAACGCGGGCGTCTGCCAGCCGAAGCTCGTGAACGGGACGGCGTGCGACGTCGGAAACTCCTGCGTCTCCGGGATCTGCACGGACAGCGTGTGCTGCAACGCGACGTGCTCGGGCGAGTGCGAGGCCTGCGACGTCGCCGGCAAGCTCGGCCAGTGCGTCCCGGTGACGGGCCCGCCTCACGGCGCTCGCACGGCGTGCGCGTCGGATCAGAGCCTCTGCGGCGGAAGCTGCAACGGGACCCTGCGAACCGCGTGCGCCTACCCGGGCGCCTCGACGTCGTGCCGGGCCGCGTCCTGCGAGGGCGGGACGGCGACGCTCTCCGCCGCCTGTGACGGCGCCGGCAACTGCCCGGCGGTGAAGACCGTCGATTGCGACCCCTACGTCTGCGGAGCGACGGCCTGCCTCGGCAACTGCAACGCCGACGTGGACTGCATCCCCGGCGACTACTGCGCGGCGAAGAAGTGCGTTCCGAAGCACGACCCCGGCGAGGCTTGCGGCTCCGCCGTCGAGTGCAAGAGCGGCTTCTGCGTCGACAAGGTGTGCTGCGACTCCGCCTGCGGCGACCAGTGCGCCGCGTGCGACGTCGAGGGCAAGGAAGGGACGTGCTCGCCCGTCCTCGGGCCGCCGCACTCGGCGAGGCCGCCCTGCGGCGGCCAGGTCGGGAGCACCTGCGCAGGCGCCTGCAACGGCAAGAGCACGACCGCGTGCGAGTATCCGGGCGGCGGCGTCGCGTGCCGGGACGCGGTGTGCGCGTCCGACGTCGCGACGCTCGGCGCTTACTGCGACGGCGCCGGCGCGTGCCCGCCCGAGCAGCGGCAGGCCTGCCTCGCGTTCCACTGCAACCCGCAGGGAACGAAGTGCGACGGCAACTGCGCCGTCTCGGACGACTGCAACTTCGGCGAGTTCTGCGCCGGAGGCGTGTGCGTCCCGTCGCTACCGAACGGCAAGGCCTGCGCCGACAGCACGCAGTGCGCGTCCTCCTACTGCGTGGACGGCGTCTGCTGCTCGACCCCGTGCACGGGTCAGTGCGAGTCCTGCAACGAATCCGGGAACGAGGGCACCTGCGTCCAGGTGACGGGCGCGCCCCGCGGAATCCGGAAGCCGTGCGCGTCCGACGGGACGGCGTGCGGCGGAACCTGCGACGGCTCCGACGCGAACTGCACGTACCCGGGCAGCGCCAAGAGCTGCCGCGGCGCGAGCTGCACGGCGGGCATCGCGACGCTGGCCGCGTCGTGCGACGGCGCGGGAGCCTGCCCCCAGGCCCAGCTCCAGTCCTGCACGCCGAACGCCTGCTCGGGCACCAAGTGCGCGGGCGGTTGCGCGGCGAACGGTGACTGCGCGACCGGCGAGTTCTGCGCCGGCGGCGTCTGCATCCCGAAGCTCGGGGCCGGGAACTTCTGCGGCGCCGACGCGCAGTGCGGCACGGGCCACTGCGTCGACGGTTTCTGCTGCGACACCACGTGCGACGGCCAGTGCCAGGCGTGTGACATCGTCGGCAAGGTCGGCAAGTGCACGACGGTGCCGGCGGGCTACGCGCCGCACGGCGGCCGGGTGCCGTGTCCCGGCGCCGGGACGTGCGGCGCGACGTGCGACGGCAAGAACCCTCTCACGTGCGCGTACCCCGGCGGAACGACGTCCTGCGGTCTCGGTCTCTGCAAGGACGGCGTCGCGCAAGCGCCGTCCGTCTGCAACGGGGCGGGAAGCTGTCTGCCGTCCGCGGCGGTCGCGTGCGCGCCCTACGTCTGCAGCGACGACGGCACCGCCGCCATCTGCCGGACCGACTGCGGAACGTCCGCCGATTGCGTCCCCGGCTACGCTTGCGTCGAGAACTTCTGCGTCCCGACGGTGCCCGACGCCGGTTCGGGCGGCGTGGACTCGGGCACGGACTCCGGCGCCGTGGGCGGCGCGCCCGGAACCGGCGGCAAGACGGGCGCGGGCGGAACGCGCGCGGACGCGGGAACGGCCGCGGGCGGCGCGCCGAACGCCGGAGGAGCGAGCGGCGCTTCCGGCAGCGAGAGCGCCGGCGGCAGCTCGAACCGCCCGGACGCCGGAACGCAGCCCGGCGGCGACGCGGGCCCGAACGGCAACATCGGCGCGAAGGACACCGGCGCGTGCGGGTGCCGGCTCGCGGACGAGTCCCGGAGCAGCGGCTCGCCGCTCGCCGTGCTCGCTCTCGCGGCTCTGCTCGCGACCCGGCGTCGCCGGAAGCCAGCCGGCGCCGAACGCGTCTAGATGACCGATCGCGATTCGGAGACAGCCGGATCGAAACGCGGGAGAAGTCGAGGGGGATGAGCTGCCCCCCATCGCGCGCGCAACATTCGTCACATCTTTCCGGTCGAATCCGTCGGATGAGGTCGTTCCGGCGTCGCGCCCGAAAGACGTGGCGACGAGCGTCAGCTCGTATCGGGCGCGATGCTTCCGGCAGAGTGATACCGGCGCGTTCGGTATTCGTGGAAGGAACGACGGAGCGCCGCCCCGCGCCGGCATCA
>DASZXK010000179.1:0-6909 GCA_035545855.1 Polyangiaceae bacterium
GCTCTCGTTGCGGCTCGGTCGGCTCTCGTTGCGGCTCGGTCGGCTCTCGTTGCGGCTCGGTCGGCTCTCGTTGCGGCTCGGTCGGCTCTCGTTGCGGCTCGGTCGGCTCTCGTTGCGGCTCGGTGCTGTCGAGGCGGGCGCGAACGAGCGCTTACGCGCCACGCTTATTCCAGTTTGGAATATCGCGATTCGATACCCCCCCTCGATTCAGGCGAGACCGAACCGCTGGACCGACGGGCGTGGCGGAAAAATGGGGCAACTGCCGCCCGCGAGCGGACGATGGGTCGGAAAGGAACCCGAAGAGTCGGGGCCGAGATCCTCCGATGGTCCTCTCCCCTCTCCCGCGAGAGATCCGAGTGCTCGCCGAGCTGCGAAAAGCCTTCGCGCTGTCGCAGGAGGATCTCGCGCTTCTGGTGGGCGTGAGGCAGCCGGCGCTCTCGAAGATCGAGCGGCGGCCGGAGGTGAGCTTCAGTCAGCTCCGCAGGTACGTGACGGCGCTCGGCGGCACGCTCCACGTCGCGGCACGGTTCTCCGCGGGCGTCGTCGTCATCGATCTGGACGAGGAAGAGCCGGAATCCGGACGTCCGCACGTCAAGGCACGTGCACGTTCCGCTGGACCTCGCCGCCGACGACGCGACCCCAGGCGTACGTGAGTCCTTTTCTGAAATGGCTCCGTTCGTCGCCTCCGTAGACCCACAGGTAGCGGGGATCGTTCTCGAGCTTCACGCTCGGCAGGAAGCGCCCGCTGCCGGCCCAGGCGAGGGACACCGGCGCGCCGAGCACGAGCCGCACCACGACGGCTCCGCAGCCGCGACCGCGCGTTTCCCCCGTGCAGCCGCCGGCCACCACGAGCTCCTCGTTTCCGATGGGGTGCCAGAGCCAGGCCTGGGTGGCGTGGAAGGATTCGTCGCGCCTGAGCTCGGCGCGAGCGTCGTCGGGGATCGCGTCGTCGATCTTCTTCGCGAGCGCGGCCGAGAGCTCGAACTTCTCCATCGGCGTCTTTCGCTCCACGTGGAGCTCGACCTTGGCCTCGTTCGGCGGCCCGGCGCAGCACCGGAATCCGATGCCGGCCGACTTCGACGTCGGCGATTTCGCGAATGCGTTCGCGCAGCGCCCCGCGAGCTCGCCCGCCGGCGCGTTTCCGCCGCGCACGGCGACGAGCCCTTCCCTTCCGCCCCGGCCCCACTCGCTCGCCGTCCACTCGGAGAGCGACCCGTGGAGATCCCGCACACCGAAATCGCTCCGGCAGGCGACGCGGAGCCCGCTCGGCAGCATCCGGGGCACGGTCCCCGTGCCGCACACGTCCGGCCGGTAGTGATCGCCGTACTCGTAGATGTGGTTCTCCGGTCCCTTGCACGCACGCTCCCACTCGAGCTCCGTGCAGAGGCGCTGCTTCCTCTCCTCGCAGAGGCTCTTCGCCTGCTCCTGGGTGACGTTGAAGAGCGGAATTGCCCCCTCTTCGTTCGGGTAGGGGTAGATGGAGATGAAGAAACCGTGGAGCACGACCTGCTCCCCGGACATCTCCTCGTCCGCCACTCGCGGCAGCACGCCCGGCGGAGTCCCCGCGACGAGCGCGCCGTCGGGGATCCAGACCATCCCTTCGGGCGCCGCGGGGGTCTTCGGCCCGGAATCCCAGGGAGGGGGTTCCGACGGCAGAGCCGAGCCCGACGCCGCCGGCGACGGCACCGGGCTCCGGCCGTCGCGGCGGCACCCGGGCATCGTCGCGCCGAGCGCCGCGAGAAGAAGCGAGACCCGGACGAACCGCTTCACGACTCGCTGCGTTCGTCCCGCTCTCGGAGCCCGAGCTCCTTCATCTTGAGCTGGAGGCCCTTGCGCGAGATCTTCAGGAGACGCGCGGCGTGCGTCACGTTGCCCCGTGTCTGATCGAGCGCGTGGACGATGAGCTCCCGCTCGAGCCGGTTCATCGCCGCCTTCACCTGCTCCTTCAGGCCGTCCCCGGGGAGCGGCGTTTGAGGCGCGAGGGCGGACGACGGCGCGCGTTCGCCGCGGATCTCGTCCGGAAGGTCCGAAAGCCGCAGCCGCTCCACGTCACAGAAGAGCACCGCTCGCTCGATGACGTTCTCGAGCTCCCGGATGTTCCCCGGCCACGGATACTGCCGGAGCGCCTCCTCCACCTCCGGCTCGATCCCGACGACCTTCTTGCCGAGCCTCGCGTCGAACTTCTGGATGAAATGCCGCGCGAGGAGGAGCGTGTCCCCCTCGCGCTCCCGGAGCGGCGGAAGGTGGATGGGGACGACGTTCAGGCGATAGTAGAGATCTTCCCGGAACGCGCCCTGCGCGATCGCCTGACGGAGATCGCTGTTCGTCGCAGCGACCAGCCGCACGTCCACGTGGATCGTCTTGATGCCCCCGACGCGCTCGAACTCGCTCTCCTGGATGGCGCGGAGGAGCTTCACCTGCATCTCGATCGGGATGGTCCCGATCTCGTCCAGGAACAGCGTGCCCCCCGTCGCGAGCTCGAACCGGCCGGGCTTCGATCCGACCGCGCCCGTGAACGCGCCCTTCTCGTAACCGAAGAGCTCGCTCTCCATCAGGTCCTTGGGGATCGCGGCGCAGTTCACCTTGATGAACGGACGGTCCTTTCGCGACGAAGACTCGTGGAGCGTGCGCGCGACGACTTCCTTGCCCGTGCCGCTCTCCCCCGTGAGGAGCACCGTGGTCGGCGTGTCCGCCACGCGATCCAGGATCGCGTACACGCTCTGGATCGCCGCGCTCTCTCCGATGATGCCGTAGCGAGCCTCCGGGACGGCCTGCTCGGGGCGCGTGGCCTCCGTCGCCGAGAGATCCCGCGTGCGGAGCGCCTTCTTCACGACGGCGCGCACCTCGTCCTGATCGAACGGCTTCGTGACGTAGTCGAACGCGCCCGTCTTCAAGGCCTCGACGGCGTTGTCGACCGTGCCGTGCGCCGTGATCATCACGACCGGGAGCTCCGGATCCAGCACGAGGGCGCGGCGGAGGAGCTCCATGCCGTCCATGTTCGGCATGCGGAGATCCGTGATGACCATGTCTATGTGGTGGTCGCCGAGGAGCGCGAGCGCCTGCACGCCGTCCTCCGCCGTGTGGACGTCGTAGCCGTCCCGGGAGAGCTGCGCCGAGAGCACTCGCCGCAGGTTGGGCTCGTCGTCGACGACGAGCACCTGCTTGCGCTCGGGGATGATCATTGGCAGCGGCTGCCCGAGGCGGCCCCTCCGAGCGCGGAGCAGTAGAACACTGCCGTTCGCCCGCCGCCCGGCGCGCCGGCCACGATGACGTCCCTGCCGTCGATGGGAGCGGCGGCGACTGCAGTGCCGAGAGCGTCGTTCTCGTCAGCGGACGCGAGGAACAGGAGGTCCGTCAGCGCGTCCGGCGAGGGGCCTTCGGCGTCGTAGACGAGCACGGCGCCCGCCGCGCCTTTCTCCCGCGCCGTCATGAACGGCGCTCCCACGATGACCTCGCCGTCCTGGTCGCCGTCGAGATCGCCGACGGCGAGCGACGTCGCGAAGCCGCCGGGGCAACCGCCGACGCTATCGCGCGAACCGCAGCCGAATGACGCGATGATGCCGTGCGGCGGGAGCGCCGCGAGCGAGCACGTGACGTCGTCGGCGGGCTCGAGGGCGGCGAGCGCCGCTCCGGAGAACACCGTGACGTTCTGGTCGTCGGCGACGACGAGGTCGTCGAAGGCGTCCCCATCCACGGGACCGGACGCGAGCGTGCGCCCGAGCCCGGCGATGCCGCCGAGGCAGCCGACCTTGTTCCCGCTTCCGTCGCCCTCGAAGAGCCAGACGTTTCCGGGTTCGGGAGATCCGACCGCGACGATGCGCCGGTCGACGGTGTCGTCGGAATGGAACCCGAGGCGGAGGACGGCGAGCGCTGACCCGTACTTCGACTCCTTGCCCTTCGCCGGTCCGACGAGCGGGACGGGGTGCGCGATGGAACGAGCGACCGTTCCCGGTTGGTAGTACCAGGCGAACCCCTGAACGGGCGCCGCGGCGGCGATTGCCGCCGTTTGCCCCTCGTCGGCGGCGAGCACGATGGGCGCGTTCGGGGCGGGCTGCCCGAGGATCTCTTCCTTGATCACCTTCTGGAGGACGTCCGGGGGGACCGTGAGCGTGTACTCCGTCGTGTCCTGACAGCGCCCGATGAGGCCGTATTCGGGGGAGCCCGCCGCCTTGCCGACGCCCATGACGAAGCACTGCGTCCCCGGGGTCTTCCCGCCGACGTCCGCCGAACCGACGCCCGCGACGGACGTGCCGAGAAAGCACGGCGCGTCGTCGGGCCCTCCCTGCGCGCACGCGCCCGTATCGATCGCGTCCGTGATCGGGGTCGTCCCGAGGCCGAGCTCGAACACGGAGCCCGGGGTGTGCCCCGACGTGCCGCCCACGAAGACGCGAGAGGACTTGTCCGGGTTCAGCGCGGTCGCGAGCGAGAACCCGAACGACGGGTACTTCGCCGGCTTCCTCAGGATGACGACGGGCGCGTTCTCGCCGACGTCGTCGAATCGCGACCAGCTGCAGGCGGGAAGCAGGAGAGCGAGCAGGGGGAGGGCCGAGCGGGGCATCAGAACGTCCCTCCGATCACGAAGCCCGCGCCGCTTCCGGCGGCGGACGGTCCGGCGACGAACGACGCCGCGGGCGGAACGCTCCGGAAGCGTGCGCGCTCCGCCACCCGATCCCTGCGCTCGCGCGGCGAGAGCGACGTCGGGCGCGCCTTCAGCGTGTCCTCGAACTCCAGGGGCTTGTCGACCTTCGCGGAGGACTCCGGCATCGGATCCTTGATGAAGTTGTACGTCGCGAGGCCCGCGAGCACGCCGCCCGCGACGAACCCGCAATCCGCCCCGATGGCGTAGATGCGACCGCGGGTGATGCGGCCGTCGCTGTCGTCGAGCACGCCCTTTTCGCGGTCCGACTTCGCCTGGTTGTAGAGCTTGTCGCTCTCGGCGCCGAAGAAGCCGCTCGCGCCGATGAGGACGCCAGCGATGATCGCCTGCGTCCAGGCGCCGCCGCGCGGGTACTTCGGGATGAGCTTCGCGTGGATCGGAAGGATCTGACCCTTCGGGACGTCCACCATCGCGGAGTACGTCTTCCGGCCCTCGTCCTCGACCTCGAGGTGGTGTTTCCCCGAGGCGACCTGGACGTCCAGCGGGGGCTCGCCGCTCTTCCAGATGCCCTTGGGCTCGGAGTCGACGCGCACCTTGGCGCCCGCGGAATCCGTGTCGATGCGGAGCACGCCGTAGTCGACGCGAGCGAGCCGGACCTCGAGCTCCTTCTGCTCGCCGTGGTCGAGCGAGACCCGGGTGCGGAGGGGCTGGAAGCCGGGCGTCTCGACGAGGATCTGGTGCTCGCCGGAGGAGACGAGCTCGCCGTACGGCGTGGTGCCCCACTCCGGGCGCTCCTTCTTCTCGTCGTCGATCCACACGTGCGCGCCCGTCACGTTGGCGGACACGCGGAGGAAGGACATGAAGACGCCTTGCGAGAGGTTCGCCTTGAAGTTCAGCACGTGCCCGGCGCTGACCTTGATGTCCGTCTCGCTCGCGTTGAAGTCCCGGAATTTGTCGATGACGACGTGGTAGCGCCCGACGGCGAGGGAGAGGCTCGACGGCGACGTGGTGGAGGCGACCTGCTTCCACCCCGCGTTCGGCGTGCCGGCGGCGAAGGCCGGAGTCGATTCACTGTCGGCGGCGAACACGCGGATCGGCGCTCCAGGCGGCTCCGTCTCGACGACGACGAGCGACCGCATGACCTCTTCCGTCGACGCGATCTGCTCGGGGGGCGGAGGCGGCGGAGGCGGAGGCGGGTTCTCGCCCCCCGGAGTCGGCGGCGGTGGAGGCGGCGGAGGCGCGCTGAGGGATTCGAGCTGCGCGATGCGCTTCTGGACCGTGTCCGCGTCGGGTGCGCCGGGGTCGATCTTCATGTACTCGCGGTACCGCTCGAGCGCTTTGTCGTTCTGACCGAGCTTCTGGTAGCAGACGCCCGCGTTGAACAGGAACGCCGAGTACGGATGCTCGGCGTAGCCGGCGTCGAATTCGGCGGCCGCCTCGGCGGCCTTTCCACCGACGAACAGCGCGAGCCCGGTCTCCATCCGTCGCCGCATCGCCTCGAACGCTTGCGCGCCGGCCTTGCCGCCCGCCGCCGCTGCCTCGAAAACCGGGAAGATCGACAGCACGCAGGCCAGGAACAGGACCTTGCCGACCCACGAACCAACCCGCGCTCTGGCTTCTCGCACGGGACCACCATGCCCCCGAATCGGCCCCTTCTACAAGCCCGACCGCGACTTGTCTTTGAGTTCCCGGTAGGTGTGAGGTTAAGCTCGGACGAGCGCTCTCCCGCCCCGCCCGTTCTGCCTGGTCCCGACAAGGAGCCCCTGCGAAATGCGTCTCTGCGTGCGTGCTACGGAACGTTTCCGAACGTGGAGCCTGGCGGGGTTCCTCGCGCTCTTTCCGGTCGTCGCCCGCGCGGAGGAGCCGGTCCGGGGGTACCCGGCCTGTGACAAGACGCCGACGGACGGCGACGTGACGGCCGCGAAGGGCGCCTTCCAGGCGGGGAACGGTTCGTTCAACGAGGCCGACTACGACCGGGCGATCAACTACTGGGAAGACGCCTACCGGAGAGACTGCACCGCGCACCCGCTCCTCCTGAACCTCGCGCGCGCCTACGAGCTGAACGGTCAGAAGCGGCACGCGGTCATGGCGTTGAAGACGTTCCTCGAGCGCTCGCCGGGGTCGTCGGACGAAGGACAGATCAAGCGTCGTGTGGAGAAGCTCGACGAGCAGATCCGGATGGAGGATCAAGCGAGCGCTCAGCCCGTGCAGCAGCCGGTGACGCCGCCGCCCCCCGCAACGGCTCCTCCGCCGCCGGCAGCGGAGCCCGCGCCGTCCGGTGGGAAGCGCTCCCTCGTTCCGCTGTTCGTCGC
>DASZXK010000180.1:0-78982 GCA_035545855.1 Polyangiaceae bacterium
CCGGCGCGGCGGGCGGCGGCGCGGCGCGGGCGGGCGCTCCGTTCGACAGCGCCGCGAGGAGCAGCGCGCTCCGGGAGAGGGTGCGGGGGAGGCCCGACCCTAGAACATCACGATGGCGTTGACCCACGCGTCCACGAGAGTCCCGTCGTCGAAACGGAAGCGACGACCCGGCGTGTCGATCACCGGGCGATAGTTCGGGTTCGGGATGCCCGTCGCGGCCGGCGTCCCCTTCGAGCCGCTCGAGTGACACGGACCGGCGGTGCCCGGGTCCTTGCTGAAGTCGGGATTGCAGGGCTGATCCAGGGTGATGACGTGACCCTGCTCGGCCGTGAACCCGGCGCCGACGTTGAACTTCACGTATTCCCCCGCCTGGAACGTGAACTGCGCGCTCAGGCGGTAGATGCCGTGCTGCTGCACGTCCGTGATGCCGGTCGTGTAGACCTTCTCCGAGCTCGTGTTCGCGACGGAGGTGCCCGTCCCGCCGACGTTGCAGGTGTTCGGATGGTCGCAGTTGAACGCCGCGTAGTTCGGCCGACGGAGAGACGGCGCGTCCGAGCTCCCGAGGGCGTCGAAGAGCGGCGAGTAGTCCCGGCCTTCGGAGCGGTACGTGCCGCTCGCGCGGAAGTCGAGCTCGATCCGCTGGAACTGGTCGCGGACCTCCCACGGGATGACGGCGATGCCGCCGAGCAGGGTGCCCTGGAACGGCGGGTGGTTCACGAGCGAGCCCTGGAGATCCGTTGCGCCGTAGTCGCTGCTGCCGTTCTGGAACTCGAACAGCGCCTCGAAACCGCTGTACGGCTCGATGTACTTGGTGCGCTTCGAGATGTACGTGTGAACCTGGAGGCCCGTCGTCCCGCGGCTCACGCCCGGATCCCGGTGCCCGTTGAAGTTCGTGCCGTCCAGGTAGGCGTTGGACGTCGGGGACTCCCGGAATTCCTTCGGCACGCCGTCCCGGTCGATGTCGGACGGGTACGCGCAGCTCTGCTGAGGGAATTGCGCGTTCGCGGGGAGGTTCAGGTTCGGCGCCTTGGTGCAGGCGTGCATCGGCTCGGCGACGCTGAAGCGGCCTTCCACCCCGATGACCCACGTGGGCTTCGTCCGATCCCGCTGCTGGTTCATCGGCGCGACGTCGAGGCCGACGGCGAAGTACTCGATGCCGCTTCGCGTGGGGGACTCGAACGGAAGGGAGAAGAGCTGCTCGCCGGGAGCGCCCTGGAGGATCACGCTCTGGTGCGCATCGCTGCCGTTCGTCGCCTCGAGCTTCCGGTCGTTCGAGAGGATGATCGGCATGCGGAGGACGAGCGCGATGTCCTTGTACACGCCGATGTCGGCCCGCGTGTTCAGGCGGCTCGTCGACTCCGAGTAGTTCGCGACGCTCTGGTTTCCGGCGACGTACCCGCCGCTAGAAAACTGCGGAAGGTCGCTGTTCGACTCTCGCATCACCTTGCCGCTCTTCCACGTCTGCTGGAAACCGAGCGTCAGGTGGAGGTCGAACTTGTCGTCGTCGTCGAACGCGTCCGCGACGCTCGTGACCTCGGCCGATTCGCGGAGCACGGACGGTTCCGTGACCTTCCGCGGCTCTTCGGCCCTGGCGACTCCCGAAAGGGCGGCGATGGCGCCGAGCATCGCGCAGGGAGCGAGTCGCGAGAAAGCAGGGTGTCTCATACCGCGAGGGGCCTCCGTCGGACGTTTCGCCCTTCGTAGCCGACGCTACCGGTGTTGAAGCAAAACTGTCAACGGGACTCGACTTTTCGGGGGGTTATGCCGCCTCCTCCTCCGGGAGTCCGCGCGTCCGCGCGCTCCGGCCTCGGCACACCGCCGTCGGTCCGGGTCACCGGGGGCGGAGGGAGGGGACGCTCCGGTACCGGGACTCGGCGCGGGCCACGGCCTCGGCGAGTCTGGCCCTATCCGGGCCATTTTCCACGGTTCCGAGGCTCGCGGCGGCGATCCCACATTCGAGGCGGGCAGCCTTCCTCGCGCGAGCGTGCGCTGCCGCCCGTTCGCCGAGGGGCGCCGTCGACGTCGTGTCGAGGACGGCGCGCGCGAGAGCCTCGGACGCCTCCGCTCGCGTCTCGCAATCCTGGACGAGGGTCTTGACTTCCAGCACCGGGCCCGGGACGTCCGTCCGTCCTCCGCTCTGGACCTTCCGCTCCTCGGGGTCCGACCCCGTCCGGGGGACGGCGACCCAGGCGCTTCCCGACGTCGCGGCGAGGGTGAGGCCCTTCCGATCCACGTGGACGTCGAGCTTCGCGTCTCCGTACGTCACGACGCCGAACGGAGTCGCGATCAGCACCTCCGCGCCGGGGCGCGCGCCCGCCCACGTCACCGTCTCCACGCGCCCCTCGGTGACGAGGAACCGCTCCTCACCGCGCTCGCACGCGACGAGGTGCGCCGGGCCGTGGAAGACCAGCTCCCGGGACGTCTCCGCGTGCTTCACGGCGAGCGAGCTGCCCTTCTCCAGGACGAGCCATGTGGGGCGCTCGAGCGCGTCCCCGCTCTTCACGACCGCGCCGCCCTCTTCCGTGACCTTGCCCTTCACCGTGATGGCCCGGCACGCGCGCGTGGGCGTGACGAGCGCGGAGGCGAGCTCTCCGCTCGGCGCCGGGGGCGCGGACTCCGACGGCGCCGCGATCGAAGGCGGCGGGACCGCAGCGCTCGCGGTCGAGGCGGACGACGCCGGCGCGGGAGCTCCTCCGGGGCGCGTTCTTCCGCAGGCGAACGCGCCGAAGAGGCACAGGGCGACGACGAGCGCCGGACCCGTCGCACGCTTCCGCGTCACCGCGGGGGGATCCGGAGCGAGGGAGGGGGCGGCGGGAGCCGCGACGTCGTCCGGTCCTCGTCTTCCTCCGTGAAGAAGATCTCCTGGGTGACGTCCTCGGCGGCGAGCTCTTCCTTCGCGGCGCCGAGCTCCCGGCTCGTGTCCGCGAGCCGGTCGGCGAGCACTCCGAGGAACTGCCACAGGAGCTTCACGGCGAGCTGGTGCTCGTTCCGGAGGATCTCGAAGAAGTCCGTCCGGCGGATGACCATGAGCTCGCTCTTGCCGCTCGACTTGACCGTCGCGGACCGCGGTTGACTGCGGATGAGCGCCATTTCCCCGACGTGCTCGCCGGGCTTCAAGGAGGCGAGCTTCGCGTCCCCGCGGACGACGTCCACCGTCCCCTCGAGCACGATGAAGAGCTCTTCGCCCCGCTCTCCTTCCGTCATCACGGGCTCGCCGTCCTGGTACGCGACGACGTCCGTCACCTGAAGGACGCGGAGGATCTCGCGATCGTTCAGCGGGCGGAACAGCGGCATCCTCGCGAGGATGTCGCGCTTCAGCTGGAGCTTCTTCGCGCGGTCGACGTCCCGCGCGCCGACGGTTCCGGCGGTGATGATGACGGCGGTGATGTTGTCGCTGCCGCCTCGCTCGTTCGCGGCGTCGATGAGCTTCTTGACCCCGACGTTCGCGTCTTCCTCGGCGAGGCGTTCGGCGAGGCCGCCGAGGTCGTCCTCGAAGTACTGGGAAAGACCGTCGGAGCAGAGGAGGAAGCGATCCCCGGCGACGACGTCGAGGACGAGGCTCTCGGGCTCGCAGTGCTCGTAGACGCCGACGGCGCGCGTGATGGCGTTCTTCGGGGCGAGCTTCTCGATCTGCTCGCGCGTCATCTTCTTGCGCTTCAGGAGCTCGTTGTAGACGTTGTGATCTTCGGTGACCTGCTCGAGCACGCCGTCCCGGAGGAGGTACACGCGGCTGTCCCCGACGTGGACGATGAACGCCTGATTGCCGAGGAAGAGGATGCCGACGATCGTCGTCCCCATGCCTCGCTTCTTCTCGTCCTTCGCGGCTTCGGCGTGGATGCGGCTGGAAGCTCGGTTCACCGCGAACTCGAGCATGTTCGTGATGTCCCGCTTCGTGACCATGTCGCCGCCCTTCTTGCCGGCGACGTAGTCATCGATGAGCGATTTCTCCTTCTTGATCTCGTCGTGGACGGTGCGGACGGCGAGCGCGCTCGCGACCTCTCCCGCCGAGTGACCCCCCATGCCGTCACACACGAGGTAGAGGGCGAGCTTCTTGTCGACGAGGAAGTTGTCCTCGTTCTGCTCACGCTTCCGGCCGACGTCGGTCAGTGCAGCGAAGTCGATCGCGTCCATGACGAAACGCTTTCCACCATACCGAACCCCACGCCGCGCGGCTACCGGAAGGGAACGCGGGTTCTTCCGGCGCGCACGGCCCGGTTTTTTCCCGCGCCAATGCGTCACTCCGGCAGCGCGCCCAGGTCTCTCAGGGACGTCGCGCCCCCTCGAGCGACGACCACGTGATCGAGGAGCGTCACGCCGACGACCGTCCCCGCCTCGGCGAGGAGGCGCGTCATCCGGACGTCGTCCGCGCTCGGGGTCGGGTCCCCGCTCGGGTGATTGTGGAGCAAGACGATCGCGCTCGCGCCGTCTCGCACGGCCGGGCGGAGCACGTCCCGCGCCGTGAGCGCACACCCGTGGATGCCGCCCTTCGCGATCCGGTGAGCACCGCGGAGGCCGTTTCGACCGTCCAGGGCGAGGAGCCACACCTCTTCGTGATCGAGGGGCGCGAGCCGGGGGCGTGCCCACGCCGCGACGTCGTCGAACGAACTCATGCGTCGCGGTGAGGGGGCGAGCGCCACGAGCGCCGCTCGACGACCGAGCTCGAGCGCGGCGAGGACGCGCGCCGCCTTCGCGGGCCCGACGCCTACCCGATCACCGAGCTCCGCACCGGTACGGCGGGAGAGCGCGAGCAAGCCGCCCGATTCGTCGAGGAGCCGGGCGGCGACGGCGCGCGCCGAGGCGCCCGCCATCCCGGTGCCGAGGACGAGGGCAAGGAGATCCGAGTCGGCGAGATCTCCCGGGCCGTGGAGGAGGGCGCGTTCGCGGAGGTCGGGTTCGTCTCGCGCCGGAGCGCGCGCTTCGTCGATCATCGGGCTCGGGTCGAGCACGTTCCGTACCGCGCAGGGTTCTTCGAGAATCGGCGAGGACCGCTCCGTCGACGCCGCCGGGCTTCGGGCGGCCGCGGTGCCGGGCGGCCCCGGAGATCTCGCGTGCTTTTCGCGGTGGCGAGCCGTCGCCAGTCCTCGCCGGCTCGGCTCGCGCAGACCGGCAGCTCGTGACACGAACAGGGTAACCGAATCAAGGCTGGCGCAGGACTGGTACTTGGCTCGAGACGACATCGTCTTCCGTATGGGCTCGCCCATCTGCTCCCACGGAATACACTTCGACGTGACCGTCACAACAACGGGACACGTACGGACGTGCCCACGGGTCTCTACATTCTCCGACGTCGAACAGCGGGCCACCGATACTCCGCGTCTCGGGGACTTCGAGGGTGCAAAGATCGGCATCGATGCATGCGCAGGGCGCACTCGTTCCGGCAAGAACCCTCGCCGACCGCTCCACGGCGGCGGCCGCCGCCTCGACTCTTCCGCCCTCTTCGAGCCGTTGTCGCACACTGAGCCACACAAACGCTCCGCCACCCGCGACGACGGTGATTGCAACAGCGAAGGCCCGGTTATTGCTCATCGAGCGGGACTCGACGTCGGCTCATTCCCGCGGCGCGCCACGTTTGATGGACGTCCGGTCTCCCTGACTTCTTGGCAAGCCGAGCATCTGCGTCCCTTGCGCCGCTTGCCCTGCGTCAGGCCACGTTCTGCGGCTCGCCCTCGGGGAGCCCTGAAATGAAATCGGCCAGGGCGGCCTCGACCGCCGCTCCGTCCTTCGAGTCGAACGTGATCTTCGTCTTGTAGGTCGGGTCGAACCACTTCGGGTAGGAGCCGACGTCCACCCCCGGGTGCGCCGCGACGACGCGATCGAGGAGCGGCTTCAGATCGGGCTCGTCCATCTTCGTGAGCACCGTGCGCGTCACGAAGACGCTCGCTCCGCGGACGTTGTCCCTGACGACGGCGAGCTTCATCCGGAAGGCTTCCGGGACGCCGGGAAGGATCCACACGTTCTTCATGCGCACCGTGGGCCAGCGCGCCTCGGGGTGATTCACCAGATCCGCGCCTTCCGGCACGAGCGCCATCCGGAGGTGGCCGTCCGTCATTCGTTCTCCGTAGACCGTCCGGAGGAGCGCCTCGAACTCGGGGTGCACGAACGCGCGGACGCCGAAGCCCTTCGCGACCGCCTCGATCGTGATGTCGTCGTGGGTCGGCCCGACGCCGCCGCTCGTGAAGACCACGTCGTGTGCGTCCGACAGGGCGCGGACCTCCCGTGCGATCACGTCCATCTCGTCGGGGACCATGACCACCCGGCAGAGCCTCACTCCGACCGAGCGGAGCGTCCTCGCGAGCTCCACCAGGTTCGCTTCGTGGACCTTGCCGCTCAGGAGCTCGTTTCCGACGAGGAGCGCGGCGGCGGTGTCGACGAGGGCGCTCATGTTCACTCGACGTCCAGCGGACGGGTGACGGCGTTGCCCTCTTCGTCGACGGAGAGGAGCTCCTCCACGCGGCGTTCGGCGCGGTCGAGCGTGCTCTGGGAGGAGCGGGCGAGCTTCACTCCCTCCTCGAAGAGGCGGAGCGACTCCTCCAGCGGGAGCTCCCCGCCCTCGAGCGTTTCCACGATCTCCGAGAGCCTGCGGATCGAATCTTCGAAGGAGCGGTCTCCGTCCGTCGTTCCTTCAGGGCTCGGACCGTCCTTCGCTCCCGCTGCTTTCTTCGCCGCCACGATCGCCTCTGGAAACATCGTTGTCGCGCTCTTTCTCGGGCGCAACCCGAAGCGTGTGGGCGCCCTCTGGAAGGCCGAGGACCACGGCCTCGCCGTCCGGGGCACACACCACCGGCAGTGCGAGGCCCTCCGGGGTGACGACGACGGTCGAGCCACGACTCGTCGTCCCGGTGCTCGGTCTCGTCACGAGCCAGAGCGACACGGAACCGCCGCTCCGCGCGTCGGGCTCCTTGCCCTCCGCCAGCAGGCGCACGCGGGGTGACGGATCCAGCCGACTCGCGAGCGCGAGCGTGCGATCCTCTCGCCGTCCGCGTCGGACGAGCGCTCGCACGATCGCCTCTCGGACCTCTTCTTCGGTCTCGAAGCGGTATGCGGAGTCGAGGAGTCCCGCGGCGTCCGGCTTGTCGCTGTGGCCGAGCCCGAGCGCCGCGTGCGCACGGACGAGCGGCGAAGGGCTGCGGAGGAGTGCGATGACTGCGCTCCGCGATCGTTCTTCGTCGCGGGCGGCGAGCGCCCATGCGGCGACGGGGGCGGCGAGACTCCGCGAATCGACCAGGGCCACGAGCTCGCGCGTCGGGGCGCTCGCGCGCGCGTCCCGGACGGCGAGCGCGAACGCGAGCGCCGTCCGCACGTCGTCGTCCTTCTGCCCGGCGAGCCGTGCGACGAGGGCAGGAGCGCCGGCGCCGTCCTCGAGGAAGCTCTCGGGTGAGACCGCGAACAGGAGATCGTCCGGCGGAGGCTTCGAAGCCGCCACGAGAGACGGATCCTCCGCCGCGCGGAGCACCCAGGCCGCCGCCCGGTCCGAGACGTCCTTCGATCGCTCGAGGAGCGCGGCGGCGTCCGTCGCGCCGGGGACCTCCTTGCCGAGCACGCCGCGGCGGATCGCCGCCGCGCGCAGCGCGATCCGGCGAGTCGCCGGGTTTCGGAGCGCCGCCTCGAGCGCGTCCGTCGCCCGGTCGTCCTTCATCCGGGCGAGCGCGTCCGCGGCGGAGACGGCGCGCTCCCCTTCGGGCAGAACGCGCGCGAGTGCCGCGGCGGCCGCGCTTCCCCCGGCGGCCCCGATCGCGCGAAACGCCGCGGCTCGTTCGTCACCGAGCGCGTCGCGAGCCCGCTTCTCCAGCGCCGGAAGGAGCGCCGGCTCAGCCAGCGCCTCGGCGAGCTCGACGCCCGCCGCCACCGTCTCCGGCGACCCGAGGAGCGCGAGGACGGCCTTCGTCGCTCCCGCGTCGCGTCGCTCGACGAGGATCCGCGCCCCGGCGATCCGGAGGGCGCTCGACGGATCCGTGGTCCAGCGCTTCGCGAGTGTCGGCGCCTCGGAATCGCCGAGGCGAGACAGGGCGACGAGCGCGACGGCCCGTACCGCCTCCGAGCCGGTCACGACGAGCTCCCGGAGGCGATTCGCGGCGCGGGGGTCTCCGAGATCGGAAAGGGTCTCGGCGAGCGGAAGCGTCGCGAGCGTCGCGCTCTTCAGGAGGAGCGCGAGGTCCTTCGGTGGATGTGCGACGAGCGCGGCCCGCGCCGCCTCCGCCGCGCGCCCCGGGACCGTGAGCGCCTTCCCGAGCGCCGCGACGGCGTCGCTCGTGCCCCGGTCCGCGAGGGCGAGCGCCGCCGTGCGTTCGGCGAGAACGTCCACCGCGTTCGGTTCCACGAGGACGGCCGGGGTCGCGTGCCCGCCGAGCACGCGGACGAGGACGCGGCGCGCGTTCTGGTCGTCCGAGAGATTCGCGAGCGCACGCACGGCGACGAGGCGTTCTTCGGGAGTCGCGGCGCTCCCGCCGGGTTCGAGCGCGCGCTCGAGACGCGTGATCGCTCTCGGCGTCCCGGAGTCCCCCAGGCGCTCGAGCCCACGCCGCCTTTCGCTCGGGAGCGGCGACGCGAGGAGGCGCTCGGCCGCGTCCACGCCGAGGTGCGACCGGAAGGACGTGTCCTCCGCGTATGCCGCGCTCGCGAGGAGCAGCGCCGCGAACGGCCCGACCAGCGACGCGCGGCACGGACCCGTCATGGCTCACCCGGCGCCGGCGGGGGCGAGGGCGTCGCGGATGGCGCTGCCGGCGCAGCTAGCGTCGGCGGGGCGAGCACGATCACCCCGACGCCACTCGCCTTCGCGCCCGGCGCGTCCGCCACGGCGGACCACGCCACCGTCTCGGCCGCCGCGTCCCGGTGCGTGTAGAAGCGGAGCGCGAGCACGATCGAGAACGCTCGATTGAGCGCGGCCTGCTCCGCCCGGGGAGTCGTGCCGGCGGGCTGCACGCCTGCGACGGCGATCCAGTCCGGGTGGCGGTTCAACTCCGCCGAGAGCGCGCGGAGCCGAGGCACGGACTTCCCCGTCACCTCGTCCTTCACGAACGTGAGGGGCGTGCGGAACGAGACGACCTTGCCGTCCTTCGCGTCCTGAACGACGACGAGGGGCTTACCGGCCTTCTCCTCCGGGCAACCGTCCTCGTCCTCCACGCCGTCGAAGTCCTCGGCTTCCTTCGGGCACCGATCGTCGACGTCGTCGAACGAGTCCCCGTCGTGGTCCAGGATCTTGCAGCCGTTCAGCTCGGGCGCCGCGCTCGGTTCGCCCTTCTCGCGCCGGCAGGCGTCCACGGCGTCCGGCACGCCGTCCCCGTCGTCGTCCGGATCGGGGCAGCCGTCCGCGTCCTGCCATCCGTCCCGGTCCTCGGGCTCGTTCGGGCACCTGTCCTTGTCGAGGAGGACGCCGTCGTGGTCCGGGTCGGGATCCACGCAGCCCGGCTTCGGACCGTTCGCCGGGCCCTTGTCGTTCGGGCACTGGTCCGCGGCGTCGGGGACGCCGTCGCCGTCGTTGTCCGGATCGTCGCAGCCGTCGTCGTCCTGGAACCCGTCGGCGTCTTCCTTGCTCTTCGGGCACTTGTCCTGGTCGTCGGGGACGCCGTCGTCGTCGTCGTCGAAGTCCGGGCAGCCGTCCTGATCCTCGAAGCCGTCGCGATCCTCCGCGAGCTCGGGACACTCGTCCTTCTCGTCCTCGATGCCGTCCTGATCGGCATCCTCGAACCGGGGCGCCCAGGACACGCCGAGCACCGGGCGCACCACGGGATCGCCGACGGCGCTCGTCAGCGGAAGCTCCACGCCGAGGATGCCCGAGACCTCGCCGACGGTGTAGCGCGCGGACAGGCCCGCGAGCGCCGGCGACTGCGGCGCTCGCCCGAACGCGGGCGTCGTGCCGAGCGCGCCGCGGACCTCCGCGGTCCAGCGGAAGCGGCCGGCGCGGTCGATGCCGAGCGCCTGCGGGCGGAGCGTGATCCCCGCGCCCCAGGGCACGTCGCTCCCGAATCGGTAGTCGTCCGTGCCGTCGCGGAGGAACGTCTCGTTCTTGCCGCGGAGGTGAAACCCCGCGGTCGCGCGGACCGCGACGGCCAGGAGATCGAGCTCGCCGAGGGCGCGGAGCTCGCCGCCGAACGCGCGATCGCTCGCGTACGAACGCGCGTCCGTCGGAACGTCTGCTCGCCCGAGGAGCGCGACGCCGAGACCGCCGAGGTCCGAGGGCGCGACGAGGGTCTTCTTCACGCCGACCGACACGGCGCCGATCGTCGTGTGGCGGAGGCTCTCGCTATCCGGGAGGATCCCCCGGACGTCGTCCCCCGTCTGGTAGACGATGGTGGGAACCGCGAGCGAGACGGCCCAGGACTCCCCGAGGCCGAGCGCGGCGAAGTAGTCCATCGACACCTGGTGAGCGACGACTCGCGCGAGGCGATTGCCATTCGCGTCGTCGAGGACCACCGGCGAGAGCGCGTAGGAGGCGTACGCCCCGAGGTCCCAGTTCCCCGCTCCGGGCGTCGTCGAGGGCTCCGTGTAGAGGAAGCCCTTCGAATGCGCGGGCGGATGGAACGATCGAAGGTCGAGCGACGGTACCGGGTCCGCGTGGGCGGTGCTCGCGAGAAGCGCCCCGAGCGTGATCGGCAGAAGAGCGAGCTTTCGCATCTGTCCGGGAGGTTAGGAGAGACGTTCGGCCCGTGTCACTATCCGTCACGAGGCCCCGAGGAACGGGCGGGGCGGGCGCAGGCGCTTCCAGAGAAAAGCCACGTAGGCGGCGCGGATTCGGGCCGGCGCGTCGGTGGGGAACGCGTCCCGGAGGAAGCTCTCCGGAACTCTGGCAACACAACTGGTCAGATCTCCGCGGCCGAGGCGGGAAGCGCACGTCTCGTCGACGTCGCGGAGCGGCGACGCGACGCTGGCGAGGAGGTGTCCGGCGGCGGAGGGGCCGGGCTCGCGCGGCGACGCTTCCGTCACGTGCGACCAGTCGTGGTGGAACGGAAGGCACGCGCCGTGATCGATGAGCCACGGGCGGCGGTGCCAGAGGAGGACGTTCGGGTTCCGCTCGGTCCGGTCCGGGTTCATGACGAGGCCGTCGAGCCAGACGATGCGCGCCGCGGTCTCGGCGTCGACGAGACGTCGCCGGTCCAACGAGAGGTCCGTCGCGCCCTCGAGCAGGCGGAAGCCGAGGTTCTCTCCGACGCTCCGCGCGCGCAGATCCGCGAGCTCGTCGTTCGCGTCGTCGGAGGGCGTGTCGGCCGAAACCGTGACGATCGCGCGTTCCGGGACGGGCAAGTCGAGGCGCGTCGCGAGCTCCGCGACGATCACCTCGGCGATGAGCGCCGGGATCCCCTGCGCCGCGCCGCGGAGCTTCGTCACGAAGCGGCCGGCCCGCGTCCGAACGAGGACGGGCCACGAGCTTCCGCGTCGAATTGCCCCGAGAATTCTCTCTGCGGCGTGAGTTTCAATCGCGGGTGAAACGTCGTTGCTCATTGATGTTCCGAGAGCCGGTTTTGAGCGCGATGGATTCAACACACGTGACTACCCGATGGCACGTGTAGAGGTCGGGTTGCGAACGAATCGACCTCAATCTTGGCCGGGTGGATGAATGAACAAGAATCAGCTGTCCGCGCGTGACACGGTACCTTTCCAGCGCACCCTCATCTGGGGTGCTTCGGTGGCTGCCGTCCTCATCGGGTGTTCCTCGTCGAGCGACGACAGCGCGGCGGGTCCCCAGGGTCCGGGCGGCTTCGACAACTTCGGCGGTCAGAACAACCAGTCCGGCTACGGGAACTTCGGCGCGTTCGGAGGGACCCAGGGCGGCGGCGGTCAGGGCCAGGGCGGCCAGCAGATTCCCCCTCCGCCCGCCACCTGCAACAACGGCCAGCTCGACACGGGCGAGGAGTGCGACGGTCCCGTGAACCAGACGTGCGAGAGCGCCACCCTGGGCGCGCGCCCGGTCGGCACGGTCACCTGCACGAACTGCTACATCGACACGAACGGCTGCACCTCGAACAACCCCGGAAACGGCGGGACGGGTGGCGGCCTCGGCACGGGCGGCACCGTCGGCACGGGCGGCGGCGTGAACCTCGGCGGGAGCGGCAACGGCTCCGGAGGCTCCATCGGCGGCAACGGCTCTTCCCCGACGAACCTCCCCACGCCGAAGGGCACCTGCCAGCCCTTCGTCACCGGGGACATGACGTTCTCCGGCCAGCAGGTGAAGGTCTGGGCAGGCCCGTCCAAGGGCGGTCCGCTCGTCATCTACTGGTATGCCACGTTCTCGAGCGTCGCCGAGGTCACGTCGGGCCTCGGCCAGGCCGCGATCAACGAGATCACCGGCATGGGCGGCATCGTCGCGGCGATGTACAAGACGACCGCGACGGGGAGCACGACGGGCAACAACGTCTGGTACACGGGCGACTTCGACATCGCCGACGAGATCGTGGCGTGCGCCATCCAGGAGCACAACATCGATACTCGCCACATCCACGCCATCGGCTTCAGCGCCGGCGGCCTCCAGAGCGGGTACATGGCGTACGCGCGCTCGAACTACATCGCGAGCGTCGTGACGTACTCGGGTGGTTCTCTCTCGAGCACGCTGGCGGATCCTTCGAATGCGCCGCCCGTGATGTGCCAGCACGGCGATCAGGGAAGCGACGTGGTCGTCATCGACTTCTCGCAAGCGAGCGCGGCGCTCGAGAGCAACATCCGGAGCCACGGAAGCTACGCCATGGACTGCAACCATGGGGGCGGCCATCTCATCCCGGCCGCGGACGTGGGCGCGAGCTGGCATTTCATGAAGGATCACCCCTTCAAGGGCTCGCCCGAGCCGTACGCGAACGGGATCCCCGCGGGCTTCCCGAGCTACTGCAAGAGCGTTCCCTGAGAGCCCCTGCGGCGGACACGCGGGAGCCCGCCACCGGCTCCGAACGCCACGTGGCGGCCCGCGTTCCGGTCTCCGCCAGGCGCGGGCGAGAGGGGGAACTCTCCGCCACGGACGGTTCGTATACGAACCATCGGGTCGTGACGGTCGCCCCCGCGATCGGTCGATTCACGGCCCCGCGAGCACGGCGAGCATGGCGAGCGCGCCCGTTCGTCCTGCCCGCCGGCCTTCGCTCGGTGCGTCCATTCGCTCGCACTTCGCATGGCACGCCAAGATAAAACTGACTAGAGTCGCGCAGATTCCAGTGGACGCGATTCGAGTCCGCGGCGGCAGGCCGCTCTCCGGGAAAATTCCAGTGGGCGGCGCGAAGAACGCCGCGCTCCCGATCCTGTGCGCGACGCTCCTCTCGGACGGCCCGAGCCTCCTCCGGAACGTTCCGGGGCTCCGGGACATAGACACGACGGCGGCGCTCCTCCGCTTCCTCGGAAGGGACGTCGCGGTGGACATCCCGGAGGTCCGCGTCACGGAGGCCACGGGCGTCGTGCGGCCGGAAGCGCCGTACGAGCTCGTCCGCCAGATGCGCGCGAGCATCCTCGTGCTCGGCCCGCTTCTCGCCCGCTACGGGCGCGCGAAGGTCTCGCTCCCGGGGGGTTGCGCGATCGGCGCCCGTCCGGTGGATCAGCACCTGAAGGGCCTGGAAGCGCTCGGCGCGAAGATTCACGTCGAGCACGGGTACGTGGTCGCGGAAGCCGCCCGTCTGAAGGGCGCCGAGATCGTCTTCGACGTGCAGACGGTCACCGGGACCGAGAACCTGATGATGGCGGCCGCGCTCGCCAAGGGCCGGACGACCCTGGTGAACGCCGCGCGCGAGCCGGAGGTCGAAGAGCTCGGTCGCGTGCTGAACAAGATGGGCGCCAAGGTGGACGGCGCCGGTACGTCCATCGTCCGCATCGTCGGGAAGGACACGCTGGACCCGTTCGACCACGCCGTCATCGCGGACCGCATCGAGGCCGGGACGTTCCTCGCTGCCGTGGGCGCCGCCTCCGGGACGGTCACGCTGGAGAACGTCCCCGCCGAGGATCTCGAGCCGGTCATCGTGAAGCTCCGTCAGGCGGGAGTCACCGTGGAGCGAGACGGTGAGGGCGTCGTCGTGTCCCGGAGCGGTCCGCTCCGTGCGCTGGACGTGACCACCGCGCCGCACCCCGGCTTCCCGACGGACATGCAGGCGCAGCTCATGGCCCTCCTCACGATGGCCCAGGGCACGAGCGTCCTCACGGAGACGATCTTCGAGAACCGGTTCATGCACGTGCCGGAGCTCTCGCGCATGGGCGCGGACATCGAGATACGGAACAACTCCGCCATCGTCCGCGGCGTGAAGGCGCTGGAAGGCGCGAGCGTCATGGCGACGGACCTTCGCGCGAGCGCGTCCCTCGTCATCGCCGGGCTCGTCGCCGACGGAGAGACGGTCGTCCGCCGCGTGTATCACCTGGATCGCGGCTACGAGCGCATCGAGCGGAAGCTCGCCGGCGTCGGCGCAGACATCGAGCGCATCCGGCTCACCGAAGACGGCTGACCCATGAGACCCCTCACCGTCGCCATCCCGAAGGGCCGCGTCCAGAAGCAGCTCGTCCCGCTGCTGGACCGCGCCGGGTTCGAGGCTTCCCGGCTCCTCGACGACGATCGAAAGCTCATCCGCGAGACGGACGACGGCCGGCTCCGGTTCCTGCTCCTGAAGCCGGACGACGTCCCGACGTACGTCGAGTACGGCGCGGCCGATCTCGGCATCGTCGGTCGGGACGTGCTCCTCGAGCGCCGGTACGACCTCTACCAGCCGCTGGATCTCGGGATCGGGCGCTGCCGCATGGTGGTTGCCGGTCCCCCCGGGGTGACGCTTCCCGCCGTCCCTCGCATCGGGACGAAATACACCCGCATCGCGACGGAGCACTTCGCGCAGAAGGGCGTGCAGGCGGAGGTCATTTTCGTGCAAGGCTCCGTGGAGCTCGCTCCGCTGGTGGGGCTCTCGGACCTCATCGTGGATCTCGTCGAGACGGGGTCCACGCTGAAGGAGAACGGGCTCGTGGAATACGAGACCATTCGCGAGATTTCGAGCGTCGTGGTGGCAAATCGGTCGCTGTTCAAGTTGCGTCACGCCGAGGTGAGCCCCATCGTCCAGCGGCTCCGCGACGCGATCGCCTGAGCGCCTCCGCCCGTATCAATAAAGTGTGATGGGCCGGAGCCCATCATGACCGCCCCGCCGAAGTCTCTCGTCCCCTCGCTCCGCGTCGTCGGCGGTGCGTTCGAGAAGTTCCTCGCGCTCGAGGCGGCGAGCGGCCTCGTCCTCGTGGCCGCCACGGCGATCGCGCTCGTGTGGGAAAACTCCCCGTTCGCGTGGGCGTACGACGCCGTCTTCACTCACGCGGTGGCGCTCCCATTTCTCGGCGCGCGCACGGTGCGCTGGCTCGTGAACGACGGTCTGATGGTCGTCTTCTTCTTCGTCGTCGGCCTGGAGATCCGGAAGGAAGCGTACGACGGCTCGCTCTCGGATCTTCGTCGCGCCGCGCTCCCGGTCGTCGCCGCGGTGGGCGGCATGCTCGCGCCGGCCGGGGCGTATCTGCTCCTCGCCGGAGAGCCCGCGATCCGCCGCGGTTGGGGCGTCCCCATGGCGACGGACATCGCGTTCGCGGTCGGGGTGCTCGTGCTCCTCGGGCGGCGCGTGCCCCCGGCGCTCCGGGTGCTGCTCCTCGCTGTCGCCGTCATCGACGACATCGGGAGCATCTTCGTGATTGCGTTCTTCTATTCGTCGGGCATTGCGCCGCTCGGTCTCGCCGTGGTCGGCGCGAGCGTGCTCGCGATCCTCGGCCTCCAGGCGCTCTCCGTCCGGCGACCGATGGCGTATGTCGTTCCCGCGTTCTTCGTGTGGGCCGGCACCTACGGCGCGGGCATCCACCCGACGATCGCGGGCGTCCTCCTCGGTGCCTTGACCCCGGTGAAGAAGGCCGAGAGCGAACGAGAAGCGCCGTCCGAACGACTCGTTCACGCGCTCCATCCCTGGGTGTCGTTCGGGATTCTCCCGGTATTCGCGCTCGCGAACGCCGGGGTTCCGCTGGGGTCCGTCGCGGCCGATCCGCAGAGCGTCCGCGTGCTCGCGGGAGTCGCCCTCGGTCTCGGGGTCGGGAAGCCGCTCGGAATTCTCGTCGCGTCCCATCTCGCCACACGCCTCGGGGTCGCGGCGCTTCCCTGGAACCTCGGGTTCCGGCACCTCGTCGTCCTCGGTCTCGTCGCCGGGATCGGCTTCACGATGGCGCTGTTCGTCGCGGACCTCGCCTTCGCCGAGCCCGTGTCCCTCGTCGCCGCGAAGCTCGGCATCCTCGTCGCGAGCTTCGTCGCGGCGATCGTCGGCGTCGTCGCGGGGCGCGTGCTGCTCCCGGATCCGGTTGCCCCGGAGGCGTCCCGGTCCTAGGTTGCTCGTTCGGCCCGGGATGCGTCGGCTCGCCCTTCCACTTCTCTTACTCCGCGTGCTCGCGCTGGTCCTCGCTCTCGGCGTGGCGCATCGCTCGCTGCCCGAGATCCCCGGGGGACCGGCATGCCCGAGGGTCGCCCGGAGCACCGGGGTGGAAGCGCGGATCCGGGACGCGCAGCCGCCACCCGTCGCGGCGATCCGCGTCGCCCCGCCCGCGCGAGCAGAGAAGCTCCCCGTTCCGCTCTTCGGCGTCCGTGGCGCCGTTCGTCGTCCTCCATTTCGCCATCGCGACCCGTCGCCGGAACTCGCGGCCGTCTGGACGGGCAGGGTCGCAATCTCCTTCCTGAAGCGCGTTCCTCGCATGGGCGAGCCTCCAAGGTCCGTCGGGCGTCTCTCCATCGCCTGACCCAGAAACCCTTGGCTCCCCTCGCGGGGAGAGAAACGGACTCGTCCCATGAGTGCCGAGAAGCGACAATCCATCGAGAAGTCGGGCGCGGCGTCGCGTCCCGAAGCTGGCGAGGCACCGAAGCAGGAGCTCGCGAAACCGCCCGTGCTGATCTTCCTGCTTCCGCTCGTCCTCGTCATTGCCTGGGCCCTAGTCTCGAGGTGAGAAGACAAGACGGAGGGCTCCGGTTCTTCCGGGGCCTTCCGTACGACGAGGCATCCATGGGACACATTCCGCTCCTCGACGAACTGTCGCTCATCGCGGTGCTCGCGGTAGCCGTCACGGTGCTCCTCGCGAGGCTCCGGCTCCCGACGGTCGCGGGCCTTCTCGCCGCCGGGGCCCTCGCCGGTCCGAACGGACTTCGCCTCGTTCACTCCACCGAAGCGATAGAGATGCTCGCGGAGGTGGGCGTCGTCCTCCTCCTGTTCACCATCGGGCTCGAGTTCTCCCTCGAGCGGCTGACGAGCATCTTCAAGAGCGTCGCGCTCGGCGGACTCCTTCAAGTCGTGCTCACGGCGGCCGCCACGACGCTCGGCGCCAGGCTGCTCGGCGTGCCCCTCGCGCAGGGCGTCTTCTACGGCTTCGTCGTCTCGCTCTCGAGCACGGCCATCGTCCTCCGCGCGCTCGGTGATCGGAACGAGCTCGACGCGCCGCACGGCCGCTTCATCGTGGGAACGCTCGTCTTTCAGGACCTCGCCGTGGTGCCCATGGTCCTCGTCGTGCCGGTCCTCGCGCCGTCGGAGGCGGCCGGATCCGTCGGCCTCGACGTGTCCTTCGCGCTCGGCAAGGCGGCCCTGCTCGTCGCCGTGACGATCGTCGTCGCACGCGTCGTCGTTCCGCGCGTGCTCGACTGGGTCGATGCCAGTCGCTCACGCGAGACGTTCCTCATCGCCGTGCTCGGGCTCTGCATCGGCACGGCGTGGCTCACGTCGCTCGCCGGGCTCTCGCTCGCGCTCGGCGCTTTCCTGGGCGGCATGGTCGTCGCCGGCACCGCTTACGGTCACCGCGCCATGGGTGACATGCTCCCGCTCCGGGACGTGTTCGTCAGTCTCTTCTTCGTCTCGCTCGGCATGCTGTTCGACGTGCGCGTCGTACTGGCGCATCCGGTCGCCCTGCTCCTGCTCACCGTCGCGTTCCTCGGCGGCAAGGCCGTCCTCGCGACGGCATCGGCGCTCGTCATGGGCTTTCCCGCGCGCGTCGCGCTCCTCGCCGGCGTCGGCCTGGCGCAGTTCGGAGAGTTCGGTTTCGTGCTCGCTCGCCTCGGGGAATCCTCCGGGGTCGTCCGCTCGGAAGCGCTCGGTCCTCTCCTCGCCGCCGGCATCGTCAGCATGTTCCTGACGCCGGTCCTCGTCCGTCTATCGCCGCACTTCACTGCGGGCGAGCGTCTGCTTGCGCCGCTCCAGCGGCGCGTCTCGGGGACGGACCTTCCCACGGCCGCGCTGGAAGGTCGCATCGCGTCCGAGCACGTGGTCGTCGTGGGCTACGGCCTCGCCGGTCGCATGACGACCTCGGCGCTCGAACGACTCTCCGTGAAGTACGTCGTGCTCGAGCTGAACGCGGAGACCGTGCGAAACGCCGTCCGCGCTTCCGTGCCGGCGTTCTACGCGGACGCGACGAGCCCGGAGGCCCTCGAGCACGCCCATCTTCCCTCCGCGCGCGCGCTCGTCCTCCTCATCAACGATCGCACGGCGGTGGAGCGCATCGTGGACACCGCGCGCCGGGTCGCACCCGCGGTCCCCATCATCACGCGCGCCCGCTACCAGACGGAAGGAGAGCGCCTTCGCGCGAGCGGAGCCGCGGAGGTCGTCGTGGAGGAAATCGCCGGCGCCGTCGAGATCGTCGAGGCGCTGCTCTCCCGGCTGGAAGTCCCTCCCGACGAAGTGAGACGCTGCGTCGACTCGTCGCGACGCTCGCTCGCCCCCGCCCCCGCGTGACCGTGACGTTCCCCGCCGTCCGCGCACAGGCAGGGGGCTCTTCACGATCCGATAGTTTGTATACAAACCATCTCGCCCCCGATCAGTGATTGGTCCCACCGATACAGGTCCCCGCGAGCAAGGCGAGCGCGCGCCCGAAAGGGCGCGGCAGGGGGAGCGGTCCGAGGCCCGCAGGGCGAAGCCCGAGGACCACAGGAGCCGCGGGGGACCAGGTCCCCCTAGAAACAAAACCCACGACGCAACACGTCGTCTGTCGCCGGCGAGCGCGCGCCCGAAGGCGGCGGCAGGGGAGCAGGTCCCCGTGACCGGATCAGCCCGCGTCTTTGTTCGAGCGGCCGCCGCTGCCGGACGGGCCGCCGCCGGTGCCGATGGAGCCGCCGGACGAGGACTTCCCGCCGCTGCCGCTGCCGCCGTTGCCCGTTCCGCTGGAACAGGTGGAGTCCGAGAGCACGCAGTTGTTGCAGGTCGGCGTGCCGTTCGGCTTGGCGCTGTTCAGCGACGCGCAGGTCGCGCCGTTCAGGTTGATGCCGTCGCACGCCTCGCCCGTGTCGAGCGTCCCGTTGCCGCAGTTCGCGCTCGTCTGGGGCGCATTGCCGGAGCCGTCATCGGAGCTGCTGCAGGCGCCGACGGTGGCGGCGGCGACGGTGAGAACGAACACGAGGCGGAGCGAGGTGGTGAGCGTCATGGGGTGGATCTCCCTGGCTGGCCCGGGGCCGGTGAGGCGCACTAACAGCGGATAATTGCAGTGTACCGGCTAGTTGGCCGGCACGGACTCCGCGGGCATAACAGAGAAGTCGGCGCCGGTAAACGGGTCAGGTCGGGCCGCTCTCCACGCGCTTCTTCAGTGCCTGGTTCATGAACACGAATCCGCGAGCGGTGTTCGTGAGCAGGTGCGTCATCGGCTTCACCAGGAGCCCGCGAAAGTCCTCGCCCTGCACGAAGCGAGTCTTGTCGGCTCCGACGGGGACCAGCCGGAAGAAGTGCTCACCGTCGAAGAGGCCACGGACGAGAAAATGACCGAGCCAGCGGAGCTCCTGGTTCGGCTCCGCGGCCAGCACCTTCGGTCGGAACGTCATCTCCCGTCCGCCGGGCGGCGAGATCACGACGTGGAGCCGTTCTCCGACCGCGGGCCGTCCCGAGATCTCGACGATGAACGGGTTCCATTCCGGATATCGCGCGAAGTCCGTGAGCACTCGAAAGACGGCCTCCGGAGGCGCGTGGATCTCGACTTCGGCACGGAGCTCCATGGTCACGAGCTTACACCACGACACGAGGTATCCTTGGGTCTCGGACGATGCGGAGCTCACGCGCGAAAGCCGCGTCGACGGCGGGGGCGCTGCTCCTCCTCGCCGCCGGCGTGCAGGGGCTCCGGCTCCGTGTCGAGGCGCAGGTGCTCCTCCGCGCAGGCGGCGTCGTGCTCGAACGCGTCGATGAGACGGTCGTGCCGCAAGGGGATCGCCTGGACGCGGACGAGGGCGACCTCATGCTCTCGGACGGCGCGCTCCAGGTGGTCGTCGGGGCGTCCGCCGAGGCGACGGATCGACGCTTCGAGTTCGGCACGATCCTCGACGTGACGGGTCCCGGGTTCTCCGACGACGCGCTCGGGGCGATGCACGCGGCGGCGATGATCTCGGGCCGGAAAGTGCGCGTCGTCACGGACCGGGTGGAGGCGGGGACGGAGCGGAACGTCCCCGTCATTCGCATTCGCGAGCACGACGCGAGCTCGATGCTCGGACTCGTCAGCACCGTACGGCTCGTCCCGAAGAAGAGCCGCGTCGAGATCGTGACCGTCGCGGAGAACCGCTCGTCGCGGACGCTCCCGGTGCGCCTCGGTGACGAGCTCGAGTGGCCGGGCGAGCCGACGTTCCTTCCCGGCTACGGCGACGTCGAGCAGAGCGGAAAGCGCGCGGTGGCGTGGGTCGCCCGCCGGGGGCCGCTCTCCTATGGTCTCGTCTTTCCCGCCGCGCCGGCGGAGGTCGAGTTCGTCGCCGATCAGAGCGACACGGCGCAGACCGCGTGGGCGACCGCCGTCACGCTCGCACCGGGCCAGAAGACGTCCTACCGGCGCGTGCTCGTCGCGACGCCGGAAGGCGTCTCGGAGGTGGCGCGCGTCGCGGCGGAGATCACGGGTACGGCCGTCGGGCGAGTCTCCGGCCTGCTCTCGCCGGCCCCCGCGTGGGCGATCCTCACGGCGATCGCCTCGGACGGCACCATCGCCCTGAAGGAGAGCGCGCGCGAAGACGGAAGGTTTTCCCTGTTTCTCCCCCCGGGCCGCTACACGCTCCTCCTCCAGACCTCGGGTGGATTCGACCAGGCCGAGGTCACCGTACGCGGCGGTGCGGAGACGATCGCCCGGCTCGTGACCCCGCAGGCGGAGCGCCTGGATTTTCGCGTGACGGACGAGGGCGGCGCGCTCATCCCCGCGCGCATCGTCGTCACCGGAACCGTGGGGACGCCGGACCCACGGTTCCTGTCGATGCCGCGGGTCTCCGCGGCGGGGAACGAGGTTCACACCGTCACCGGCGAGGGGCACGTCGAGATCCCGCCCGGGCGCTACAAGGTGATCGTCTCTCGGGGGATCGAGTGGTCCATCGAGGAGCGGAACATCGAGGTGAAGCCCGAGCAGGGCGTCGCGCTCCGCATCGCGCTCTCGCACGAGATCCCGACGCCGGGCTGGATCTCCGCGGACCTCCACCTTCACGCGAAGCCGAGCGGAGACTCGGAGCTGCCGCTCGACGATCGCATCGCGTCGCTCGTCGCCGCGGGCGTCGAGTTCGCGGTCGCGACGGATCACAATCACGTCACCGACTACGGGCCGACGATCGACTCCCTCTCCGCCCATCGCCTCCTCTCCTCCACGCGCGGCGTCGAGATCACGACCCGCACCTGGGGGCACTTCAACGCGTACCCGCTGCCCCCGAAGTCTCCGGCGCCGCCCCACGTCGGAGATCCGCCGGAGATGTTCGCGGCGGTCCACAAGCTCGCGCCCGACGCGCTCATCCAGGTGAATCACCCGTGGATGCCCGGGTGGGGGTATTTCCACCGCGCCGTCCTGAACGAGCGGACCGGCGCCCGGTGGCGGAAGCAGTTCTCGTTCGACTTCGACGCGATCGAGGTGGCGAACGGCTACGAGCTCGGCAAGGTGGACATCGTCGGGCGAAACCTGAGGCGTTACTTCGACCTCTTGAACCTCGGCCGCAGGTACACCGCGGTCGGCAATTCGGACTCCCACAAGCTCACGAACGAATGGGCCGGCTATCCGCGCACCTACGTCCGGGTCGCGGACGACCACCCCGGTCGGGCGAGCGCCGAGGAGATCGCGAAGTCCATTCGCGACGGACACGCGACCGTCTCGCTCGGGCCCATCGTGGAAGCGAGGATCGGCGTCGCCGGGCCCGGTGACACGGTGCACACCACGCCCGGGACGCTCCCGCTCGACATCACCGTCCGTGCCCCGCAGTGGGTGAGCGTCGACCGCGTGGACGTCGTCGTCTCCGGAGACACCGTGGATTCCTTCGACGTCGGCGCGGCGGATCGGGAGAGCGGCGGGGTGCGCTTCTCCCGGACGGTGGATCTCGTCGCCGAGCACGACGCCTTCGTCGTCGTCGTCGCGACGGGAGACAGGCCGCTCGATCTCGTGCTGCCCGGCAAGCACGTGACTCCGTTCGCGTTCACGAACCCGATCTGGGTCAACGTGGGCCGCCCCGAGGAGCCGCCGGCTCATCCGGTCGATCGTGTGCCGAGACGAGCGGCCCCGTCGCGGGTCCCCGAGGAGATCGAGCTCCTGCCCGAGGACGGCTACGAGGTCGCTCCGGACGGCGGGGCAGGAGCCGAGACGGACGAAGCGCCCGAGACGCCCGGGACGGCCGGAACCGAGCAGCCGTCGGGCCCGGCGGAGTCGCCGCAGTCCGACGCGCCGGACGCCGCACCCTGAGAGGCCGCCGCTCCTCTCGGTGGTGTAGAATCCCGGCCCCATGCGTGCCTCGATCCTCACCTCGATCCTGCTCCTCTCGAGTTCGTTCGTCGCCCTCGCATGCGGCGGTCCGAGCGCGGGCGGCGGCTGTCACTACGAGACGTGGCAGGGGAAATGCCAGCTCACGAACGTGCGGACGGCGCGCATCGTCGAGCGCTTTCCGAAGAGCTTCGTCGTCGTCGAGTCGACGTACGAGCCGCAATCGACGGAGGGAGTCTTCGCGCCCCCTCCGTTCCGGAAGGAGACGCTCGCGCCCGCGGAGCAGGAGATGGATCTCACGGGGCACATCAAGCAGTACCCGCTCGTCGATTGCGCCGTGCAAAACCCCGTCGGAGATCCGTGCGCGCCGAAGATGAGCGCCGCGGTCCCCGAATTCGTCGCGACCTCCGCCGCGGCGCCCACCGGCCCGGTCGGTTGCGCGAAGATCGAGCACCCCGGAAACACCGCGCCCGTTCCTGCGTCGGCGACGCTCCCCGGCCCGTTTCAGTTCGACGAGAATTCCTCCGTTCCTTCCCCGGAGGCCCTGCGCCTCGCGGACGAAGCTGCCCGCGCGATCCTCCAGAACCCGCGCATCGAGTGCGTGGCGATCCGGGGCATGTCGGCTCCCGGCGAGAGCTTCTCGCTCGCGAACGACCGCGCCCAGGCCGTCCGGCACTTGCTCGAGACTCGCGGCGTCGCGCACGCGAACGTGACCGTGTTCGAGGCCACGGCACCCAGCTACACCGCGGCCCCCGACGACCAGCCCGTGCTCTCCGAGCACCGTCGCGTTCATCTGTCGGTCGTGGTCTACGGAAACGGATCCTGAGCGGGACGGCGAGGGGGTCCGGCGGTGACGGTTCGCTCGTTCCGAACCCGGCGCTTCGAGGTCGAGCGGTCGCTCGGCCAGGGCGGCATGGGCATCGTGTACGAGGTGTGGGACGCCGAACGCGGTGAGCGCGTCGCTCTCAAGATCCTGCACCGGAACACCGCGGAGGACGTCCGCCAGCTCAAGGCGGAGTTCCGGGCCCTCTCGGACATCGCACACCCGAATCTCGTCTCGTTCCACGAGCTCTTCGTCGAGGATCAGGAGTGCTTCTTCACGATGGAGCTCGTGGAGGGCCGGGACCTGCTCGAGCACGTCGGTACGCTCGAGTCGCCCGGAGCCCTGCGCGAAGTCTTCCACGAGCTCGCAGTCGGCGTTCGAGCGCTCCACGGGTTCGGGTTGCTGCACCGGGATCTGAAGCCGTCGAACGTGCGCGTCGCGCGGGATGGCCGCGTGGTCATCCTCGATTTCGGCCTGGCGAAGGACTACACGGTGGACGGCGACGAGTCGGGGCAGTTCGCCGGCACGCCCGCGTACATGGCGCCCGAGCAGATGAAGGGCGGCCGGGCGACGCCGGCGACGGACTGGTACGCCTTCGGCGGCGTGCTGTACGAGGCGCTGACCGGCCGTCCCCCGTTCGCCGACGCGCGCCCCTGGACGATGCTGACGCGGAAGCAGTCGGAGCGGCCCGCTCCGCCCGTGAGCGGCCGTTTCCAGCGCGACGCCGATCTCGAAGCGCTCGCCCTCGAGCTCCTCGCGGCTTCGCCGGCAGAGCGTCCTACGGGTCTCGACGTCGTCCGCCGACTCCGCGGTGAGCACCCGGAGCGCGCCGAGCTCTCGAGCGGCTTCCGGCGCGCGCGGAAGCTCGTCGACAGGAAGACGGAGCTCGCCGAGCTCTGGGACGCCTTCGAGTCGACGGCCGCGGGCGCGAGGACCGTCGTGATCGTCTCCGGGGAGGCCGGCATCGGGAAGACGGCGCTCGTCGACCATTTCCTCCGGGGATGCCAGGCGGAACGCGGCGCCGTCGTGCTCTCCGGGCGGTGCCACGAACGCGAGCAGCTTCCCTACAAGGCGTTCGACGGCATCGCGGACGCGCTCGCCGGCTGGATGGCGAACCTCGACCCCGACGAGCGCGCCGCGCTCGCGGCGTCGCTTCCCGAAGCGCTGACGACGGTGTTCCCGGTGCTGGCCGCCGACGCGGCGGAAGAGGCCGCCGCGCCCCCCGTCCTCGCCCGGACGGATCGTGACTTCCGTCGCGAAGGCTTCCGCGCCTTCCGCGAGCTCATCGCGCAGATCCGGCGAGAGCGCCCGGTCGTGCTCCACGCCGACGACGTCCAGTGGGCGGACGACGACAGCGCGGCGCTCCTGGACGAGATCCTCGCGACGCAGGGCGCGCCGCCGGTGCTCCTCGTCGCGACGCACCGGGACGGGAGTCCGACGACGTCGTTCCTCGAGTCCCTCGGGGCGATGTCGCCGCGTCGCGTGTCGCTCGCGCCGCTCGGGCTCGAGGACGCGCGGACGCTCGTCACGAGCTACGTCGAGTCCGCTTCCGACGAGACGGCCGCCGTCATCGATCGCATCGCGTCGGACTCGGGCGGGAGCCCGCTGCTCCTCGGGCAGATGGGGATCTACCTCGCCGCGGCCGGCGCGGGCGCCTCGGCGTCCGCTCCGATATCCGTCGCCCACGCCGTCCGGGCGAGAGCGGCGCTCCTCCCGGAGGAGGCGCGACGGCTGCTCGAGGTCGTTTCGCTCTCCGGCGGGCCGCTCCCCGCGAGCGCGCTCTCGGCCGCGAGCGGCGTCGACGGGACGACCCAGGCGATCCAGCTCCTCGAGCGTCTCTCCTTCGTCCAGCGTCGTCCGAGCGCGAGCTCGGAGCATCCACTCGTCGCCATGCTGCACGACCGCGTGGGTGAAGCGGTCGCGTCCAGCATCGGCGCGGAGCGCTCGATCCAGATCCACCTCGGGATCGCGCGGAGTCTCGAGGCGCTCCGCCATCACGACGCGAGCGCCGTCGCGCGGCACTTCCGGCTCGGGCTCGATCTGGACTCGGCGAGACGTCACACCGTGATCGCCGCCGACGCGGCGGCGGCGACGCTCGCGTTCCGGCAGGCGGCGGAGCTCTACCGTCAGGCGCTCGAGCTCGGCCAGGAAGACGCTCCCGATCGCCGATCTCTCCTCCGGAAGCTCGGGGACGCGCTCGTGAACGCCGGTCATGGTCGGCAGGCGGCGGTCGCCCTTCGCTCGGCCGCCGCGGGTGCTCCCCCGGCGGAGGCGCTGGATCTCCGGCGACGGGCCGCGGAGCAGCAGCTCATCAGCGGCGACATCCGGGGCGGGCTCCGCGAGATCCGGCGCGTCCTCGACGAGGTCGGGCTCGAGTACCCGGAGACGTTCGCCGGAACCCTCGCTTCGCTCCTGTTCGAGCGCGCGCGCCTCGCGCTCCGGGGCCTGGACTTCGAGCGACGCCCCCCGAGCTCGCTCCCCCCGGGTCTCCTCCTCGAGGTGGACGCGTGCCGAGCGGTCGCCTGGCCGCTCAGCATGGTGGACCTCCTGAAGAGCGCGCTCTTCGACACCCGGCATCTCGCGCTCGCTCTCCAGGCCGGCGACCCGAGGAGAGTCGCGATCGCGCTCATCTCGCACGCCACGTTCGTGTCCACGGAGGGTGTGCGGTCGCGGAAGAAGACGGCGGAGCTCCTGCGCCGCGCGGAGGAGCTCGTCACCGCCGTGAACGACCCGTATTCGCTCGCGCTGTACGACCTCCTCCGCGCGCTCTGCATGACGCACTTTTCCGAGTGGGAGGCGCCGCTCCCCAGCATTCGGCGCGCGGAGCGCGTCTTCACGGAGCAGTGCCAGGGGGTCGCGTGGGAGCTCGATTTCGCGCGGGCCATGATCTCGCGAACCCTGGGCGAGCTCGGCAGCTGGGGCGAGCAGGCGAACCGCCTCGCGGTGTGGCTCGGAGACGCCGACGAGCGCGGAGACGACTATTTCGCGGCGACGCTCCGCGCGTTCCTCGGCCACTACCGCTGGCTCGCCGCGGACGAGCCGGCCCGGGCGCTCGCCGAGCTCGCGGAGGCACACGGGCTCTTCCCGCGTACGGAATTCAACGCCCAGGAGCTCGCCCTGCAGTTCTGCACGGCCGAGGCGCACCTCTACGCGGGCGACCCCGACCTCGCCCACGAGACGGCTCGCGGCCTCCGGGACGCGTTCAAGCGGACGCTCCTCCGCACCCACGAGGTGTCGAACGTGATGGTCCGTTCGATCTACGCCGCGAGCGCCCTCGGGCTCGCGAAGGCGGATCGTCGTCGCCGTTCGGCCCTGCTGAAGGAAGCCGCCGCGGAAGCCGGCGCCCTCGGACGGATGGGGTCCGCGTACGCCGAGAGCCGTGCGCTGGCTCTCTCCGCGGGCGTGGCGCGTCTCCGCGGGAGAGAACGCGCTGCCGCGGACGAGCTCGCGCGGGCCGTCCTCGAATTCGAGGCCTCGGGACGGAAGATGCACGCCGCCGCCGCGAGGTTCGAATGGGGACGGCTCGTCGGGACCGGCGACGGGGCCCGGTCGGTCGCCGACGCCGAGCGCGCGATGGCCGCGGAGGGAATCGTGCGACCGGAACGCGTCTCGCGGATGCTCGTGCCCGGCTTCGGCTGATTCAGCCCCTCGGCGAGAGGATCCAGTCGAACTCCGTCAGCGCGATCGCCGGCAGCATCGTCCGCACGCCGAGGTCCCGGACCGATCCGAACAGCGATCCGGAGATCCCGCTTCCCTCGGCCGTCGCTCGCGCGAGGAGGGTGAGCCGCTCGCATCTCGAGAAGCGCTGGCGCTCGTAGCGAGCGAACGCCGTCTCCACGTCCGCGGAGTTCGAGAGGTGGGCGGCGAGGACGATCGCGCTCTCGAGCGCCTGGCACGCGCCCTGGCCGAGGTCCGGCGTCGCCGGGTGCGCGGCGTCTCCCACGAGCACCACGCGGCCCCTCGACCACCCCCGGGTCGGCGGGCGATCGGTGATCGCCGTCACGACCACGTCTTCCGGCGCCGTTTCGGCGACCACGTCCGCGATCGGGGCGTGGGCGTCGCGGAACGCGTTCGCGAGATCGGCGAGCGAGTCCACGCGAGCGGTGTCCTTCACCGTCGCGTACCAGTACACGCGGCCGCGGTTCATACCCGCGCACCAGAACCGGCGTCCGTCTCCGGCGGTCGCCAGGGCGACGCCCGGGGGGACGAGGAGATGCTCGTACGGCACGATGCCGACCCAGGCGACCTCCCCCGTACCCGCCGGGGGCGACCCGCCGAGGAGCTCGGCGCGGACGGACGATCGGATGCCGTCTGCGCCCACCACGACGTCCGCGTCCATCCCGCTTCCGTCCTCGAGGAGTACCGCCGCGCGCGCGCCCTCCGTCCGGACGGACGCGACGGACGTCCCGAATCGAACCGAGTCCGGGGGAAGCGCGGCGAGGAGGACGTCCACGAGATCGGCCCGGGAGATCACGACGGACGGAGCGCCGTGGCGCACCGAGAGATCCTCGACCGGGAGCGTCCAGAGCGTGTCCCCGGACCACGACCGGAATTCCGTCACTTCGAGCAAGGTCGCGACCTCGAGCACCCGTTCCGCGAGCCCCAGGTCCGCGAGCACGGCCATGGCGTTCGACCAGAGGAGGAGCGCGCCCCCCGTCCGCCGCACGTCTCGAGAACGCTCGCACACCGCGACGCGCACGCCCGTCCGCGAGAGCGCCACGGCGGTCGCGAGCCCCGCGACGCCCGCGCCGACGACGATCGCGGAATCGACCTGGCTCATTCCGGTAGGCCGGTGAACGACGCGACGAGGTCGATGGTCTCGTGGGTGCCCACGGTGTTCCACGGCTCGGAGGCGCCCGGGGAGAGCACCTGGACGCCGCTGTGCGCCTCGTGCGCGATGCACGCGAGGCCCGCGCCCGTGAGGTACGGCACCCGGAAATCCGTCTCCGGGTCGTGGTCGAAGCGGATCGCGTAGGGACCGGGGACGACGCGGTGCGGTCCGGGGGGCACGACGAGCTCCACGATCCCGACGCGGGGGACGATGGTCTCGCCCACCCGTCGCGGCTCCCGGAGGAGGAACTCGACGTCGCTCTCGGGGAGCTCGAACGACAGCCCGAGACGGTCGACCAGGCCCGCGAAGCGGCGCATCGGCCGTCCAGTGAGCGAGTCCCACATGACGAAGGCGGAGAGCGACGCGCCGCAGGGCAACGTCGTCCGGAACCAGTTCCACGCCGGCACCGCGGGGAGCCCCCGCCCGCTCTCGGCGAGATAGCTCCCCGCGGAGAGCGACGCCGCGCCGACGCTCGGCAGCATCGCCGAGGGGAGGACGCACTGTTGCTCGAAGTGCGCGACGCCCGACGTCACCGTCCAGGTGGGGCCGTCGCCGGTGCGGAACGTTCCCGTCGGCTCGGCGAGCCGCATCTTGCTCGTCGCCCAGAGCGGAAGCAGGCCGCGCGGATCGTAGTCTAGCCACCCGCGACGCCCGAACCGCGCCATCACGTGCTGGCGGAGGAGGAGCCGGAGCACGAGCCCCTCCGCGTTCACGTGGACGACGTACGCTCCGCCGGAGAGAGCGCCCCGCACCCGGTCCGGCTCGAGATCGGCGGCGAACGCATGCTCGTTCCACGCGGGATCCTCCGGATCCAGGCGCCCGAGCTGCCACCCGCGCCGGAAGAAGCCGGCGGCACGACCGTTCTCCAGCGTCCCGCGGGCGAAGCGGACCGTCGTTTCGCGTCGCTCGAGATCACGTATCGCCACGACGGCGGCCGGCCGGCACTCGCCCGAAAGCGGCGCTCCCGTGAGCTGCACGTTCGTGACGATGGAGAACGGCCGGGTCCGACCGGCGTCGTCCACCGCTTCCACGAACACCGAGTGCCACCACCACTCGGAGTCCGGGAAGCGGGCGCCCCGGAACAGAGTTCGAATCATCGACGCATCGTGGTCCGGGACGCGGCGGCCCGGGGGAAAGCGCGGGAGCGAACCCGTTCCGCGCTCGTTCGAGTGAACGTTCAGCGTCTCCACGGACTCCCGCCGGTCTTCGTCCGACGGCCGTGGCAGTAGCGGACGTCCTTCGGATCGGCGTTCGGGGCAGGGTACAGGCCGACGTCGATCTCCTCGCCGTAGCCGAGCTCGTCGTTCGCGAAGTCGGGCCCGTCCTGGTAGGGGCGGGGCAGGAGCTCGGCGCGGTATTTCACGGTATCCGGCAGCTTCTCGAGGGGGTTCCGGAGCAGCAACGTGCGAAGCGCCCACACCGCGTCCATCGGAGGCACGGCGAGGGGCGTCTTGCACAGCGGCAGGCAAGCGGGCCGGTCGGCGACGAGGCCGAGGCGCGGCACCGGGGGAGAGCTGATTCTACCAGTGGCCATGGTGATCTCCGGGTCCAGGGTCAGTAGGGGCAAGGCGAGCCGGGGCGGGCGCGGAGCTCGCGCAGCGCCTTCGTGAAGCCGACTGCGACGTCCATGAAGGAAGGAATGCGATCGCCGAAGGACTGGAGGAAGCGATCCGTGCCGAGGATCTCGAGGACGTGAGGGAGGCCTTGCTGGAAGAGCGTCCGATCCACCTCCTTGGCCTCCTCGAAGTCCTCGATCTCGCGATCCTCGATCGGCCAGATGTCGCACGGCGTCCGCCGGAAGGGCGAGTCGAGGCTCACGAGGATGGAGTTCACGGCGTGTCTCGCGGATTCGTTCGCGGCTTCCATCGACGTGATGCGCGTGTGCGTCTTCGCGAACGTCCCCGCGAGGACCACGCCCTGCTCGTGGGAGTACCCCTGGTAGTCGAGCTCTCCAGGCCGGCACGCGAACCGACCGGGCGTCTCGATCTGGAACGGTGTCCGGTTCACCCAGTGGCCGCCGTTCGGCTCGGAGGCGTCTTCGACGAAGGTCATCCCCGTGTCCAGGTGGAAGAAGAGGGGGCGAGGCAGACGGAGCGAGAGCGGCTCCGTCGCGTCCCGGATCTGGAGCGCCTCGGAGATCTGCGCCCACACCTCGCGCGCGAGCTCTTCCTCGGTGCATTCCCACGCGCACTTCCGCACCGTCCGGCCGGGGACGTCCCACTTGCCGATGATGGCGGAGAGGATGCCACGATAGCCGTGCTCCCAGTCGCCCTTGTCCTCCCAGAACCGGGCCTGGCTGATCGACGTGACGGCCCACGGCGAGTCCGGATAGTAGAAGTGCCCGTCGATCGAGAAGACGTCTTCCTCGAAGTAGAACTGGATCCCCGCGAAATGACGGAGCTCCCCGCCGGGGTTCACCCGGGTCGGGTCCCCGAGCTCCATCGCCGCCGCCCGTTCGAGGTCTCGATGCCGGATCCCCTTCGCGAAGGCCTTCGGGACGACGTCCTCCGCGATCCGCTTCATCTCGTCCGCGGGTAGGGCGAGCAGGAAGTACCCGTTCGGCAGGCAAGGTCTCCGGGCGAGCTTGCCGCCCTCCGGCACCATCTCGCACGGATACGTCGGGTCGTAGCAATCGACGCGAGGCCAGAGGCGCGGCGGGGCGCCGTGCTCCTTTCCGTCGACCACGTCGAGCGCCGCGATCTTGCCGTGGACGAAGTCCACTCCCTGCGCCTCCAGGTAGCGACGCCAGTACTTGAACCACGCTTCCGACGTCGGCCCCCGGAGCGTGCCGTCCCGGTACCCGGCGGGGTTCAGCTGATCGAGGAACGTCTGCACCCCGCTCGAGCCGATGGTGCGCGCGTCGCCCTCCACCGCGTCCATCGCGACGAGGGCCTTCGGAAACCGCGCCAGGGCGAGCTGCGCCGCGGGGGTGTACGTGTCCGCCCGGATGAACTCCCACCAGGACACGTCCTCGTACGTTTCCCGGCGCTCCGGGGACGACGTGAGATACTCGAGGATCTTCAGGTTGAAGCGGATCCAGTCCGTCGGAGTGAGACCGAATCCTCCCCGCTCGACCGGCCGAAGGAGGAGATCGAACGACGAGAGAGCTTCGGACAGGGAGCTCGGCAGACAGCGGGGCACGAGGGTCGGTTTTCGTCCGCGCGTGAAGGCGAGGCCGGTGACGTCCTGGGGCTTGATGTTGTCGAACACCTCGCGAAAGGACTCCGTGTACTTGACGACGTCCGGCCGGACGCCGACCGCACGCTCCTGCGCCGCGCCCACGTCGGATTTCTTCGCCGGAACGAGGATCGGCGTTCGTCGCATCGTGTCGAACACGTGCCGGTAGAACGCCGGGAAGAACCGATAGCCGTGCTCGCCGGGGAACCAGCGTTCGCGCGGCCGGAACCGGAGGATGACGTCCGTGCAGTCGGGCGCGTCGTCCGGAAACGCCGAGATGCGGGCCACGGTGATGTCCACCACGCGGTGCGTGCCGAGGCGGATCGCCGTTCGCAGATAGGTTCCGTCGGGATCGTCCTCGACGTCGGCGAGCCGCAGGGGAAAGTCCTGGACGCCTTCGCGCGTGCCGACGAGCCCTTCCAGGATTCGCTGGAACTCCTCCTGGAGGCACCACGCGAGTGCGCGATCCCAGCCGGGATCCTCGCCGACGGGGCCGGAGCTCGGCACCGTCCAGGTCCTGTCGGCCACCTCCACGTAGAGGAAGCGGATGTTCGGGTTGTCGATGAGGAGCCGGAGCACCTCCGCGACGACCACGTCCGGTTCCCGGCTCCCGGCCTCGCCGAGCGCGCTCAGGCAGTACTTCTTCGCGCAGTCCGCGCAGGTCGGGTCGGGCTCGGTCGGGCGCGGCTGTCGTGCGTCCGGGTTCTCGAACCCGGGGGGCGTCTCCTCGCAGTCGTACAGGCGGGGCGGTTCCTCCGCGCCCTTCCGCGGCTCCCGGCGGTGAACGTAGAACTTCTGCGGCACGTGCACGATGGGTTCCGTGCGCGTTCCCCAGGGCGGGCTGTAGTAGAACTCGACTCGCCGGTACGCCTCGGAAGCCGCCAGCATCCACGGCGATTCCGTGCGGAAGAGCACCCGGATCCGGACGTCGCGAAACCCCGACCGACGGACGCGCACCTTGCCGCTGCCCGCCCCTTCCTCGCTTCCCCCGGACGCCGCCGCGATCTCGGACGTCGTCGCGTCCCGGTGGCTCTTCCACCAATCTTCGGGAGCTCCCGGCGGCTTCTCGGCGTAGACGACGGCGGTGATCCACGGCACCGGGTCGTCGTCCGGAACCCTCGCGAGGAGCTCCGCCATCGCGGCTTCCGCAGACACGAGGCTCCCCTCGGCCGGAACTCCGTACCAGCCGGGCACGGGCGCGCCGGCGACCGGCCTCGTGAAATGACGGAGCTCCTGCAGGTTCGGCTGGATCTTCGGCCAGGAATCCTCGAGGTCGTGCCGCTCCGGCCAGTGGACGCGGGTCCACTGAGTGCGTGCCATCCCGCCGACGTCGCAGCCGAGCCACGGGAACCGCTCGTTCGTCGTGGGTTCCCACACCTGGACGTAGAAGCCCCGTTCGACGAGCTCGTGCGCGGCGGTGAGGCCGGTCACTCCTGCTCCGAAGATCGTCACGCAATTTTCTGCCGCCGGTCGTGTCATGCAGCCCCCCTGAGGTGCTCCGGGGACGTTTCGATCGAGTCGTCGGCTCGAACTCCGTCCGCGGCGCGGTCTGGAAATCGATCGAGATATTCGTCGAGCAATTCTGGAAACGACGGACACCGGACGGCGCCCGCGAGGTACGCCATCAGCCCGTCGTGGAAGTGGATGAGATCGGACAGGTCGCCGCGGAGGAGGATCCGATCCGCCCAGACCGCCTCCGCGAGCGTCGTTCGCGCGTGGAGAAGATCCGCGATCACGTCGCGAGACGTGCGGAGGAACACCACCGGGGCCGCCACGTCCCGGGTGAGGCGGAGGCGAAGACCGTCCGAACGGATCGTGATCCGTTCGGCGTCGACCGCGCACGAGACCTCGCGATCGCCCACCCGGCGGGCGATCTCCCGGTACACGACCGGAAGCTCGTCCTCGAAGAGCACGAGCGAGCGGGCCAGGAAAGCCGTGAACGAGCTAGGCACCGAGGAACTCGCAGATCGAGCGTCCGGAGAAGGAGAGCTTCCTTCCGGCGACCTCGCCGGAGAGCGCGAGGTCGCCGCTGACCTCGTTGATGATGGTGACCCCGAGGTCGTCGTCGTTCGGGATGACGACCTGCGCGAGATCCTCCGCGCGGAATTCGAACTCGAGCGTGTCCCCGCGGCCCGCCGCTTCCACGGCGAGGACTCTCGGGACGTCCGTCGAGTGCTCGGGAGCGACGAGCGCCATCGCGCGCGGCAGCTTGAACGGTCTCTCCGGCGCGAGGAGCCCCTCATGACGTACGCGGAGCTCGGAGTCTCGGAAGACCCGGATTTGCCTCGGTCCGTCCCACAGGAACACCGCCTGCATCAGGTCGGTCCGGTGCCCGCGGTCCATCAGGCGGACGAACACGACGCTGTACGGACAGGTTCGATCGTCGGGCAGGGCGTACCCCCACTCCCACGCGAAGTTCTTCCCCCAGCGGAAGTTCCCCCAGTTGTGGTCGTGGTACGCGGGCGCGTTCGAGAGCGGGTGGAGACGCGCGCCGACCCGGACGGTTCCGCGCGCGGAAAGCCGTGGAAGCACCATCCAGTGGATCGCGGGGCCGTCCTCGACGTCGATGTTGTTCGCTTCCGAAGGGAACACCTCCGGCACGAGCGCGAGGTCCACCTCGATGGGCCGCCGCGACAGGGAGACGCGGATCCGGAACGCGCCGTCCAGGAAACGCACGTGGTTCTCGGCGAAACTGACGTCCGTCCGGCCTCCGCGGACGTGGACTCGTTCGCTCGGAAAGCCCTCCACGTCGCCGTCCCAGCCGTCCTTGGTGCGGACCAGCACCGTGATCCGGGCGAGCTCGGCGCCGCGCGGCGCCCTCGGACGGATGTCGTCCACGAGGCTGAAGTTCACGAGGAGGTCCACGCCGTCGGCGTAGACCGCGAAGTGAAGCCACTCCTTGTGGCCGCTCCTGCCCGTCAGGCCGAACTGGGATCGCCGGAAATAGTCCCGCGCGGTGACTGCCGCGGCGATTCTGCCCTCGAGCGACTGCGCCGTCATCGGAAGAGGTCCCTCGGGTGAGACGGCTCCGCCGACCGCTCGTTCGCGGCGCCGACGGGGGCGTCGCTCGCCCAGCGGTCGAGGTGTGCGCGGACGCGCTCGGTCGTCGCGAGGATCCCGAGGAGGAGAAGGACGCCGCGTTCTGCCGTTTCGTCGAGCGGCACGTCGCGGGGGGCGTCCGCGGGCTCTTCCGCCTCCAGGAGGGCGCGGAGCCGACGTCCCAGCGCCACGATCCCGAGGAGTCCGAAGAGGAAGGTGTTCCGCTCCGTGAACCGCTGATCGTGACGCTGGAGAGGAAGAGTCACGGTCGCATCCCGCGCTCGAAGACCCGGGACAGCGCCGTCTCGAGACCCTCCAGCTCCGCAACGCGCGCGAACTCGTCCACGAGCACGGTGGGAAGGCCCGAGCCGTGCTCCTGGAACGCGGACATGCCGAGGACCTCCCAGATCATCCGGCCGCGGGCGACGACGTCCGAGCGCGCGAGAGCCCGCGCGAGGCGGGCGCCCTCCGGCGTTCGAGCAAAGGATCTTCCCTCCGCGACGAGCGCGGAGAACGCGGCCTGGGTCGCAGCCGGATGACGGAACAGAGCGGAAGCGATCCGACGGAGGACGTCGTCCGCCCCCTCTGCGTCGGTCGATCCGTTCGCGCGGTCCTCGCGCTCGCGGTCGTCCGGGCCGTTCACACGAGCTCGAGGATCAACCGGTGATCCTGGGTGAAGACCGAGGCCAGGCCGACACGGAAGACGACGACGACTTCGTAGTCCACCTCTTTCGAGACGACCTTCGTCAAGTCCACGGTGACCCGCACGATCGCTTGCTCGCCGGGGTTCAGCGCCTTCAGCTCTTTGTCCTCGCGGCCCGGTTGGACGACCCGGATGTCCACGTCGCCGCCCGGCGTCCGGTCCAGGACCTTCGCGATCACCTCTCGATCGGGGTGGTGGGTTTCGTTCGTCACCACGATGCGATGTTCGATTTTTTTCCCCGGCGAACCGCGCCACACGTGCGTGCAAAGGCCCTTGTCGCGCGGGTTCCACCGTCCGTGTCCGCGCTCGGGTTCGCACGACGACGAACCGCAGCTCGAGGTCCGTTCCGCGCAGCACCCGCAGTGGTGCGCCGAGCCGGAGCGGTAGCCGCCCGAACGGTAACCGCCTCGCGAAAAGCCCCCGGAGAGGAGATCGAGCGTCGACAGACCGAGCCCGAAGAGCTGGTGGACGTGATCCGAATGCAGCCGCGCGAGCTGATACATCGCGTCTCCGGCCGAGCCCCATCCCCGGCAGCGGATGCACGTGCAGCCGGGCGCGCAGGAACCCTCCCACGAGCTGCCGGAGCCGCCGTGCCTTCGCCCGTGATGGTGATGGTGGTGGTGATGGCCGCACCCACCCTGATGCTCGCAGCCATCCGAATGCCCGCACCCCGATCCGATCCAACTGTGAAACATGAGGCTCTGCTCCTTGATCCGTCGAAAGTCGACTTCCCCGGCTCGAATCTTCAGTGGTCCCGCGCGACGACGAACTCCGCGAGACCTCGGAGGAAGCGAAGATGCTCCGAGTCCGGGAGCGCCGCGGCGACGCCGTCCAGCGCACGGACGGCGCGGCGGGCGCGTCGTTCGGCGACGCGGCGCGCGTACCCGATGCTTCCGTTCCGGCGAACGAGCTCGGAAAGGAACTCCACGTCCTCTCGCGTGCGGAACCGGGCGTCGGCGCGCTCCGTCCCGAGTACGTCGTCGAAGCGCCGTTTCACGTCCGGCCCGAGCTCGGCGCGGGCCGCTAGCTCTTCCACGAGCGCTCGTGCTCGCGCCAGGCGATCGGGCTCGCCGCCCGGGAGCGTGGGCCTCGGCTTCGAGAGGATCTCGACGGCGCGCCGGCGGTCCGCCGGGTCCGCGTGGCGAACGGCGTGAGTGAGGATGAGGGTGTGCTTCCCTTCCCACAGATCGCCCTCGATTTCCTTGCCGTACTGCCGAGGGTCCGCGGTCAGGTTCAGGATGTCGTCCTGGATCTGGAACGCGGTCCCGAGCGCCGTCGCGAAACGGCGGAGCTCGTAGAGCCGTCGATCGTCGCAGCCGGCGACCATCCCTCCGAGCACCACCGGCGTGAGGAACGTGTACCAGCTCGTCTTCTTGTGGACCATCCGGAGGTAGTCCCTGTCCCGGAGATCGAAGACACCGCCCGCGATCCAGCCGAGCTCCATCGCCTGACCCTCCGCCGTCTCCCGCGCCATCGTGGCGACGGCCTGGAGGATGCGGAGCGCCTTGCCCATCCCGATCTGCCGCATGTTGGCGAGGAGGGGCTCGAGCGCGAGCGCGAGCATCGCGTCGCCCACGTTGATGGCGATCGGCACGCCGTGTCTGGCGTGGAGCGTGGGCTCGTCGCGGCGTCGCTCCGAGCCGTCCTCGACGTCGTCGTGGATGAGGAACGCGTTGTGATAGAGCTCGATCACCGCCGCGCTCTTCAGCACGCTCTCGAGCTGCCCTCCGTGCGCGCGGCAGGTCGCGATGCAGAGGGCCGGGCGCAGCGCCTTCGCTTCCCGGAGCGGGTAGTCGAGCATCAGGTCGTAGAGGCCGTGCCCCTCACGGTCCCGGGAGACGATCGTCCGGAGTTCGCATAGAACGTACTCGCGGCAGGTGCTCATGTACTCGAGCACCTCGCTCGTTTCGAGTGCCGCCGACTCACCCACGCGCGTAGTTAGCGCCCGAACCGCGAACGCCGTCAAGGCGATTGCCCGCTCCGTCCCCCTCCGCGCCAGTCATGGATCGAAGAGTTGACCATGACGACCGGCGGGACCGCCGCGGGCGCCCGCCGGCACGGAGCCCCTCACTCCGTCCACGTGCCGTCGAGACAGAGCGGTGACGCCGGCGTGTCCGCCAGGAAGAAGCCGAAGCCGACGCACATCTCGTCCGGGAAATTCACCGGGTTCGTCGTGCCGTTCTCCCACTCGCAGTGGGTCGTGAGCACGTCGCCCTTCTGGACGAGGAGCGGGTCCGCGACCGTCCACTCGGTGAAGACCGGGTTGAACTGCATGTCGCTCGTCCAGAGCGCGTCCGTGTGGACGTCCGTCGGCGCGGCGCCGCCCGCCGCAGGATTCACGAGGGAGGTGTTGGAGCGGACACCGTACGTGTGCATGTGGTTCGTGAAGGAGAGAAGCTTCATGTCCTTCGGGACGGTGCACACGGCATCCGCCGTGGTCTTCGTCTGGGCGGCGACCGTGAAGTTCGAGGTGAAGTTCACGAAGATGGAGGCCACCAGGCGGGAGGGGTCGACCTCGGCGAACTTCACGTCGAGCACGGTCTGGCCGTCGATGGAGTCGAGCGTGGTGTTCAGGAAGTGTGCGTTCAGCATGATGGAGCTCCCCTTCGTGAGACGGAACACGACGCCGTCCGGGAGCTTCGCCTTGCCGCCGGCCTCGCCGCCGACCCCGCCTAGGAACCCGCCGATGCTGGTGTTGTCGACCTCGTTGCACTCGCGCGAGGTCCCGACGGCGGCGCCGTTCCTCACGGCATACGCCGTCGCGTGATGGCCGCCCTTCGACTGGTATCCGACGACGTCGAGCACGTCCATGTCGCGGTCGAACGGCTCGAGGACGTACTGACACTGGATGGAGTCTCCGCCGGCTTCGATGCCCTCGACGACGGGCGCGACGATGCGGGTGTACCCGGCCTTCAGGGGCGGCACCTCGAAGGTCGTCGTCTCCGTCGTGCCGGACGGCGCGGAAGGCGCGCTGCTCTTCGGATCGGCGCCGCAGGCGACGAGCAGACTGACGGAGGCGTATCCCCAGAGACCCTGAAAAACGCGCATGACGAGACTCCTCCGGAAGGTGACGAGTCCGCCCTTCCGCTTTGCCCCGGCCGCATCCAGGAACTAATTGCTCAGTAAATTAATTGGCCGGCCCCGTCAAGCGATCCGGCGATGGGTCCGGCCGATTCACGGCCCCGGGCCGAAGGCCGAGACGCACCAAACACCGGACTTTGCTAAGAACGACCCATGCGGTCGGTTTCCGGGAAGGGTCAGAAGAAGACGGGACCGCGTCGCGGCCGGCCTCCGGGTAGCACGAGCGACCAGACGCGGCGCCGGATCCTCCAGGCCGCGTGCGAGTGCTTCGGCGCGCGCGGCTACGAATCCACCACGAACCGGGACATCGCCGATCGCGCCGGGCTCACGGCGGCCGCCATCTATCAGTACTTCGATTCGAAACTCGTCCTCTACACGGAGGCCGCCCGCGAGGCGCAGCGGGAGATCGTCCCGCTGTTCGAGCAGGCGATCGCCGGGCAGCCGTCGGCACGTGCGGCGCTCTCGGCGCTGACCCGGGCGTACGCGACCGCCTACGAGCGCTTTCCGAGGTCCACGCCCTTCCTCTCGGGCATCGCGGTCGAGATGCACCGCCATCCGGAGGTCGCGGGCGTCGTCCTCGGCGAGCCGAACCCGGTCTTGCAGATGATCGTCGACATCGTGGAGCGCGGGGTGGACGAAGGAGAGATCCCGCGCGGCGAGGCGTCTGCCGTCGTGTCCATGTACCTCGCGTCCACGATGGGCTTCTCGCTCCAGGCCGCGCTCACGGGGGCCGCGGGGCTCGCCGAGGCCGTCGAAGCGTTCGTCCGACTGCTCGACGGAAATCTCTTCGCCGCGCCCCGGGAGAAAGCGAAACCCGCCGGTCGCAAGACGAAGAAGGCCGGCTGAGCCGGCCAGGGAACGCTCGCGCGGGCTCCTTCAAGTCTGGACGCCGAGGGCGTAGCCGAGCGCTCGCCACATCGCGACGACGGTCTGGAATCGCTTCGACGGATCGATCGCGAGGCTCAGATTGACCCAGTCGTCCACGTCGGGCGAAAGATCCGGACGCACGGCGTGGAGGCTCGGCCGCTCCGCGCCCGTCACCTGACGGAGCAAGGTCCCGAGATCCGTCGAAGAAAACGGCGCGTGCCCGGCGAAGAAACGGAAGATGACGGCCGCGAGCGCGTAGACGTCGATGCGGTGATCGATGACGTCGTATTTCCCGAGCCACGTCTCGGGGGCGATGTAGCTCGGCGAGCCGGCGATCATGCCGTCCGCGGTGAGCCCGCGCATGCGCTGGAACTTCGCGAACCCGAAGTCCAGGAGGCGAACGCCTCGACCGTTCGACAGGACGAAGATGTTCGCGGGCTTCAGATCCCGGTGCACGATGCCGATCTCGTGCGCGGCACGGAGCGTGTTCACCACGGGGCCGAACAGCGTCATCGCCATCTGGACGTCCGTCCGGAGGCCTTCTTTTTCCCGCGCGTCGAGCAGGTCGTCGAGGGGAAGGCCCTCGAGGAGCTCCGTCACGAGACACATGGATCCCTCGTCCGTCCAGCCCTGGTCGAGGACGTGAAGCGCGGCGGTGCCCTGGAGTGACGCCATCGCCCGCGCCTCCCGGAACATCCGCTCGGTCGACTCGGCGTCCGCGCCCGGCTTCAGGATCTTGAGCGCCACCTCGTCGCCCACGCGCAGGTCCTTCGCCCGGTAGACGGAGCTCTGCCCCCCCTCCCCGAGCAGGGAGACGACCTGATAGCGCCCCCCGATGATTTGCCCGGTTCTGTCGGGTGCCGCCCGCGCCATGGCAATCACCCACGATACGCCCCGGCCCTTCCCCTGTCAGCTATCATCCCGCCCATGAAGCGACTCGAAGGCAAGCGCGCCGTCATCACCGGCGCCGGAAGCGGCATCGGGCGGGCGTCGGCGGTTCTCTTCGCCGAGGAGGGCGCGCGGCTCGTCCTCTGCGACGTGAACGAGGAAGGGCTCGCGGCCACGGTGGAGACGATCCGCAAAGCCGGCGGCACGGCGCGCGGCGTCGTCGCGAGCGTCGCGGACGACGCCGCGGTGAAGGGTCTCGTGAGCGAGTGTGTGCGCGAGTACGGCGGCCTCGAGATCTTCTACGCGAACGCCGGCGTCTCCGGAGGCCTCGTCTCGCTCCTCTCGCTGGAAGCCCCGGAGTTCCGCGCGCTCCTCGAGGTGAACCTCATCGGGCCGTTCCTCGGCATCAAGTACGCGGCAGCGCACATGATCGAGCACGGCGGCGGCTCGATCGTCTGCACCGCCTCGGTCGCCGGCCTTCGCTCGGGCGCCGGCAGCCCGCACTACAGCGCGAGCAAGGCCGCGGTCGTGAGCCTGGTGCAGACGTCCGCGTGCCAGCTCGCCGGGACGAACGTCCGCGTGAACGCGATCTGCCCCGGTCTCATCGAGACGGGCATGACGCAGCCGCTCTTCGACTACGCGCGAGCGACGGGCAAAGAAGCGAAGATTGGCCAGCTCAATCCCTTGAAGCGGGGCGGGCGGCCCGAGGAGATCGCGCGCGTCGCGCTCTTCCTCGCGAGCGACGAGGCGAGCTACGTGAACGGCCAGGCCTGGGCCGTCGACGGCGGCCTCTCCGCGAGCCACCCCGTGGTCCCGGGTCGCATGGCATGACCGGAACCGGGGCGGCGCTCTTCGGGCTCGCGACGCTGCTCGTCCTCGTGCCGCTCCCCGCGCGCGGGGCGGACGTCGCTCCTCCGCCGATCCCCGTCGTGGATCTCCACGTCGATCTCTCGTATCGCGTGAACTACCGCGGCGGCACGCTCGCCCGCGGCTCCGGGCAGTACGTCGCGTCGCGGCTACTCCGGGCCGGCGTGCGCGGCGTGGTCCTCCCGCTCTTCGTGCCGAAATCCGTCTCGCCCGAGGGGCCACGCATGGAGGATCTCGAGGGCTCCTTCGAGAAACTCTCGTCGCTCCTGCCGAAGACGCCGCCGTTCTCCGCGCCCGGTTGCAGAGGAGATCCGGCGGCCGTCCGCACGTTTCTCGCGTTCGAAGGAGCCGGTCCGCTCGCAGGCGAACCCACCGCGGTGGAGCGCTGGGCAGGACGCGGCGTTCGCGTCTTCGGGCTCGTGCACACGTTCGACAACGCCCTCGCGACGTCCTCCGCGAACGAAACGCCGAGTGTCACGGGGCTGACGGACGCCGGCCGGGACGTCGTTCGTCGCGTCTTCGCCGCGGGCGGCATCGTGGACGTCTCTCACGCCTCCGATCGCACGACGGACGAGATCCTCGCGCTCGCGCGGGCAGAGGGAAAGGTGGTCGTCGCGACGCACTCGAACGCCCGCGCGCTCACGCCGCACCCGCGGAACCTCGAGGACGATCAGATCCGCGCGATCGCCGCGACGGGGGGAGTCGTCGGTGTGAACTTCCACTCCAGGTTCCTCGTCGAGAAGGGCCGCGCGACGATCGCCGACGTCGTGAGGCACGTGCGGCACCTGGTCTCCGTCGCGGGCGTGGAGCACGTCGCCATCGGCTCGGACTTCGAGGGGGACATCACGCCTCCGGTGGGCCTGGAGGATGCCTCGCGGTTTCCCGCCCTCGGACGAGCGCTTGTCGCCGCCGGCTTATCGAGGGAGGACGTGACGAGGATCTTCGGCGAGAACGCGCTCCGCGTCCTGTGTCCGAATGCGGCGCCGCTGAAAAAGTAGCGTGCTCCCGGAGAGCGCCCCCGGGACGACCGGGTCCGGTCACGCGCCGATTTCGGCCCCGCATCGTCGGTGATACGTGGAAGGCCCCATGTCGAACGTCGAATCCCGCTGTCTCGATGCGTTCCCCGAGTGGCTCCGCTCTCTCGCCGACGACGCGCTCGCGCTCGCGGCCATCGTGGAGAACGCGGAAGAGCCGGAGGCGCGTCGCCGGAAGGCCGCGAGCGCGTTGAACTACCTCTTCAAGTCGCTCGACCTCATCCCCGACGGCATCGAAGACCTCGGGTTCCTCGACGACGCGTTCGTCTTCCGCGTCGCGGCGGCGGCGACGCCCGCGGACGGGAGCGACGTCCTTTCGCGTCTCGCCAGCGACACGGCGCTCCTCCGCGAGTTCCTCGGCGCGGACTACGCGCGGCTCGAACGCTTCGTCGAAGGGCTCGAGAGCGGCTCGGCTCGCGGGCGGAGCGTGGCGCAGATCGTCACGGAAGCGCCCGCGCGGAACGCGCTCGTCAGCGACGTGAAGGGTTGGGCCGGGGGCTACGCCGTGCCCGCCTTCGGTCGCGACACGAAGAACCTCGTGAAGCTGAAGTCGTTCCTCGGAGCTAAGCTCCCGGCCTGAGGGAGCGCGCCCCGGGTCTCGGCGGGTCGGTGCGAATCGACGCCATCGACGCGACCGCCCGGTCGGCGGATTCGCTCTCCTTGTCCGTCTCCACGCGGTCACTGGGGGGAGCGTCCGCACTGGATAGTTTGTATACAAACTATCCCCGCGGCGTGGGCCCACCGCTGAGTCCAGTCCGTGGCTGCAGCGCTGCGAACGTCCGCACCCGGATAGTTTGTATACAAACTATGCCTCGGCGTGGGGCCCACCGCCGAGTCCAGTCCGTGGCTGCGTCGCTGCGAGCCGGGCCCGGGGGCCTCGTGCCGCGAGGCCGTCAGGGCATGGGGCTCTGGGCCTGGAGATCCTTCTTCGGCTCGGCGGCGGTGCTCCCGTCGCCGTTGGCGAGGATCTCGTTCATGAGATCCCGGCACTCGGGCTTGCCCTTCAGGTGGTTGATGAGAACCCCCGTCGCCTTCGTGAAGCCTTCCTCGAACTTCAGGCCTTCGCGCGTGCGAGCGGCGACCTTCTCGCGGCCGGACGCGAGGTCCTCTTCGAGGGCCTCCGCGTAGCGGGCGAGCTGGGCGCGGAGCTCCTCGATCTGCCGGCGTAGGTCCTTCGCGGTCGCCTCGCGCGCGGAGCGCTTCGCTTCTCGCTGCTTGAGCTGAAACCGCTTCACCTCGACCATCGCGAGCGCGGCGCCGCACTGTTCGAACACCTGTCGCGTGCCGCGACCGGCGCGCTCGGCCTCGTTCGCGCGAGCGCCCGTCTCTTGCGCCTGCTGTTCGGCGGCGGAGAGCTCGGCTCGGGCCGCTTCCTCCTCCTCCGCGTGGGTCGCCGCGTCGCGGAGCGCCCGGGACTCTTCCTGGGCGAGCTCCTCCACCTTGCGGCCGATTTCGGCGCGGAGCGCGCGGCCTCTCCGTTCGAGCGCCTCGAGCCTGCGGGTGTGACTCGCGATCTCGCCTTCGAGCCCGTTCGCCTTCGCGGCGAGATCCCACGACGTGGCGAGCGCCTGCAGCACCTCCGGCGGCGCGTTCCCGGACGGATATGCGCGCGCGAGCATGCGCGAGAAGAGCCCGGCTCGGCTCGCCCACTCCGTGACGTTCGCGGAGCGCGGCGGGGGAGGCGGATAGAGCTGCGGCGCGGCGGGAGCCTCGCCACCGCCTTCCTTGTCCCAGGCCTGCGAGGGGAGGGAGCGCTGGAGGGCCTTGAGCTCTTCGAGGAGGTGGTGGCCGTCCCGATACCTGCGCCGCGGGTCCTTCTCGAGGAGCCGCATGATGATGCGCTCGGCGACAGGGTGGCAGTCCTTCCGGAGCGTGCTCGGCTTCGGCGCGGGCGCCGTGCGCTGCATCTCCAGCAGCGTGTCCCGATCGCTCGAGCGGAAGGGGAGCTGGCCGGTGAGCATCTCGAAGAACAGGATGCCGAGGGCGTACAGATCGCTCTGCGGACCGGCCTGCTCGCCGCGCGCCTGCTCCGGTGACATGTACTCGGGCGTTCCGAACACGGCGCCCTTCGGCGCGAGCCGAGGATCGTGCGCGAGCGCGGCGAGCCCGAAGTCCAGGATCTTCACGAAGTCCTTCCTGCCGCCCCGCGCGGTGAGGAGGATGTTGTCGCTCTTCAGATCGCGGTGAACGACACCGAGGTCGTGAGCGCGCGCGAGAGCCGCACCCATCTGCTCCAGGATGTCGACCGCGCGCTGGATGGGCATCGGGCCGCGCGAGATCTCGGCGGAGAGCGGAGTCCCCACGAGGTACTCCATGACGAGATAGAGCTCGCCCTCCTCCGTCTCGCCGATGTCGTGGATGTCGATGATGTGCGCGTGGTCGACGCGGTTCGCGGCGCGCGCCTCGCGGAGCATCCAGGCGCGGAGGTGAGTCTCTCCGCGGAGATCGGGGCGGATCAGCTTCACCGCCACGACGCGATCGATGAGGACGTGCCGGGCTCGGTAGACGATGCCCATGCCCCCTTCGCCGATGCGCGCCTCGAGGCGATAGCGCCCGGCGATCACCTTGTTCAGCGCTGGGTCATTCGCACCCCGGCGCGACACCTTCGACCTCTCCGCTACTGCGTCGACCATCTTGTTCGCTTGGAAAGTCGGCCGCGTGCGTGCACGCACCGCGGCACCGAACCCTCATCTTCCTCCACCGTGCCACTTCCGGACAAGGGGATAGGCCAGAGTTTTCCGGCGGGTTCGGTCGGCTTCCAGGAGCTCGCCGGCTCGCCGGCTCGCTCGCGACCCGAGGCCACGCCGGCGACCCGAGGCCTCGCTCGCGACCGGGATGCCGATTGCGTACGCCGCGTCGTCGCGACGACAGTGCGCGTGTGTTCACGGGCGCGCGGGCCGGCCCTGCGGCCCGCGCTCACCTCGAAACGCGAACTCGGCTCAGAACACGACGTTCAGCACCGGAACTTCGACTTCCGTCTGCTGCTTCACGCCGAGAACCGCGACCTCGGTGCGGGTATACATTTGTCGCACCTCCACCGCAGGGAGCGACAGCGTGAGCGCGTCCCCGGACACGCCGACGAGCGCGGGCGGCAGCGCCGGGACCTTCGCGATCGCGGGGCGGGTTCGGTGCAGGCTTCCTTGCGGCGCCGCGGCGGGGGCCGGAGCCGGAGCGGGAGCAGCCGGCGCCGACTCGGGCCGCGCGGGTTCGGCAACCGGTTCGTCCGCGGGCGGATGATCCTCGGTGTAGTTCGTCGGCTCGTAGGCACTTGCCGAGAGGACCGCGACCGTCGTGGGGAGAGCGAGCGCCATGCCGCCGACGAGGAGGTAGATGGAGAGCTTCGCGTCTCCGCCATTCTCGGCGAAGTAGCCGCCGACGCCGCCCGCGACTGCTCCGAGACCGCCGCCCACGGCGTAAGCCCACGCGGGCTTCGTGCTCGCCGCGGCCTCCACGAGCATGACCGCCTCCGCGCCGAGCAGCGCTCCACCCGTGATGCCCTTACCAGTCGGCGACGCCTCGCTCTCGGCGGCGAGAGAGACCCGCGGGCTCAGCGCCACAAGACCGATGACCGTCGCACTCAGAAGTTTACCGAACCCTCGCATGGGCCCTCCAGGTTAGTCGCTTCGACAAGCGCCCGCGACAATAACACCCGTTTTCCGCCTTTGGGTGCGGAACCGGCGGGCAATGTTCGGCCGGTTTCAGCCCGCTTTCCGCGTGCTCCGTGAATCTTTGTGGGCCGTGGCGCCACGCCCCGGGCGATTTCGGGCCGGGCGCGCGGCGTCTCGCCTGCCGTCCCGCCGGGCCTCGCGGCCGGGGTCCATCGGACTCCTCGGGCGGCGCGGAACGGAACCGCTACGCTCTGCCTCGTGCGGCCACTCCTCATCGCGTCCCTTCGCCTCGTGGCGGTCGCGGTCGCCCTGGTGCTCGCACTCGGGCTCTCGGCGGGCGCGATCCGCCTGATGCCGTGGCTCGTCGCGAAGGACGTGCCGCTGTCGCTCGCGGCTCCGTTCGCGAGAGTCCTCGCGTCGTCCTCGCTCGAGGCGTCGGTCCTCGTCGGGGTCCCGCTCGGAGTCGCGCTCGCGACGGCCTCGTTCGTCGATCGCGGCGAAGCGCGAGCGCTCGCCGCGCTCGGGGCGTCTCCCGCGCGTCTCGTCGGAGAGCTCGCGGTGGCGCTCGCGCTGCTCTCGGTTTCGTTCGCCCCGTCCGCCCGTCTTTCCGAGGTGAACGCGCTCGGGGCGCTGTCGAATCGCCTGGTGGCGGAGGGACGACGAAGCTGCGCCGAGTCGGAGTCCCCGCGGCGCGTCGACGTCCCGCTCGTCGCGCTCACGTGGCTCTGTTTCGAGCGCGGGGCCCGCATCGTCGGCCGCGTGCCGGGGTTCGGTGACGGCGCCTGGTTCTCCGCGAGCGACCTCGCTCCGAGCGCGGATTTCGGGACCGTGACGCTCTCGGATCTCCACCTCTCCGCCCGGCTCGGATCCCGCATCGCGACGGTCCACGCCGGTACGTCCCGCCTGTCGGGGCTTCCGCGGTGGGGCACGTCGCGTTCCTTCGGCGGCGTCGCGCGCGCCCTCCTCGTCGCCCTCTCGGCGTCGCTCGCCGCGCTCGGTCTCGCCGTCGCCATCCTCCGGCGGAGGCTCTCCTCGCAGGTTCACGCCGCGGCGCTCGCGGCGCTGTCGTCGGTCGCCGTGCTCTCGGTCCTCCTCCGTCTGGACCGAGACCGCGCCGCGGCCGTGGCGTACGTCGGGCTCCCCGTCCTCGCGCTCGTGCTCCCGCCGCTCCTCGCGAAGATCCCCTGGAATTTGCCCTGGATTGCCCGCTCGGAGCGCCGGTGATAGACCCCGCGCGCGGACCGGTCGAAGAGGCTCGGTCGCCCTCCCAGATGTCCGAGACCTCCGGCACCACCGAAGACGCTCGCGCGCGTGCGCCGGGCGTCGCGGAGATCGTCTCGTTCGTCCGGGCCCTGGTCGAGCTCTCGAAACCGGGCATCACGCGGATGGTCCTGTTCACGACGGCTCTCGGCGCGGCGATCGCCCCCGGCCCGGTCCGAGACTGGACGAAATTCGGGTACGCGCTCCTCGGCACGTCGCTCATCGTGGCGGCCGCCAACGCCCTCAACATGTTCCTCGAGGGGGACGTGGACGCGCTCATGAAGCGAACGCGCGAGCGCCCGATCCCGAGCGGGCGCATCTCGCCCGAGGTCGCGCTCTGGTTCGGCGGGGCGCTCGCGTTCACGGGCCTGCCCATCCTGGATTTCTGCGTGAACCCGCTCACGGCCTTCATCGGCGGGTTCTCGCTGCTCTCCTACGTACTCGTGTACACGCCGCTGAAGCGGCTCTCGTCGGTCGCGGTGTGGGTCGGGGCCGTCCCGGGCGCCGCGCCGCCGCTCATGGGCTACACGGCGATGACGTCGCGCCTCGACGCCGTCGGGCTCTCCCTCTTCGCGCTGCTCTTCATCTGGCAGATCCCGCATTTCCACGCGATCGCGCTCTTCCGCACCTCGGAGTACACGCGCGCGGGCCTCGTCGTGCTCCCCGCGTCGCGCGGCGTCGATCACACGAAGCGCGTCATCGTCGCGCTCCTCTGCCTCCAGCTCCTCGTGAGCGCGCTCCCGGCGTGGCTCGGGCTCGGCGGCGTGCCGTACATCGTATCGGCGGTCGTTCTCGGTCTCGCGTACCTCGCGTACGGCATCGCCGGTTTCTACCGGGAAGACCACGAGAAGTGGGCGCGCTCGCTGTTCTTCGCGTCGCTGCCGTACCTCGTCGTCCTGTTCGGCGCGCTCGTGCTGTTCACGAAGTGAGGGTCCGGCACTCGGGAGAGTGTCGGAGAGGGCTGCCCCTGACCGGTCACCGGCGCTCACGCGCCGGCGCCCACCATCCCCCGACGCTCGTGCTCGGCGGCAGAGCCGCCTCCGCGTGATCGTGGGGATGGTCGGACGAGCCCGACTGGTGAGTAGTTCCGGCGTCGCGCCTTGGTCGCGTTTCTCCGCGAGCGAGGGGATTTCGGGCGCGATGCTTCCGCGAGGGCGCGAACGCGCGTGCCCGGCCCACGGAGTATCGCCGCGGTCGCTTCTGCGCCGTTCGCGCCCTCGCGGAAGCCGAGTAGCGAGCCGCGCTCGAAACGCCCTGACACGTCGACTTCGAGGAAGCGGTAGGCTGGGCGTTCTGGACGACGCCTCGGGAACGACGGCCAAATGACCGATACCGACGACGCCCCCGTTCGCATCGTGTCGTACGACGCGTCGTGGCCGAGCTCGTTCGAGGCTGAACGCGCCGTACTGGCGAACGTTCTAGAGGCATGGCTCGTCGGTTCGATCGAACACGTGGGGAGCACCGCCGTGCCCGGGCTCGCCGCGAAGCCCGTCATCGACATCATGGCCCCCGTGGGAGATCTCGACGCCTCGCGTCCCGCGATCGCCGCGCTCACGGCCGTCGGGTACTGCCATTTCCCGTACCGGCCCGAGCGCATGCACTGGTTCTGCAAGCCCTCACCGGCATTCAGAACTCACCACTTGTACCTCGTGCCCCATGACGGTCCGACCTGGCGCGAGCGTCTCCTATTTCGAGATGTTCTTCGAGCTCGGCCGGACATTCTCGCCGAGTACGCCGCACTGAAGCAACGACTCGCCACTCTTCATGAATTCGATCGGGAGACCTACACCGACGCAAAGTCGCCGTTCGTGGAGCGCGTGCTCGGTATGGCTTCTGGGCTCATCAGAGAGTGAATCGTCCGTTTGACCAGGTCGGGCAACCTCTCCGACGAAGGCGGTCGAAACGACTCTAGCCTCGGATGTGGCTCATCGCGCGCTCGGCGAGCGCCGTGATCGTGAGGCTCGGGTTCACGCCGACGTTCGCGCTCACGGCGGAGCCGTCCACCACGTAGAGGCCGGGGCAGCCGAACACCTCATGGTCGGTGTCGATGACGCCTTCCTCTGCGGTCCGTCCCATCGGGCAGCCGCCGAGGATGTGCGCGGTCACCGAGAGGTTCCCGAGGCTCTCCGGGACGAAGTTGAACGGCGTCCCCGGCGCGACGCGGGCGAGCGCGCGCGCGGCCCGGTGCGCTTCGGGGAGGTACGTCGGCGGGCGCTTTCCCCGGAGGACGGCGGAGCGCAGCCCCTTCCGGAACGGCGAGAAGAGGCTCCGGCCGAAGCGGAACTCGAGCTCGCTGTCCACGTGCTGCATCACCGTGAGAACGGTCACGCGCTCGTGCCACCGGGGGGAAATCGCGCCGCGGAGGATCCGGAACGGCGGCGCGAGGAAGCCGAGCGCGGTGCGGAGCGCCCGGCGGAGCGGGCTCGCGTCGTCCACCATCGGCGTCGTCGTGAGCTTCATGAACTCGTAGGCGGGGCCGAAGCGGTTCTGGGTGAGGTGAGTGTGCTCGTTCGCGTGGAAATGGGACGAGATCGCGGTTCCGACGGCGAGATCCGCGGGCGGCGCGTCGTGGAGCACCCCGACGATGGCCTCGCTGTTCGTCCGGACGCGCGTCCCGAGCTTCGGGGACACGTCCGGGAGCGTGCCGTGCTCGTCCCGCGCGCGGAACAGGAGCTCGAGCGTCCCCACGACGCCCGCGGCGAGGACGACGCGCTTCGCCGAGACGACGCCCGTCTTCGCCCGGGTGACGGGGTGTTCGACGTGGAGCCGGTAGCCTGCGTCCGTCTTCTCGATCCGCGAGACTCGCGACAGTGCCCGGATCTCGGCGCCCTTCCGCTCGGCCAGGTGCAGGTAGTTCTTGTCGAGCGTGTTCTTCGCGCCGACGGCGCAGCCGGTGAGGCAGCGCCCGCAGCGCGTGCACGGCATCCGCGGCGGGCCCGCTCCGCCGAAGAACGGGTCGGCCTTCGCGACGTCCCCGCTCCCGAAGTAGATGCCGTTCGGCGTCGGGCCGAAGCTCTCCTCCGCGCCGAGAGCGCGCGCGGTGAGCTTCAGGTATTCATCCATCGTGCCGTGGTCCGGCGTCTGGGCGCGCCCGAGCATCCGCGCCGCCGTCCGGTAGTGCGGCGCGAGCTCGGCCTCGAAATCGACGCCGAGTTCGCTCATCGCGCGGAAGAAGGACGCTTTCGGCTCGAGCAGGACCGCGCCGTACACGAGGCTTCCTCCGCCCACGCCGACGCCGCCGAGGACGCCCACGTGCCGGAAGAGCCGCTGCGCGAAGTACCCGAACGCGCCGAGCCGCGGCTCCCAGAGGAGCGCGCGAGGGTCGGCGTCCGCGGCCTGGATGCGCGTGGCGTCCACCCGGTGGCCTTGCTCCAGGACGAGCACGCGGAAACCGCGCTCGGAGAGGCGGAGCGCCGAGACGCTGCCGCCGAAGCCGCTGCCGACCACGACGAAGTCCCAGACGTCCGTCATCCGAGCTCCGCGAGGCGCTCCAGGTAGTCGAGCACGGACGGGACGCGAGCTCCGAACCCGGCGAGGCGATCCAGGACGAGCCCGTTCATCAGCGCGAACGCGAACGGAACCCGCAGGCTCGAGAACGGCCCTTCCGACGCGGCATCCTCCGGGAACAGCTCCGCGAAGGTCGCCTGGATCTTCTCGTCGAAGGCTCGGCCCATCTTCACGAGGGCGCGATGGAGCGAAGGGTCCGTGCGTGCCGCGACGACGAGCTCGAGCCACACCACGGTGCTCGGAGCGTCGACGGCCTTCCAGAGGAGCTCGATGGCGACGGCGCCCGGCTTTCCCCGCGCGCGCTCTTCCTGGAGGCGGTCCGCCCGGCGAAGGAACTCCGCGCGTCGCTTCTCGAACACGTGCTCGAGCGCGGACGCGAGGAGCGTGGCGCGGTCCGGGAAATGGTGAAGGAGCGTGCCGCGCTCGATGCCAGCACGCTTGCAGACCTCGACGGTCGACGCTCCTCCGTGACCGAGGTCGTGGAGGCACTCGAACGTGGCCTCCAGGATCTTCACCCGGGTCGCCGCGGAGCGCTCCTCGTCGTACGCGGCGCGCGTTCGCTTCGGGGCGGCGAGGCCGGGCGGCTTTCGGCGCGTCGTCTTTCGCATCCGGACCGCGGAACCATAGCTCCGGCTGGCTCCTGCCTCAACAGTCAGTGTTGACTGTTGAGATGAGACAGGGCAGGATCTCGCTCGAAACATGCCTCGTCACTTTTCCGGATTGCTCGTCCTCGGGTGGGTCGCGGTGGGCTGCGGCGGCGATCGAGCGCCCGCCGGGGCGACGGCGCCCGCCGCGCCGGTCTCCGTCACGGACGAGGGCGGCCTCACGGTGACGGCCGAGGACGGCCGCGTCCGTCTCCGCTCCGTCCCGGGGAGGACGACGATCGCGGGCGTGCCCTACGGGAGCTTCGGCTTCTCCACGGCGCCGGAGCCCGAGCTCGTGCCCCCGAGCTTCGAGACGCTCGACGCCGTGCCGGAGCCCGGCGAAGGCGCGCGCCACGTCGCGACGAAGCTCCTGTCACGGACCGAGACGGCCGACGGCTTCGTCGCGACGCTCGCGACGGACGACCCCGCCGGGCGAACCTTGACCGTCGCCGTCCGCGACGCTCCGGGCGCACTGCCGTCGATCGACGTCGTCGTGAGCGACCCGGAGGGTGTGACGGCCGTGTTCGCTGCATTCTCGTGCGCGGCGGACGAAGCGTTCCACGGCTTCGGCGGCCGCCGGGAGAGCACGAACCTCCGCGGGGCGTCGTTCTCGAACTGGGTCTTCGACTACCGGTTCCCGACGCCGGAGACCGCCTACTACTACCCGGTCCCTGCCTTCGAATCGTCGGCCGGGTACGTCTTTTACGTGGAGACGGACGAGAACGTCCGTTTCCGGATGGGCTCGGACGTGCCGACCGCGTTTCGTGTCGCGGTGAACGGCGACCGGGCGCGCTTCGTCGTCGTCCCGGATGGCGGCTCGAGCGGGCTCGCGGCGCTCACGGCGCGGATCGGGCGTGAACGAAAGCCGCCCGACTGGAGCCTCGGCGCGACTCTCTCGCGCACCATCCAGCTCTTCGTCGACGCGCCCGCCGTGTACCAGAAGAAGGTCGAGGACGACGTCCGGAAGCTCCAGTCCGGCGCGTACCCCGTGACGGCCTATGCGTACGAGGGATGGGCGCGCCTGCCGGCGGATTTCGTGAAGGCGACGAACGCGACGCTCCGCGGGCTCTCGGTGCATCCGATGCTCTACTTCCGTCCCTTCGTGTCGGACGACGCGGCCGCGACGGAACCGCTCGGGCGCTTCGCGGAGGCCACGGCCGCGGGCTACGTCGCGAAGACGGCGACCGGCGATCCGTACGTCTTCCCGAGCCCATTCGACGGCAAGGACGCCGCGCTCGTCGACTTCACGAACGACGCGGCCCGGGAGTGGTGGAAGGGCATCGTGAAGGACGCGCTCGATCTCGGCGCCGACGGTTTCATGAACGACTTCGGCGAGCAGGTGCTCCCGGACATGGTCTTCTCGGACGGCTCCACGGGCGTCACGCTACACAATCGGTACCCGGTGCTCGAGCATCGAACGGCGCGCGAGGCCCTCGACGAGTACGTCGCCGAGCACCCGGACCGCGAGCCGTTCTTCTTCGTCCGCGGAGGCTACTCGGGAACGCCGGGCGCGACGGCGTACGAGAACGCGGAGTTTCCTGGCGACGAGACGTGCGACTACTCGAAGCGGACGGGCCTGCCGTCCATCGTGCCGGATCTCTTGAACCGGTCGATCCTGGGCGGCTACGGCTTCGACACGGACATCGGCGGCTACGCGGACTTCGACGGCCGGGGCCCCGACGCTGAGCTCTACTCGCGCTGGTCGGAAGCAGCGGCGCTCCTCCCGTTCTTCCGCGTCCACAACTCCGCCCTCACCGGCGTGAAGATGCCGTGGAGCTACGACGACGCGACGGAGAAGACGTGGATCGCCATGGCGAAGCTCCATGAACGGGCCCGCCCGCTCCTCCTTTCGCTCTGGGACCAGGCGCTCGCCGGCGGCGCGCCGCCCATCCGTCCCCTCTGGCTCGACGCCGACGGCGGCTCTCCGCCCCACGTGGACGACGAGTGGATGCTCGGCCCCGACGTCCTCGTCGCGCCCGTCCTCGAAGCGGGGGCGACGGAGCGCGAGGTCTACGTTCCGGAAGGGTGCTTCCGCCTCCACGGCGAGGGCGACGCGATCATGGGACCGAGGACGGTCCCGGTCCCCGCGCCGGTCGGCGAGCTCCCGTGGTTCTCTCGCTGCGATACGTCGCCGTTCTGATCACTCCGCGCGCCGGAGCGTGTGGAGATACCGGACGACGCCGTCCACGTCTTCCGGCTCGAGCAGCGCTCCGAACGGCGGCATCTGGCCCTTGCCGTGTCGGATCGTGTCCCGGATGCCTTCGTCGCCGAGCCGGTCCTGGAGCTTCGGGTCCGTGAGGTTCGCGGGCGGGGTCTTGAAGCCGGCCGGGTGCGTGCCGCGAGCGTCGGGGCCGTGACACGTGGCGCACGACCGGAGGAAGACGCCTTCGCCGCGCTGCTCGGGCGTCTTTCGCACGTGCCGGCACGCCGTGCCGGCGACGAGCACGACGACGAGCAGCGGGAGTTCGCGAAGACGGAGCGCCTTCACCCGGACGACCCTGCTTCTCGGGGCGTCGGGCCGACCGCCCCGGGGCGGACCGGGGGGAGCGGATCGGACTCCCTCGGGCCGAGCGGCGACGAGAGGGCGGCGAGGGCGAGAACGAGCGCGCTCGCGGGGACCTCCGCGCCGGAGCGACCGAGAAGCGCGAACGCGACGGCGATCATCTTCTGGGAGATGGCTCCGGGCCACGCGCCGACCACGAGCGCGACGAGGACCGCGACGACGTCCACCGCGACCCGCCCGCCGCCCGGCGATGCGATCGACGCGAGCGAGAGCTCCGAGAGCGCGCGCGACGCCACTATCTGCCAGAGGGATGCGCCCTCGAGCGAGCCACGGATGGCGCCCCAGGAGAGGACCGCGCCGAGCAGCACGATGACGCCCACGGTGATGCCGGCGCGCACCCGCCGCTCCGCGATGAACCGCGCCGCGGCGAGTGACACGGCGAGGACGTCGAGGGCGTTCGCGCCGGACGTGAGCACGCCGACGAGGGCCGGGCTCGCGGCCCGGACGGCGCCGCTCGCCGCGAGGAGCCGGTAGCCCAGGCGGAGCGTCGCGCCGATCGTCAGGAATGCGAGCACGAGTCCCGTCGCGCGGGCGACCGGGGACCGGAGAGACGAGCTCGCGGCGCTCGCTCCGAGGGCGAGACACGACGCGCCGAGCGCGAGACTCTCCGCGGGCTCGAGCCCCATCGTGCTCGCGAGCATGACGAGCGTGAGCACCGCCGCCGCCGCCGGAACGACCAGCACCCGGTACACGGGCGAGAGCGTCCGATCTCCGAGCGTCGCGGCGACGAGGAGCACGAGCAGGCACGCGCCGAGGAGCGCCGAGAGCTGGGAGGAGAGACTCGCGAGCACGTCGCTTCGCGCGATCCACCGCTCGAGGCCGGAGCGCGCGCCGGGGAGCGCCGTCGCGATCGAGCGGCTCACGAGGGAGGTCCACGAGACGAGCAGCACCGCGCGGAGCGCGAAGGGAGCATCCGGCCCGAAGCGGGCGGTGTCTTCGCCGGGCGTGGACGCAGGGGTCGACCCGGCGCGTTCCGAAGCGGTCAAGTGGAGCACGCTCCCCGGCGCCGCCTCGTCAGCGCGACGCCCACGACTCGCCGCGCGTCGGCGACAGCCGCCCGAGGTCCCCGCGCGCCGGTCCCGTCTGCTCCGTCGGCCCGGGCTCCGGCGTCGCGGGCGGCGCGGGCGGCCTCGGCGGAGCGCTCTCGGGGCTCGCCTTGAGGATGAACGGATGAGCGAAGTAGGTCGAGCACGCGTAGTACGGGTTTCGGTAGAACTCCCAGTGAAGGTACACGTTCCCGTCGGGAGAGACGATGATCGGCGGCGGTTTCCCGAACGGCGCGGCGTTCTGGACGGATTCGAGCGCCGCGATGTCGAACACCGTGGACCCGGAAGACCGCGTCACCCCCATCTTCACGATCTTCCCCTCTTCCTTGTCGAGGACGATCTCGAGGTTCGTCTTCATGTCCGGGTTCGAGAGGGGATTGCTCGAGGGGAGACCGTCCAGGGACCCGAGGAAGGAGTCCGCGAAGATGGGGTGGAGGCGGTTGTGGATCTGGTTCAGGTACGTCGCGAACGGCACGCGCGCGGTGTTCAGCGCCGTCTGGTTGCCGGGCTTCACGGACGAGTTGTAGTTTTCGATCGCCGCGCGCCACCGTTCGATGCCGACCGTCTTCCACGAGCCGCGGTGCTTCGAGAGCCGACGCTCGCCGTCCGCGACGCGCTCCCTGCCGAGCTGATCGCGCCCGACCGCCGCATACGCGTCCCCGGGCGTCAGGTTCAGGTTGATGCCGCCCGGGGTCGTTCCGCTCGCGCCGAGCCCGAGGAAGTCGAGGGCGTTCGGCGCGCCGCGCATCGGCGGAAGACGCTTCGGTCGGGCCTTCTCGGCCGCACGGGCCACGTGCCCTTCCTGCGCTTCCGGCGCGAGGTCCGTCCCGTTCCTCGAGTTCATGAGGTCCGGCGCTTCGGGGCGTGCGCGCGAGCCGGCGACGGCGATGCGCTCGTCCTGTTTCTTTTGATCCGGCGGCGACTGGTTCGAGCCCTTCATCTCGCCCGTCGAGCGCCCCTTCCGGGAGTCGGGCGCGACCTCCTGCACCATCTTCTGCGAACCGCCGTGGGCCTGATCGGTCGACTGGGTCGCCTTCTGCCCGGCGGCCTCCGAGTTCGGCGCGTGGTCGATCGCTCCCGGGGAGTCTTCCGAGTGCGCCACGTCGTTCACGTGGGCGTTTCCGGGCTCGTCGCTGGGGCCGTCGTGGGCAGTCCCGGGCGACGGATCCGGATCGTTCTGGTCCGTGGAAGAGATCCTCGCCTGCGTCTGCTCCCGGACCGTGTTCGCCTCGTCCCCGATGAACTCGGCGTTCGGGTTGTCCGCCTGGTTCCTGTCCTCGACGTGCTGCTGGACGGCGATCCGGTTCTTGACCTCCACCTTCGGGAGATCCGCGCGCTTCTCGGGGGGCGGCTTCTGCTCGGGCGGCTTCTGCTCCGCCTGCTTCTTCAACTCCGGGGGCTTCGGCTTCTTCTCGGCCTCGCGCTCCTCCGGCGGCTTCACCTTCGGATCTTCGCGTTTCGTCAGGGACTTGGTCGCGTCGACCTTCGTCGGCGAGGGCTCGTCCGCGGGGCGCGCCTCGTCGTCGGGGGTGCTCTCGTCGGGGTGCTCCTGGTCCTTCTGCGCGTCCAGCGTCGGGTCTTCGACGAGCGCCACCTCCATGGGCCGGGTCGTCGAGAGCACGTGCCGGCGGACGGCGTCCGCGAAGCGCTGGACGTCGATCCGCTCGCCGATCGCGTCGGAGACCCGCGTCGCTCCTTCCTGTCCAGTCACGTGGATCACGAGCGCGAGCGCGATCCAAAGGAACAGCGGGATGTGCGGCTCGCGAGACATCCGAGTACCGACCCCGGACCGAGAGCGTCGCGAGGAGCAAGAACCTAACATCGCGCCCCCCTTCCAGCAATCTTCCGTCGCCGCTTTTCCAATTGTTTCAGCGGGTTAATGAGCTCGGCGGACTCGGCTTCCGACGTCGCGAGCGGGCGCGTCGAATTGCTGGGGCGGAAGGGGGCGTGTACCGTTCGAAGATCCAGGTGCGCGCTTCACTTCTCGGACCCGTCGCCATCGCTCTCGTCACCGCGTGCGGCGGAGACTCCTTCTCCGGAGCTCCGGCCGGTGTGAACGGGGGAGCCTCCGGGAGCGGCGGGGGCGGTTCCGCCGGATCGGCGTCGGGAGGAACGGGCGGGGGGGGCGGCTCTGCCTCCGGTGGCGGGGGCGCGACGGCGGGCGGCGGCGGAACGACGGGCAGCGGCGGCGCGAGCGGGGCGCCCGGCGCGGGCGGCGCCGGGGTCGGCACCGACGCGGGACCCGCGCACTGGTGCGACGACAAGCACGCGCTCTTCTGCGCGGACTTCGACGAGTTCACGACGGTCGACGCGCTCCTGAACTCCTTCACGACGTACTCGACCGTGGGCGCGGACTTCAGCCTGGACAGCGGCGCCGGCGTTCCCTCCTCGCCGAATGCGCTCCGCATCCGCACCACCTCGGACAAGGACGTCCGCGGGATCGTCGTCCAGAAGATCGCTCCATTTTCGACGCCTCCGGACCACGTTCGGCTCGAATTTTCGCTCCGCGTCGACGCGGGCGGAAGCGTCGCGTTCCTCTCCGGCGCCGCGATCGTCGCGCTCTTCATGGGCGACGACGTGACGGACGGCGCGATCGCGCTCGAGGTCGGCAATGGCCCGACGCTCTCCGCGGCGTACCTCGAGCCGCAGGCCGTCGGCGGCTTCGGCACGTCCAACGTGCCCGGCCTCTTCCCGAAGCCGAACCAGTGGAGCGGACGCTACGCGCTCGACGTCACCTATGGCGCGTCCCCGGACGTCGACGGCGGCAGGACGGGCTGCCTAGAGCTCCTGCTCGGCGGAGTGCCGCAGCTCACGCCGTGCCTGAAGCTCGCGAAGTCGCTCGTGGATCCCGCGTTCGTCTCCGTGGCCCTCGGGGTGTACTCCGGCGGCCTCGGACAGACCGGGGACGTCCAGATCCGCCTCGACGACGTGATCCTCACCGCGGATTGAGCCGAGCCGACGCGAGCGTCCCTCAGGGCAGCAGCATCTGACAGCCGTCCACGGCGAACACGCGTTCTCCCGCGGCGTTCGTGCCCTCGTCGCGGATGGATGTCGGGCCGAACGCGGGAGCCGCGACGCCGTAGAACTGACGCGGAGCGTCCGTGTGCACGAAGAAGGAGCACATCTCCTGCGATGGGGACGCGCCGCACGCGAGCGTCTCGGTCGTCGTGTTGTCGTAGAGGCACGTGAAGCGGAAGCCCGTGGAGCCGGTCACGTCCACCGCGGGCGCGATGCGGGCCCCGAGCGCTTCGCCGATCGTCCCCTCGTTCTGCCAGACGACCTCTCCGTCTCGTGAACCGCCGAGGAGCTCGAGACGCATCCCGCGACCTCGCTGGTGATAGTGCGGGAGCATGAAGTAAGTCTTGAAGGACGGCGGGCCGTCGAACGTGCAATCCGCGTGGAACCGCGAGCGGGAAAGGGGCGGGACCGCGAGGATCCCGATGAGGCCGCCTCCAGCGACCAGACGGGTGGTCACTTCCTCCGGGCGCGCCGGCTGGAGAGACGCGGTGAGCCTCGTCTTCAATCGATCCGCCGTCGGGTTCTGCAGGTGATAGGAGACCAGGAGCTTCGAGTGGGGCGGGATCCGGAGCGCGGCGCCGTCCCCGAAGTCCTGCGTCTCCCGCGTGGATTGCGTCGACTGGGAGAACAGGAACGCGTGCTTCGAGGAGTCCGTCGTCACGCCGAACCCTTCGAAGGTCATGCAGTCGGCGCTCCCGTCGGGGCCGTTCACGGCGTCCTCGTCGTAGGACGACCAGTCCGAATGGTGCACTCCCGGGCTCGCTTCGAAGGTCACGGCGCGGACGAAGATCGGGTCCACGTTGCCGAGCGAGAAGGTCTGGCAGACACCGACGAGCTCGTCCCCGGGGGCGAGCTCCGTCTCGTCGGTCGTGACGACGATGGGCGGAAGCGCGTCCGCGTCCCGCGCGTCGGCCGTCGTGGCGCCCGCCGCTCCGCCGTGCCCGACGTCCGAGGAGCCGTCCGTGCACCCCACGACGAGCAGACTCACGAACAGCCTCCGCACCCTCGTCACCACGTCGCCCGGAAGGATGCGGGCCGAGCCGGAGCGGGTCAAGGCGCCGCCGCGCTCATTCAGAGACGCGAGAACGTCTCGAAAGCGCCCTGGATCTCCGTCGCCGTCCAGACGCCGCCGTCGGCCTCCTTGAACTTGCCGCTCGATTCACCGAGCTTCCAGGCGGAGAGCCGGCCGCCCGCGACGCCGAGGACATTTCCCGTCGCCTCGCCCGAGAGCTCGCTCGCGAAGAAGAGGTACGGGGCGGCGGCGTGTTCCGGGGTCATCGTGTCCACCGTTTCGAAGAGCGGGAGCTTCTCCGTCGCGCGGGTCTTCGCGAGCGGCGCGACTCCGTTCACGAACACTCGGTTTCGCTGGAGCTCGATGGACGCCGCGCGGAGGAGCCCGTACACGCCGGCGGCCGCGGCCGAGTACGCCACCTGTCCGAAGTTTCCGAGGAGCCCGGCCGTGCTCGTCGTGAGGACGATCCGGCCCTTCCCCGCCCGCGCCATGACGGCGGCGGCCGCGCGCGTCGCGTGGAAGCTCCCTCCGAGGTGCGTCCGCACGACGCGATCGAAGGATTCCTCGTCCGCGCGGACGAGCGAGCGATCCACGACGATCCCCGCGGCGTAGACGAGCGCGTCGAGCCGGCCCCAGGCGTCCGTGCAGGCCTTCACGAGCCGTTCGGCGCCGCCGGCCAGGGTCGCGTCCTCCGCGCTCGACTCCGCGACGCCGCCCGCACTCCGGATCTCCTCGACGACGGCCTTCGCGACGCCCGGGTCGCCGCCGCTCCCGTCGAGGTCGACGCCGGTGTCCGCGACCATCACCTTCGCGCCCTCGCGCGCGAAGAGCAGGGACACCGCCCGCCCGATCCCGCGACCGCCGCCGATGACGAGGCACGTCTGGTCCGAGAGGACGCTCATGGCCGCCCTCTACCACCGCTCCCGCCCGGACCTTCGGGCAATCTTCAGAAGCGGATCGCCATCGTCGCCGTCCCGGGCGTCGGGGCGTCCTTCGGCGACACGGCGAGGTCTACGAGGAGGGCGACGCCCACGCCCACGGCGGTCCCGACGACGTCCCAGGTGAAGTCCTTCCACGACGGATCGCCGTGCCCGGAGAGGTCGTAGAGCTCCTTGCCCGCGCCGAGCGTGAGCGAGAACGCGCTCCCGGCGAGGACGCGCGCATAGCGAGGCTCGAGGAAGAGCGCGGACGCCGCGTAGCCGCCCGCGCCGAGCCCCGCCGACACGCCGAAATGGAGAGCCTTGTCGCTCCCGAACCAGCGATCTTCCTCCGCGTGCGCCGCGCGGGGGAGGAGGGTCGCGGCGAGCGCGAGGGCAGACAGCACGGCGCGTTTCATGCCCGGTAGATCTCGTGCGCGTCGACGTACTCGAGCACGGCTTCCGGCACTCGCTCGAGGAGCCACGGATCCTTCGCGGCCTTGCCGTCTCTCGCACGGAGGCGCGCGCGGAGCTCCGTGGAAGAGACCTCCGGCAAGAACGCCTCGGGGGCGCCCGGATGCGGCGCGCCCTTTCGCCCGAGCACCAGGAGCGGCGCGCGGCGGACGACCTCGTCGAACGCGAGCCAGGCGTCGCTCTCGGCGAGCACGTCGCTCCCGACGACGAGACGGAACGTCCAGTCCGGATGCCGGTCGGCGAGCGCGCAGAGCGTGTGGAGCGTGCGGCTCGGCGCGGGGAGCGTCTCCTCGATCGCCGACACCTCGACCCGAGGGAGCTCGCGCATGGCGAGCCGGGTCATCGCGAGCCTGTCCGTGTACGGCGTGCTCGCCTTGCCGAAGGCGTGGGAAAAGACGGGGATCACGAGGACGCGGTCGATCCCCGGGGTCTCCGACACGTGCCTTGCGGCGAGCACGTGGCCCACGTGGGGGGGATCGAAGGTCCCCCCGAAGACTGCGACGTTCATCCGGCGCCGACTCTGAGCTTCGTACCGCGGCTCATGGCGAGCCGCTCCTGGCGGAGGACGGTCCCTCGGGCGTCGCACTGAGTGAGGAGGATGCCGTCGTCGTCGTCGTCGAGCAGCATGAGCCCCGCGTCGCCGAGCTCGCCGGGCGAGAGGAACCAGCGCTGCCCGACCTGCTTGATGACCGGCGTCTTGCTCTTCCCGAACAGGAGGAGCCTCGCCGGGAGCATGTCTTCCTCGTTCAGCTGCGCCTTGTCGTGGATCATCAGGATCAGGGCGCCGCCGAGCATCTCCACCGCGCGCGTCTCCGCGTCGGGGAGGGATTCGAAGAGCCGGAGCGCGGCGCGCTGGCGTTCCGCCTCGAGGTACCGGTCGATGGTGCCGGAGTCCGCATGGAGACAGGCTCGTACCGACCGGCCCCAGACGGCTTCGGCGCTCGGGTTCTCGCCGACGAGCTCCGAGGCGAGGCGGCCGATGAGCGCGTCGAGCGCGCCGTCCACGCCGAGGTACACGGCTCGATCGACGTTCCTCGCCGAAAGCACGTAGTGCGCCGCCGCCTCGAGGGCGTCCGTTCGACCCTCCGCCGGGCCCAACAACGCAAGACGCATATCCGGGGCAAGTTACACCGACCGCCCCGTGGGGTCGAACGCGGCCGTTTTTCCCCGTTGTTCCGGCCTGCTCCCGCCCGGAGCTCCCGTCACGTGTCCCCGAGGAGCAACCCGAGCAGGCCGAGTCCACCGGCCACGAACGTGACGTCGAAGACGCCGAGCAGGCGGAAATAGTCCCCGAGCTCGGCGAGCCGCGCGCCGCCGAAGAGCTCCCGCGTGGCGGCGACCGCCGTGAGCACGTCCGGCGCGAGGAGCGCGAGGAGCACGACGGCGAGGACCAGGTCCCGGGCGCGCGTGCGGACCGTCATCGCGCCGAAGAGCGTGCCCGCGGCGGCGATGCCCGGTGTCGCGAACAGCGTGATGGCGAGCAAAGGCAACGCGAAGTCCGCCGGTTCGAGCGAAAAGAGCAGGAACGTGAGCGGCTCGACCACGAGCTCGATGAGCCCGAGGAACGCGAGGAGCCCGAGGGCCTTTCCGGCGAAGAGCGCGCTCGGCGCGATCCCGGTATCGATGACCCCTTCGAACGCGCCGTCTTCGCGTTCGCGCTGCCACAGCCGTCCGAGGGCGAGGACGGACGCGAAGCTCACCGCGAGCCAGATGACGCCGGCCGCCACCTGGCCCCGCGTGTCGGGCCCGACGTAGAACGCGAGCGAGCCGAGGACGACGACGAGCACGCCGAAGAAGCCGCTCGTCACGAGGACCTCTCCCGTGCGGAGCTCGATGCGGAGATCCTTCTCGAGGAGGATGGCCGTCTGCGCGAGCCACGACGGCGGGCGGATCTCACCGCCGTGACGCGTCGCGACTGCGCTCTCCGTCGCCATCGCGGAGAGGCTAGCCGATTCGCCCCGCCCCGGGAAAATCAGGGACTTTTTCCGCTGAATCCCGCGGAAGATTGTGGTTAACGTCCCGGGCCATGGCAGACCTCCGCATCGAGCACGTCTTCGAAACGACCGACGACGGCTTCTGGAAGCTGTTCTTCGACCCCGAGTACAACCGGAAGCTGTTCCTCGAGACGCTCGGGTTCGAATCCTGGAAGATCGCGAGCTTCGACGAGAGCGACTCGCGCATCGAGCGCGTCGTGGACGTCGTGCCGAAGGTCGGGGAGCTCCCGGGCCCGCTGAAGAAGCTCGCCGAGGGGGGCGCGGGCTACCGTGAGCGGGACAGCTTCGACAAGGCGCAGAAGCGCATGAAGGTGACGATCGAGCCGAGCGCGCTCCAGGGCAAGCTCACCATCGGCGGCACCATGTACACGAAGCCCGAAGGCGACCGCCGCGTCCGCCGCATCTACGACACCTCCGTCGTCGCGAAGGTGTTCGGCGTGGGCGGCATGATCGAGAACCGAATCCTCTCCGAAGTGAAGACGAGCTACGACCAGGCCGCGGTCTTCACGAACCGGTGGATCAAGGAGAAGGGGCTCTGAGAGACGGCAGGAACCCAGGGCTCGCCTGGTCGCCGCGGACGCGGGAACGGAGGGGGCTCGAGACGATCGGATAGTTTGTATACAAACTGTCCGATCCTGACGCACACCCGCGCGTGCGACGGACGGCGATGTTCGTCGTGGGGTTGGGCGCCCGGGGGACCTCGTCCCCCGCGGCTCCAGTGGTGGTCGGGCTTCGCGCTGCGGTCCTCGGGCTTCGCGCTGCGGTTTCTCAGCCCGCGTCCGTGCCGCTCGCCTGCGTGCACACCGGGCACTTCGCGTCGAGGCACGCGCGGATCTGCGTCGCCATGCCGGCGGCCGACGAGTGCGCGTCGATCGTCGACTGGATGTCGCAGCCGGCCTGACCGAAGCAATCGAGGATCGCCTTGCACTCGGTGTCCGCGAAGCACTTCAGGATCGGCGTCGCGCACTCGTCGCAGCGGCACTGGGAGCACGCGTCCGGCGTGCCTCCCTGGGACGAACCGGCGAGACAGAGGTTCTTGTCCGCGTCCGCGGGCGGGGGGAACGCCGGGTCCTTCGCGGAGTGACCGACGCCGCCGTCGTCGACCCAGGTGATGTCGCAGTTCTGATCCGGGACGTCCATGTCCGTTCCGGACCAGATGAGCCCGAAGAGGATGCACATCTCGTCGCTCGCCTGCGTGCCGAAGCGGAGGTCGTGGGACTCCGTGTTGTCGTAGTCGCACTCGAACTGGAAGCCCTCGCCGGACTTCATGACCTGGGGAGCGGCGAACGGATGATCGACGTCGTGCTGCCAGTCCGTGCTCGTCCAGATGTGCTCGCCGTCGTGCGCTCCGCCCGAGTACCAGACGGAGTAGTCCGTGCCCCAGCGGTGCGTGTGCCGCGTGATGCCGGAGATCATGACGTCGTCCTGGAACTTGCACTCGGCCTTGAACGCGCCCTTCTGGCCCGCGGGCGTGTCGATCGTCCAGTTGTAGAAGCCGAATCCGCGGGCGAGGTGCTGCACGGCGGAGACGTCCGTCGTGTGGAAGTTCACGGCCGAGAGCGCGTGGACGTCGTCCGTTCCGCTGTTGAAATAGTGGTAGTCGAAGACGATGCGCTGCTTGCCGTGATAGACGCGGCCGACGCCTTCCGGGAACTTCAGGTCGCCGTAGTGCTGCTGGATCCCGCCGACGCCTTCCATGCCGTCCTGGCCGAACGCCTGCTCGCCGCTGAGGCACGGCACGCGATCGCCGATGTTCATCGACCGGAGCTTCTCTTCGGCGACGCCGCCGGGCGTCGCGGCCGTCACGATGAGATGATGGCTGCGGTCCCCGTTCGCGAACTCGATGCGATTCACGTAGTACGTGTCCGTCGGGTCGCCCGGGAGCTCCGCGACCTCGCAGTACTCGAGGTCGCTGCCCGCGGGGATCGTCGTGCCGAGGTCCCGCACCTGGAACCCGTGCCCCGGCTCCGGCGTCGTGAGACCGAGATACGTGTCACCCGCTCCGGAATCGCCGCCGGACTTGGAGCCCGTGGTCGCCTTCTTTTCCGAGGAAGAACACGCTGCGAGAAGAGAGAGGAGACCGAGACCCAGCAGAGAGCGCTTGAACACGTTCGATGTACCGTCCTGACCGCGTTGCGAAACCTAGAGTTCGCCCCAGTCTGACGCAACGCCGGCGATCGAGCACTTCGCCGGCGCGATCGCAAAACGTGCGCAGTTTCCGTACAAGTGTGCGCGCCGTGCGCGCGGTGTCCCCTCCGATGGCCGCTTCGCGACCCCTGGTTTCCTGCTGATTTCGCGTTTCGAAGCGCCTGGCACGTCGTGTGCTCCGCCTCCCTACATGCTCCGTCGTTTCGGCTCCGCCGTCCTCGAGATCTCCCAGCACGCCAACGCCGCGAAGGAGCTTTCGCTCGGCGTCGTGAGCGCGCTCGCTTTCCTGCTGGTCGGCAAGGAAAGCCCGCGCGCCAGTTGAATCAGATCGTTCCGAGCGCGACGTCCGGCGGCCCGTCGAGGAGCGCCCGAACCACGCCGAGCCCGCGTTCCAGGTCGGCTTCCGCGCGCGGCGCGGTCACGCAGAGCCGGACCGCGTTCGGGACCGGCGTCGCTCCGACGACGAACGCCTCCGTCGGCGCGACGGTCACCCCCCGTTCGCGTAGCGCGGCGACGAAGGCGCCGACCTTCCAGGCGTCGGGGAGCGGCATCCAGACGTGGAAGCCGCCTCGGTCTCGCGGGGCGAACGCCCCGAGGATCTTCCCCGCGAGCGCCTGACGTCTCTGCGTTTCCTCGCGCTGGTAGCCGATGAGTCGCGCGGCCGTTCCGTCCTCGATCCAGCGGGACGCGACCTCCGCCATGAGCGGCGGAGCCATCCACACCGTCGTCCGGATGGCGTTCGCCACGCGGGGCACGAAGGGGAGGGGCACCGCGACGTACCCGATGCGAAGCCCGGGGACGAGGGACTTCGACGTGCACGTCACCACGCAGGTCCCCTCGGGGTAGTGGTTCCGGATGGGCGTCGGTCGGTCCTCGAGGAGGAAGCCGTACACGTCGTCCTCCACGACGAGCACGCCGTGGTCTCGCGCGATCTTCGCGAGCTTCCTCCGGCGGTCGTCGGGCATCACGACCGCCGTCGGGTTGTGGTGATTCGGCACGCAGACGACGAGTCGCGGCCGCTCCGTCCTGCACGCGGCGAGGAACGCTTCGGGGACGATGCCGTGTTCGTCCAGCTCGAGGCCTCGCGTCGTCACGTGACACTGGTGCGCGGCCGCGACGATCCCGGGGTACGTGAGCGACTCGACGAGCACGGTGTCTCCAGGCTCCGTCAGCGCGGCCATCAGCACGCCGAGCGCGCTCTGCGCGCCGCAGGTGACGAGCACCTGATCGGCAGTGACCTCGTGCCCGAGCTCGCGGAGGAAGCGCGCCCCGGCTTCCCGATGTCGCGGGAGCCCCGGAGGCGGCACGTAGTCGAGGAAGCCCCCGAGACGTTCGTCCCGCGCGAGCTCGGCGAGCGTCTTCCCGAGCGCGTCTCCGTGGGGACCGAGTGCCGGGCGGTTCACGGTCAGATCGACGACGCCCGCCGGCGGGATCTCGATGAGTCGCGGCGCGCGCCCGCGGACGAAGGTGCCGCGCCCGACGGTCGCATCGACGAGCCCCTGCGCTTCCGCTTCTGCGTAGGCGCGGGTCACCGTTCCGACGGTGACGCCGAGTCGATCGGCGAGCTCCCGGTGCGTCGGCAAGCGCGTCCCCGGCGAGAGCCGTCCGCCGCGCACGTCCTCCGCGAGCGCCGCAGCGATCGATTTGTACATCGGGCGTGCGAGGGCACGGGCGTCCGGAGTCCACATTGTACCGATACAATGATGTCATTGACACATCATTCAAATCAACAAGATAGATGGCATTGTGCCGACAGCAGTTCCTGCCACTAGCGATACAATTCGTGGATTGTACTCATTTGGGGCTCGCGGTCGCCGCGGGAGCGGGATCGTCCTCGGCCTCCTCGCCGTTCTCGGGTTCAGCTTCACGCTGCCGCTCACGCGGCTCGCCCTGCCGTCGTTCGGCGCGCTCGGCCTGACGGCGCTCCGGGCGGCGATCGCCGGAGTCGTGGCGGCGGCGATCCTCCTCGCGTCGCCTGGACGCCGTCCGACGCGGGCCGAGCTCCGCGGGCTCTTGGTGGTCGGGCTCGGCACCGTCGTCGGGTTTCCCACCTTCGCCGCGCTGTCCATGGGTCGGGTGAACGCCGGACACGGGGCGGTCGTCGTCGCGCTCGTGCCGCTGCTCACGGCGCTCGCCGGGAGTTACCTCGCCGGGGAGCGCCCGTCGTCCCGCTTCTGGGCGGCGAGCCTCGCCGGGACGTTCACCGTCGTCGCGTTCGCGCTCCGGCGGGGCGGCGGGAGCCTCGGCTTTGCCGACGTCCTTCTCGCGCTCGGTGCCGTCTCTGCCGCCGTCGGTTACGCGATGGGCGGCGTGCTCGCGAAGGCTCTCGGGGGAACGCGCGTCACGTGCTGGTCGCTCGTCGTGTGTCTGCCGCTCAGTGTTCCGGCTGCCGCGTGGACCCTCCGCGCCGGCCCTCCGGTGGCTCCGGGAACGGCCTGGGTCGCGCTCGGCTACCTCGCGCTCGTGAGCCAGCTCACGGCGTTCTTCGCGTGGAACCGCGCGCTCGCGACGGGCGGCATCGCCGCCGTGAGCCAGACGCAGCTCCTCCAGTGCTTCTTCACCCTGACCGCGTCCGCGGTCATCCTGCACGAGCGGATCGAGAGCGAGCTCTTCGGGTTCGCGTGTCTGGTCGTCGCCTGCGTGTTCGTCTCCCGCCTCCGTCCGAAGCCGAAAGGAGTCCCCGCTTGAAGCTCCGTCTCCATCACGTCGATGCGTTCGCCGAGGCGCGCTTCCGGGGGAACCCCGCGGCCGTCGTCGTGCTGCCGTCGTTTCCGGACGCGCGGTGGCTCCAGGCCGTGGCGGACGAGAACCGTCTCTCGGAGACGGCGTACGTCGTCTCCCGCGGCGCTCCCGGCGAGTACGACCTCCGCTGGTTCACGCCGACGACGGAGGTGGACCTCTGCGGTCACGCGACGCTCGCGTCGGCGTGGGTGCTCTGGGAGCGGCGCGGCGAGACGGCGCCCGTGCTCCGGTTCCACACGAGGAGCGGGGAGCTCCGGGTCGGAAAGCGCGCCGACGGACGTCTCGAGCTCGATTTCCCTGCGCGGAGGCCCGTCCAGATCGTCGGAGATCCGGTGGGCGCCGCGCTCGGCAGGCCGCCGGTGAAGATCCTGGACTCCGGCGTGAACTACCTGGCGATCTACGCGTCCGAGGCGGACGTGCGAGCCCTTCGACCCGACTTCCGGGCGCTCCGGAAGATCCCGCGCCACGCCGTCTCGGCGAGCGCCCGCGGCGACTCCGCGGATTTCGTGAGCCGCTTCTTCGCCCCGGGAGCCGGCGTGGACGAAGACCCCGTCACCGGCTCGTCCCACACGGAGCTCGTGCCCTACTGGGCGAAGGAGCTCGGCAAGACCGAGCTCCACGCGCGTCAGGTCTCCGCGCGCGGCGGCGAGCTCCTCTGCCGCCTGGACGCCGACCGAGTCTTCATCGCGGGCCACGTGACGCCGTACCTCGACGGCGAAATCGACGGCCCCGACTAGACCGAGCCGAAGGGCATGGCGGCTTCGGCGCGCGAATGGCGGCTTCGGCGCGCGAATGGCGGCTTCGGCGCGCGAATGGCGGCTCCGATGCGCGAATGGCGGCTTCGGCGCGAGTGCTGGGGGGGGGTGTCGCTGACCCCGACAGTTTGTATACAAACTGTCGGGGGGTGTCGCTGACCCCGACAGTTTGTATACAAACTGGTTCTGCTGAGCGACCCCCCCGTCTCGGATGCAATCCGGATGTTCGTCGGGCAGGCTCGCCGTTCGGGCGAAGCGGGCCAGATCCTCGCCGCACGGGCGAAAGCGGGCGACGGAGAGCCGGCTTCGTGCGCTCGGGCGATCGAGCGAGTGTGGCGAGTCGGCGCCACGCCGCTCGGGCGTGAGCGCAGCGAGCCGTCTGCTCGCTGCGCGACTACTTCTTCTTCGGGTTTTTCGGAGCCGGGGCCTTCGCGGCGCGCTTGGCCTTCGCGACCTTGGTGCGCGCGGGCTTGGTCTTGGCCGGGGTCTTCTTCGCCTTCTTGGCGGACTTCGCGGCCTTCTCTTCGGCCTTGGCGCGACGAGCGGCGCTTCCCTGGAGGTCCAGAAGACGCGGCGTCGGGAACTTCTCGAGCCGACCCTTCAGGCCCGTGTCCTTCGCGCTCTTCTCGAGGCCGAGGATCGACTCGATGAGCTTGTCGCGGCTGCCGAACTCCTTCTTCACGCGCGAGAGCGCGTCATGAAGGCGAAGAAGTTTCGAGTTCGAGATGCTCTCGAACCCGCGATCCTCGTTCAGGCGATCGAGCCAGAGGTCCGGCGTGGCGAGGCCCTTCACGGCGGCCACGAGCTTCGCTTTGTCGCCGAAGCGATCTTTCACTGCTTTGATGGGAGAGGTGTTCATCCGGACGCTCCAGGCGACTCCGCCGATGGGCGGCGCGAGGGGGCGCTAAGTAGCAAGGGAGGGCGGGCTTTTCAAGCCGAGCGCCGGCCCGTGCCGGGCAGGCCCCGCCCGCCGCGGCCCGGCCGCCCCGCGTGACGTCCCCGGGCCCGCATGGTACGCGGCGGGTCCTCATGGCGCTCCGCGTCCGGTTCGCTCCCTCGCCGAGTGGATACCTCCACATCGGGGGCGCTCGCACCGCCCTCTTCAACTGGCTCTGGGCCCGAAAGAACGGGGGAACGTTCATCCTCCGGGTCGAGGACACGGACCAGGAGCGGTCCAGCATCGAGAGCGTCCGCGCCATCCTCGATGCCCTCCGCTGGCTCGGGCTCGAGTGGGACGAGGGGCCGGAGGTCGGCGGCGGCAAGGGCCCGTATTTCCAGAGCGAACGCCGGGCCCTCTACCGCGAGCTCGGCGAGCAGCTCGTCCGGGAGGGCAAGGCCTACCGCTGCGACCTCACCAAGGAGGAGCTCGACCAGCTCCGGGCCGACTTCAAGGCGAAGAACCCGAAGGGGGAGTTCGTCTACAAAGGGCCCTACCGGGAGTGCACCGACCCGTCGAAACCCCACGTCATCCGGTTCCGGACGCCGCGGGACGGCTCGACGGACTTCGCGGACAAGGTCTTCGGCCACATCTCGACGCCGAACTCGGAGCAGCCGGACTTCGTCCTCATGCGGTCCGACGGCTTCCCTCTCTATAACTTCGCCGCCGTGGTGGACGACCACGCGATGGACATCACGCTGGTCGCCCGCGGTAGGGACCACGTCGGGAACACCCCGCAGCAGGTCCTCCTCTACAGAGCCTTCGGCTGGACGCCCCCCGATTTCGCCCATCTCCCGCTCATGCTCGCCTCGTCCGGGGAGAAGCTCAGCAAGCGGAATGCCTCCGTCGCCGTCCACGAGTATCGAGACCGCGGGTATACCCCGATGGGCGTCCTCAACTACCTGTCCCGGTTCGGGTGGTCCTACGGGGACCAGGAGATCTTCAGCCGGGAAGAGCTCGTCCGCCTCTTCGACTGGGAGCGGGTCGGCCGCAGCGACGGAAAATTCGACGAGAAGAAGTTCGCCGACGTCGCGTTCGAGCACCTGAAGCGCCCCGAGCTCACGCCCCCTTCGGACTACGTCTCCTCCGTGACGCCGTTCGTCGCCGCCCGGGGCATCGAGCGGCCGGACCAGGCGCGCATCGCCGCGGCGCTCCCGTTGATTCGCGACCGCGCCCACAGCCTCGTCGAGGCGGCGGACCTCCTCGACTTCTACCTCCGCGAGCCGCCCGTGCTCGACGACGCGGCGCGTCCGCTGCTCACCCCGGCTGCCGCTCCCCACCTCGAAGCGGTGCGGAAGCTCGTCGCCGACGCCGGGAGCTTCGTCGCCTCCGACCTCGAGGCGGCGTTCAAGGCGTGGCTCGAGGCGTCCGGGATCAAGATGAAGGACGTCGCGCAGCCGGTCCGCGTCGCGCTGTCGGGGCGGAAGGCGAGCCCGGGGCTCTTCGACGTCATGGTCGTCCTCGGACGCGAGACGACGCTCGCGCGCCTGGACCGCGCCATCCAGCTCTGCCGGGGCTCCTGAGACGATGCCGCTCCCGGCGCCGCCGATCGTCCGGGTGCCGCTCGAGCTGCCGATCCGGAAGCTCACGGAAGTTCCGTTCCTCCAGACGGTCCTGAACTACGCGCCGTTCAAGGTGCTGATGCCGCTGCCGATCCTGGCGGCGGTCGCGCCGGCGATCTGGTGGTTCTTCCGCCCGACCTGGCGGGAGCTCGACGACGAGGCGGCGAGCTACCGGGCGGGGCTCCGGGACCGCGGCGAGGTCGACTACCGCCCGATGGCGTGTTTCGTCATCGTCGCGGCCGTCCTCACGATGCAGGAGTACTACGGCTCCCGCTCCTTCTACGAAGAGGTCCTCCGGGAGCCGCTCCAGGACTGGGCCCAGGTGCATACCTGGTTTCGCGCCCAGAAGTACGACGAGCTCCTCGGGTACGCCTGGTGGTCCGCCGCGCGGTTCATCGGTTACGTCCTGATCCCGCTCCCGCTCTGGAAGGTGCTCTTCCCGAAGGACAGCCTGCTCGACATGGGGCTCCGCACCCGCGGATTTTTCGAGCACTTCTGGGTCTACGGCCTCTGCCTCGGCATCGTGCTGCCGCTGATGCTCCTGGTCTCCACCCAGCCGGACTTCGGGAACTACTACCCGTTCTACAAGACCGCCTCCCGGAGCTGGCTCGACTTCCTCCTCTGGGAGGGGATGTACTGGCTCCAGTTCTTCTCCCTCGAGCTCTTCTTCCGCGGGTGGATGGTGGGCGCGCTCCGTCACACGATGGGCGCCGGCGCCATCTTCGCGATGGCGCTTCCGTACTGCATGATCCACTACGGAAAGCCCTATTTCGAGGCGCACGGCGCCGTCATCGCGGGCGTCGTGCTCGGCTCCCTCTCGATGCGGACGCGGAGCATCTACGCCGGCTTCCTCGTCCACATCACGGTCGCCGTCGGCATGGATCTGCTCTCCCTCTGGAAGCGCGCGGCGCTTCCCGTGACGTTCTGGTCACCAGGCTGACGCGGACCCCACGCTGCCGGTCGCGACGGACGTGCCGAGCGTGCCGAGTGACGGGTGCGAGAGAGTGGGTGGCGCTCGCGTCGCCGAGCGAGAGGTCGCCGCTTGCGTTCCATCCGGACCCAAAGAACACTTCGTCCCGAAAGCACATGGCAGGACCGTCTCCGCAGGCTCGACCGGCTGCACCCGTCAAAGCGAGCGTCCGCAAGCTCCGGCCGAACGGCGCTCCAGAGTGGGACGTCGAGCAGAGCGCGGACCTCTATCAGATTCGAGGATGGGGGGCGCCCTACTTCTCGATCAACGAGAAGGGCCACGTCGAGGTCCGTCCCGATCCGGACACCGAGCGAAGCGTCGACCTCTACGATCTCGCGCACGACCTCCAGGCGCGCGGCATCGAGCTCCCGATCCTCGTTCGCTTCTCGGAGATCCTTCAACACAGGATTCGGTCCATCAACGTCGCCTTCGCGCAGGCGATCGAGGAGTACGAGTACAAGGGGCAGTACCGCGGCGTTTACCCGGTGAAGGTGAACCAGCAGCGGCACATCGTCGAAGAGGTCGTCGAGTTCGGGAAGCCGTGGAGCTTCGGGCTGGAGGTCGGGTCGAAGCCGGAGCTGCTCATCGCGCTCGCGTTCATGAGGGACTCGTCCGGCCTCGTGATCTGCAACGGCTACAAGGACCTCACGTACATCGAGACGGCGCTCATCGCGCAGCGGTTCGATCGCACCGTCATCGTCGTCCTCGAGCGCATCGAGGAGTTCGACCTCGTCGTGAAGGCGAGCGAGCGCCTCGGCATCCGTCCCATCCTCGGCGTCCGGGCGAAGCTCGCAACGAAGGGCACCGGCCGCTGGAAGGAATCCGCGGGCGACCGCGCGAAGTTCGGCCTGACGACGGCTCAGATCGTGGAACTGGTGGATCGGCTGTCCGAGAAGAACATGCTGGACTGCCTGAAGCTCCTCCACTTCCACATCGGGAGCCAGATCTCGAGCATCATCCCCGTCAAGAACGCCATCCAGGAAGCCGCGAACATCTACGTCGAGCTCGCGAAGATGGGCTGCGCGATGGGATACCTGGACGTCGGCGGCGGCCTCGCCATCGACTACGACGGCTCGAAGACGGACTTCCATGCGTCCCGGAACTACACGACGCACGAGTACGCCGCGGACGTCGTCTCCACGATCCAGAGCGCCTGCGCGAAGCGGGACGTGCCCGACCCGACGATCGTGAGCGAGAGCGGCCGCGCCACGGTGGCGCACCAGTCCGTCCTCATCTTCGACGTCGTCGGCGCGAACGAGATCCACTTCGGTCAGCCCGTCGAGCCGAAGGCGGACTCGAACCGGGTCATCAAGGAGCTCTTCGACACGTACAGGGGCATCCGCCCGAAGAACGTGCAGGAGTCCTGGCACGACGCGAGCCAGATGAAGGAAGAGGCGCAGTCCCTCTTCAAGTACGGCTACCTCACGCTCCGGGAGCGCGCCCAGGCCGAGCGCCTCTACTGGAACTGCTGCGAGAAGATCAGAGACACGGTGCGCCGCCTGAAGTTCGTCCCGGAGGAGCTCCAGGACATCGAGCGGGCGATGGGCACCATCTACTACTGCAATTTCTCGGTGTTCCAGTCCGCGCCGGACTCGTGGGCCATCGACCAGCTCTTCCCGATCATGCCGATCCAGCGCCTGGGGGAGGAGCCGACGGTACGGGCGACGCTCGCGGATCTCACGTGCGACTCCGACGGGGTGATAGACAACTTCATCGACGTCGAAGAAACGAAGAGCACCCTGGACGTGCACCCCTTCAAGCAAGGGGACTCGTACTACCTCGGCATGTTCCTGAACGGCGCGTACCAGGAGATCCTCGGAGACCTCCACAACCTCTTCGGGGACACGAACGCCGTCCACGTCCGTCTCGCGGAGACGGGCTACAAGGTGACGCACGTCATCCGCGGGGACAGCATGAGCGAAGTGCTCCGCTCCGTCGCGCACACGCCCGAAGGCATGACGGAAAGCGTGCGGGAGCAGGCGGAAGCGGCGCTCGGCGCCGGCAAGATCACGCTCGAGCAGATGCGGCTCCTGCTCCGCCACTACGAACAGGCGCTCGGGAGCTATACGTATCTGACCGCGGACGACTGACGCACGTGTGAGGGGGACCGGGGCACATGAACGGTAGAATCGCGGTCGCGTTCGGGTTCATCTGCGCTGTCGCTTGCGGTGGCTCGACCGGTGACAACGGCGCGAGCGGGGTCCACGATCACGGGGACGGCGGTCCCGGCGCGTGTCCGTCGGGTTCGGAAGGCTGCGACTGCTACCCGAATCACACGTGCAATGGCCACCTGACGTGCGCGTCGAACCTCTGCGTGAATTTCGGCGCCGGTGGCGGGAGCAACGGTCCCGACGCGGGCGCGGGCGGTCACCTCGCAGCGGGCGGCGCCGGCGCGGGCGGTATCGGCGCGGGCGGTATCAGCGGAGGAACCGGCGGAACGGTCGCTGCGGGCGGCCTCACCGGGAGCGGAGGCAGCGGCACCTGCTCCCCGGTCAACACCTTCTGCACCACGACGGGCGATTGCTGCCTCGGTCTGGACTGCGTCACGGAACAGGGACGAACGAACGGTGTGTGCACCAGCACCTGTCAGTTCGACTCCGACTGCGCGACGGGGTGCTGCGCGCTGCTCTCGGACAACTCCGCCTACGTGTGCGCGCCGTCCGTGTACTGCCAAGGGGCGTGCCTGCCGGAGTACTCGCCGTGCACGGCCTTCCCGAGCGATTGCTGCGCCGGCACGACGTGCGTCTACGATGACGACTCGCAGACGACGGCGTCGTGCCAGTACATCTGCACGGCGGATACCGAGTGCGCGCTCGGCTGCTGCGCGCCGATCCAGGGCGCGGGCTATTCCGCGTGCGGCAACCCGACGTACTGCGGCGGGTCGTGCCTCCCTGCCGGGACCCGTCCCTGCGGGCTCGGGACGGATTGCTGCCCGGGGTCCTATTGCACGTCCGACGCCATCAATCAGATCTGCCTGCCCGTCTGCTTCACGAACGCCGAATGTGCCAGCGGGTGCTGTGCTTCCCAGAACGGGAACGGCATCACGGTCTGCTCGGACCCGGGGTTCTGTCCAAGTGGGTCCGGCGGCGCGCCCGGAAATGGCGGCGCGCCCGGAAATGGCGGTGCGACGGCCGGAGGCGCGCCGGGTGCCGGTGGCGCGACGTCCGGCGGTGCAACGGGCAGCGGCGGTGCGACGGGCGCGGGCGGCACGACGGGCACCGGTGGGGCAGGAGGGAGCGTGACCCCGGCGAGCTGCGTCGGTCTCCCGCAAAACTGCGGACCGCAGAACGACGAAGATTGCTGCGCGAGCCCCTCGGTCCCGGGTGGGTCGTTCAATCGCAGCAACGACGCGAACTATCCTGCGACCGTGAGCGCCTTCCACCTCGATCGCTTCGAGGTCACGGTCGGTCGCTTCCGGAAGTTCCTCGCCGACTACGACTCCTGGCGCGCGGCGGGGAACCCCGTGAGCGGCGCCGGAGTGCACCCGCTCATCGCCGCGAGCGGGTGGGACGGCACGTGGACGGCGGCGCTCCCTTCGGACGCCGCCACCTTCGTCACGCTCCTCGGCTGCTACGGCGAGCTCTCCTCCTACACGGCGTCCCCCGGCGCGAACGAGAACAAGCCGATCAACTGCGTCGCCTCGCTCGAAGCATTCGCGTTCTGCGCCTACGACGGCGGGCGACTCCCGACGGAAGCCGAATGGAACTTCGCCGCCGCCGGTGGAAAGGACCAGCGGACGTACCCGTGGGGGTCGGCGACACCGACGCAGGCTTTTGCCGCCTTCGGGTGCTTGGCGGACGGCACCGCCGGCTGCGCACCCTCGGATCTCCTCGCCGTCGGCAGCCTGTCCGCTGGCGACGGCAAGTTCGGACAGGCGGATCTCGCCGGCAACGTCTGGGAGTGGAACCTCGATTGGCAGAACTGCTGCGGCGCGCCGTGGCCGGGGTACTCCACACAAGACTGCAAGGACTGCGCGCTTCTCACCGGGGGCTCGGGGGATCGCGAGTTCCGCGGTGGCGGCTTCGAAGGCGACGCGACGTACCTCCCGACGAGCTTCCGCGGTTGGGGCGGCCCGCGAGAGGCCGACATCGGGATTCGCTGCGCGCGCTAGAAGCGAGCCCCGCTCATTTCGGGGTGATTCGCGAGACCGTGCCGTCCGAGAAATCGGACCAGTACACGGAGGTCGAATCGACGGCGATGCCCATGGGACCGTTCCCCGATGCGAGCCGCTCCGGTGCGCCGCCGCCGAGTGCGACCTTCATGACAGCGCCGCCGCCGAAGTCCCCCTGGTTCGTCCAGTACGCGGCCTCCGCGTCCACGGCGAGGCCACCGGGCCAGGGCTGGCCCGTCGCGAGCGTCTCGGGCGTGCCGCCGCCGAGCGGCACCCGCTCGATGCGCCCCTGCGTGCCGCTGTGAGTCCAGTAAACGTACGCGGAGTCGAGCGCGATGTCGGCAGGACCGTCGTTCCCGGTGGAGGCTTCGGTGGCGAGCACGATCGGAGTCCCTCCGGCGAGGGGTACGGTGACGATCGACCCGCCGAAGTTCGTCCAGTAGACGTTCGTCGCGTCGACGGCGACCGCCTGGGGTCGATCTTGAAGCGTGGCGAGCGGAGTGGAGGAACCGCCGGCGAGCGGCTGCTGCCAGATCCCGCCGCCGTCTTGATCCGCCCAGTACACGTAGCCGTCGCGGACGGCGACGCCCGTGGGTGATCCTCCGGATTCCAGGAGATCGGGCGTACCGCCGCCGATCGGTACGCGCGACACGTTTCCCGTCGCAAGAATGCCCACGTTCGTCCAGTAGACGTAGTTCGCGTCGAGCGCGATGCCGCGCGGCGAGTCCTGCCCGCCGGCGAGCGCGGTGGGGTTCTGACCCGTGAGGGTCGCCCTCCCGATGCCGTCGAACCCCGCCCAGAAGACGTGCGTGGCGTCGACCGCGAGCGCTCCCGGGATGCTGATCCCGGAGACGAGCGGAATGCTGCAGTGCCCGACGCTGCACCCGCCCGGGCAGCTCCCGACGCACGTGCCGTCATCGGTGGGCGCGGTGCCCCCGGCACCGAAGAAGCCACCGAACGGGAAACCACCGAGCCCGACTCCGCCGGCACCGGGAGCGCCGCCGGACGTCGTGCCGCCGGAACCGTTCGCATCGCCGCCGCTTCCGCCGTTCGCGCTACCGCCCGAGCCCGTCGGTGGAACGACACAGTGTCTGGAGGCACAGACCAGCCCGTCGTCGCAGGTGTCATTGCCGTAGCACGCGCAGCGCTCCGAGCCGACGGCGCACCCGGTCGTGGCGCCCGCAGCTCCGCCGGAACCCGTCGCTCCGTGCCCACTCGATCCATCCGACCCGCAAGCAAGGAGACCGAGACCGAGCACCGGCCCCCACATCCGCGACCCCACCCGATCGAACGTCATCTGGGAGCGTAGCGTATCACTTTTTGTCTTCTCGTTCCGACGCGGCGAGGGTGACACGTCCCCGGACGTGTCCATTCACCGCGATGCGTACGGCGAGTCCGCCGGGGAACTGCGAGTGAACGTCCAGCCCGAGCGGGATCCTCGTCACGGACCTGAACCACCCGGCGCTCGCGGATGGTGGCGCAGCCGGTGCACAGGGCCATCGATCCGAGAGCGAGTCCCCACCGAGTGTTCATGACCCAGCGCACAGTCTACTCCAGACGGATGCCCGGGAAGCGTACACCGCGGGTGTACGGAATCTGCGGGGGCCGAGTGGCTTCACCTCGGGCGATCTGAAAAGATGCTTCGAGTGAGCCAGGGTGATCCGCCTCCCGTCTTCACATACGAGGACTACCGCGCGTACCTGCGGGACGTCTACGCGCACCGTAAGGGCCGAGGCCTGTCCCACAGGGGTCTGGCTCGGCGCGCGAAACTCGGCTCGCCGAGCTTTCTGAAAGCGGTGATGGACGGCCAGAAGAACCTCGCGCGCGCGACCGCCGCGCGGGTCGCGTCCGCCCTCGGGCTCGCCGGAGACGCGGCCGAGTACTTCTCTCTGCTCGTGGTCGCGAATCAAACCACGGACGCCGCGGAGCGACGCAGCTTCCGCGCGCGCCTCGGTCGGTTGCGCCGCTATCAAGACGTGCGGGCGCTTTCGGACGCGCGCGACGCCTATCACCGCCACTGGTATCTCCCCGCGATTCGCGAGCTCGCCTCCACGAACGGGTTTCGCGCCGACCCGCGGTGGATCGCGCGGGTCTTGAGGCCTTCCATCTCCATGCGTCAGGCGAAGGAGGCCCTCTCGACGCTGGCCGACCTCGGGCTCCTCCGTGCGGACGAATCCGGCGTCCTCTGCGCGGTCGACAGGGAAGTGACGACCGAGCTCGAGCCGAACAGCGAGCAGATCGCGGAATACCATCGCTCGATGATCCTCGGAGCGCTACGTGCGGTCGCGGACGTGCCGCGGCCGGAGCGGGACATCTCGTCGATCACGCTGAGCGTGGACGCCACGGGCTTCGCCGCCATGAAGCGGAGGATGCAGGAGATCCGTCGAGAGCTCCTGGACGAATTCGACGCAGGGAAGTCCGGAGTTCAGGTCGTGCAGGTGAACTTTCAGTTGTTTCCGCTCTCCCGGCGGATCGACGACGAGGATGCGTCCCGATGAAACCAGTACTGGGGCGAAGCCTCACGACAGCGCTCCTGCTTGCGGTCCTCTTCGGCGAAGGGGGATGCACGGGAACGAACACGGGGAACGCGTCTCCCGAGTGTCCCGCGTCGCCGCCCTGCTTCTGGCCCGTGAGTGTGACGGCGCCCGACGGGCACACCTATCGCGGCATGGTGAGCACCGCCTCGCAGGAGTCGAATTCGCCGCAAGGGCCGACGGGTTCCCTGCTCGAGTTTTCTGGTCTGGAGGTGACGTACGTCGATGGGAGCTGTCGAGACGATTGGCCCGGATCTTCGGCACGCTTTTTCGTCGACGTGGCGATCACCGGAGAGGGCTTCATCGATGCGTCCGGCGCGCTCGTCATGCGAACGGCGCGGCGCGACGGACCGAGCGACACCTACATCTGGGGCGACCACGTGGACACTCGGGGCTGGGGCGCGGATTTGACGGTGACTCCGGCGGGCGAGCTCACGGCCACGTTTTCGATCACGTCCACCAGCACCGGCGCTGGAGGTGCGGGCGGCGCGGGCGGCGCCGATGGCACGGACGGCGGGCGCGAGGCCGGCACGCCGGAGGCCACCGCACCCGACGCGGGTGTCCACGTGTACGAGATACAGATGAAGGGCTCAGTTGCGGAAGCGTGTCTGGGAAGCGCCCCCGTCCAGAGCGGAGTGTTCCAGTTTCCCTGCCGAAGAGCGACGGGCTGCTGAATTTCCAAGGTGGGTAGCGCCATGCGCCGGTGAGGAGTGAGTGGGGGTCTGTGAAGGAGGAGAAATTGAGCTGGAGATCTTCAACAACATGGCGTGTCGCGGGCTGGCTCGTCATGACCGTCCCGGTGGCCTGTAGTTCGACCGTCGAATCCGGGTCCTCCGGAACGGCCGCAACCGCGAAGCCCGTCAGCGTGAACCCGGCGGCATTGTACGAGACGTCCGTGCCGGAATGTCCGGACGGCTACGCGCACCCCAACATCTGCTGCGCGGGAGCGCCGTACCAGGCCACGCGCTGTACGGAGGATTCGGGACGTCCGTTCGGCGTCTGCGAAAATCCGCAGTTCGCATATCCCGACGCGAAGAGATGCTGTTCGCTCACGGACGACAAGACCTGCGTGACTCCGAACGCGTCGGACGCGGGTTCGGCGGCACGATGCAACAACCCCTGCGCGCCCGGATCGTTTCCGCGTTCGCTGGTCGACGGAACGAGGGCGAATAGTCCGGACGTGCTCTGCTGCTCGGGGAGTGGTCTGAGCTGCGAACCCCTTAGACCGTCCTGCTCGCTCTGCTCTGGGCCTC
>DASZXK010000181.1:0-13050 GCA_035545855.1 Polyangiaceae bacterium
ACGAAGACCCTCGGCGCGCTCACGAGCGGCGTCGTCGCGTACCAGACGAAGGGAATTCCGAACACGGGGTTCGGCACGGGACCGTTCTCGGACGAGGACCGCGTCGACCACTGGCTCTCCTCGTTCACGTACAACCCGGAAGCCCACGTCGCTCACGTCCTCGCGATGGTCGCGCAGAACGCGGACCTATCGCTCGGCAAGAAGACGATGAGCTACGACATCATCGGCACCGTCCAGATCAACACGCTGAGCGACATGCTGAACGTCGCCATCAAGCAAGACACCGCCCGCATGGGGAGCGATCTCGAGGCCTTCACGCAGAAGTTCGTCTTCGGGCCGCTCGGCATGCACGACTCCACGTGGTCGAGTGGAACGCCGACGAAAGTGTTCGCGTACTCCTGGAGCACGACGCCGCGGGACATGGCGCGCGTCGGCCTTCTCATGCTGAACCACGGCATGTGGAACGGGACGCGCATCCTGGACGCCGAGTGGATCTACCGGATGACGCACCCGGCGTTCGAGGACGGGAACACCGGCTACGGGTATCTGACCTGGCTGAACTCCTCTTCGAACCACCACTACGGCGGGATCCCGGGAGCGCCCGCGGGGCTCCAGCAAGGGCCGCAATCGCCCGGTCCGTGCGCGCCGGTGTCCACGTATCCCACGCACCCGCACGGGCTCTCGGATTCGCCGGACTGCAACTACTCCGCGCCGTACACGTGCAATCAACCGCTCGACGTCGGCGTGTGGCAAGCGGTCGGCCTGAACGGCCAGGTGATTCAAGGCCACCCGGGGCTCGATCTCGTCATCGTCGCGCGGGACGTGACCCCGTTCGGGAGCGGCCCGGACGCGCCGCGCATCGTCTGGGACGCCGTTCGCCCCGCGATCATCGCCGCGGACCCGAAGTACCACGGGGACGAAGCAGGGTTCTGCGCGGACTACGGCTCGAATACGTACGCGCCGTATCCACGGTGAAGGGCGGCCGGGCACGACGGGCGGCGGCTCGACGCATTGACGTTCGCGTACATACGAATAGTATGTATTCATGCATACCGTCCGTATGACGCTCAACGTGAACGAGGAGCTCCTCACCGAGGTCGTCGAAGCACACCCCGGCGTCACGAAGACGGCATTGATCGAGCGGGGTCTTCGGGCGCTTCTCGCGCAGGAGGCCGCGGAGCGTCTCGCGAGCATGGGCGGCACGGCGAAGAACGCCCGGCGGCCGAGGCGCTCCGCCTGGGGGAAGAAATGATCCTCGCGGACACGAATGCCTGGATCGCGCACCTTCGGAAGAGCGATCCGCGGTTGGCCGTCGTCCTCCGGGAGGGCCGTGTCCGGACGTGCGACGTCGTGCTCGGAGAACTCCTCCTGGGTTCGGGCCTTCCGCCCACGTTCGCGAAAGACCTGGGCGCCTTGTCGCGCGTTCCTTCGCCGACCGCTGCGGACACCCGGGTGTTCGTCGAGCGCCATCGGTCCGCGTTTTCGGGGTCCGGCGTCGGCTGGGCCGACGCTCAGATCTTGCTGGCCGCGGCGAAGAGCGGCGCGCGGCTCTTCACGTCCGATCGGGCGATGGCTCGTGTCGCGTCGCGCGTCGGCGTCCCGCGCGCCTGACGGCTCGCGGGGACTCGACCTCGTCATCGTCGCGCGCGACGTGACCCCGTTGGGGTGCGAGCCGGATGCACCGCGTGTCCTCTGGGGACGCCATTCACTCCGCGACCGTCGCCGCGGATCACGGTAGCGAAGCGGACTATGGTGCGAACGCGTACGCGCCGTACTTGCAGCGACGGGCGCGGACGCCTACGGGCCGCCGAATTCCGTCGCCGAAGCGCCTGCCCCAGTCACCTCGTGGGGGACGATGGGCCGTCCGCGTGCGAGCCGTGACAGGACCGAGAAATGGCTGCCGACGGGCGCGAGTGTAGCGTCCTCCGCGGCGAGCTGTGTTGTGAGCTCGTGGAGAAGCGAACACGGGACCGCTGGGTGTCGATGGTGCGTCGCGTGGTCGGAAAATCCGTAGGCGCCGAAGAGCAGGCGCTCGATGGTCCCGTGCGTGAAATTCCGGAGAGCAGCGTCGCGTTCCATCAGATCGCCGGGGCCCGAAGGGCGATGCTCGGCGATTCCGCGCAGCGTCGTCATCCAGACGGTCAAGCCGGCGATTCCGTACATGTAGACGAAGCCATAGGCCGCAGCCGCGGAGATCCCCGTCGTCAGCCAGTTTTCCGGGTGACCGAGCCGCGCGGCTCCAACGACGGACGCGACCATCCCGAACTGGACGCACGACACGGCGACCATGGCGCGGCGCCGTGAGCCGCTGGAGCCGCCCCCCTGATCGCCGACCTGGAGTGAAAACTTGCGTGCGGCACCTACGACGGTGAGCATGGACACTGCAAGCGAGATGAAGCGCCAGCCTCCGATATCGATCCGATAGGTGTACTTGGGGTCTTCGTTCGTGCCGACCATCCGATGATGGGCCCAGTGACGTCGTCGGAAAGCCTCGAAGTCGGCGAAGAAGAGCGGCGCAATGACCCAGTGGGCGAGCCACTCGTTCCAGCGCACGCGCTGGAACAGGAGCTTGTGAATCAGCTCGTGCAGAACGAGATGAAAGCCGTGCGCTAGCAAACCGAACCACAGCCAGCAGCCCAGCGTCCACCACCCGAGTCGAGCCCACGCTGCGATCCAGATGGGGGCGAACGTGAGCAAGAAGTGCCCGGAGACGACGAGCGCCGTGCGCGCGTCCGAACGGCGCGGTCCGAGCGACGGTTCCCGTGCTCGACCGGGTCGAGAAGACAGCTGGTTCACGATGGCCCCCCCTGATGGGGCCCCGAGGGTCGCCGAGCCCAGAAGTCGACGACTCCTGAGCGCCCCGCGAGAGCTTGAATCACCTCGAGCGGCAGGCAAGCTGCCATGAGCACCCCGAAATGCTTCGCACGGCCGAATCGAAGACGGACGGGGAGCCCGCGCTCGACGAGGATGTTCTGGACGGAGAGGGCAATCTGGATGTGCGGCGTGGACCGAATGCGAACCTCGTCGAAGCCGGCGCCGATCAACAGGCTGCGCAGCCCGCCTCGCGAGAAGGCCTGGAGGTGGCGTGGGAAGTGGTATCCGGCCCAGGTCTTGCCGAACAGCTGGTGCTCCCAGCTCGACGTAGTCGGCAGCTGACCAACGAGCCTCCCACCTGGACGGAGTAGCCTGAAGGCGCGCCGTACGACTTCTGCGGGGTCTTCGACGTGCTCGAGCACGTGGTTCATCGACACGACATGGTAGCGACCGACGTGTCGCCGAAGATCCATGCGCTCGAGCGTTCCGGTCTCGACGTCATGGCCTCGTTTGCGAGCCCGTTCGGCCATCGTGGGGTCGATCTCCACTCCGGCGAACGAGTACCCGCGTTCGCGACCGATCTCGTCGAAATGGCGGCAGTCGCCGACGCCCACATCGAACAGGAGCCCGCCTTCGTCGGGGAGGTACGAGCGATAGTCTCGAGCCCGGACGCGTGCACGAAGCGCGACCAGGATCGACGCGATGAGGCCGTGGTCGTCGTTGTAGGCGTGGTAGCCGGGCGGGTAGAACTGGCGGAGCTCGTCACCGGTCGGGCGAGGGTCAACCCATTCGGTGCCGCACTTCGAGCAACGCAGGAACCGAAAGAGTCGTGACGGTACGACTCCATACTCGTAGTCCGCGGGCTCGGCCGAGGTGAGCAGGGAGGCTGCGCCGCAACATGCGCAACGATCGGCGGCGCTCGCCTCGGAAGGCGCCGCGGAAACCGGCAGGACCATGGCCCAGCATACCGCTCCTTCGCCTCGACGCCGATGACGGGCTCGAGCCAGCTCAGCGGGCGAGGAAAGGTGCAACGGCGACGGCCCCGGCGACCGGCAAGAACGTGAGCGAACCCTGCTGCTTCCATCTGTCGGGCCTTGGCCACCGGAAGGGTCCGTTAGCAGCGACGCGTTCGTTGCTCGCTCACTTCGCCGTCGGTGCTCGAGCGCACCCGAGTGGGTCGGCGTCCCGCGCGCCTGACGGCTCAGACCGCGTCGAGCGCCGTCATCACGTCCCGGACGACGTCTTCCGTCTCCTCGACGCCGACGGCGAGGCGAATCAGGGCCTCGTCGATGCCGACCTTCGCGAGCTCCTCCGAAGAGAGCTCGGAGTAGCTCATGATGACGGGCTGCTCGACGAGCGTCTCCACGCCGCCGAGGGACGGCGCAATAGTCGCGATCTTGCAGGCGTCCACTAGGCGGCTCGCCGCGGCACGCCCGCCCTTCACGGAGAAGCTCACGACGCCGCCGAACCCGCGCATCTGCGCGCGCGCGACGGCGTGGGACGGATGGCTCTCGAGCCCGGGGTAGAACACGCGCTCGATCTTCGGGCTCGCTTCCAGGGCGCGCGCGACGGCGAGGGCCGTCGCGTTCTGGCGCTCTACGCGGACGCCGAGCGTCTTCATGCCGCGCGCGACGAGGAACGCCGCGTGCGGATCCATGACGGAGCCGAGGACGCCGCGCGTGTCTCGGAGAAGCGAGACGAGGTGAGACGGCCCGGTCACGATGCCGCCGAGGACGTCGTTGTGGCCGGAGAGGTACTTCGTCGCGCTCTGGACGACGAGGTCGACGCCGTACTCGTGGGGGCGCGAGTTCACGGGCGTCGCGAACGTGGAGTCCACGAGCGTCTTCACGCGCCCGTGCTTCTTCACGATCGCGACGAGCTTCTCGAAGTCGAGGCAGTAGAGGTACGGGTTCGTCGGGGACTCTCCCACGACGAGGCGCGTGTTCGGCTTCATGGCGGCCTCGAGCGCCGCGAGATCGCCGGCGGGGACCAGGCTGTGCTCGACCCCGAAGCGGACCAGGAGCTTCGAGACGAACTGGCGCGTCCGCCGGTAGCAGTCGTTGAAGAGGACGACGTGATCGCCGGCCTTCAGGAGCGTGAGGATCGTCGTCGAGACTGCGGCCATGCCGCTCGCGAACGCGACGCCGTCCTCCGTGCCGTCGAGCGCGGCGACGCGGGTCTCGAGCTCGCGAACGGTGGGGTTCCCGTAGCGGCCGTACTCCTCGCGCTCGGGGTCCGCGTCTTCCCCGCGCATGTAGCGCTCGAGGTCGGCGGTGTTCGTGAAGGTGTAGGTCGCCGTCTGCGCGATGCTCGGCGCGAGCGTGTGGTGCGGCCGCGGGTGGGGCACCCCGGCGTGGACGGCGTCCGTGGACGAAGCGAGCTTCTTCTTGTCGGTCACTGGGAGGAGAGGGCCCGGAGGCGTTCGGATAGGATGCGCGCAGCGGCGTCCACGGGCAAAAGCTCGGCCTTCTTCGGGTCCTTCTCGGTCCGGGGCTTGAGCTCGACCGAGCCGTTCTTGAGGGATTTCGCGCCGATGGTGACCCGGAGCGGGATCCCGAGGAGATCCGCGTCCTTGAACTTCACGCCGGGGCGCTCGTCCCGGTCGTCCACGAGGGGCTCGATGCCCATGCCGAGGAGCTCTTCCTCGAGCTTCCGGACGGCTTCGACGACCTCGGGCTCCGCGCCGAGCTGCACGATCTCGACGGGGTAGGGGGCGATGGCGGCGGGCCAGACGATGCCGTTCTCGTCGTGGTGCTGCTCCACCGTGGTCGCGACGAGGCGCGACACGCCGATGCCGTAGCAGCCCATGACGAGCGTCTTCTGCGTGCCGTCCTTGTCGAGGTACGTCGCGCCCATCTTTCCGCTGTAGTGCGTGCCGAGCACGAAGATGTGCCCCGCCTCGATGCCGCGGAAGAGCGCGAGCTTCCCGTCCGCGCACTTCGGGCAGTGGTCGCCGTCCTTGACGCTGCGGATCTCGACGACCTCGCCCTCGTAGTCCCGGCCGAACACGACGCCCGTGAAGTGCTGGTCGACCTCGTTCGCGCCGGTGACGGCGCCGGCGACGGCCGCCGCATCTCGGTCGATGAGCTTCCGCCCCGCAAAACCCACGGGCCCCGCGAAGCCGACCGGCGCGCCCGTCGCTTGCTTCACGACCTCGGGATCGGCGAGCCGGACTTCATCCACGCCGAGGGCGCGCGCGAGCTTCACCTCGTTGAGCTCGTGGTCTCCACGGACGACGGCGAGCACCGGCTCCTTGCCTGCGACGTAGACGAGGCTCTTCAGGAACCGGTCCGGCGGCGTGTCCAGGAACTTCGAGACTTCCTCGATGGTGCGCTTCTTCGGCGTCTCCACCTTCTTCTTGGCGGGGAGTTCCGTGGTCTTCTGTTCCGACCCGCGTTCGCCGGCCTTCGCGACCTCGAGGTTCGCCGCGTAGTCGCAGTTCTGGCACGCGGCGATGACGTCTTCCCCGCTCTGCACGAGCACCTGGAACTCGGCGCTCGTCGAGCCGCCCATCGCGCCCGAGTCCGCGCTCACCATGCGGTAGTTCAGACCGAGGCGATCGAAGATCCGGTGATAGGCGACGCGCATGGCCTCGTAGCTCGCGAGCGCGCCCGCTTCGTCCACGTCGAACGAGTAGGCGTCCTTCATCACGAACTCGCGGCAGCGGAGGAGCCCCGCGCGCGGTCGAGGTTCGTCCCGGAACTTCGTCTGGATCTGGTAGAGGTTCTTCGGGACGTCCCGGTAGCTCTTCACGACGTGCCGGGCGAGGTCCGTGATGATCTCCTCGTGCGTCGGGCCGAGGTGGTAGTCGCCGCCCTTGCGATCCTTCAGGCGGAGGAGCGTGTCCCCGAAGAGGTCCCAGCGGCCGGTCTCCTTCAGGTACTCCGCGGGGAGGAGCGCGGGGAGAAGCACCTCGATGGCGCCGGCGCGGTTCATCTCCTCGCGCACGATCTGCTCGATGTTCGAGAGCACCCGGAGGCCGAGCGGGAGGTAGCTGTAGATCCCTGCGCCGACGCGCCGGACGTAGCCCGCGCGGGTGAGGAGGATGTGGCTCGCGGTCGTGGCGTCCGCGGGGGCCTCTTTGAGGGTGGGGATGAGGGCTCGGCTGTAGCGCATGGCGGGAGCAGGGCGATCTAGGCCACCGGCGCGTACCACGAAAGCTTTCCGGGATTTCGCGGGCTTTCTGGGCCCTTTCATCGGGTGTTCCGAAGTCCGTCTCCGGGATTCCCGACTTGCCGCATCGGAAAAGTTAAGTATAGATCCGCTCCCTCCCTCACCCGCTGTCATGCGAGGAGTGCGCTCACGATGACGACCACGTGGAAGTCGAAGCTCGAAGGCAAGATGCCGCCCGCCTGGGCCGAGGAGATCGACGTCTTCGAGACACAGATCACTCTCCGCAAGCAGGGGAAGATCGAAGAGAAGCTCTTCGCCGAGACACGCCTTCGCCGCGGCGCCTACGGCCAGCGGTACGACAACGGGCAGCGTCACGACGGTTTCGAGTCCCAGGCGCTGAAGTTCCCGACGGACCTCACGAAGGGTCCGAACACGATGTGGGACGCGCCCGGGATGACGCGCATCAAGATCCCGTACGGCAAGCTCACGTCCGCCCAGCTCGACGTGATCGCCGAGCTCGCGGAGGAGTACTCGGACGCGATCCTCCACGTGACGACGCGGCAGGACATCCAGCTCCACTTCGTCCACATCGACGACACGCCGGACCTCATGCGCCGCCTCGCAGCCGTCGGGATCACGACGCGCGAGGCGTGCGGGAACTCCGTCCGTAACGTCACCGCCTGTCCTTACGTCGGGGTGTGCAGCGACGAGTCCTTCGACGTGACGCCCTACGCGCACGCGTTCACGTTCTATTTCCTCGGTCACCCGGACATCCAGGACTTCGGGCGGAAGTTCAAGGTCTCGTTCTCCGGCTGCAAGGACCACGCTTGCGGCCTCTCGAACTTCCACGACCTCGGCCTCATCGCCAAGACGAAGGACGGCAAGCGCGGCTTCGAGTTCTACGTGGGCGGCGGCCTCGGCGCCGTTCCGTACTCCGCGCGGCTCATCGAGGAGTTCTGCCCGGAAGAGGAGCTCCTCCCGCTCATGCAGGCGGTCGGTCGCGTGTTCGCGCGCCTCGGCGAGAAGGAGAACCGCTCCCGCGCCCGCATCAAGTTCCTCGTGAAGAAGCTCGGGGACGCGGAGTTCACGCGCCTCGTGAAGGAGGAGCGCACGAAGCTACGCCCCGATCCGCGCTGGACCGCGTTCCTCTCGGATCTGCATGCGCAGGAAGAAAAGCCGCTCCGCCCTGCCGGGAAGCTCCCCGCCGGGCCGTACCCGAAGGGGTTCGAGGACTGGAAGCGCACGAACGTCTACGCCCAGAAGCAGCCCGGTTACGTCGTCGCGACGGTGCTCCTCCCGCTCGGGGACATGACGGCGGATCAGGCCCGCGCGCTCGCGGACATCGCCCGGAAGTACACGGGGGACACCATGCGCGCGACGGTGGAGCAGAACCTCTGCTTCCGCTGGGTGAGCGAGGCGGACCTCGTCGCGCTCCATCAGGACCTCGTCGCGATCGGGCTCGGTGAGGCCGGTGCCGGCAAGCTCGTGGACGTGACCGCGTGCCCGGGAACGGACACCTGCAAGCTCGGCATCTCGTCTTCCCGCGGTCTCGCCGCCGAGCTCCGGAAGCAGCTCGCGGTCGTGCAGGACCCGGCGGCGGAGAACCTCCACGTGAAGTGCAGCGGGTGCTTCAACTCCTGCGGCCAGCACCACGTGGCGGACATCGGCTTCCTCGGCGTGAGCCGTCAGGTCGGTTCGCGTCGCGTTCCGCACTTCCAGGTCGTCGTCGGCGGCGAGTGGGAGCACAACGCGGGCACGTACGGGCTCGCGCTCGGCGCCGTGCCGTCGAAGAGCGTCCCGGAGGTCGTGAAGCGCCTCAAGGACCGCTACGTGAAGGAAAAGAAGGACGGAGAGGTCTTCAAGGATTTCGTGAACCGCATCGGCAAGAAGGCCGTCCGCGGCATGCTGGAAGACCTGATGGAAGTGCCGTCTTACGAGACCGCGCCGGAGTTCTACTCGGACTGGGGGGACCCGCGCGAGTACACCATCGGCGACCAGGGCGAGGGCGAGTGCGCCGGGGAGATCGTCGCGTTCGCCGTGATGGGCATCGCCGCCGCCGAGCGCGAGGTGTTCGAATCCCACCTCCTCCTGGACGAGAAGAACGTCCAGGGCGCGGGCGACAAGGCGTTCCAGGCGATGGTCACGGCCGCGAAGGCGCTCACCCGCGAGGTGTTCCCGAACGTGGGGGACGACGCCAAGGAAGTCGTTGCCGAGTTCCGGACCCACCTGCACGACACCAAGGTCTTCCACGATCCGTTCGTGGGCCCGAAGTTCGCGCAGATGTTCTTCCGCGCGGCGGAGGGCGTCGGCACCCCGGAGACGGAAGAGACGGCCCGGAGGAAAATCGAGGAGGCCCAGCTCTTCGTCGAGGCGTCGTACGCCGCCTATCAGCGCATGGTCCAGGCCCGCCAGGCCCCGGCCGCGGAGTGAGAGAAGAGCACGCGATGGAAGCCCGCAAAATCCAGTTCAAGGTGTTCGTGAAGGAGCCGAAGGAGGTCGACGTCGACCCCATCGTCCCCGTGCTCCATCAGTGGATCCGGGAGAGGGCGTTCGACGAGCTCCTGATAGACGTCACGGACTACGCGCACGTCCCGAACGGCCCCGCGCTCCTCCTGGTCGGTCACGGCTCGGACTACTGCGTGGACTTCGCCGACGGTCGTCCGGGCCTCCTCTACAGCCGGAAGCGCGAGGCGCCGAAGGACGCGAAGGACTGCGTGACGGACGCGTTGAAGCGCACGCTCGCCGCCGCGAAGAAGCTCGAGGAAGAGAAGTCGCTCCCGAAGAAGCTCGTCTTCTCGGGGGAAGAGCTCCTCTTCCGCGTGAACGATCGCCTGCTCGGTCCGAACACGGACGAGACCCTGAAGACGGTCGAGCCGGTCCTTCGCTCGGTGCTGGAGACGCTCTACGCCGGGACGCCGTTCACGCTCGCGCGCGAAGGAAGCCCGAAGGAGCTCTTCACGGTCCGCGTGAAGGCCCCCGGGGCTCCCGGAGTCGGCGCGTTGCTCACGCGGATCGCCTGAGAAAGCCAGGCTACTTCCTGCGGGGCGGCCGGCAGCTCGCCCGGACGATCGCGAAGTTGGTCGGGACCGACACGTAGTCGAGGGCGAGGTCGCAGCCCTCGAGCTGTCCCGCGATCTGGCCGATGAACGCCGTGCGGATCTGGCTCGACGAGCTCTTCGGCGTCACCTTGCCGTGCGGGTAGCCGACCACCGTGAACCGGTCGTAGCCGCGCCGGACACCGAGGTCCATGATGCGGGCCTTGCCGGTGCGGTGTGCGGCGAAGCCGCCGCTCTCCTCGACGGCGGCGCGATCCAGCGTGAGCCCGAGGCCGGACATCGCCGGGATGCCGGTCGCGAACGTGACGATCCCGTCGTCGAACTCGACCATCTTGACGGTCTTCCCGCGGTAGAAATCGCGGATCTTCGGGGCCTCGTCGAAGTAGAACGCGGCGAGCCCCTCGTCCGTTCCGATGGAAGCGACGAGCAGGTATCCGGCGATCACGAGGCTGCACGCGATCGCCTGGCGAATGCCCGACGCGCGGACCGGAGGCGCCCTTCCTCCCGGCACGAAGCGCACCCACGCCGCGAGCGCCGCCATCGACACGAACGCGGAGGAGACCGGGAAGTACCAGTGGCCCTGGGTCGTGCGCGGGACGTACAGGAAATCGTATGCGGCGAGGGTCAGGACTCCGAGCGCCGTCGCCCCGAGGAACCGCCGCGGCGCGGAGACGCCGTCCGGCGAAGGCCGCGTCGCGTCGCGTGCCAGGACGCGCACGACGCCGAGCGCCACGAGCGCCGGAAGGAGCATCTGGAGACCCCGGTGAGCGTGCGTCCATGGCACGCGGCGGGGGGACAGGACGAGCGAGGCGAGGAGCGAGCCGTTCGTCGTGGCGACGTGGGGGAACGTCGATTTGATCTCGCCGCTGATGGGAAGAAACATGCCGCAGTAGAAGCGGTTCAGCGCGAGGTACACGCCGACCAGGCCCGACAGCACGGCGAGCGCGATCGCGGCGAAACGACGTTCGGCGGTCGGCCCCGCGAGGAGCGACCCTCCGAGGAAGAGCGCGAAGAACACGTGGTCCAGCCGAGCGAAGGTGAGCGCGGCGAGCGCCACGCCGAACCCGAGCGCGCCCGCGCGGGTTCGCGGCGCGCGGAAATGGGCCCACGCGCAGACGGCGAACGCCGCGAGGACGGCCGCAGACTCCATTCCGTTGACCGCGCCCCAGAGCGTGGTCGACGCTCGTCCGAGCGTCCTCCAGCCGGAGTAGAGCGCCGCGTCCTGAAGGACGGTGCTTGCGCCGAGCGGGAGGAGAAGAACGACCTCCGGAAGGAACCCGACGGCGAGCTTGCAAGCGAGGCACGAGAACCAGGAAGCCGCCCCGACCAGTGCGAGCCCGAGGACGACGGAAAGTCCCGGGATCCACGCCTCGTTCGCCCGGAACGCGTGCACGAGGAACGCCACCACGACGGTGATCGCCTGCCAGAGCGGGTGGAACCCGTTCGTCGGATGCTCACCGTCGAAGGAGACGATCCCGTCGACCACGACGTGGCGCGCGACGGTCAGGTAGTAGAACGTGTCCGCGGCGAGGAGCGAAAACATCCGCCGTTCCGGCCGCCCGTGACACAGATCGAGCGCGACGGGCAGGATCGTGAGCGCCACGGCGAGCAGCGCCGTCCTCCTCTCGTCGCGCGTGAGGGGCTCCATTCCTCGAGGAAACCACTACCTCGACGGCCCGGGCCATGTCCACCGTCCGGCGAGGCGTGCCGGCGCCGTGGAGCGCCCGCCGCTCCACGAGCGTCACGCCCCGCCCATCATCTCGCGGAGACGCTTCACACCGTCCTGCGTGCCGAGCACCACGATGTACGAGCCGCTCTGGATCTTGGAATCCGCCGGCGGGTTGTAGACGAACCGACCGTCTTTCCCGCGGATGGCGACGATGAGCACGTTCGCCTCCTCGCGGATCGGGGCCTCGCGGAGCGTCTGCCCCTCGAAGCGGGTCCCGTGCCGCACCTCCACGTCGTCGAACCGGAGCTGGCCCTCGCCGGTTCCTCGCATCATCGAATCCAGGAACTCGGCGGTGTGCGGCCGGAGGAGCTCGGTGACCAGCCGGAGGCCGCCGATGCGGTGCGGGCTCACCATCGCGTTCGCGCCTGCGCGGGCGAGCTTCCCCTCGCTCCCGAGCGTCACGGCCTTCGCGACGATCCGGATCTTCGGGTTCAAGGAGCGCGCCGAGATCGTGACGAAGACGTTGTCCGGATCGTCGGCGAGCGCGGTGACGAGTCCCGCCGCGCGCTCGACGCCCGCCTCGACGAGAGAGTGGTCGTCGGTGGCGTCTCCGACGACGTACGCGAGTTCTCCGCCGTGTTCCTCGTCGCTGAGCTTCTGGAGCGCCTCGCCGTCCCGGTCGACGACGACGAACGGGAGCTTGCTCGTCGCGAGCTCGTGGATCACGAACCGTCCCGTCCGTCCGCACCCGGCGACGATGGTGTGACCCGAGAGGGCCTTGATGCGTCGTTCCATCCGTCTCCTCCGAATCGCCTTTCCGATGAGTCCTTCGATCAGCACGGCCGTCAGCGACGACTGGAACAGAGCGACGACCGCCACGCCCGTGACGATCATCCCCATCACGACGATGCGCGCCGTCGGGTGGAGGTCCATGCGCGGGAGCTCGCTGTACCCGACCGTCGAGACCGTGATGAGCGCGAAATAGATCGAGTCGAAGAGCGAGTACGCCGGCCCTTCCAGGAGCCAGAACAGGAACCCGCCGCCGACCACGACCGACGTGAGCAGCGCCGCCGAGAACACGAAGCGAACGCGTGTCGGGTTTGCGGCCACGATACGCCCGAGTCTCCGACGGCGGAGCGGGCGGACTCAAGTGCCCTGCGGGCGGACCGGCAAATCGAGTACCCTCCGAGCATGCGGGGATCGTCGTTCTTGCTGCTCGGCTGTCTCGCCCTGGGCTGCTCGTCCTCCGGGAGCGGCGGGGCAACGGCTCCGCTCGGACCGGACGGGGGTGCCACCGGCGGCGCCCCGAGCGGCGGAGCTGCCGGCCAGGGCGGCTCGGGCGGGCGCGGCGCGACGGGCGGGAACGGCGGCGCATCCCCCGGAAGCGGCGGCGCGGCG
>DASZXK010000182.1:0-8134 GCA_035545855.1 Polyangiaceae bacterium
CGGGACCTACGGATTAAAAATCCGCAGCTCTAACCAACTGAGCTATCGGCCCTGGGGCGGCGATCTAGCGAAATTCCCGGCCCGATACCACCGCGATCGTCCGACCGTGCCTCAGGGCTGGAGCCGGGACGTGATGGAGCCCACCTTCGTCGCGAGCTCCGCTTCCTTCTCTGGACCGAGGATGCTGCCGGCGCTGAAGACCGCGAACCCGACGTAGTCGAAGAGCATCTGCTTCAGGATGCGCTCCGGGTCTTCCCCGTGCGCGAGGAGGGCGGCGTTCTCCGCGACGCGCTCGGCGAGGAGCGCTCCGGCGGCGTCCGGGCCGGCTCCCCGGAAGAGGATGTCGTAGACGCCGGCGCCGACGGCGAACGAAGACAGGCCGTTCCGGAGATCGTCCGCGATCTGGAACTGCTCCGCCTGCTGGTGGAGGTACCGGAGCGCCTCGTTCGCCGTCTCCACGAACGCCGCGAGGCCGCCGTCGAGCTTCGGGGGGTGGAGGAGGACGTGCTTCGACGCGAGGAGCGCATAGACGTCTTTCGTCGTCTCGAACTCGCCGCGACCGGTGATGCGACCGAGCGCTTCGACGGAGTGCGAGCCGTCTATCGCGTCGAAGGTGACCTTGAATTCCTCCGGGCCCTCCGCCGCGACCCGGACCGGGATGTGGTCGGACGAGGGGATCTTCTCCCGGAAGTAGCGCATCTCGTCCATGCGCGTGACCGCGTCCATGAGGAGGGCATTGGCGCTCACGACGTGGTGCGCGACGAGGCGCGGGGCGTCGAAGCCGTCCAGGAAGAAGAAGGTGCCGTCCCCGACGACGAGCGTCGCGTAGACGACCTCGTCGATCTGCCGGCCGAGGTACTGGTAGACCTGCTCGGGAGTGACGATGCCGAGCTCGGCCGCGGCGCTTCCGTAGCGGGCGCCCGCGTTCACCTTGGCCATGATGGCCTCGTGCTGCTCCATCGTGATGGCGCCGAATTTGTAGAGCACCATGCCGATGCGCTCGGCTTCCACGTTCGTCTGCGCGCCGACGACGTTCCCTTGCTCGAAGAACACGGAGCGCACCGCGTCCCCGTCGAGCACGCAGAGCTCGCCCTTCCAGCCCGTCTGGCCGAGGAGCGCGAAGACGTCGCACATGGCGCCCGGGGTCGTGATTTCCCCGGCGAGTCGGACGATGGCGCCGTCTTCCGCGTCCCTCCGGCCGTCCTCGCCGGTGTAGCGCATGAAGACGACGTGATCGGGCGCGGGGAGCAGGCGGAACGCGCCCGCGCGGGTGCGCATGCGCTGGCTCGCGACGCCACCGATGGGGTGAGCGACGCCGCTCGGATCGATCCGGACCAGCTCGTCCCGCGCTTCTTTCACGACCGCGTACGATACCACGCCGCGCGCGGGTCAGCGGAGTTCGGCGACGGTTTCGCCGAACAGGCGCTCGAGGCCCGCGAGAACGACGTCGCTCGGATCGATGCGGGTTCCGTCCAGCGCGAGCACGGCCCGCGCTCCTTCCGGAAGCGCGAGGACGAGCTCCACCGGACAGGGCCCCGGGGACTCCGAGAGCAGCGACTTCAGGCTGCGAAGCTGCTCCGGCCGCGTTCCCTCGGCGTCCAGATGGATCACCATGCCGCGGGTGGATTTGCGCACGGCATCCGACAGAGACTCCACGGCGTCCACGAGGAGCGTGGGCTCGGCCTCGTCGTCGGGCTCGTCCGTGATGGGGAAACTCACCTTCCCCGTGACGAGCACCGGCTCCCCGCTCGAGAGCATCGGCCCGTACATGTCGATGCGCTCGCTCCGGACCTTCGCCTTCACTCGACCGGTCATGTCCTCGATCTCGAAGAAGGCCGCCTTGCCGCCGGAGCCGCCCTTGAAGAGCCGCTCCTGGTAGTTTTCGACCATCCCGGCCACGGTCACGACCGTCCACGCCTGCTGGTCGCTGACCTTGCCGGCAGGGACGGCGCCGATGCGCCCGAGCTTGTCCCCGTAGCGCTTCAGCGGGTGCCCGGAGACGTAGCAGCCGAGGGCCTGCTTCTCGCGACCGAGGAGCGCCACGCGGTCCCACTGCTCGACGTCGGGGTAGTCGTCGAGCCCGCGCGCGGGCGCGCCGTTCTTGTCCGCCTTCGGCGCGGCGTCGAAGAGGCCGAACAGGTTCGTCTGACCGCGCTCCCTGTCCCGCGACGCGCTCCGGGAGCGCTCGAGCGCGCGGTCCACCGCGGCGTAGGCTCGCGCCCGGGAGATCCCCATCGGCCCGAGGACGGCGTCGAACGCCCCGCACTGGACGAGCGCTTCGAGGACGCCCTTGTTCAGGCGCTTCGCGTCCACGCGGACGGCGAAGTCGAATAGATCCGAGAACGGACCGCCCGCGGTCCGTGCCTCGAACACCGTCTCGAGCGCCGCTTCGCCGAGCCCGCGCACGGCGCCGAGGCCGAACCGGATCTGAGGGACGTACCGGTCCTTGATGCGCCCCGGGCCGCGCGGTGGGCCTTTCCCTTCGGGCGATCCGTACACGACCGTGAAGTCGATGTCGGAGAGGTTCACGTCGGGCGGGAGCACGCTCACGCCCCAGTTCCGCGCTTCGGCGATCGTGCGGACGACCTTCTCGATCTTGTCCTTGTCCGCCGTGAGGAGCGCCGCGAAAAATTCCGTGGGGTAGTGCGCCTTCAGGTACGCCGTCTGATAGGTGACGAGCGCGTACGCCGCGGAGTGGCTCTTGTTGAAGCCGTAGGAAGCGAAGCCCTCCACTTCCTTGAAGATCGCGACGGCCTGCTCCTCGCTGACGCCGTTCTTCTTGGCGCCCTCGACGAAGGCGGCCTGCTGCTTCTGCATCTCCTCCGCCTTCTTCTTGCCCATGGCGCGGCGGAGGAGATCGGCGCCGCCGAGCGTGTACCCGGAGAGGTACTGCGCGATCTGCATCACCTGCTCCTGGTAGACGGGCACGCCATAGGTCGGCGCGAGGACCGGATCCACGAGGTCGTGGAGCTTCCGGATGGGCTTCCGGCCGTGCTTTCCGCCGATGAAGTCGTCGATCATTCCCGTGCCGAGCGGACCCGGACGGTAGAGCGCGACGGCGGCGATGATGTCCTCGAAGCAGTCCGGCTTCAGACCGCGGAGGAGCTGCTGCATGCCGCTCGATTCGAGCTGGAAGACGCCCGTCGTGTCGCCGCTCGACACGAGCGCGTACGTGTCTCGATCGTCGAGCGGGATCGCGTCGATCTTGAGGGGCCGGTCCTTCCGGTCCGGGCGCGCGTTCACGAGGCGCTCGGCGATGTCGATGACGGTGAGCGTCTTCAGCCCGAGGAAGTCGAACTTGACGAGCCCCGCGGCCTCGACGTCGTCCTTGTCGTACTGGGTGACGATGGTGCTCGCGTTCGTGAAGCACGGCACGTGCGTGTCCAGCGGGCCCTCGCTGATGACGACGCCGGCCGCGTGCATGCCGGCATGGCGCGTGAGCCCCTCGAGCTTCTTCGCTTGCTCGAGGAGCGTCGCGATGCGCGGATCGGCTTCCTTCTGTGCCTTCAGCTTGGGTTCGAGCTCGAGCGCCTGATCGATGGTCGCCGTCTTCCCCTGCCCGAGATCGGGCACGAGGCTCGCGATCCGCTGCGCGTCCGGCGGAGAGATGCCCATCGCGCGCGCGACGTCCTTGATGACGCTCCGCGCTTTCAGGTTCTGGAACGTCGCGATCTGACCGACGCTCGTGCTCCCGTACTTCTGGGCGACGTAGGAGATGACCTCGTCCCGTCGCGACATGCAGAAGTCGATGTCGAAATCCGGCATGCTCACGCGCTCCGGGTTCAGGAAGCGCTCGAACAGCAGGTTGTACGGTATCGGGTCGATGCTCGTGATGCCGAGCGCGAACGCGACGAGCGAGCCGGCGCCCGAGCCGCGGCCCGGACCGACCGGAATTCCGCGGGATTTCGCCTCGCGGATGAAATCCCAGACGATGAGGAAGTACCCCGGGAACTTCATCCCGACGATGACGTCGAGCTCCCGTTCGAGCCGCCTCCGGTAGTTCTCGATGTCCACGGAGCGCCCGAGCTCCGAGAACTCCTTGAACCGCTGCTCGAGCCCCTCGCGCGAGACGTGACGGAAGTAGCCGTCGACGTCGTACTCGGGGGGGACCGGGAAGTGCGGGAGCATCGTCTTCCCGAGCTCCATCTGGAAGCCCTGGCACATCTCCGCGACGCGAAGCGTGTTCGAGAGCGCGGCCGAGCCCTCGCCGAAGATCTGCGCCATCTGCTCGGCGGTCTTCAGGTACATCTCGAAATGGCCGTGGTGGTACCGCTTCGACTCTTCGTACTTCCGGTTCAGGCGGATGCACTCGAGGTAGAGCTGCGCGTCCCCGTCCTCGTGGTTCAGGAACTGGACGTTGTTCGTCGCGACGACGGGTAGATCCAGGCGCGCCGCAGCGCGCGAGAGCAGATCGTTCACGACCCGCTGCTCGGGTAGCCCGTGATCCTGGAGCTCGACGAAGACCGAGCCCGGATCGAATATTTGTTTCAGCTCGCCGAGCGTCTTCTCCCCGGCCTCGGCCCCGTGCTGACAGACCGCCTGCGGCGCGATGCCGCCGAGGCACCCGGTGAGGGCGACGAGCCCCTTCGCCCGGGCCGCGACGTCCTCCAGCGTGACGGCGCCCTCGGCCTCCGTCGTGGCGGCGGACGCGGAGACGAGCTGGATGAGGTTCTTGTAGCCCTCGGCGCTCGCGGCGAGGAGCACGAGGTGATCGGCGTGCGCTCCCTTCGTCCGCGCGACGGAGACCTCGCAGCCGACGATGGGGCGTACACCGGCTGCCTTGCACGCCTTCCAGTGCTTCAGCGCCCCGAACATGTTGCCGAGGTCCGTCAGGGCGACCGCGCTCATCCCTCTGGACTTCACCTGTGTGGGAAGCTCCCCGAGCTTCACCGTGCTGACGAGGAACGAGTACTGGGAGTGAACGTGGAGGTGGACGAACTCGGCCAACGAACCTCGGAGTTAACGCTTCTTGAAGTGGAGTGAAAGGGCGGATCCGGCGGCGAGAGTCCGTTCCGTTGAAGAAATCCGCGGCGTGCACCGTCGAAGGCCTCGTAGCCCGGTCGAAAAGGCGCGCCCGGGGCTTGCACTCGCGGCGCGGCTTGGATACCGGTGCGGTTTGCTTGGAGGTGCGGCTCCCCCCGGAAAAACCCGGGAACCGGCTTCAGGAGGACTTCCCACAATGATTCGCAAGAGTGCTTTCGCCATCAGCGTTCTCGTGCTCGCGGCGACCCAGCCGGGCTGCCACGTCCAGATGCAGGCCGGCAACCCGGAGCCCGCGAAGCCCGCCCCCGCGCCGGCACCCGCTCCGGCTCCGACGCCTGCCCCGGCTCCGACGCCCGCGCCGGCGCCTGCTCCGACCCCGGCGCCCGTTCCGGAACCCGCGAAGCCGCCGGATGCCCCGAAGGGCAAGGTCGAGTCGAAGAACGGCGCGATCCGCCTCCCCGGCAACATCGTGTTCGACACGGACAAGGCGACGCTGAAGCCGGATTCCGGGAGCGAGGTCGTCCTCGAGCAACTCCGCCAGTTCCTCGTCGACAACGACAAGAAGATCTACTCGGTCCGCATCGAGGGCCACACCGACAACCAGGGCACGCCCGAGCACAACATGCAGCTCTCGCAGCAGCGGGCGCTCACGATCAAGAAGTGGCTCGTGGATCACAAGATCGACGAGAAGCGGCTCATCGCCGTCGGTTTCGGCCAGACCAAGCCCATCGCTCCGAACACCACGGAAGAGGGCAAGGCGCAGAACCGCCGGACCGAGTTCCACATCGCTCAGACGTACGATCGGAAGGGGAACCCCGAGAAGTACCTGGGCCAGGATCCGCTGGGCGGCGGGACCGAGGTCAAGTGACCTAGGCAGCGGGGGGCGAAAGGTCCCCCGTACCCCGAACGGGCCGATGACAAAGTCGTCGGCCCGTGCCAATTTCCGCGCCGACGTCAGCCATGCGCCGCCTCTCTCCGGCTCGTTTCGCCCTCGCCGCGGCGCTCGCTCTGGGCTGCAATCGTTCCCCGTCGGATCTCCGCGAGTGGACGCCCGCGGACCACAAGCACCAGACGGAGTCGAACGACCCGAACGAACCATCTGCGCCGCGAGTGACGGGCTCCGCGGAGGCGCCGCTCCCCGGTCTCGAAGAGGTGACCATCGCCGCGTACCGTCGGAGCTGCGCGTCGTGCCATGGCCAGCTCGGGCGCGGAGACGGACCGCAGGGACCCATGGTGAAAGCCCGCGACCTGTCGGACCCGGCATGGCAGGCCTCCGTCACGGACGACCAGATCGCCGAGGCCATCACGAAGGGCCGCGGCCGGATGCCGCCCGCCGGTCTTCCCGCCGAGACGGTGACGAACCTCGTGCACCTCGTGCGCCTGTTCAACCAGAACCGATTTTCGCCGCGTCCCGGCCCGTCCGCGAGCGCGGCCCCGAGCGCCGTCCCCCCGCCGAGCGCCCCTTCCCCGACGCAAACCCCCGCTCCGGCCAAGTCGGGAGGTGCGGTTCCGAAACCGGTTCCGGCGACTCCTCAGGGGAGATCCGCACCTTCCCCGAAGTAGGAGTATTCTGGAAAGGGTCCGACCCTTGAGCCAGCCCGGTCACACCGAGATATCGACACGCGCGGAGAGCGCTGGAGTCGCGCTACCGACGGAGCTCGTCCTCGTCGTCGTCACCGGCGGCGCGCGGGGTCAGCAAGCGAAGGTCGGCGACCGGCTCCGCATCGGAAAATCTTCGGACAACGACCTCGTCCTCCCCGACGACACGGTGTCCCGCCATCACTGCGAGATCTTCCGCACGGCGCGCGGGCTCGTGGTGAAGGATCTCGGTTCGACGAACCAGACGCGCATCGGCCGCTCCAAGGTGACCGAAGCGACGCTCGAGCCCGGCGCGACGCTCACCGTCGGCGACGTGGAGCTCCTCCTCCGCGCGGACGCTCGGCGCGTCTCCGTCATGCCGAGCGAAAAATCGCGCTTCGGCGAGGCCGTCGGCCCGAGCCTCGCGATGAGGCAGATCTTCGGCGTGCTCGAGCGCATCGCCGACGCCGACGCGACGGTGCTCCTCGAGGGCGAGACCGGGACGGGCAAGGACGTCGTCGCGCGAGGCATCCACTCAGCCAGCGGCCGCAAATCGCAGCCGTTCGTTGTCGTGGACTGCGGAGCGGTCAGCTATAACCTCATAGAGAGCGAGCTCTTCGGGCACGAGCGCGGCGCGTTCACCGGAGCGATCGCCACCCGCGCGGGAGCCTTCGAGACGGCCGGCAAGGGCACGCTGTTCCTGGACGAGGTCGGCGAGCTCCCGCTCGAAGTGCAGCCCAAGCTCCTCCGGGTCCTCGAATCCGGCGAGTTCCGGCGCGTCGGCGGAAATCGCCCGCAGCGGAGCGAAGCGCGCATCGTCGCGGCCACGAAGCGGAACCTCCGGGAAGAGGTCGAACGCGGGAAATTCCGGGAGGATCTCTACTTCCGCCTCGCCGTCGTCCCCATCACGATCCCACCGCTCCGCGTCCGCCGGGAAGACGTCCCTGCCCTCGTGGATCACTTCCTCGAATTGGCGAAGAAGAGGGACCCCCGGCTCCAGAGCGTGACCCTCGGCCCCGAGACGAAGAGCGCGCTCGCGGCGCACGACTGGCCGGGAAACGTGCGCGAGCTCCGGAACGTCCTCGACCGCGCCCTCTACGTCGCAGCCGCCACCGGAGATCACGAGCTCCGCCTCGTGGATCTCCCCGTCGCGCTCGGCGCGTCCCGCGCGTCCGCGTCGTTCGACCCGGTGAAGAGCTACCGCGAGATCCGCGCGACGTTCGAGTCCGAGTTCGAGCTCGGCTACGTCTCCTGGCTCCTCGGCCGCCACGACGGCAACATCAGCGCCGCCGCCCGCGAAGCGAAGATGGACCGCAAGTACCTCTACGACCTCGCCCGCAAACACGGCCTCCGCGGAACCAAGGAATAGTTCGCAGCCCGCCAGGCGCGAGGGGGTATCTCCGCGCAAGGACAGTTTGTATACAAACTAATCCCCCCCGATTGGTCCAGCCGTTCCACGTCCCCGCGAGCGTATCCGTCCTAGAACGTCGCGCTGATGCTTCCGCCCAAGATCCAGGCGGTCGTGTCGTCGGGCTGCCTGCCCGCCCACGTGAAGTCGTCCAGGTAGGTCTGG